>NZ_JBWKNZ010000007.1:0-363909 GCF_059415825.1 Acidovorax sp. GW821-FHT10A04
GCACCTCGCTTGAATCGGGTGCCGTTATTTTAGTTTTGGGCAGCGGTTTAGGGTTGGGTTTTCACACAGCCTCGGCCGAATGCCGCACCCATGACTACATTGCAGAACGCAAGTCCCGATTACCTCCAGCAATGACGCGATGCGCAGGGCGCAGAGCAGGCCGCCTCGCTGGCGGCCACCCACCAGTGGGCCCATGTCGACAAGGCCCGGGCGCACCAGGACTTCCAGCGCTTCTATGAGGAACTGGCGCCGCTGATCGACAGCGCCGAGCCCTCTTCGCCGGCCATCCAGTCCCTCATGGCACGGCACCATGCCATTGCGTCGCGCTTCTATGTGCCGTCACGCGAGGCCTATATCGGCACGGCGCTGTTCTATGCCGACAACCCCGACATGAAGGCTTTTCACAATGCCTACCACCCGCGCATGGTGGCGTTTCTCGGTGAGGCCATCCACACCTACGCGCACAGCCATCTATAGGCTGGGGCGGGCGGCCGTCGCGATGCCCGCGCACTGCGCGAGTAGCCAATCCCTGAAGGCCTTGACCAGTGGCGTCTGCGCGCGCGCCTCGGGGTATACGAGGTAGTAGGCCTCGCTACTGGTGAGCACCTCGGTGGACAGGGCCACCAGGGCCCCCGAAGCGAGTTCGCCTTCGATCAGAAAGCGCGGCAGCAGCGCAGCGCCCAGGCCTGACACCGCCGCCTGCGCGATCATCGAGAACTGCTCATAGCGCGGGCCGCGCAGCGCCTGCGGGGTGGGGGCGCCTATGCGCTCGAACCATTCGGTCCATTGCGTGGGTCGGGTGTTCTGCTGCAGCAGCACGGCACCGGCCAGATCGGCGGGCGTGCGCAGGCCCTGCTGGGCACGGTAGTGCGGGCTGCACACGGGCAACACCTGCTCGTGCATCAGGTACTCGCAGACGGCGCCGGCCCAGTGCGGCGCGCCGAAGTGGATGGCCGCGTCCATGGGCTCCTGCGCAAAGTCGAAGGGCTCGGAGCGCGCCGAGAAATTCACCGTGGCATCGGGGTACAGCGCCATGAAGCCCGGCAGCCGCGGTATCAGCCAGCGTGTGCCAAGCGTGGGCAGCACGGCCAGGTTGAGCAGCCCGCCCGCGCTCGAAAAGGCCATGGCCTTTTGCGTGGCGGCCGACAGCTGCTGCAGCAGGGCGCGCACGTCGGCCGCGTAGACGCGCCCGGCATCGGTCAGCACCACGCGCTGGCGCACGCGGTGGAACAGGGCCATGCCCAGTTGCTCCTCCAGCTGGCGTATCTGGCGCGAGACGGCGCTTTGCGTCAGGTGCAGCTCTTCGGCTGCGCGCGAGACGCTGGTGTGGCGCGCGGCCGCCTCGAAGGCGAGCAGGTCGGCCACAGGGGGCAGGAAGGTCTTGCGGAACATGGCTGTTCATGCGTGAGGAGAATGATTCTCAGGGTTTACACCCTGGCGCACTGCGCTGGTGCCTATCCATTCCCCAAAATGGCCCGGGTATTGAAGAGAGTTGATTCTATTTGCGAATCAAGTTGTTCCAATTTTTTGCTATCCGGCAGATGGCGATTGGGCGATATTGGGGGCATTGCTGAACCCCTTCTATCCAACGCCGCCATGTCCGATACCTCCGCCTCTGCTTCCCTCGTGACCGACGCCGATGCGCTGCTGCAGCGCCTGGGCGTGCCGCGTGCCGCCTACACAGGTGGCGGCCTGTCGGTGCGTTCGCCCATCACCGGCGAGGCCATCGGCGCCGTGCACGAGGTCTCGCCGGCCGACGCCACTGCCGCCATCGCGCGCGCGCAGGCCGCGTTCCAGGCCTGGCGCAATGTGCCGGCACCGCGCCGTGGCGAACTGGTGCGCCTGCTCGGCGAAGAGCTGCGCGCCGCCAAGGACGACCTGGGCCTGCTCGTGACCATCGAGGCCGGCAAGATCCCGCCCGAAGGCTTGGGCGAGGTGCAGGAGATGATCGACATCTGCGACTTTGCCGTCGGCCTGTCGCGCCAGCTCTATGGCCTGACCATCGCCACCGAGCGCCCCGGCCACCGCATGATGGAAACCTGGCACCCGCTGGGCGTGTGCGGCGTGATCTCGGCCTTCAATTTCCCCGTGGCCGTGTGGTCGTGGAATGCGGCCCTGGCCCTGGTCTGCGGCGACTCCGTGGTCTGGAAGCCGTCCGAGAAGACGCCGCTCACCGCCCTGGCCACGCATGCCATCGCCCAGCGCGCCCTGGCCCGCTTCGGCGATGCGCCCGAGGGCCTGCTCGAACTCTTGATTGGCCAGCGCGGCATCGGCGAGGTGCTGGTGGACGACGCCCGCGTGGCCGTGCTCTCGGCCACCGGCTCCACGGCCATGGGCCGCGCGGTCGGCCCGCGCCTGGCGGCCCGCTTCGCGCGCGCCATCCTGGAGCTGGGCGGCAACAACGCCGCCATCGTCGCGCCCTCGGCGGACCTGGGCCTGGCCCTGCGCGGCATCGCCTTCGCCGCCATGGGCACGGCCGGCCAGCGCTGCACCACGCTGCGCCGCCTGTTCGTGCACGAGAGCATCTACGACACCCTGGTGCCCCAACTGCGCAAGGTGTACGGCAACGTGCAGGTGGGCGACCCGCGCGCTGCCGGCACCCTGGTCGGCCCGCTGATCGACCGCGGTGCCTACGACGGCATGCAAAAGGCGCTGGAAGAAGCCCGTGCCCTGGATGCCAAGGTGCACGGCGGCGAGCGCGTACCGGGCCTGGGCGGCAGCGATGCCTACTACGTGCGCCCCGCGCTGGTGGAACTGCAAAAGCATGAAGGCCCGGCCCTGCACGAGACCTTCGCGCCCATCCTCTACGTGGTGCGCTACCGTACGCTGGACGAAGCCATCGCCTGGAACAACGCCGTGGGGGCAGGCCTGTCGTCCTCGATCTTCACGCTCAACGTGCGCGAGGCCGAGCAGTTCATGTCGGCCGCGGGATCCGACTGCGGCATCGCCAACGTCAACATCGGCCCGAGCGGTGCCGAGATCGGCGGGGCCTTTGGCGGCGAGAAGGAAACCGGCGGTGGCCGAGAGGCCGGCTCCGACAGCTGGAAGGCCTACATGCGCCGTGCCACCAACACCATCAACTACTCCACCGCCCTGCCGCTCGCGCAGGGCGTGAAGTTCGACGTCTAAGAAGGTGCGAACGAACCCGACATGCCCGCTCATTCCGCCAAAACGCGCGCGCTCGTCGTTGCAAATGCTCGCCATAGCCCAAGCTATGGCTGTGCTTTGCGCCTAGATCGCACGCGTTTTGGCGGCCTGCTCGGACACGCCGGGTCCATTCACACCTTCTAACCATGCTGTTCGCTACGCAAACGCCCAGGAGCACCCCATGCCCATCGTGATCATCGGCGGCGGCGTCATCGGCAGTGCCATCGCCTACGAGCTGACACGCCAGCAGCCCGGCTGCGAGGTCGTGGTGGTGGAGCGCGACCCGGGCTATGCACGCGCCTCCTCGGCGCTGTCGGCCAGTTCCATCCGCCAGCAGTTCTCCACCGACATCAACGTGCAGATCTCGGCCCATGGCATCGGCTTTCTGCGCAATGTGAGCACGCTGCTGGCCTGCAACGGCGATGTGCCCGGCATCGGCCTGCACGAGGGCGGCTACCTGTACCTGGCCACGGCGGCCGGCGAGGCCACGCTGCGCGACAACCATGGGCTGCAAAGGCGCCATGGCGCCGATGTGGCGCTGCTCACTGCGGACGAACTGGCCACGCGCTTCCCCTGGCTGGCGCTGCAGGACGTGGTGCTGGGCTCGCTGGGCCTGTCGGGCGAGGGCTGGTTCGACGGCTACCTGCTGCTCACCGCGCTGCGCAGGAAGGCGCAGAGCCAGGGCGTGCGCTACGTGGCCGACGAGGCCGTGGGCCTGGACATGGCCACCAGCGGCGGCGTGCAGCACGTGGCCGCGGTGCAATTGAAGAGCGGCACCACGCTGCCCTGCAGCCATGCGGTCAATGCCGGTGGCCCCTGGGCCGCTGCCATCGCGGGCTGGGCCGGCATCGCGCTGCCCGTGGTGGGCAAGCGCCGCACCGTGTTCCACCTGTCCAGCCCGGCCCCGTTGCCCCGCTGCCCCCTGCTCATCGACACCAGTGGCATCTGGCTGCGGCCCGAGGGCAGCGGCTTCATTGCCGGTTTTGCGCCGCCCGCCGACCAGGATGCCGACTTCGCCCCGCTGGAGCCCGAGTACCACGCCTTCGAGGAACATGTCTGGCCCACGCTGGCCGAGCGCATCCCCGGCTTCGAGGCGCTGCGCATGCAGGGCGCCTGGGCCGGCTACTACGAGATGAACACCTTCGACCACAACGCCATCGTGGGCCTGTCCCCCGACTGCGACAACCTGGTCTTCGCCAACGGCTTCTCGGGCCACGGCCTGCAGCAGTGCCCGGCCGTGGGCCGGGGCGTGGCCGAGCTGCTGCTCACGGGTAGCTACCAGAGCCTCGACCTGTCGCCGCTGTCCATCACGCGCATTGCCGAGAACCGGCCGCTGCTGGAGAAGAACGTCATCTGAACCTGGGGTCCGCCGCGTGGGTGTGGCGCGCCCTGCATTGCTTTCCCAACGCCATCCACAACAACCAACGAGGAGACAACGACATGGCTTTTTCCCCCAACCGCAAGATGATGGCCGTGGCACTGGCAGCGCTGCTGTGCGCCGCAGGCGCCAGCGCCCAGACCACGCTCGAGAAGATCAAGGCCAGCGGCAAGGTCGTGCTCGGCGTGCGCGAGACCTCGCCGCCCATGGCCTATGCACTGGGTGCCAATGAAAAATACGTGGGCTACCACGTCGAGCTGTGCGAGCGCGTGCTCAAGGACATCGTGCCCGACGCCAAGCTCGAGTACATGGCCGTGACGGCGCAGAACACCCTGCCGCTGGTGCAGAACGGCACGCTCGACATCGGCTGCGGCCCCACCACCAACAACACCGCGCGCCAGCAGCAGGTGGCCTTCGCGGTGACCACCTATGTGAGCGAAGTACGCATGGCGGTGCGCAAGGATTCGGACCTGAAGTCCATCAGCCAGCTCGCGGGCCGCACCATCGCGGCATCCACCGGCACCACGGCCGTGCAGCTGCTGCGCAGGCAGGAGCGTGCCCTGGGCGGTGCGCCCATCAAGACCGTGCTGGGCAAGGACCACCACGAAAGCTTTCTGCTGCTCGAATCGGGCCGTGCCGATGCCTTCGTGCTCGACGACAACCTGCTGGCCGGGATGATCGCCAATTCCAAGGACCCCTCGGCCTACCGCATCGTGGGTGAGCCGCTGGGCGCCGAGCCGATCGCGCTGCTGTTCCGCAAGGACGACCCGAGCTTCAAGGCCGCCGTGGACGGCGTGCTCACCAAGCTCATGCAGAGCGGCGAGATGGAGAAGATCTACACCAAGTGGTTCGTCAGCCCCATCCCGCCCAAGAACCTGGGTCTGAGCCTGCCGCTGGGCACCACGCTGCGCCAGCTGTTCGCCGCCCCCAACGACAAGCCCCTGGAGACCTACCAGCAATGAACGCCGCCATCCCCGCCACGGCCTTTCGCGCGGCCGACCGCATCAGCGCCATCGGCGTGTCGGACATCGTGCGCATCACCCAGGCCGCCAACGAGCTCAAGCGCCAGGGCCAGCCCGTGATCGTGCTGGGCCTGGGCGAGCCGGACTTCGACACGCCCCTGCACATCCAGGAGGCCGCGCAGCAGGCCATGGCGCGGGGTGAGACCCACTACACCGTGCTGGACGGCACGCCCGAGCTCAAGGCCGCCATCCAGCGCAAGTTCCGCCATGACAACGGGCTGGAGTTCGCCACCCACGAGATCACGGTGGGAGCGGGTGCCAAGCAGGTCATCTACAACGCGCTGATGGCCAGCCTGAACCCCGGCGACGAGGTGATCCTGCCCGCGCCGTACTGGACCTCGTACGCCGACATGGTGCTGATCGCGGGCGGCGTGCCGGTGGTGGTGCCGTGTAGCGAGGCCAATGGCTTTCGCATCACGGCCGAACAACTCGACGCCGCGATCACGCCGCGCACGCGCTGGGTGTTCATCAACTCCCCCTCCAACCCCAGCGGCACGGCCTACAGCGCCGAGCAGCTCCAGCCCATCCTGGAGGTGGTGCTGCACCACCCGCAGGTCTGGGTGCTGGCGGACGACATCTACGAGCACATCCTGTACGACGGCCACGCCTTCGCCACCCCCGCGGCGGTGATGCCTGCGCTGCGCGAGCGCACGCTCACCGTGAACGGCGTCTCCAAGTCGTATGCCATGACGGGCTGGCGCATCGGCTACGGCGCGGGCCCGCGCGCATTGATCGCGGCCATGGCCGTGGTGCAGAGCCAGGCTACCTCGTGCGCCTCGTCCATCAGCCAGGCGGCGGCCGTGGCGGCGCTCACCGGGCCGCAGGACATCGTGGCCGAGCGCTGCCGCGAATTCCAGGCGCGGCGCGACCTGGTGGTGGCCGCGCTCAACGCCTCGCCGGGGCTGCGCTGCCGCGTGCCTGAAGGGGCGTTCTACACCTTTGCCAGTTGCGAAGGCGTGCTAGGCCGCACCACGCCGGGTGGCGCCACGCTGCGCAGCGATGCGGATTTCTGCGACTACCTGCTGCGCGAGTTCCATGTGGCCGTGGTCCCCGGCAGCGTGCTGGGGCTGGCGCCGTACTTCCGTATCTCGTACGCTGCGTCCATGGCCGACCTGCAGGAAGCCTGCGCGCGCATCCGCCGTGCCTGCGAGGCGCTGCGCTGATGCCCCTGTGACTTCTTTCTTCTGTTTCTTTCGTTTCGGACCCTTGACATGACCACGCCTTCCTCCTCCAGCAACGCCGCCAGCCGCACGGGCGGCCAGATCCTGGTCCAGCAGCTCATCACCCATGGCGTCAAGCAGCTGTTCTGCGTGCCCGGTGAAAGCTACCTGGCCGTGCTGGATGCGCTGCACGACGCCGACATTGCCGTTACCGTCTGCCGCCAGGAGGGCGGCGCCGCCATGATGGCCGAGGCTCAGGGCAAGCTCACCGGCCAGCCGGGCATCTGCTTCGTCACGCGCGGGCCCGGGGCCACCAATGCCTCGGCCGGCGTGCACATCGCGCACCAGGACTCCACGCCCATGATCCTGTTCGTAGGCCAGGTGGCGCGCGGGGCGCTGGGGCGCGAGGCTTTTCAGGAGCTGGACTACGGTGCCGTGTTCGGCACCATGGCCAAGTGGGTGGTGCAGATCGACGACCCGGCCCGCGTGCCCGAGCTCATCTCGCGCGCCTTCCACGTCGCCACCTCGGGCCGGCCCGGCCCGGTGGTGGTGGCCCTGCCCGAGGACATGCTGACCGAGGCCGCCACGGTGGCCGACGCGCTGCCCTACCAGGTGACCGAAACCCACCCCGGCGCTGCGCAGATGGCTGAGCTGGCCGAGCGCCTGGGCAAGGCCCAGCAGCCCGTGGCCATTCTGGGCGGCAGCCGCTGGTCCGAGCAGGCCGTGCGCGAGTTCACGGCCTTTGCCCAGGCCTGGTCGCTGCCTGTGTACTGCTCGTTCCGCCGGCAGATGCTGTTCCCGGCCACGCATGCCTGCTATGGCGGCGACCTGGGCCTGGGCGTGAACCCCAAGCTGCTGGCGCGCATCCGCTCGTCGGACCTGGTGCTGGTGCTGGGCGGGCGCCTGTCCGAGGTGCCCTCGCAGGGCTATGAGCTGTTCGCCATTCCGAACCCCGTGCAGCCCCTGGTGCATGTGCATGCCGACGCCGACGAACTGGGCCGGCTGTACCGCCCCGCGCAGGCCATCCATGCCACCCCGCAGGCCTTCACCGCCGCGCTGGCTGCGGTGCGCCCCAAGGCCGCCGTGCCCTGGGCGGCCCATGCCGAGGCCGCACACGCCGAATACCTGGCCTGGAGCGACACCGCTCCCATCCGCATCCCCGGCGACCTGCAGATGGGCCAGGTGATGCAGCACCTCAAGGAGGTGTTGCCGGCCGACACCATCTTCTGCAACGGCGCGGGCAACTTCGCCACCTGGATCCACCGCTTCTGGCCCTTCACCACCTACGCTAGCCAGCTGGCGCCCACCAGCGGCTCCATGGGCTACGGCCTGCCGGCCGGCGTGGGCGGCAAGCGCCTGTGGCCGCAGCGCGAGGTGGTGGTCTTTGCCGGCGACGGCGACTTCCTCATGCATGGCCAGGAGTTCGCCACCGCCGTGCAGTACGGCCTGCCCATCATCGTGGTGCTGCTGGACAACGCCATGTACGGCACCATCCGCATGCACCAGGAGCGCGAGTACCCGGGCCGCGTCAGCGCTACCGCGCTCAAGAACCCCGACTTCAAGGCCTACGCGCAGGCCTTCGGCGGCCATGGCGAGCGCGTCACTACCACCGAGGAGTTCGGCCCTGCATTGGCCCGCGCCCGTGCCAGCGGCCTGCCCAGTGTGCTGCACTGCCTGATCGATCCCGAGGCGATCACGCCGACGGGAACGCTGCAGGGCCTGCGCAACGCGGCGCTCGCCAAGAAGTAATACCGCGCCCAAACCCTGCGGTCGGCTGGGCGGCTGACAGCAGGGTGTCTGCGCTTTTGCGCACAATGGAGGCCGTGACCTCCCCACCGCCCGACGAGCCTTCCGCACCGCGCCTGCGCCGCATCGCGCACCTCGACATGGATGCTTTCTTCGCATCCGTCGAGTTGCTGCGCTACCCGCAGCTCAAGGGCCTGGCCGTGGTCATCGGCGGCGGGCGGCGCAAGGTGGACGAGCTGCTGCACCAGAGCCCTGATGGCCAGGGTCTGCGCGAGCCGCACTTCATTCCGGTGGCCGACTTTCCCCTGCTCAAGGACTATGTGGGCCGGGGCGTCATCACCACCGCCACCTACGCGGCGCGGCAGTTCGGCGTGGGCTCGGCCATGGGCATGATGAAGGCCGCCAAACTGTGCCCGCATGCCATCGTGCTGCCCGTGGATTTCGACGAGGTGCGCCGCTTCTCGCGCCTGTTCAAGAGCACCATCGCCGAGATCGCGCCCGTGATGCAGGACCGCGGGGTGGACGAGGTCTACATCGACTTCACCGACGTGCCCGGCGGCCAGCGCGAAGGGGGTCGGGTGCTGGCGCGGCTGATCCAGAAGAGCATCTTCGACGTGACGGGCCTGACCTGCTCCATCGGCGTGGCGCCCAACCGCCTGCTGGCCAAGATGGCCAGCGAGTTCAACAAGCCCAACGGCATCTCCATCGTTCACGAGGAAGACCTCAAGGACAGGATCTGGCCGCTCAACGTGCGCAAGATCAACGGCATCGGCCCCAAGGCGGGCGAGAAGCTCGCGGCGCTGGGCATCACGACCATCGGCGAGCTGGCCGAGCAGGACCCACAGTGGCTCATCGCACGCTTCGGCCAATCGAGCGGCGCCTGGATGCACCGCGTGGCCTGGGGCCGCGACGACAGCCCTGTGGTGACCGAGAGCGAGCCCGTGAGCATGAGCCGCGAGACCACCTTCGACCGCGACCTGCATGCCGTGCGCGACAAGGCCGAGCTCGGCCGCATCTTCACCGACCTGTGCGAGCGCGTGGCGGCCGATTTGCAGCGCAAGGGCTATGTCGGCAAGACCATCGGCATCAAGCTGCGCTACGACGACTTCAGGATCGCCACGCGCGACCAGACGCTGGACCGCTACACCCAGGACGCGGCCACCATCCGCCGCACGGCGGGCCTGTGCCTCAAGCGGGTGCCGCTTGACCGCAAGCTGCGTTTGCTGGGCGTGCGCGTGGGCACGCTGGAGCGCGAGGGCGAGGTGCCAGACGGCCCGCCCGAACCACGCGCCCCCCGGGTGCGCGAGGCCGACCCGCACACCCGACCGCTGTTCTGAGGGCCGACGGGCGGGGGGGCTTGACGAAGTCTTACGTCAAACTTACATTGATCATTCCTCTGGCGGGAGATGGTCATGACGCTCAAGGAGCTCCAACGCATCAAGCAATGGCATGTGGACCACCGGGTGGAGCATCCGCTGGAATACCACCTGTGGGATATGGTCCTCACGCTCTGGCTCATGGGCTGGGTGGGCTGGGTGCCCACGTGCGCGCTGGGTGACGCCTGGGCTGCGCCCCTGTGTTTTGCCGGGACTCTGTTGCCCAGCCTCTACGTGGGCTGGCGTGCCCGGGCGCACCGCTTGAACAAGTTGCGATGCGATTGGCTCAGGGCGTGAACACCACCTGAGAGGTCGCGCCGGCTCAGGTGTTTACTGCCGTGCGGTGCGCACGTTGCCCGGGAGGGCCTGCGGGTGGCTGGTGCGCAGCGGGTTGATATCGAGGCCGCCGCGGCGCGTGTAGCGCGCGTAGACCGTGAGCTTGAGCGGCTTGCAGCGTGTCCACAGGTCCATGAAGATGCGCTCCACGCACTGCTCGTGGAACTCGTTGTGGTTGCGAAAGCTCACCAGGTACTGCAGCAGCCCTTCCTGGTCGATGGGGGCGCCGGTGTAGCGGATCTGCACGCTGCCCCAGTCGGGCTGGCCGGTCACCAGGCAGTTGCTCTTGAGCAGGTTGCTGGTGAGCACTTCGGTGACGGCGGGCTCGTCATGCACGGCGTGCAGCAGGTGTGGCGCGGGCTGGTAGTGGGTGCACTCCACGTCCAGGCGGTCCAGGCTCAGGCCGTCGAGCTCGTGCACCGGTTCCCGGTCGAACATCTCGGGCAGCAGCAGCCGCACGCCCACTGTGGCCGGGTGCTCGGCACCGCGCCAGGCGGCCTCGCTCACATCGGTGCGGATGCGCGCCTGCACCTCGGATGGATCGGCAAAGCGCGTGTTGTTGAAGCTGTTCAGGTAGAGCTTGAAGGACTTGCTCTCGACGATGTTCGGCGTCTCGCAGGGGATGGTGATGTGCACCAGGGCCACCTGCGGCTTGCCGCGCTGGTTGAGCCAGGACAGCTCGAAGGCCGTCCACAGGTCCGCGCCGAAGAAGGGCGGGGCTGCGGTGATGCCGATCTCGGCGCGCTTGCCGGCGCGCGGGATGGGGAACAGCAGCGAGGCGTCGTACTGGTCCACATAGGCGGAGGCCTTGCCCAGCTGGGATTGCTCGGGGGTGTTGTCGTTCATGGCGGGTGCTTCCCTGGTTGGCTGGGCGGTGGTGCCGCCTTACTTGAATTCGCGCTCGCGCAGCCACTTGGTGGCGATCCATTTCTCGCCGGCAATCACCGGTGCGCCGCCATGCAGCGTGCGGGTCGCAGGGTGGGCGCGCTCGTAGCTGAAGAACACGGCATTGCCGCGCTGGGGAGCCACTTCGACGTGCACGTCGGGGAATGTGGTGCCGCCGCCCTTTTCGGGCGTGTTGAGGTACATCACCAGTGTGCCCACACGCTGCCCGCCGCGCTTCAAGATGGTGGGCGTGCCCGGCTCGCCCGGGTCGAAATAGTCGTAGTGCGGCTTGTACTCGGCCCCGGGGCGGTAGTGCAGCACCTGCAGGCCCTCGCCGTTCTCGATGGGCCAGTCCAGCAGCCGGGCGATGCGCTCCTCGATGCGCTGCACCACCGGGTTCTCGCCGCGCTGAAAGAACATGCCGTCGCTGGTGCGGTCGTCGTTGACCTCCTCGCCGCCGGTCTTGGTCGCGACCGTGAGCGAGCGTGCCATGCGGGGCGTGGCCGCGGCGATCAGGGCGTCGCATTCCTCGGCAGAGAGCAGGTTGCCGAACACCACGATGCGCGGCTTGGCGATGGCCAGCAGGATGTTCACCGCGCGGTCGCCAGCGTCGATCTGGGCCGGCGATTCGTCCAGCAGGGGCTCGGGCACCTTCACGGCGGGCGGTTGGCCCTGTTGCTCGGCCAGTGCGTTGAGGTGGTCCTGCAGCGTGATTTCCAGGGCCTCGGCGGCCACGTCCTCGTTCCAGCCGGCATCGCGCATGGATTGCAGCACCACGGGCGCGGCAAAGCCGGCCTCGGCCTGTTCGACGATCCAGCGGCGCAGCTCGGGCGTGATGGCCTGGCGTGCCGCAGCGGCGGTGCTGGTGGTGGACGGCGACTGTTCGGAAGACGATGCCATGGCAGATCTCACACGTTGGTCTTGCGCCGGAACACCAGGCGCTCGGGTTGGGAGGCAGCGGGAGCAAAAGTGTAGCCTTCCAGGCCAAAGCCCTGGAGGCCGTGCGGGGTGGCGATGCGCTGGGTCACGGCGTAGCGCGCCATCAGCCCGCGCGCGCGCTTGGCATGGAAGCTGATGATCTTGTAGGTGCCACCCTTCCAGTCCTCGAAAACGCACTCGACCACGCGCGCCTTGAGGGCCTTGGTGTCCACGGCCTTGAAGTACTCCTGCGAGGCGAGGTTCACCACCACCGGCGTGGTGTCGGCGCGCAGCCGGGTATTCAGGTGCCTGGCGATGCGGTCGCCCCAGAACTGGTAGAGGTTACTGCCGGCCTCGGTGGCCAGGCGCGTGCCCATCTCCAGGCGGTAGGGCTGCATCCGGTCCAGCGGGCGCAGCAGGCCGTACAGGCCGCTCAGGATGCAGACATGGTCCTGTGCCCATTGCAGGTCTTCGCTGCCCAGCGTGCGCGCGTCCAGGCCTTCGTAGACGTCGCCATTGAAGGCCAGCAGGGCCTGGCGCGAGTTGGTGTCGGTAAAGCGCGGCTTCCAGGCCTGGTAGCGCGCCACGTTCAGTGCGGCAAGCGGGTCGCTCAGCGACATCAGCGTGGCGATGTCCTGGTGCGACTTCTCGCGCAGCACCTTGATCAGGTCCTTGGATTGCGGCACGAACTGCGGCAGTGTGTGCGGCAGGTCGGGTGGCAGCGGGGTTTCGTAGTCCAGCGACTTGGCGGGGGACAGCAGGAACAGCATGGTGGCGTGGTGGTTCGTCGAGGTCGAACAAAAGGAAAGTGGGGCACCGGCGGGCGTGGCCGCAAGGATACCGGCATCGGCCATGCGCCTGCGCAAAGGGGGGCCCGAAAAGCAAAAAGGCGGCCGAGGCCGCCTTCTTGTGCACTCACCGCATCAGGCGGCCGGTGGCTGCTCGAAAGGCAGCTTCATCGCCGAGAGGTCGCGGCGGGTTTCCACCAGCACCAGCGGGCCCTCGTCGACCACCACCACGGGTGGACGCTCGCGCGGCACGTGGATGGGCTTGGGCTCTGCTGCGATCGCAGCCTGCACGGCGGCGATCTTTGCGGCATCGGAGTTCACCCACTGCAGGCCCGACGACTCGGCAACCTGCTGCAGCTCGCCGAGCGGCAGGGTGAATGCCTGCACACGGGGCAGGCCGGCTGCGGGGGCCGGGGCTGCCGCCACCGGTGCGGCGACAGCGGGCGCCGGGGCGGCCACAGGCGCTGTCACAGGGGCAGCCACGGGTGCTGCCACAGGGGCAGGTGCCTGTGCCACTGGTGCAGGGGCGACGGGTGCCGCTGCAACCGGGGCAGGGGTGCTTTCCTGCACGGGCGCTGCCACGGGTGCTGCGGCTTCGGCGGGGGCGCTGAAGTAGCTGCGGCGTGGTGCATCGTCCTGGGGCTCGGCCGCGGGGGCTGGGACCGCCGAGGTATCGAAGTCCAGCAGTGGGGCTGCTGCCGGTGCCGGTGCGGCTGCGCCCTCGGCATTGTCGCGCGGACCGCGCTCGCCACGTTCGCGGCGGTCGCGGCCGTAGCGGTCGCGCGAGCGGCGCTCACGGCGTTGCTCTTCACTGCCCGCAGCGGCGTTGGCCGACTCGTTGCCGGTCAGGTCCAGGTCGGGCAGCAACGCCAGCGGCGAGGTATCGGCGAAGTCGCCGGCCGGTGCCGCCTGTTCAGCGCCCTCGGCATTGCGGGGGGCGCGCTCACCGCGCTCGCCACGTTCACGGCGGCCGGAGCCGTCGCCGCGCTCGCGGCGGGGGCCGCGTTCGCCACGGGGGGGCTGGCCGGCGGCGGCGTCGGCGCCACTGCCGATCGGGCCTTCCACCTGGGCGCCGGCAACTGCAGCGGCCTGCTCGCCATTCAGCGCAGCGCCGTTGGCCTGGTTGCGGCTTTCGCCGTCGTTGCGACCACGGCCATTGCGGCCGCCGCGTCCTTCACGGCCCTCGCGGCCTTCACCCTCGGGACGGCGTTCGCCGCCTTCGCGGGGTGGGCGGTTGCCCTGGCCCTCGGCATCGCGCGGTGCGCGGCCTTCGGCCGAGCGCTCACCGCGGCGGCCACGGCCTTCTGCGGCGCCATCGCGGTTGCCACCGTCACGGCCGCCGCCTTCGCGCTGGCCATCGCTGCGGCCAGGCGCGTCGCGGTTGCTGCGGCGTCCGCCACGGCTTTCACCGCGGCCATCACGGCGGGGTTCACGGGCGGTGGTTTCTGCCGCGGCAGGTGCGGGCGCGGCGGCAGGGGTTGCCACCGGGGCCGGTGCTGCTGGCTTGTCGCCGAAGCCGAAGAAGCCCTTGATGAAGGCCAGGATGCCTTGCTCCTGCGGCGCGGCCGGGGCAGCTGCAGCAGGTGCCGGTGCGGGCGTGGGGGCAGCGGCGGCTGGTGTGCCTGCGGGGCGCTGGCCCTGGCCGGCGCGTGCGGGGCGGGCCGTGCCTTCGGGGCGGGGCTCGACCTGCGGGGCCGGTGCGTCGGGCAGCACGCCCTTGATCACCGGGGTCTGCTTGTTGGTGGGCTCCTGCGAGCGGCGCGTCACGGCCGTGGGGTCTTCCACTTCCTCGGCGAGCTTGTAGCTTGCTTCGATGTGGTCCAGGCGCGGGTCGTCGTGCTTGAGGCGTTCCAGGCGGTAGTTGGGGGTTTCCAGCGTCTTGTTGGGAACCATCAGCACGGCCACGCGCTGCTTGAGCTCGATCTTGGCGATCTCGGTGCGCTTTTCGTTCAGCAGGAACGAGGCCACTTCCACCGGCACCTGGCAGTGCACGGCGGCCGTGTTGTCCTTCATCGACTCTTCCTGGATGATGCGCAGGATCTGCAGCGCCGAGGACTCGGTGTCGCGGATGTGGCCCGAGCCACCGCAGCGCGGGCAGGGGATGGACGAGCCTTCGGACAGCGCGGGCTTCAGGCGCTGGCGGCTCATTTCCATGAGGCCGAACTTGCTGATGGTGCCGAACTGCACGCGGGCGCGGTCCTGGCGCAGCGCGTCGCGCAGGCGGTTTTCCACTTCGCGGCGGTTCTTGCTCTCCTCCATGTCGATGAAGTCGATCACGATCAGGCCGCCCAGGTCGCGCAGGCGCATCTGGCGGGCCACTTCGTCGGCGGCTTCCAGGTTGGTGCGGGTGGCGGTTTCCTCGATGTCGCCGCCCTTGATGGCGCGGGCCGAGTTCACGTCCACGCTGACCAGCGCTTCGGTGTGGTCGATCACGATGGCGCCGCCCGAGGGCAGTTGCACGGTGCGTGCATAGGCCGATTCGATCTGGTGCTCGATCTGGAAGCGGCTGAACAGGGCGGCGTCGTCGCGGTAGCGCTTCACGCGGGCGGCATGCTCGGGCATCACGTGCGCCATGAACTGCTGCGCCTGTTCGTAGATGTCGTCGGTATCGATGAGGATGTCACCGATGTCGTTGTTGAAGTAGTCGCGGATCGCGCGGATGACGAGGCTCGATTCCTGGTAGATCAGGAAGGCGCCCTTGCCGCCCTTGGCGGCGCCGTCGATGGCGTTCCACAGCTTGAGCAGGTAGTTCAGGTCCCACTGCAGCTCGGGCGCGGTGCGGCCGATGCCGGCGGTGCGCGCGATGATGGACATGCCGTTGGGGTATTCCAGCTGGTCCATCGCCTCCTTGAGCTCGGCGCGGTCCTCGCCCTCGATGCGGCGCGAGACGCCACCGCCACGAGGGTTGTTGGGCATCAGCACCACATAGCGGCCGGCCAGCGAGACGAAGGTGGTCAGGGCTGCGCCCTTGTTGCCGCGCTCTTCCTTTTCGACCTGGACCAGCAGTTCCTGGCCTTCGCGGATCACTTCATTGATGCGTGCCTGGCTGGGGGAGACGCCAGGGGCGAAATAGCTGCGCGAGATTTCCTTGAACGGCAGGAAGCCGTGGCGGTCTTCGCCGTAGTCGACGAAGCAGGCTTCCAGCGAAGGCTCGACGCGCGTGACGACGGCCTTGTAGATGTTGCCCTTGCGCTGCTCGCGCCCCTCGATCTCGATCTCGTAGTCGAGGAGCTTTTGTCCGTCGACGATGGCCAGGCGCCGTTCTTCGGGCTGCGTGGCGTTGATGAGCATCCGCTTCATGATGCGATTCCTTCTTGTGTTTCGCGGTGGGCAGCGGCGCAGCCATCAGTGCTGCAGCGGGCTGCCACCCGCAGTTCCAAACCATTGAACAAGCTCTACAGGAGCCGTGAATGCCTGGACTGACGCGTCGAAACGAAGGGAATTGCCGGGGATGCCGAAAGCCTGCCGCGCGTTAGCGCGGCAGCAAAAGGCAGGGGCGCGTGGAAGGGGGCGAGTGGGAGAGGCGCAGTTTTGCCACGAACAAGGCGGCTGGTTGCGCTTGCCGGGTGGATGCCACAGGCCCTTGCCATTGCGCGCGCATGGCCAGGGGCATGCGCCACCGCCACAAGGTCACAATCCAGGCCATCAACAACCACATGCTCGCTTCGATCCGCTGGCAGACCTTGCCCTGGTGGGGCGCATCTGCCAGCTTGGGGGATTCCGTATCAGTGTTTCAATCTGTCAGCCCGCCGGCTGGCGCCCAGGCCATTGCAAGCATCTGGCCTGCAATCTGCGTGGGCGACACCCGCTGGCATCGACCGGCCTGCGCCCGTGTGGCGGTCGTGTGGACTAAACTCCAGACAAATCAACCACTTACACAGCAACGCGCAGGTGAAACACATTATAGGGGGCAAACCGCCGTCCGGTCCCGCCCCGGCTTCCAACCCGCCAGCCGCCCGGCTCGTCGAGGTCGACGAGGACTCGGCGGGCCAGCGCCTCGATAACTTTTTGATACGGCATCTCAAGGGCGTGCCCAAGACGCATGTCTACCGCATCATCCGCAGCGGCGAGGTGCGCATCAACAAGGGCCGCGCCAGCGCCGACACCCGGGTGGAGGCGGGCGACCAGGTGCGCCTGCCGCCCGTGCGTGTCTCCGAGAAGGTGGCCGAGAAGGCCGAGCGCCCGGCGCCCGCGCGCGAATTTCCCATCCTGCTCGAGGACGAGCATGTGATCGCGCTCGACAAGCCCGCAGGCGTGGCCGTGCATGGCGGCAGCGGGGTCAGCTTCGGCGTCATCGAGCAGTTGCGCCAGGCGCGGCCGGCCGCGAAATTTCTGGAACTGGTGCACCGGCTGGACCGGGACACCTCGGGGATCCTGCTGGTGGCCAAGAAGCGCTCGGCGCTCACGCACCTGCAGGACCAGTTCCGCGAGCGCGAAACCGGCAAGACCTACCTGGCCCTGGTCACGGGCGTGTGGGCTGCCAGCAACAAGGTCATCGACCTGCCGCTGCACAAGTATTTGCAGGCCGATGGCGAGCGCCGGGTGCGCGTGACCACGGCCGACGACCCCGATGGCATGCGCTCCATCACCCTGGTCAAGGTGCGCCAGAAGGTGCCGGCGCGCCAGGAGCAGGGCCTGCCGGCCATGACCTTGCTGGAGGTGACCATCAAGACCGGTCGCACGCACCAGATCCGCGTGCACCTGGCCAGCCAGGGGCACGCCATCGTGGGTGACGACAAGTACGGTGATTTCGAGCTGAACAAACGCTTGCAGAAGCTGGGCATGCGGCGCATGTTCCTGCACGCCTGGAGGTTACAGTTCAACCACCCGGCCAGTGGCGAGCGCGTGGCGCTCAACGCCGAACTGCCGCCCGAACTGGCCGATTTTGTCCCTTCTGCCTGAGTGCCTTCCTCCATGCGCCCCACGTCCCGTCCCCGCCGCTTCGACCTGATCGCCTTTGACTGGGATGGCACCCTGTTCGATTCCACGCAGATCATCGTGCGCTGCATCCAGGCGGCCGTGAAGGACGTGGGCGGCACCGTGCCCACGGACAAGGCCGCTTCGTACGTGATCGGCATGGCGCTGATGCAGGCGCTGGCCCATGCAGCGCCCGACGTGCCGCCCGAGAAATACCCCGAGCTGGGCAACCGCTACCGTTTCCACTACCTGCAGCACCAGGACGACCTGAGCCTGTTCGAGGGCGTGCTGCCCATGCTGGCCGACCTGCGCGACGCCGGGCACCTGCTCACGGTGGCCACGGGCAAGAGCAGGCGCGGGCTGGACGACGTGCTGCACTCCAAGGACCTCAAGGGCGTATTCGACGGTTCGCGCACGGCCGACCAGACAGCCGGCAAGCCCCACCCGCTGATGCTGCAGGAGCTGATGGCCGAGTTCGATGTGCTGCCCGAGCGCGTGCTGATGATCGGCGACACCACGCACGACCTGCAGATGGCGCTGAACGCCGGCTGTGCCAGCGTGGGGGTGAGCTATGGCGCCCATGAGCCCGATGCCTTCCATGTGCTGCAGCCGCTGGCCGTGGCGCATTCCGTGCGCGAGTTGCATGACTGGCTGCGGGCCAATGGCTGATCTGCGCCCCCGCGCCACTGCTGTCCTGCCATGAGCACCACCGAATCCGCCCCCATCGCCCTGTGCAACAGCGCCGACCTGGCGGACGGCGGCCTTGCGGTGCCGTTCGATGTGACCTACGCCGGCCAGACCTGCCGCGCCTTCGCCATCCGCTACCGCGGGGCGCCGCACGCCTACCTCAACCGCTGCACGCACGTGGCGATGGAGATGGACTACCAGCCGGACCGTTTTTTCGACGATTCCGGCAACTGGCTGCTGTGCGCCACGCATGGCGCCGCCTACCTGCCCGACACGGGCCAGTGTGCGGGCGGGCCCTGCCGGGGCGGCCTGGTGAAGATCACCCTCTCGGAGTCCGACGGTGTGGTGCACTGGCATACTGCCTACAACCTCCAGCCCGTCGTGTTCTAGAGCATGATGATCCGAACGGGCATGCCCCTGTTTTTCTGCACCCCTGCCTGCCCGGGGTGCACGGTGTCTCAAAAGGCCTGAAATGACCGATCCGCAACAGCCCGGAACCCCGGGTTCCGACAAGAATTTTCCCCCTTCGCAGGACCTGTGGTCGCAATCGGCCGCCCCGTCCGGCGCCCGCGCGGCGGCGCAGGAGCCCGGCTGGGAGCGTGCCACGCTGGAGAAGCTGGCCTTTGCGGCGCTCAGCGAGCAGCGCTCGGCCCGGCGCTGGAAGATCTTTTTCCGCTTCGCATGGCTGTTCCTGATCGTCGCGCTGGCCTGGGGGGCCATGCGCCAGGCATCGACGGGCGCCAGCAAGAGCACGCCGCACACGGCGGTGGTGGACGTCAAGGGCGAGATCGCCTCGGGGGCCGAGGCCAGTGCCGAGTTCGTGGTGGCGGCCATGCGCAGCGCCTTCGAGGACGAGGGCTCCCAGGCCGTGGTGCTGCTGATCAACTCGCCGGGCGGCAGCCCGGTGCAGGCCGGCATCATCAATGACGAGATCGTGCGCCTGAAGGCCAAGTACAACAAGCCGGTGTATGCCGTGGTCGAGGAGACCTGCGCCTCGGCTGCCTATTACATTGCGGCAGCGGCCGACGAGATCTTCGTGGACAAGGCCAGCATCGTGGGCAGCATCGGCGTGCTGATGGATGGCTTCGGCTTCACCGGCATCATGGAAAAGCTCGGTGTGGAGCGCCGCCTGCTCACCGCGGGCGAGAACAAGGGCTTCCTCGATCCCTTCAGTCCCCAGACCGAAAAGCAGCGCGAGTATGCGCAGGCCATGCTCAACCAGATCCACCAGCAGTTCATCGCCGTGGTGAAGGCGGGCCGGGGCGATCGGCTCAAGACCACGCCAGAGACCTTCAGCGGCCTGTTCTGGACCGGCCAGCAGGCCGTGGAGATGGGCCTGGCCGACAAGCTCGGCAACCTCGACTTCGTGGCGCGCGAAGTGGTCAAGGCCGAGGAGATCATCGACTACACCCGCCGTGACAATGTGGCCGAACGCCTGGCCAAGCGCTTCGGCGCGGCCATGGGCATCGGCGCGGCCAAGGCCGTGATGTCTGCCGGGCCGCAGCTGCGCTGATCAGGAGTCCCGTCCGCCAGCCTTGCGCTGGCGTGAGCCGTCTTCGAGGATGGTGTCGTCGGCCAGCAGCTTGCCCGAGTCATCCCACTGCTTGCGCGCCTCCAGCCGGGTGCGGCCCCGGGCGTCGGGCGCGGTGTAGCGGTCTTCCTGGGCCAGGCGGCCATTGGGGTAGAACAGTTGCTGCACGCCGGTGCGCTGCTGCTGTTCGGTGAGTGTTTCCTTGCGCGTGAGCCGGCCCTCGTCGTCGCGCAGTTCGCGCTGGATGCGGGCGGCCTCGCCGGTGCCGGTCATGGTCGAGCGCTCGCGCGCCGCCCCGTTCAGGTACCAGCGCTCCAGCAGCACCTCGCGTCCGTCGGCATAGCTGTGCTGCTCGGTCAACTGGCCGGTGCTGCCGAAGCGGCGCAGACTGTGCAGTGGCCCACGGGTGTCGCGCAGAAAGCGCTGTTCGTCGGGCAGGAAGATGCGCTCCTCGCGCAGCACGCTCTTGCCGCCCTCGGTGAAAAAGCTGCGGTGCACGCGCCGGCCTTCCTCGAAGAGCATCTGCTGCGCGACCAGGCCCTCGCCCGTCCATTCGGTGGACAGCAGCAGCCGGCCCTGGTCGTAGCGCACCTGGCCAGTCTTGGCACCCGCGCTGGTGAACAGCGGGGTGTCGGCGGCGCCCTCGAAGCCGCAAAGCTTGCGGTCTTCGGGCAGGACGCTGGTGCGCGGGCACTGCAGGCGCGTGGGCTGGCCGGCGGCGTTGTATTCGATGACGAACTGCTCCTGCCCGCCGGTGTGGAAGGACAGGCGCTCGGGCCGGCCATTGGCATCGAAGCGGCGCACCACCCCGGCGGTGCTGCCGTTCTCGGCGAATTCCTCGCGCTTGAGCTGCCCGTTGGGCCAGAACTCGGCCACGCGGCCCTGGCTGTTGCCGCGCTCGTTCACGCTGCGCTCACGCAGCAGCTTGCCCTCCCGGTCGAAAAAGCGTTCCTTGCCCAGGTACTTGCCGTCCTTGAGCTCCTGCTCGCGCTGCAGCAGGCCGGTGTTCTCGTCGCGGCAGCGCAGCAGGCCGGTCAGGCCGGCGGTTTCGGCACCATTGTTGGGGTTGACCGGCTTGCCGTTGAATTCGCAGCGGATGATGGCGTTTGCGCCCGTGGCGCAGGTGCCCAGGGCCAGAAGCAGGAGGGCGGGCAGGCGTTGCATGGCGTGAAGGAGGGATCAGCGGCCCAGGGCGAACACCATGGGCGTGCGGTTGCCGGGTGCCAGGGGCTGGGCGCGCCACTGGCGCACGAGCTGGCTGCGGATCTGCGCGTCGGGCAGGGTCAGCCCGCTGGCCAGGGCCAGGCGGGTGTGGGGCTGCAGGGTCTGTACCAGGGCCTGCCACAGCGCGGGGTTGCGGTAGGGCGTCTCGATGAAGAGCTGGGTCTGGCCGGTCTTGAGTGCCAGGGACTCGAGTTCGCGGATGCGCTGCGTGCGCTCCTGTCCGTCCTGCGGCAGGTAGCCGGCAAAGGCGAAACTCTGGCCGTTGAGGCCGCTGGCGGCCAGGGCCAGCAGCAGCGAGACCGGGCCCACCAGCGGCACGACGGGGATACCCAGGTCGTGTGCGGCGCGCACCACGGACGAGCCCGGGTCGGCCACGGCCGGCATGCCCGCCTCGCTGACCAGGCCCATGGCATGGCCGGCGAGGGCGGGCGCCAGCAGGGGTTTGGCGTCGAAATGGGCCGAGCCCTTGTCGCCGTGGTCGCCTTTCTTGTGCACCTCGCGCGGCAATTCGGTGATCTGCTGCTGCTGCAGGGGGGCGGCCAAGGGGTGCAGGGCATCGATGCGCTTCAGGTAGGCACGGGTGCTCTTGGCGTTCTCGCAGACCCAGTGGGTGAGCTGCGCCGCCTGCTGCATGGTGCCGGCGGGCAGGGCCTCCTGCAGTGGGATCTCCACGTCGCAGCCGAAATCGAGCGGGGCGGGCACCAGGTACAGCGTGCCGCTGGCGGCGGCATGGGCGGGCGCGTCCACGGGTGTGGCGGGGCGCGTGCTCATGGCAGGACCACCCCGGCGGCGCGCAGCATGCGGCAGGTGCGGATCAGCGGCAGGCCGATGAGGGCTGTGGGGTCATCGCTGTGGATGGCGTCGAGCAGGGCGATGCCCAGGCCCTCGCTCTTGGCGCTGCCGGCGCAGTCGTAGGGCTGTTCGGCGCGCAGGTAGCGTTCGATCTCCTCGTCCGACAGATCGCGAAAGCGCACTTCCACGGGGGCGATGTCCACCTGCTCGAAGCCGTTGGCCTGGCACACGGTGGCCACGGCGGTCTGGAAAATCACGGTCTGCCCGCGCATCTGGCGCAGTTGCTGCACGGCGCGCTCATGGGTGCCAGGCTTGCCCAGGGGCTGGCCCGCCAGGTCCGCCACCTGGTCGGAACCGATGACCACGGCCTCGGGATGAAGGCGTGCCACGGCCCGGGCCTTGGCCAGGGCCAGGCGCAGGGCCAGATCGCGTGGGGCTTCCCCGGGGGCGGGGGTCTCGTCGACCTCGGGCGAGGCGACTTCGAAAGGCAGGTTCAGGCGGGACAGCAGTTCGCGCCGGTAGCGCGAGGTGGAGCCCAATACCACAGGGCGTTGCAGGGCGGGGGATTGATGCATTCGCTGATTCTCTTACACTGCCGCCATGACCAAGGAATTCTCAGTGGACCGGCTCGACGTCAAGGCGTTTGCTTTGGCTGGCGCGCGCCTGGCCGGCCATGATTCCCTTTTGAAGTATGAGCGCCTGGCCCAGGAGGCCCGGGGCCTGCATCCCGACCTGCTGGTGGACTGGCAGGCACAGGGAGAAGTGCGCACGGCGCTCGGTGGTGCCAGCCAGGTGTGGCTGGTGCTCAAGGTGCGTGCCGCCTTCCCGATGCAATGCCAGCGCTGCCTCACGCCCGTGGACGTGCCGCTGGAGGTGGACCGCGCCTTCCGTTTCGTGGCCGACGAGGCCACGGCCGAGGCCCTCGACGACGAGAGCGAAGAAGACCTGCTGGCCATGAGCCGCGAGTTCGACCTGCACGAGTTGATCGAGGACGAGCTGCTGATGGCGCTGCCCGTGGTGCCCAAGCACGACGAGTGCCCTACGGCCGTGCCGCTGGCATCGTCGGACGACGACTTCGAGGAAGCGAACGCGGACAAGCCCAATCCATTTGCGGCGCTGGCAGGCCTCAAAAAAGACAGCCACAAGCACTGAATCCATTTGGGCTATAATCGAGGGCTTCGCGCGAATCCCCTCGTGTCTTCTATGGGCCCATCGCGTATTTACCAACCTATTTAAGACCAGGAGCCATCATGGCCGTTCAGCAAAACAAAAAGTCCCCTTCCAAGCGCGGTATGCACCGTTCGCACAATGCCCTGAATGTGCCGGGCATTGCTGTGGAACCTACCACCGGCGAAACCCATCTGCGCCACCACATCAGCCCCAACGGTTTCTACCGTGGCCGCCAGGTGCTCAAGAACAAGTCTGAAGCCTGATCTTCAGTACCCCTCAAAGGCCCGTTGCTACTGAGTTTGTAGCGCGGGCCTTTGTTTTGACCGTTGTATCCATCTTCCGGCCCGCGCTGTTGGCCGGACAAGTCGCCCATGATCACACTGGCTGTTGACTGCATGGGGGGCGATCACGGCCCCCGCGTCACGCTCGCGGCGTGCCGTCAGTTCCTTGGCAATCACCCGGATGCCCGCTTGCTGCTGGTCGGCCTGGCGGACAGTCTGCACGATTTTTCCCACGACCGCGCCACCATCGTCCCCGCCACCGAAGTGGTGGCCATGGACGATCCCGTCGAGGTGGCCCTGCGCCGTAAAAAAGACTCTTCCATGCGTGTGGCCATCCAGCAGGTCAAGGATGGCACGGCAGCGGCAGCGGTTTCGGCTGGCAACACCGGCGCCTTGATGGCCATTGCACGTTACCTGCTCAAGACCCTGGACGGTATCGACCGGCCCGCGATTGCCACCCAACTGCCCAACAACCAGGGGCGCGCCACCACGGTGCTGGACCTGGGGGCGAATGTGGACTGCTCGGCTGAGCACCTGCTGCAGTTTGCGGTCATGGGCTCGGCCCTGGTGTCGGCCCTGCGCGATGATGGCGGGGAGCCGACCGTTGGCTTGCTCAATATTGGTGAGGAGATCATCAAAGGCAGCGAAGTTATCAAAAAAGCGGGTGAACTGCTGCGATCTGCGGCCGAAGCGGGTGATCTCAACTTTTACGGAAACGTCGAAGGCAATGACATCTTCAAGGGCACGGTGGACATCGTGGTCTGTGACGGATTTGTCGGCAACGTGGCGCTCAAGGCCAGCGAGGGGGTTGCGGCCATGGTGATTGGTGGGCTCAAGAATGAGTTTTCCAAGAACATCTTCACCAAAGCTGCTGCCATCATCGCTTATCCGGTGCTAAAAGCGCTCATGGCCCGCATGGATTACCGGCGCTACAACGGCGCCGCCTTGCTCGGGTTGCGCGGACTGGTGTTCAAGAGCCACGGCTCGGCCGACGCCATGGCCTTCGAGCAGGCGCTGAACCGGGCGTATGATGCAGCCCGCAACAACCTGCTCGACCGTGTCCGGGCCCGGATTGCGCACGCAGCGCCGCTCCTGGCCCCTGCCGATGCCCAGCCCCGGCCTGCAGCGGCGACGACACATTAATGAGACGCTATTCCCGCATCACCGGCACTGGCAGCTACCTGCCACCGCGCCGGCTCACGAATGCCGACCTGGTGGCCGAGCTGGCCCGCGATGGCATCGAAACCTCGGACGAGTGGATCGTCGAGCGCACGGGAATCCGGGCGCGGCATTTTGCGGCCCCCGACGTGGCGGCCAGCGACCTCGGTCTGGAAGCGGCCCGCAATGCCCTCTCGGCCGCGGGCCTGGAAGCGAAGGACATCGATCTGATCATCGTCGCCACGTCCACGCCGGACATGGTGTTTCCTTCGGTCGCCTGCATTCTGCAGAACAAGCTGGGTGCCAATGGCTGCCCGGCCTTCGATGTGCAGGCTGTGTGCAGCGGCTTCGTCTATGCGCTGTCGGTGGCCGATGCCATGATCCAGACCGGCGCTGCCAACCGCGCCCTGGTGATCGGCGCCGAGGTGTTCAGCCGCATCCTGGATTTCAAGGACCGTACCACCTGCGTGCTGTTCGGTGATGGCGCCGGGGCCGTGGTGCTGGAGGCGTCCGACACGCCGGGCATCCTGTCGAGCGACCTGCATGCCGATGGCAAGCATGTCGGCATCCTGTGCGTGCCGGGCAATGTCTCGGGTGGCCAGGTGCTCGGCGATCCCGTGCTCAAGATGGATGGCCAGGCCGTGTTCCGGCTGGCCGTGGGGGTGCTTGAAAAGGCGGCCCACGCCGTGCTGGCCAAGGCCGGCCTGACCGAGGCCGATGTGGACTGGCTGATTCCCCACCAGGCCAACATCCGCATCATGCAGGGCACGGCCCGCAAGCTCAAGCTGCCGATGGACAAGGTGGTGGTCACGGTGGACCAGCATGGCAATACATCGGCGGCCTCCATTCCGCTGGCGCTCGACCACGGGGTGCGCAGCGGGCAGGTCAAGAAGGGTGAAACGCTGCTGCTCGAAGGCGTTGGCGGTGGATTCACCTGGGGCGCCGTGCTCCTGAAGCTGTAGCCTGCCGCCTGCGCGCGGCCTGCAGTACCCGATTCCTTTCTTCTATCTGTGCTGGCATGAAGTCATTTGCATTTGTTTTTCCCGGGCAGGGCTCGCAGTCGGTCGGCATGCTCGACGGCTGGGGTGATCACCCCGCGGTGGCCGAGACCCTGCGCGAGGCCTCGGATGCCCTGGGTGAAGATATTGCCCTCCTGATCAAGGAAGGCCCCAAGGAGGCGTTGGCCCTGACCACCAACACCCAGCCGGTGATGCTGGCCGCCGGTGTGGCGGCGTGGCGTGTGTGGCGTGCCGAGGGGGGCGCTGCGCCCGTCGCGCTGGCCGGGCACTCGCTGGGTGAATACTCCGCGCTGGTTGCTGCGGGTGTGCTGACGCTGTCGCAGGCGGCGCCCCTGGTGCGCCTGCGTGCTGCCGCGATGCAGGAGGCCGTGCCTGTGGGGACTGGCGCCATGGCCGCCATCCTGGGCATGGAGGCTTCCAGGGTCATCGCCGGTTGCGCCGAGGCGGTGGCTGCGTTCGGCCCCGGCAGTGCCGAGGTGGTGGAGGCCGTGAATTTCAACGACCCCATCCAGACCGTGATCGCCGGTACCAAGGCGGCCGTGGACAAGGCCTGCGAGGTGCTCAAGGCGGCTGGTGCCAAACGCGCGCTGCTGCTGCCGGTGTCGGCGCCTTTTCATTCGAGCCTGATGAAGCCCGCAGCCGACAAGCTGCGCGAGGCGCTGGCCAGCGTGGCGCTGGCGGCACCCGCCATTCCCGTGGTCAACAACGTGGATGTGGCGGTGCACAGCGATGCCGACGCGATCCGCGATGCGCTGGTGCGCCAGGCCTTTGGTGCCGTGCGCTGGGTGGAATGCGTGCAGGCGCTCAAGGCGCGCGGCGTGACGCACATCGTGGAGTGTGGCCCCGGCAAGGTGCTGGCCGGCCTGACCAAGCGCATCGACCCCGAGCTGGTCGGTGCCGCAGTATTTGACGCGGCCTCGCTGGCCGAAGCACGGGAGTTGCTGGCATGACGGATTCTGTTCAACAACCCGCCCAGGTGGCGCTGGTCACCGGCGCGTCGCGCGGCATTGGCGCGGCGATCGCGCTGGAGCTGGCGGTGCGCGGCTACCAGGTGGTCGGCACGGCCACCACCGACGATGGCGCTGCGCGCATCTCTGCGGCGCTGGCGGCCTACCCGGGCTCCAAGGGTGTCAATCTCAATGTGAACGACGGTGCGGCCATCGAGGCCACCATCGATGCCATCGTCAAGCAGCAGGGCGGCCTGCACGTGCTGGTGAACAATGCCGGCATCACGCGCGACACCCTGGCCATGCGCATGAAGGACGATGACTGGGATGCGGTGCTGGACACCAACCTCAAGGCGGTCTTTCGCGTGAGCCGGGCTGCCATCCGCCCCATGATGAAGCAGCGCTTCGGACGCATCATCAGCATCACCAGCGTGGTCGGTGCATCGGGCAATCCAGGCCAGGCCAACTATGCTGCTGCAAAAGCCGGCGTGGCCGGCATGACGCGCGCGCTGGCGCGTGAACTGGGCAGCCGCAGCATCACTGTGAACTGCGTGGCCCCCGGGTTCATCGAGACCGACATGACCGCCGGCCTGCCTGAAGAGCAGCAAAAAGCCCTGCAAACGCAGATCGCCCTGGGCCATCTGGGCAAGCCTTCGGACATCGCACATGCGGTCGCCTACCTCGCTTCGCGCGAAGCAGGCTATGTGACCGGGCAGGAGTTGCATGTCAATGGCGGCATGTACATGTAATTGTTGAAAGATAACGCCGGTTCATCCGGACGGCGGGCTGCTGAGGGGCTTCTCCTGAAGCGGCTAGAATCGCGGATTCATTCACAACCCCCAGAGGGAAACCATGAGCGATATCGAAGCACGCGTCAAAAAAATCATTGCCGAACAACTCGGTGTGGAAGAGTCCCAAGTCACCAATGAAAAGGCCTTCGTGGCAGACCTCGGTGCCGACTCGCTCGACACGGTGGAACTGGTGATGGCCTTGGAAGACGAGTTCGGCATCGAGATCCCTGACGAAGACGCCGAGAAGATCACGACGGTGCAAAACGCCATCGATTACGCCAACACCCATCAGAAGGCCTGAGCCGGCGCACCGCGCCTGACTTGAGCGATCAGCAGAAGGTTTTTACGCATGAGCCGTCGTCGCGTTGTCGTGACCGGCCTGGGTTGCGTCAGCCCCGTGGGAAACACGGTGGCAGATGCCTGGGCCAATGTCCTCGCCGGAAATTCCGGCATTGACCTCATAACCAAGTTCGATGCGTCGAACTTTGCCTGCAAGATTGCGGGGGAGGTCAAGGGGCTTGACCTGGAGTCGTACATCAGCGCCAAGGATGCGCGCTCGATGGACACCTTCATCCATTTCGGCATTGTTGCGGCAGCGCAGGCCATACAGGATGCGGGGCTGCCCACCGGAGAGGCGCTGGACGACGAGTTCGCCACGCGCATCGCCTGTGTGATCGGATCCGGAATCGGTGGCCTGCCGCTGATCGAGGACACCCATGCCGAGCTGACCAACCGCGGACCACGGCGTATCACGCCGTTCTTCGTGCCGGCCTCCATCATCAATATGGTGGCGGGCCATGTGTCCATGCGTTTTGGCTTCAAGGGCCCGAACCTGGCGGTGGTGACGGCCTGCACGACAGGCCTGCACTGCATCGGCGAGGGTGGCCGCATGATCGAATACGGCGACGCTGACGTGGTGATTGCCGGTGGCACGGAATCCACGGTGTCCCCACTGGGCATCGGCGGCTTTGCCGCGATGCGTGCACTGTCCACCCGCAACGATGATCCCAAGACGGCATCGCGCCCCTGGGACAAGGACCGTGATGGTTTCGTGCTGGGTGAAGGCGCGGGCGTGCTGGTGCTCGAGGAGTACGAGCATGCCAAGGCCCGTGGCGCCAAGATCTATGCCGAGCTCAGCGGCTTCGGCATGAGCGCCGATGCCGGCCACATGACCGCACCGAACATGGACGGCCCGCGCCGCGCCATGATCAGCGCCATGCGCAACGCCGGCATCAACCCCGAGGACGTGGGCTATCTGAACGCGCACGGCACCTCCACGCCCCTGGGCGACCTCAATGAAACCAATGCCATCAAGGCCGCATTGGGCGATGCCGCCTACAAGACGGTGGTCAGCTCCACCAAGTCGATGACGGGCCACCTGCTCGGTGGCGCGGGCGGGATCGAAAGCGTGTTCACCGTGCTGGCGCTGCACCACCAGAAGGTGCCGCCGACCATCAACCTGTTCAACCAGGACCCCGAGTGCGACCTCGATTACTGCGCCAATACGGCCCGTGATCTGAAGATGGACTATGCGCTCAAGAACAACTTCGGCTTCGGCGGGACCAACGGCTCCCTGGTGTTCAAGCGGGTCTGAGCGGCCGCTGCCTCCGTGCCGGGCCCCTGTCGTGGGGCTGCGGTGCGCGCTGGCCGGCGGTTTGCGGCAAACTGCAGGGCGATGATGGCCCCGCGCTTCCTTTTTCTTCCATGAGTTCCACGGCACGCCGTGCTCCTGCCGTGCGCTTTCCGGTGCGGCGCAGCCGTGCCGTGGGGGGCGTGCTGGCGGCACTGGCGCTGGCCGGGGGCGCAGCATTGCTGGCCTGGTGGCTGGTGGGAGCGGGTCGGGGCGCGCTCGTGGCCGCTGCCGGTGCTGCCGCCTGGCTGGCCGCAGTGGCGGCGGCCTGGCATTGGTGGCTCGGCCAGTTTTGCGGGGAGCTGCGCTGGGATGGCCAGCAATGGTGGCTGGACCGCCTGCTCCCTGGGGGCTCACCGATGCCCTTGAAAGGCGCGCCCGAGGTGCAGTGGGACCTGCAGGACCATCTGTGGGTGTGTGCCCATGCCACCCCCGGGCGAGCGCGCACCTGGCTGTGGCTGGAGTGCCGCCAACAGCCCGAGCGCTGGCCCGATCTGCGCCGTGCGGTATATTCGCGCGCCGGAACGGGCACCGTGGGTGCTGCCGAGTTCGCGCCGATCCACAGCCGAGAGGCGTGAAGAACCCCCATTTGATGACTGCCCAAACGCCGCCTCCTGTACCCGACAACAGCGATCTTCAATTGGTGGAGCGCACGGTGGCGGGCGACCAGCGGGCGTTCGAGCTGCTGGTCATCAAGTACCAACGCCGCATCGAGCGCCTGATCGGCCGCATGGTGCGCGACACGGACATCATCCAGGACATTGCGCAGGAAACCTTCATCCGCGCCTACCGGGCCTTGCACCAGTTCCGGGGGGACGCCCAGTTCTACACCTGGCTGTACCGGATTGCCGTGAATACGGCCAAGAAGGCGCTGATGGACATGAAGCGCAACCCGGTGGTTTCGGAAAATGCCCTGAGGGGTGCCGATGACGAAGATGAAACTTCTCGTGTCGGGCATGAACTAACCAGCGACGAGACCCCTGAAACGGTGCTGGCGGCCAATGAAATCGCCCAGGCGGTGAATGCCGCCATGGAGGCGCTGCCCGAGGATTTGCGCCAGGCCGTGACGCTGCGCGAGATCGAGGGGCTCAGTTACGAAGAGATCGCTGCCGCCATGGGGTGCCCCATAGGCACGGTGCGGTCGCGTATTTTCCGTGCGCGGGAGGCGATTTCGGCCCGCGTGCGCCCGATGCTGGAAAACCAGACGGGTAAAAGGTGGTGATGGTGTGGTGTACGGCAAGGGTGAAGCAGTGTTCGGTGACGGATATGCAGGTGAAACCATGAACAATGATGTGACAGCGAAGCGCGAACAGATTTCGGCACTGGCCGATGGCCAATTGCACGGTGATGCGTTTGCGGATGCCATGGCGTGCACGGGCGACGATGAAGGTTTGGCCACGTGGCAGCTCTACCACCTGGTGGGTGATGTGCTGCGTTCGAACGAACTGGCGCGTGCCGATGGCAGCAGCGTGCTGCTGTCGCGCCTGCGCGAACAGATGGCCCAGGAGGCCCCGGTGCAGCGTCCGGTGGCCCTGGCGCCCGAATCCGGGTTGGCCGTGGTGGCGCAGGCGCAGCTGCCGGCAGCCAACGCCTCGGTGTTCCGCTGGAAGATGGTGGCCGGTGTGGCCTCCCTGGCGGCCGTGGCGGCCATCGGGTGGTCGTCGGTCGGTGCGTTGCAGGGTGGGCGCGGGGCGTCTGGTCCGCAGCTGGCGTCTTCCGGGGTGCCGGTGATCCAGGCGTCGCAGCAGCCCCAGGGCTTGCTGCCATCCGCGCCCCTGGTCGCCGTGGCCGACAACGAGGGGCAGCAGGTCATGATCCGCGATCCGCGCCTGGATGAGCTGCTGGCTGCCCACAAGCAATTCGGCAGCACCTCGGCGCTGCAGATGCCTGCGGGCTTCCTGCGCAACGCCACGTTTGCCTCGCCCAGCCGCTGACAGCTGCCGCTTGCCTTGGAATCGGATTGATGCCTGATCTTGCCCTGGTGGGTGCCACGGAAAGCCGGTGGTGGCGCCGAATGATCGCGGGTGTGGTGTTGTGGATGGGTGCGGCCTTGGCGGTCGTGGGTGCGGTGCCGTGCGCCCAGGCCCAGCCCGCGCAAGGGCCGTCCGCATCGGCGTTGCCGCCGATGTCGGTGGTGACCCCCGCGCGGGATATCGCCCAATGGATCGAGCGCATGCACGAGGCGCCGCGCAAGCGCTCCTATGTCGGCACTTTCGTGGTGCTGTCGTCGTCGGGCGCCATGTTCAGCTCGCGCATCTGGAATGCCTGCGATGGCAAGCAGCAACTTGAGCGCGTGGATGGCCTGAGCGGCACGCCGCGCAAGGTCTTTCGGCGCAACGACGAGGTGCGCACCTTTTTGCCCGAGGAGCGCACCGTGCGCACGGAGCGCGGGGATGCGCGGGGTCTTTTCCCGCAATTGCCGTCGGTGCAAGGCACCTCCCTGGCCAAGCACTATGAAGCCCAGGTGCTCGGGCAGGAGCGCGTGGCGGGACTGGATGCCGATGTGGTCTGGTTCAAGCCGCTCGATGCATTGCGTTTCGGCTACCGCATCTGGAGCGAAAGGGGGTCGGGCCTGGTGGTCAAGATGCAGACCCTGGCAACGGACGGCAGGGTGCTGGAGCAGGCGGCGTTCTCCGAGCTCGACTTTAACGCCTCCGTGTCCATGGATAAGCTCGCGCGCATGATGGACGATGTGTCGGGCTACAAGGTGATCGCCCCGGCTGCGGCCAAGACCACAGCGCTGGAGGAGGGCTGGCGCCTGCGGCAGCCGGTGACCGGCTTTGTGCCGCAAAGCTGCCACAAGCGGCTGGCGGCTGCGGGGCCCGCAGAGGCTGCGCCGGTGCTGCAGTGCCTGTATTCCGATGGCCTGGCGACGGTGTCACTGTTCATTGAGCCCTTCGATGTGAGGCGGCATGGCACGCAAGGCCAATTGGGCAGCGTGGGCGCCACGCAGATGCTGGGCCAGCGCATGGCGTCCGAGGCCTGGGTGACGGCCGTGGGCGAAGTCCCCATGCAGACGCTGCGCCTGTTCGTGGGTGCGCTGGAGCGTGTGCGCTGAGCCAGGGCTGCCCACCGGGGTGGAGGATTTCGGGAACCATTTGCCGTCCCCCCTTTCACATGCAGTGACACATTGAGGCGTTCCCCCACATTTCATGAAAGGTCGATGATGTCCAAGTTTGACGGGAGTATGTTGCGTGCCCTGGCCATGTCCGGCATGGTGGCAGCGGTGGCCAGCGTGGCAGTGCTGCCCCAGGGCGTGGCGATGGCGCAGTCCGCGGTGGTTCGAGGTCTGCCGGACTTCACCGATCTGGTGGACCAGGTCGGGCCCTCGGTCGTGAACATCCGCACACGCGAGAAAGCGTCGGAGCGCTCGGCCAACGGCATGGATGAGGAGATGCTGGAGTTCTTTCGCCGCTTCGGCGTGCCGATCCCCAACATGCCGCGCCAGCAACGTCCCCAGCGCCCCCAGCAGGAAGAGGAGGCACAGCCGCGCGGCGTAGGTTCGGGGTTCATCCTCACGGCCGATGGCTTCGTGATGACCAATGCCCATGTGATCGATGGCGCCGACGAGGTCATCGTGACGCTGACCGACAAGCGGGAGTTCAAGGCCCGCGTCGTGGGCGCCGACAAGCGCACCGACGTGGCCGTGGTGAAGATCGATGCCACCGGCCTGCCGGCCGTGAAGGTGGGCGACGTGAGCCGCCTCAAGGTCGGGGAGTGGGTGATGGCCATCGGCTCGCCCTTCGGCCTGGAAAACAGCGTCACGGCGGGCATCGTGAGTGCCAAGGCGCGCGACACCGGCGACTACCTGCCCTTCATCCAGACCGACGTGGCCATCAATCCCGGCAACTCCGGTGGTCCGCTCATCAACATGCGGGGTGAGGTGGTGGGCATCAACAGCCAGATCTATTCGCGCTCGGGCGGCTTCATGGGCATCTCGTTCGCCATCCCGATGGACGAGGCCATCCGCGTCAGCGAACAGCTGCGCTCTTCGGGGCGGGTGACGCGCGGCCGCATCGGCGTGCAGATCGGCAACGTCAGCAAGGACGTGGCCGAGACCATCGGTCTGGGCAAGGCGCAGGGTGCGCTGGTCACGGGTGTGGAATCGGGCTCGCCCGCGGACAAGGCGGGGGTCGAGGCGGGTGACATCATCACGCGCTTTGACGGCAAGCCCATCGAGAAGGTGGCAGACCTGCCGCGCCTGGTGGGCAACACCAAGCCGGGCACGAAGAGCTCCATCACGGTGTTTCGCCGCGGCAGCTCGCGCGACCTCAGCGTCACCATCGCCGAGATCGAACCCGACAACAAGCCGGTGGCCAAGGCGGCCGAGCCGAAAGAGGAGAAGCCCAAGGCATCGGCAGCGGCCCAGCAGCTGGGCCTGTCCGTCCTCGAGCTCACCGACGCGCAGAAGAAGGAGCTCAAGCTCAAGGGGGGCGTGGCCGTGGCTTCGGCCACTGATGCTGCTGCGCGTGCGGGCCTGCGCGAGGGCGACGTGATCCTTTCGGTTGCCAACACGGAGGTCGCAAGCCTCAAGGACTTTGAAGCAGTGGTGTCCAAGGCAGACAAGAGCAAGCCCCTGAGCGTGCTCTACCGACGTGGCGAGTGGGCCCAGTACGCAGTGATCCGGCCTCTGCGCTGAGGAAAGAAGGCCATCTGGCGGCCGTGCGCACAAGGCGGTTTCAGGAGGGCTATTCCCTCTGACTCCGGTGGGGTTTTGCCAAAAATCCCACCGGAAGCAAGCCTGCGCCAAGGGTCGAAAAAAAATTGAAAGGTTAGCTCTCGCTAACTTCTTGGTCAGTGCATCAACCAGTTTCGATAGAATACGGGTGCTTGTTCAACCATTATGTGCATATTGAACGGCGCCTGCTCCACCATGCGGGATGTACCGTGCTCATGCACAGCTGATCCACAGCTCACCCACAAGTTGTTCATCGATGCGTGGCTTGAATCTGTGAATAAACTGTGTATAAAATCCCTGTTGCAGTCAGGCAACGACCCTTTTCATGCCAGTGCCGGGCTGCTCCCGACACGCTTTTTGCCTACAATGAAGATCCAACTATCGCAGTTGCCAATGATTGTTGGTTCAGGGCGCGTCGCCACTCGACGCGCCCTTTTTTCTTGTGCGCGCCGTTTTAATTCAATTACTTGACGCTTCCCGTTGATGAACCACATCAGAAATTTTTCCATCATTGCGCACATCGACCATGGCAAGTCGACGTTGGCCGACCGCTTGATCCAGCGATGCGGCGGCCTTGCGGACCGCGATATGGAGGCCCAGGTTCTGGACTCGATGGACATCGAAAAAGAGCGTGGGATAACCATCAAGGCGCAGACCGCTGCGCTGCAGTACAAGGCGCGTGATGGACAGGTCTACAACCTCAACCTGATCGACACGCCGGGCCATGTGGACTTCTCGTACGAGGTGAGCCGCTCGCTGTCTGCATGCGAGGGCGCACTGCTCGTCGTCGATGCATCGCAAGGTGTGGAAGCACAGACCGTTGCCAACTGCTACACCGCGCTGGACCTCGGCGTCGAAGTGGTGCCCGTGCTCAACAAGATGGATCTGCCCAATGCCGATCCCGACAACGCGAAGGCCGAGGTCGAGGACGTGATCGGCATCGACGCGACCGATGCGATTCCCTGCTCGGCCAAGACCGGCATGGGCATCGACGAGATCCTCGAAGCCATCGTGGCCAAGGTGCCTGCGCCGCGTGGCAATGCCGACGGTCCGCTGCGCGCCATGATCATCGACAGCTGGTTCGACAGCTACGTCGGCGTGGTGATGCTGGTGCGTGTCGTCGACGGTCGTCTGCTCAAGGGCGAGCGCATCAAGATGATGGCCACGGGGGCTGTGTACAACGCGGACAACCTGGGCGTTTTCACCCCTGCCAACGAGCCACGCGAGTCCCTTGATGCGGGTCAGGTGGGCTACATCATCGCCGGCATCAAGGAGCTGCAGGCCGCCAAGGTGGGCGACACCATCACCCTGGAAAAGAAGCTGCCCAACAATGCCGGGCCGGCCACTGAAGCACTGCCGGGTTTCAAGGAAATCCAGCCGCAGGTGTTTGCCGGCCTGTATCCGACGGAAGCCAGCGAATACGACTCGCTGCGCGACGCGCTCGAAAAACTCAAGCTCAACGATGCCTCGCTGCACTACGAGCCCGAAGTCAGCCAGGCGCTGGGCTTCGGTTTCCGCTGCGGCTTCCTGGGCCTGTTGCACATGGAGATCGTGCAGGAACGCCTGGAGCGCGAGTTCGACCAGGACCTGATCACCACCGCACCCAGTGTGGTCTACCAGGTGGTGCGCGCAGACGGCGAGACGGTCATGGTCGAGAACCCCTCCAAGATGCCCGACCAGGGCCGTCTGGAAGAGGTGCGCGAGCCCATCGTCACGGTGCACCTGTACATGCCCCAGGACTACGTGGGCCCGGTGATGACACTCGCCAACCAGAAGCGCGGCGTGCAGATCAACATGGCCTACCACGGCCGCCAGGTCATGCTGACCTACGAGATGCCCCTGGGCGAGATCGTGCTCGACTTCTTCGACAAGCTCAAGTCGGTCTCGCGCGGCTATGCCTCGATGGACTACGAGTTCAAGGAGTACCGCGCCTCCGACGTGGTCAAGGTCGACATCCTGCTCAATGGCGAGAAGGTCGATGCGCTGTCCATCATCGTGCACCGCTCGCAGTCGCAGTACCGCGGCCGCGCTGTGGTCGGCAAGATGCGCGAGATCATCAGCCGCCAGATGTACGACGTGGCCATCCAGGCCGCCATCGGTGCCAACATCATCGCCCGCGAGACCATCAAGGCGTTGCGCAAGAACGTGCTGGCCAAGTGCTACGGCGGTGACATCAGCCGCAAGCGCAAGCTTCTGGAAAAGCAGAAGGCGGGCAAGAAGCGGATGAAGCAGATCGGTTCGGTCGAGGTGCCCCAGGAGGCCTTCCTCGCCATTTTGCAGGTGGAAGATTGATGCAGTTCATGCAAATTCTCACGGCGGCCATCCTGGCGGCCTTCGTCGGTTACATGGGTTCTTGGTACTTTGGCCTCATCGAGGGCAATTTTGCGTTGCTGCTGTTCCTGGCCACGGTGGTCACGGGGGCGTTCTGGCTGGCGGAGCGCCTGTACTTTCTGCCCCAGCGCCGCCGTGCGGCCCAGGCGATCGAAGACGCGGCTGTGCAGCGCCGGGCCGAACTCGACCGCATGGGCATCCAGAAGGTGGACGTGGATGTGCAGGAAGCCCAGGGTCGCCTGCTCATGCAGCCCTGGTGGCTGGACTGGACGGCCGGCCTGTTCCCGGTGATCGCGGCGGTGTTCGTGCTGCGCTCCTTCCTGTTCGAGCCCTTCAAGATTCCGTCGGGCTCGATGATTCCGACGCTGCTGGTGGGCGACTTGATCTTGGTCAACAAGTTCACCTATGGCGTGCGCCTGCCCGTGATCAACACCAAGATCATCGAGGGCAACAAGCCGGTGCGTGGCGATGTGATGGTGTTCCGCTACCCGCCCCAGCCCAACCTCGACTACATCAAGCGCGTGATCGGCGTGCCGGGCGACGAAGTGGCCTACCTGAACAAGCGCCTGACCGTCAATGGGCAGGCGGTGCCCACCACCAATGCGCCGGACTTCTTCGAGGAAGACAGCATGCGCTACTTCAAACAGTTGGAGGAGCAGCTGGACGGCAAGGCCCACCGGCTGCTGAACAATCCCGAGGTCCCTGCTTTCATCCAGGGCGCGAGCAATTTTGCGTACCGCGAGAACTGCCGCTACAGTGTCGAAGGCGTGGTTTGCAAGGTGCCCGAGGGCCACTATTTCATGATGGGGGACAACCGCGACAATTCGCTGGACTCCCGTTACTGGGGCTTCGTGCCGGACGCCAATATCGTGGGCAAGGCCTTTTTTGTCTGGATGAATTTCGGTAATCTCAAGCGCATCGGGCCTTTTCATTGACCGATAGCCCATTTCCATCAACATTGAGAGGGGAGAGCATGCATATCCATCGTTTCGCCAGCCGCTCGCGCCAGCGTGGCCTGTCTTTCATCGGCGTGGTCTTCATCGGCCTGATCTGCGTGGCGGCGTTTGCCATCGGCGGGCAGTCGTTGCCGATTTTTCTGGAGTACCAGGCCATCAACAAGGCCGCGGCCAAGGCGGCCAGGGAAGAGACTACGGTGCCGGGAGTCCGCGCGAGTTTCGACCGAGCCGGCACAATTGACAACATCAGCTCCATCTCTGGCAAAGACCTGGAGGTGAGCAAGCGCGGTGACAAGACCGTCGTGAGTTTCAAGTACTCGCGTGAAATCCCTCTCGTTGGCCCAGCGTTTCTTGTCTACCGCCTCGAGGGACAGACCAAGTAGTGTCCCCCAGTCTCCAAGCGTTGCAGGACCGCCTGCAGCACCCCTTTTCCGACCCCTCGCTGCTGCAACGTGCCATCACGCACCGCAGCTTTTCGGCCGACCACAATGAGCGGCTGGAGTTTCTCGGGGACTCCGTCTTGAACCTGGCGGTGGCAAGCCTGCTGTACCAGCGCCTGGGTTCACTGCCCGAAGGCGATCTCTCGCGGGTGCGGGCCAACCTCGTCAAGCAGGACACGCTGCACCAGCTGGCCCTGCGCCTGCGCGTGTCCGAGGTGTTGCGCCTGGGCGAGGGGGAGTCCAAATCCGGCGGACACCAGCGCCCCTCGATCCTTGCCGACGCGCTGGAGGCGCTGATCGGTGCGGTGTACCTCGATGCCGGGTACCTCCAGGCGGAGGCCCTGGTCCACCGCCTGTTCCAGGCCATGGAGATCAACCCGCAGATGCAGGCCGCGTCCAAGGATGCCAAGACCGCGTTGCAGGAGTGGCTCCAGGGCCGCAAAATGAAGCTCCCCCAGTATGCCGTCGTGGCCACCGTGGGGGCGGCGCACCGCCAGACATTCGATGTCGAGTGCGATATTCCCGAACTGGGCCTGACCGAGCGTGGCATCGGCGGCTCCCGCCGTGCCGGCGAGCAGGCCGCTGCGGCCGCCATGCTGGCCACACTGAAAGCAAAGAACCTATGAACGACGCCACCAACGAACCGGCCGGCGATTCCAGCCAGCCACCGGGCGCCCAGTCGCCCGCCGACCTGGAGGCGATGCTGGCCGGGGCGCGGGTGCCGGCTGCTGCGGTGGAAGGCCAGCGCTGCGGCGTGATCGCCATCGTCGGCAAGCCCAACGTGGGCAAGTCCACGCTGCTCAACGCCCTGGTGGGCCAGAAGATCAGCATCACCTCGCGCAAGGCGCAGACCACGCGCCACCGCATCACGGGCATCCGCACGCGCGAGCAGACCCAGTTCGTCTTCGTCGACACGCCGGGTTTCCAGACCCGCCACGCCACGGCGCTCAACAAGTCGCTCAACAAGACGGTGATGGGCGCGATCGGTGATGTGGACCTGATCCTCTTCGTCGTCGAGGCCGGCAACTTCACGCTGGCCGATGCCAAGGTGCTGTCGCTGTTCAAGCCCGGCATTCCCACCTTGCTGATCGCCAACAAGCTCGACATGGTCAACCGCCGTGCCGAACTGGCCCCCTGGCTCAAAAGCATGCAGGAGCGCCACCCGTTCGCCGAATTCGTGCCCATGTCGGCCAAGAACAAGGGCGACATAGAGCGCCTTTTCGGCATCTGCGCCAAGTACCTGCCCGAGCAGGCCTGGTGGTATGGTGAGGACGAGCTCACCGACCGCAGCGAGAAGTTCCTGGCCAGCGAAACCGTGCGCGAAAAGCTGTTCCGCTTCACCGGCGATGAACTGCCCTACACCTCCACCGTCGTCATCGACAAATTCGAGGAAGAGGCCAGCAAGCAGCACAAGCGTCTCGTGAAGATCGCCGCCACCATCGTGGTCGAGCGCGACAACCACAAGATGATGGTCATCGGCGACAAGGGTGAGCGCCTGAAGCGCATCGGCACCGAGGCCCGACAGGAGCTCGAAAAACTCATGGACGCCAAGGTGTTCCTCGAGCTCTGGGTCAAGGTGCGCTCGGGCTGGGCCGACGACGAAGCGCGCGTGCGTTCGTTCGGCTACGAGTGAGGGCATGACCGCCCTGGTTGTCGACGCCGTGGTGCGTTTGCGCCTTCGGCCTGACTGAGGGCTGCCTGTGGCCGTTGCCAAGCGCATTTCCGATGAGCCCGCCTTCGTGCTGCACAGTTACGACTGGAGCGAGTCGAGCCTGATTCTGGAGGTCTTCTGCCGCCGCCAGGGCCGGGTCGCCCTGGTCGCCAAGGGCGCCAAGAAGCCCACTTCCAACTTCCGGCCGGTGCTGCTGCCGTTGCAGCCGCTGTTGCTCACCTACACCCTGTCGGGCGATGGTTCGGCCGACATCCACACCCTCAAGGGGGCCGAGTGGGTGGGCGGCCATGTCATGCCCACGGGTGACGCGCTGCTGTCGGGCATGTACCTCAACGAGCTGCTGCTGCGCCTGCTCGCGCGGGCCGATGCGCACACCGCGCTGTTCGATGCCTATGCCGGGGTGGTGCGCGTGCTCGCCAGCGAGCATGGCGATGCGCTCGAGCCCGTGCTGCGCAGCTTCGAGCTGCTGCTGCTGCGTGAGATCGGCCTGTTGCCCAGCCTGGATGCGCAGACCATGACCCTGGAGCCCTTGCACCCCGGCACACGCTACACGCTGGTGGCCGAAGGGGGCTTGCGTACGGCCTCATCGGGCGACCGTGTCGCGCTGCCCGGCAGCCAGTGGCAGGCCCTGCAGGCAGCACTCGACACCAGCGCATCCAGCTACACGGCCACCTTGCGTGCCTGTGCGCCGGTGGCCGCCGAGCTCAAGCCCCAGCTGCGGGCGCTCTTGCAATACCATTGCGGCAGTCCCACGCTGCGCACCCGCCAGCTCATGATGGATCTGCAGACCCTCTGATCTACGAACCTTCCATGGCACAACTCCCGTCGCATCGCACCGCTTTGTCGGTCAACGTCAACAAGGTCGCCCTGGTGCGCAACACGCGCCACCTGGGCATTCCCAGCGTCACGCGCGCGGCGCAGGTGTGCCTGGAGGCCGGTGCCCGGGGCATCACCGTGCATCCCCGCCCGGACGAACGCCATATCCGCAGCCACGACGTGTTCCAGCTGGCCGAGCTCATGAAGGCCTGGCCCGACCGGGAGTACAACATCGAGGGCAACCCCTCGCAGAACCTGATGGATTTCATCCGCCAGGTGCGTCCGCACCAGGCGACCTTCGTGCCCGACAGCGAAGACCAGTTCACCAGCGACCATGGCTGGAGCTTCCCTCAGGATGCCGAGCGCCTGGCACCGCTGATTGCCGAATGCAGGGCCCTGGGCGTGCGCGTGAGCCTGTTCATGGACCCGACACCCGAGGCCATGGCCGCCGCCAGGGCCGTGGGGGCCGACCGCATCGAGCTCTATACCGAGCCTTATGCCGCCGCCTGGGGTACGCCCGACCAGGCAGCGCAGCTGGAGCGCTACCGCGCCGCCGCCCAGGCGGCCCTGGATGCCGGGTTGGGCGTCAATGCCGGCCACGACCTCAACCGCGACAACCTGACCGCCTTCGTGCGCGGGGTGCCCGGCGTGCTCGAGGTGTCCATCGGCCATGCGCTGATCGCCGACGCGCTGGAGCTGGGCTATGCGGCCACCGTGCGGGCCTACAACGCCTGCATCGCGGCCGCCTGAGCACTGCAGCCATGATCTACGGTATCGGCACCGACATCTGCGACGTGCGCCGCATCAAGGCCAGCCTGGAGCGCCATGGCGACCGCTTTGCCGAGAAGGTGCTGTCCGCGGGCGAGCTCGCCACCTGGCGCGCCCGCACCGCTCGCTGGCCGGACCGGGGCCTGCGCTACCTGGCCACCCGCTTTTCTGCCAAGGAGGCCTTCAGCAAGGCCATCGGCCTCGGCATGCGCATGCCCATGACCTGGCGCCACTGCGAAGTGGCCAAGCTGCCATCAGGCCAACCCGTGATCGTGCTGCACGGCGCGCTCAAGGAATGGTTCGAGGAGCGCGGCCTGCAGGCCCACCTGAGCGTGACCGACGAGACCGACTACGCGGCCAGCTTCTGCGTGGTCGAAAAAGCGCCTTGATACCTGTGGGGGCGCTTTCCCTGGCGCACCTGCCCATCCCCATTCCTTCTGATTCTCACAAGTCCATGACCGAACACGCACCCGTCATCCTCGATGTGGCCGGCACGTCCCTCAGCGCCGACGACCGCCGCCGCCTGGCCCACCCGCTCACGGGTGGCGTGATCCTGTTCGCCCGCAACTGGGACAACCGCGCCCAGCTGCTGTCCCTGACCAGCGCCATCAAGGCCGTGCGCGACGATCTCCTGATCTGCGTGGACCACGAAGGCGGCCGCGTGCAGCGCTTTCGCACCGATGGCTTCACCCACCTGCCGCCCATGCGCGCCCTGGGCGCGATGTGGATGGACGATGGCAAGGGCGCCAAGGCGGTACCCGGCAGCGGCGCCCTGCGCGCGACCAATGCCGCGACGGCCGCTGGCTATGTGCTGGGCACCGAGCTGCGCGCCTGCGGTGTGGATTTCTCCTTCACCCCGGTGCTCGATCTCGACTGGCAGGAAGAGGCTGCCGGCTCGCGCAGTGGCGTGATCGGCGACCGCTCCTTCCACCGCGACCCGCGCGTGGTATCCCTGCTGGCCAAGAGCCTCATGCACGGGCTGCTCCAGGCCGGCATGGCCAATTGCGGCAAGCATTTTCCCGGCCATGGTTTCGCCCGGGCCGATTCGCACACCGAGGTGCCGGTGGACACCCGCAGCAAGAAGGCCATCCTGGCCGATGACGCGGCCCCGTACCCCTGGCTCAGCAGCACGCTCACCAGCGTGATGCCGGCCCACGTGATCTACCCCAAGGTGGACAGCCGCCCGGCCGGCTTTTCCAGGCGCTGGCTGCAGGACATCCTGCGCCGCGAGATGCGCTTTGACGGCGCCATCTTCAGCGACGACCTGAGCATGGAAGGCGCCCGCCGCCTGGACGGCCAGCTGGTCAGCTACACCGATGGCGCGTTGGCCGCGCTGGACGCCGGCTGCGACCTGGTGCTGCTGTGCAACCAGAGTGTGGGCGATGGCAAGGCGGTGGACGAACTGCTCGACGGCCTGGCCGAGGCCCGGGCGAAGGGCCGCTGGCAGCCCAGCGTGGACAGCGAAGCGCGCCGCATCGCCCTGCTGCCCGAAACCCTTCCCCAGGCCTGGGACGACCTGATGTACCAGCCGGCCTACCTGCAGGCACTCGACCTGCTGCCCTGAACTGCGCCGCCGTCCCGGCTCAGGGCGCGGGCGTGGCGGGAGGGGACTCCTGCACCGGTGCGGAGTTCGCGGGCAGCGCGGGCATTGCCGGCGCTGCGGACTCCGCCGCTGCGGGCGGCGGTCCTCTCCAGCGCCGGATCACGCGCTGGAAGATCAGGGCATTGGGTATCTGCAGCCAGGTACCGTCCGGACCTGCATGGAGGTGGTCTTCGAGCGTGGTGTACAGCAGGTTGATGTCCACCACCCGGCCCTTGGCGCCGGGCTTCTCGGCCGTGTCCAGCACCTCGATGTAGTCGCCCACGCGGAACGGCCGCACGGTGAAGATCAGCAGTGCGCAGAACAGGTTGGAGAGCACGCTCCAGGCCGCGAAGAAGGCCACGGCACCCACGGTGGCAAAGCCCGTGAGGGCTGTCCACAGCACGGTGGCCGACACCCCCATGCGCTCGAGTACCAGCAGGAAGGCGCTGGCCACGATGGTCCAGCGGATCAACCCCTTGATGGGCACCAGCAACTCGTCGGGCAACTGGTAGTGGGCGGCGGCACGCGCCACCAGGCGCCTCAGCAGGCGCTGCAGCAGCCAGGCCACGAAAATGATCAGCAGGATCTGCAGGCCGGGCACGATCACCTCGAGCCAGTCCTGCACCCAGTCGGGCAGACGTGTTTTCAAAACATGCAGACCAGTGCTGGCCATGGGAAAAGAGCGCGAGGCCCGGAAACAACAACAGGAAATATCGCCATCAACTGCGCAACTGCTCCACGGTATCCATCTGCATCTCGAAACTGAAAAAGCGGTTGCGACCCTGGGCCTTGGCCGCGTACAGGGCCTGGTCGGCACGCATGATCATGCTCTCGGCATTGGTGCTGTCATCGGGCACGCAGGTGGTGATGCCGCCCGACAGCGTGAGCGCATCGCCCAGCGGGGAATCCGGGTGTGCGACGCCGCGCACCTTGAGCAACTGGCCCAGCGCGCGTGCAAAAGTCATGGCGCCGGAGCGCGGGGTGTTGGGCAGGATCAGTGCGAATTCCTCGCCACCATAGCGCGATGCGACATCGCGCGGCCGCACGCACACTTCGCGCAGCAGCCGGCCCACCTCCTTGAGGCAGGCATCTCCCTGCACATGCCCGCTGGCGTCGTTGAAGCGCTTGAAATGGTCCAGGTCGCACAGCATCAGCGTCAGTGGCGTGCCATCGCGCCGGGCCGACAGGATCTCGTTGTGCAGCATGCGGTCGAAGCCACGGCGGTTCACCAGGCCGGTCAGCGCGTCCACCTCCACCATCTCGTTGAGGCGCTGGTTGGCCACGTGCAGCTCGGCCGATACCGACACCAGCCGCCGGCGCATGTCCAGCAGGCGCTGCATGGCGCGCAGCTTGGCCATCAGCACGATGGGCCTGACGGGTTTGACCAGGTAGTCGTCGCCCCCCACCTCGATGCCGCGCCATACGTCGAGCTCGTTGTCCAGGCCCGACAGGAAGATGATGGGCGTCCAGTCACCGGCCTCGCTCTCGCGCATCTGCTGCGCCACCCAGTAGCCGTCCTTGCCGGGCAACTTGATGTCCAGCAGCACCAGGTCCGGGCGTTGCGCCTTGAACAGGTGCAGCGCCGCCGAGCCCTCGGGTGCCTCGAAGATCTTCGCCACCCCGGCCTGCCGCAACTCGGCCACCAGGGCTGCCCGCACCGAGTTCTGATCCTCGACCACCAGGACCGAGAAGCTGTTGCGGGACGAGGGCCCGGTGGCCGTGGCGGGGTAGGGCGCGCTGCTGGGAGTGAATGGCACGGTGACTCCTTGGTGCGAAGCTCAGGAGATGGGCAGCAGCCAGCTGCTCAGGATTCCCGTCGCAGTGCCGGGAACAGTATCACGTCGCGGATGCTGGGGCTATCCGTCAATAGCATCATCAGGCGGTCGATGCCAATGCCGCAGCCGCCCGTGGGAGGCATGCCGTATTCCAGCGCGCGCACGAAGTCGTGGTCGTAGAACATGGCCTCGTCGTCGCCACTGTCCTTGGCGGCCACCTGGGCGTGAAAGCGCGCGGCCTGGTCCTCGGCATCGTTGAGCTCGCTGAAGCCGTTGCCGAACTCGCGCCCGGTGATGTACAGCTCGAAGCGCTCGGTCACCTCGGGGCGGGTGTCATTGGCACGCGCCAGCGGCGAGATCTCCGTCGGGTGTTCCATGATGAAGGTGGGCAGCCACAGCTTGTCCTCCACCGTCTCCTCGAAGTACAGCACCTGCAGGCTGGCCAGCGAACGCGTGGACAGCTTGTTCTTTTCTTCATTCAGGCCCAGCTTCTTCAGGGCGCTGGTCAGCCAGGCGGCATCGTCCACGTGGGCACCGGCCTCGGTGTACTGGAAGATGGCTTCGCGGATCGTCAGGCGCGCAAACGGCTGCGACAGGTTCACCGCGCGGCCCTGGTAGGTCAGTTGCAGCGAGCCCGTGGCCTTGAGCGCCACCTCGCGGATCAGCGTCTCGGTGAAGTCCATCAGGTCCAGGTAGTTCCAGTACGCCGCGTAGAACTCCATCATGGTGAACTCGGGGTTGTGGCGCACCGAGATGCCTTCGTTGCGGTAGCTGCGGTTGATCTCGAACACGCGCTCGAAACCGCCCACGATCAGGCGCTTGAGGTACAACTCGGGCGCGATGCGCAGGTACATCTCCTGCTCGAGCGCGTTGTGGTGCGTCACGAAAGGCTTGGCATTGGCGCCGCCCGGGATCGGGTGCAGCATGGGCGTCTCGACTTCGAGAAAGCCGTGTTCCACCATGAACTCGCGCAGGCCGCTCACGGCCTTGCTGCGCGCGATGAAGCGCTTGCGCGCCTGTTCGTCGGTGATCAGGTCCACATAGCGCTGGCGGTACTTCTGCTCCTGGTCGGCCATGCCGTGGAACTTGTCGGGCAGCGGGCGCAGGCTCTTGGTCAGGAGGCGCAGGCGCGTGACCTTGATCGACAGCTCGCCGGTCTTGGTCTTGAACGTGGTGCCCTCGGCGCCCACGATGTCGCCCAGGTCCCAGTGCTTGAAGGCCGCATAGGCTTCCTCACCCAGCGCATCGCGGGTCACGTACAGCTGGATCTGGCCGCCGGTGTCGCCCAGCGAGCCGTCCTGCACCGTGGCGAAGCTGGCCTTGCCCATCACGCGCTTGAGCATCATGCGCCCGGCCACGCTCACCGTGGCCGGGTTGGCCTCCAGGGCCTCGGCATCCAGCGGGCCATAGGTGGCGTGCAGCTCGGCCGCCTTGTTGGCCGGCTTGAAGTTGTTGGGAAAGGCCACGCCACCGCCCTGGGCCTGCACTTCGCGCAGGGCGCGGAGTTTCTCACGGCGTTCGGCCATGAGCTTGTTGTCGTCCGGGGGCACTGGGGGGGTGTTCTGTTCAGACATAGGTGCGGTCAATGCGGTGCGCGCGTGGCGCGTCGTTGTAGGAAGGCTGCCGGGACCACAGTCCACGGCGGCGAACCTGCCATTTTATCGGCTTGGCGTGCCCGGCACGGTTTTTTGCCCCTGCGGCCGCGGTTTTCCGCCGGTCAGTGCGGCTGGCCGGGGCCGCCGCCCTCGGCGCGGGCAGGCCGCAGCACGGCATCCGCCGTGCGCACGAGGATCACCAGGTCCTGCCACAGGCTGGGGTTTTGCGCATAGCGCGCGGCGTAGTCCAGCTTCACGGGCAGGATGTCTTCCACATAGGTGCGCTCGGGGTCGGCGCTCTGCGCCAGCAGCGCACTCTCGTTGCGAAAGGCGATGGAGGCCAGGTCGGTGATGCCCGGGCGCACGCTGAGCACGATGGCGCTGATCTCGGCCGGGTACATCGCCACGTAGTGCGGCACCTCGGGCCGGGGGCCCACCAGGCTCATGTCGCCCTTGAGCACGTTGAGCAGCTGGGGCAGTTCGTCGAGCTTGCTGTGGCGCAGCCAGTGGCCCGCGCGCGTGATGCGCGCATCCTCGCCAATGGTGATCGCCGGGCCGGTTCGATCGGCACCGGTGCGCATGGTGCGGAACTTGTAGATGGTGAAATGGCGCCCATGCCGGCCCACCCGCTCCTGGCGGAACAGCGCACCACCGGCCGAATCACAACGCACCCAGAGCGCGATGGCCAGCAGCACCGGGCCAAGCGCCAGCAGGGCACTGCCCGCAACCCCGATGTCCAGCAGGCGCTTGAGCATCCTCACCCCAGCAGGGTCTGCAGGGCCGCTATCACACGGTCCTGGTCGGCATCGCCCATCGCGGTGAACAAGGGAATGCTCACCATGGCCTGGTAGGCCGCGTCGGCCTGCGGGAACATCGCAGGCGTGAGCGCATAGCGGTCGCGCCAGTAGGGGTGGCGGTGCAGCGGCACATAGTGCACGCTGGTGCCGATACCGAGGTCCGACAAACCCTGCACCAGTGCATCGCGCGACAGGCGTGCGCCTTGTGTCAGGCGGATCACGTACAGGTGCCAGGCATGCACGTCGCCCGCAGGGGCTTGTGCCGGCAACTCCAGGGGCAGGTTTTTCAGGCCGGCGTGGTAGCGCTGTGCCAGGTATTGGCGCCGCTCCACGAAGGCCGGCAGGCGCGCCAGTTGCTGCACCCCCATGGCCGCGGCCACGTCGGTCATGTTGTACTTGAAGCCCGGTGCCACCACCTCGTAGTACCAGGCGGGTGTCTTGGAGGTGAAACGGTCGAAGGCATCGCGGTTCATGCCGTGCAGGCGCATCACGCGCATGCGCCTGGCCAGGTCCGGGTCGCGCGTCACTGCCATGCCGCCTTCGCCGGTGGTGATGGTCTTGTTGGCGTAGAAGCTGAACACCGTGACATCCGAGGCCAGTTGCCCCACCAGCGTGCCCTTCCAGGTCGTGGGCAGGGCATGTGCCGCGTCTTCCACCACCTTGAGGCCGTGTTCCTTCGCAATCGCCAGGATGGCATCCATGTCGCAGGCCAGGCCACCGTAGTGCACCGGCATGACGGCCTTGGTGCGCGGCGTGATGGCGGCGCGCACCCGGGCCGGGTCCATGTTCAGCGTCACCGGGTCCACATCCACCAGCACCGGGTCGGCACCGAGGTAGCGCACCACCTCGGTCGTGGCCGTGAAGGTCAGCGTGGGCGCGATCACCTCGTCGCCCGGGCCGATGCCCAGGGCTTCCAGGGCCAGGTGCAGGCCGGCCGTGGCCGAGTTCACGGCCAGGCTATCCACGCCGCCGCCGAGGTAGTCGGTGAAGGCCTGCTCGAAGGTCCTGGTCTGCGGCCCGGTGGTGACCCAGCCCGAGCGCATGGCCTCGGCAACCGCATTCACCTCGGCATCGCCGATGTCGGGGCGGGCGAAAGGGAGGAAGGGCAGGGCGGCAGTGTCAGCGTTCGGCATGGTTGGATGGCAAAGGTTTGGCGGGGACAGTGCCACGGCCGATGGCGTGGTATTCCAGCCCCGCGGCATGCAGCTCGGCGGGCTCGAAAAGGTTGCGGCCATCGAACACCACGCGTTCGCGCAGCGTGGCGGCCAGGTGGGCGAAGTCCGGGCTGCGGAACTCCTTCCACTCGGTGGCGATGACGAGCGCGTCCGCGCCCTGCAAAGCCGCATCGGCGAGCTGCGCGAAAGAAAGGCCGGGGCGTTCGCCCAGGGCCTGGCGCGCCTGGTCCATGGCCTGGGGGTCGTAGGCAACGACCTCGGCGCCCAGGGCCAGAAGGCGCTCGATGATGGCCAGGCTCGGGGCCTCGCGCATGTCGTCGGTACCGGGCTTGAAGGCCAGGCCCCACAGCGCAAAGCGCCGCCCCGCTAGGTCGGGGCCGAAGCGCGCGGTGATCTTGTCCGTGAGCACCTGTTTCTGGCGCTCGTTCACGGCCCGCACTGCAGGCAGGATGTGGAACTCCTGCCCCGCGTCCTGCGCAGTCCGGATGAGCGCGCGCACATCCTTGGGAAAGCACGACCCGCCATAGCCCGTGCCTGCGTAGAGGAAATGCGTGCCGATGCGTGGGTCCATGCCGATGCCGGTGCGCACGTTCTCGATGTCGGCCCCAAGCTTCTCGGCCAGCAGCGCCAGCTCGTTCATGAAGCTGATGCGCGTGGCCAGCATGGCATTGGCCGCGTACTTGGTGAATTCGGCGCTGCGCACGTCCATCACCACCAGGCGGTCGCGGTTGCGCATGAAGGGCGCGTACACGGCGCGCATGAGCTCGGTGGCGCGTTCGTCCGCGCTGCCCACGATCACGCGGTCGGGCCGCATGAAGTCCTGTACCGCGCTGCCTTCCTTGAGGAATTCGGGGTTGGACACCACCGCAAAGTCGGCCGGCAGGCCGCGGCCTGCCAGCACGCCGGCCACCGCGTCGCGCACCCGGTCGGCCGTGCCCACGGGCACCGTGCTCTTGTTGACGATGAGCTTGTAGCCCGCCATGCGCTCGGCGATCGAGCGCGCCGCTGCCAGCACATGCTGCAGGTCGGCCGAGCCGTCCTCGCTCGGGGGCGTACCCACGGCGATGAACTGCAGCATGCCGTGTGCCACGGCACGGTCGATGTCGGTCGTGAACTCCAGGCGGCCGCTGCGCGCGTTGCGCAGCACCACGTCGAGCAGGCCGGGCTCGTGGATGGGCAACTGGCCCTGGTTCAGCGCGGCGATCCGGCGCGCATCGAGGTCCAGGCACACCACGTGGTTGCCCATCTCCGAGAGACAGGCCCCGGTGACAAGGCCCACATAGCCGGTGCCGATGACGGTGATTTTCATGGAGCGTGATTCAGTGCGGTGCGAAGCAGAGGGTCAGGCCGGCTTGGCCAGCCAGGTCAACCGGTGGGTGCGCAGCGGGTACAGCAGTACGGATGCCGGCGCGAGGCAGGCCGCAGGCAGCCGGCGCGCAATGGGCGGGGCCAGCGTGGTCCGCCGCGACTGCACCGCCTGCGCGTGGGGAAACAGGCGGCGCAGTTCGGTCAGGGGCACGCCGCGCACGTCGGGATTGCGGGGATTGTCCACGATGAAGTCATAGACCAGTACGCCGCCGCCCGGAGCCGCCCAGCGCCACAGGGTCTCTGCCATGTGCTTGCGGAAGGCCGGGTCCAGCAGCGAGCTGAACAGGGTGAAGGCCAGCACGGCATGCTGGCTGTCCTCGGCCACGGGGGCCAGCGTGGCATCGCCCTCGGTGATGCGCACGGCACCCGGCAGCGCGGCGCGCGCCTGCGCGGCACGCTCGGTGATCAGCTCCAGCCCCTGCAGGCGTGCCGGGCTGGCACCCAGGCGCAGCAGGTCCTGCAGGTTGCCGCCCGCGCCGCAGCCGACCTCGGTGATGGCCAGGTCCGAGAGGCTGGTCCAGCCATGGGCGTTCCACAGCCGTACCAGGGCGCGCAGGCGCTCCTGCTGCGCCTGCAGGGCCGAGGCGCTGGCCATCAGCTGGTAGCGCAGGGCATCCTGTGCGGCATCGCGGCGCGCATAGCGCGCCTGCACGGCCTGGGGTTCGCCGGGGTTGCTCATCGCGTGATCCGGGCAAATTGGGCCGAGGGCGCGCGCGCGCGCAGCACGTCCCACAGGCCGCGCCAGGTGCCCAGGCCATAGGCCACATGGTATGCGGCGATCACCACCGGCAGCCGCGCCAGCAATTGCCAGCGGCCTGCACTGCGCGCAGCCGACACCGAGGCCAGGCCCACGTAGGCTGCATACAGCGCCACCAATGCGGCCAGCGGCAGCGCGGTCCAGGGCAGGCACAGCGCGAACAGGCCGAGCGCGGCCACGAAGGCGGCGGGTACCAGCTGCCGCACCGAACCGGCCTGTCCGTGCTTGCGCACCACGAAAGGGCGCCAGTAGCCATACTGCCGCTGCTGCGCGAACAAATGGCGCAGCGAGTTGCGCGGGTGGTAGAGCGAATGGATCAGCGGGCTCTGCCAGATGCGCCCGCCCGCCAGGCGCAGGCGCAGGTTGTGCTCGTCGTCCTGGTTGCGCACCAGGGCCTCGTCGAAGCCGCCGATGCGCTCGAACACGGCGCGCGGCCAGCAGCCCAGGTAGACCGTGTCCACCTCGCCGTCGAACCCGGTGTCGCGCGAGCGCGCGCCACCCACCACCCAGCGGCACTGGAAGGCGGCGGCCACGGCTTGGCCCATGGGCCCCGTGCCTTCGGCCACCCAGGGGCCGCCCACGTTGTCGGCGCCGGTGCGTTGCAAGGTCTCGATGCAGCGCGCCACATAGTCGGGTGCGAAGCGGGTGTGGATGTCCAGCCGCACGATGACTTCGCCCCGTGCGCGTGCAATGCAGGCGTTGAGCCCGGTGGAGACGATGCGCCCGGGGTTGTCCACCCACTGCAGCCTGTCATCCTGCGCGCTGCGCGCAACCAGCAACTCGCGCGTGCCGTCGTCGCTGCAGCCATCGGCCACCAGCACTTCCATCTGCCAGCTGGGCGGCAGCACCTGTGCCAGCGCGCTGTCGCAGAAGGCCGCGATGTGGGCCGCCTCGTTGCAGCAGGGCGCGATCACGCTGACCCATGCCGGGGTGTCCTGGGGCCGGCTCATGGCGTGCCCATCCGTTCTCGGTAAAGTCGGTCCATCGTATCCATCTGTACGGCACGGTCGCCGTCGCGCGCAATGCGCTGCGTGTTCTCCTGGCCGTGGCGCTGCGCCCCTCCATCGTCGGCAACCAGCGCCTCCAGGCAGCGGGCCAGGGCGGCCGCATCGCGCGGTGGCACCAGCACGCTGGCATCGAGCCAGGCACGGTTGGCGTCCAGGTCGCTGGCCACCACGGCCAGGCCGCAGGCCATGCTTTCGAGCACCGAGACCGAGGTCGCGTCGCTCGTGGGCACCGAGACGGAGATCTTGCACTGCGCCAGCACCCGCGCCATGCCCGCATCGTCCAGCCGGCCGTGAAAGACCACCTGCTGCTCCAGCCCCCTGGCGCTCACCAGCGCGCGCAGCGCGGCTTCCATCGATCCGCCGCCCAGCAGGTGCAGTTGCACCCCTGCTTCGGGATGGCGCGCCACCAGGGCGGCCACCGCCTCGACGATGGTGTCGATGTTGTAGTTGGGTTCCCAGGAGCGCAGGCTCACGAGCTGCAGCCCGGTCTTGCCGGCCCAGGGCACCGGCGCAAAGCGCGCAAGGTCCACGCCCCAGTGGATCTCCTGCACAGGGCAGGCCAGGCCGTAGGCCTGGGCCGCGTCGATCAGGCTCTGCGAGTCACCGGTGATCAGGTCGGCCCGGCGCAGGCTCCAGCCCGTGAGCCAGCGCATCAGCGCGCTCTTGTGCGGCGTCACCAGCAGGTCGCTGCCCCAGGCCGTCATCACCAGCGGGTGGCGGCCACAGCGGGCCGCCAGGTAGCCGTAGGAGGTGATGTAGTGCGCGTGCACGATGTCGGGCGCCAGCGCCTGCACGTAGCGGCGTGCCTGCCCCACGCGCAGCAGCCAGTCGGTTGAGCGGCGCACGGGCGCCAGCACCTTCTGCTCCACCCCCTCGATAGGCTCCGGGCGGGCCGTGACCAGTGATACCCGGTAGCCGCGCGCGCGCATCTCCGCCGCCCAGCGCCGGATGTGCGGGCTGTTGGCATCGCCCAGCAGGCACAGGTGCTTCTGTGCCTCAGCCATGGGGTTGCTCCGGCCCGGCGGTGGGCAGTTCTCCCGCCCAGGCCTGGTAATGCTGTGCCCATTCGGGGTACTGCGCCAGCAGGGCCGCATCGGCCGTGCGCACGTCGCCCACCTGGCGTGCCGGCGCGCCGGCCATCACGGCAAATGCCGGTACTTCGCCGCGCACCTGCGAGTAGGCGCAGATCAGCGCCCCGCGGCCGATGCGCGTGCCGGCCTCGACCAGGCTGTGCGGCCCGACGAAGGCATAGGCGCCGATGTGCACGGCCCCCTTCACGTAGCCGGGCACTTCACCACCCGCATGGGTTGCGTAGCCGCGCCCGAGCAGCCGGATGGAACGGTGCGAGCTGTGGGTGACGATGCTCACGAAATTGGTGATCTGCACTCCCTCGTCGATCGTGAGACCCGCGGTGGCGTCGAGAAAATTGAACTGGCCGATGAACACGTGGTCCGCGAGCGTGAGGCCCGGCTCCCCCTCGATGCAGGTGCTGGGCGCGATGCGCGTGTGCGCCAGCAGCACGCCGCCCGGCGTGCGCTCGCCGAACACCATGCGGTACATCAGCGCCTGCCAGATCCGGCGCCGTGCGCGGTTAAGCCAGGCTTTCATCGGGGATGTTTTTCCAGTGGGCAAGGGTGAGGAAGTAGTAGGCGAAGTAGGGCAGCATGGAGGCCGACAGGCCCCAGGCCGCACCTTCCAGGCCGCCCAGGGCCAGGCCGGCCAGCAGCCCGGCAAAGAAGGCCAATTGTCCCACCAGTGCCAGGCGCAGCGCCCAGGCCTGCGCGCGCCAGGCCAGTGTGGTCACCGACAGCGGCGAGGCGATGAAGTGCAGGGCGATGTAGGGCGCGATCGCGCGCACCAGCGGGCCCGCCTCGCTCCACTGCGCACCGAACGCGGTGGTGAACAGCCAGGGTCCCCAGAGCATCAGCACGGCTGCCATCGGCAGGGCGATGGTGGCCAGCGCCAGCATGCTCTTGCGCACCAGGGCACGGGCCTCGCCCGCCGTGCGGGCCTGCAGCAATTGGGGGTACAGCGCCTGCGAGAGCGCGCCGCCGAGCAAGGTGGCCGGTGCCTTGAGGTAGCGCAGCGACAGCGCCCACAGGCCCGCTGCCGCACCACCCGCCCAGGCCGCCACGGCGATCAGTGTCAGCGTGTCCTGCAGCGCACCCATGAAGGCATGCGGCGTGTTGAGCAGCGGAAAGTCGCGGTGGCGCGCCGCCATGGCGCGCAGCGATGCCCAGGGGGTGCTCCACAGCACCGCCCAGCCCCCGGCAGGAGCCGGCCTGGCCAGTGCGGCTGCAGCCACCAGCCCTGCGGCCACGGCACCGGCCAGCAGACCTGCCGTGCCCACCTTGAGCAGGCCCAGTGCCAGCTGCAGCAGGGCGCCGCCGCCATGCTGCACCAGGCGCGCGACGGACAGCAGGCCAAAGCGCTGCGAGCGCGTGGCCCACAGCGTGAGCCACTGCGTGGCCGCGATGGACAGCACGGCCAGGGGCAGGGCCCAGGCCAGCGGCTTGCCCTGCAGCACGGCGATGACCCCGCCGGCCACCAGCGTGCCGGTCGTGGCCAGCAGCAGCAGGCGCGCGCACAGCGCCATCAGCTCGGCCGCACCCGGTTCGGTCTTTTCCAGCGGCAGCGCGAACTCGTAGCGCGCGCAGCCGACCACCGCCACATTGGTCGCCAGGGCCCACAGCAACGCGAACTGGCCGAATTCGGCGGGGGTGTACAGGCGCGTGAGGGCAGGCCCCAGCAGCAGCGGCAGCGCATGGGCCACCACACTGCCGGTCAGCAAGGTCGCCGTGGCACGCAACAGGGTGGAGCTCACTTCAGTGATCCATGGCGCTGCGCGCCACCTGCAGCCCCCGAAACCGGCACGCACAAGGCCAGTGCCCCCGTGCAAGGGCTGCCCCGCCGCAAGGGCGGCGTGTCCAGCGCTTGCACCGGGGGCGTCCCCCTCCCAGATTGCGAAGCAAACTGAGAGAGGGGGAAGGCGTGAAGCGACTCAGGGGGGGCTTCATGTCAGGCCTGTAGCGGCTCCTGGTGGAAGCCTGGCACCAGTTCGTGCAGCAGGGCCATCATGGTCGCGCCATCGCCCTGGTGGATGGCTTCCTCCAGGGCCTGCAGGCGGCCCTGCAATGCGTCCCAGGCGAGGTGTTCCTCGTGCGCACGCAGAATGCGCGGGTGCGGCGTGGGCTGTGCGCCATCGCCGATCAGCAGTTCCTCGTAGAGCTTTTCCCCGGGGCGCAGGCCGGTGAAGACGATCTCGATGTCGCCCTCGGGGTGCTCCGGGGCGCGCACGCTCAGGCCCGACAGCGCAACCATGCGCTGCGCCAGGTCCAGGATGCGGATGGGCTCGCCCATGTCGAGCACGAAGACCTCGCCGCCCTGGGCCATGGCACCGGCCTGCAGCACCAGCTGCGCGGCTTCAGGGATGGTCATGAAATAGCGGGTCACGTCCGGGTGCGTCACCGTGACCGGGCCGCCCGCGGCGATCTGGCTGCGGAACAGCGGGATCACGCTGCCACTGGAACCCAGCACGTTGCCAAAGCGCACCATGGAGAAATGGCGGCGCGCAGCACCGCCCTCGGTCGGGGGCTGGTTGCCGGTGCAGGACGCCACCGCTTGCAGCACCAGCTCGGCCACGCGCTTGCTGGCCCCCATCACATTGGTGGGGCGAACGGCCTTGTCGGTGGAGACCAGCACGAAATTTTCCACCCCGCTGGCCATGGCCGCACGCACCATGTGCAGTGTGCCGAAGACATTGTTGCGGATGCCTTCGCCCGCGTTGGCTTCCACCATGGGCACATGCTTGTAGGCGGCGGCATGGTAAATGGTGCGCGGGCGGTGCGCCTGGCACAGGTCGAGCATGTGCTGCGCGTGGCTCACGCTGGCCAGCAGCGGCACCAGCTCGCAGGCCATGGCTTCCTGCTGCACGATGGACTGCAGTTCCTGGTGGATGCTGTAGAGCGCGAACTCGCTGTGGTCCAGCAACAGCAGGCGTGCCGCGCCCTGGCGCGCGATCTGGCGGCACAGCTCGCTGCCGATGCTGCCGCCCGCGCCCGTGACCATCACCACCTGGCCACGGATATGGCGGCCCAGCAGTGCGGGGTCGGGGGCCACCGGGTCGCGGCCCAGCAGGTCCTCGAGCTCCAGGTCCTGGAAGTCGGTCACCGTCACGCGCCCGCTGGCCAGGTCCGTGAGGCCCGGGATGGTGCGTATGCGCACGGGCAGCTCGCGCAGGTTCTCGATGATCTGGTGGCGGCGCTGGCGTGGCACGCTGGGCAGCGCCAGCAGCACATCGGTGATGCCAAAGCGCTTGACCACCTCGGCCAGGGCGATGGGTGCATACACGCGCACGCCATTGATGCTGCGGCCCACCTTGGCGTGGTCGTCGTCGGCAAAGGCCTCGAGCACGTAATTGCGCGCGCTCACCAGGCCGGCGGCCGTCTGGGCGCCGGCCGAGCCGGCCCCATAGATCAGCAGGCGGTGCGGGGCCCGGGTGTTCTGCCCGGCCAGCCACAGCCAGCCCAGCGAACGGCTGGCGCCCACCAGCAGCAGAAAGATCACCGGCTGCAGGATGCCCACGCTGCGCGGAATGCCGGTCCACTGCCCGACCAGCAAAATGGCGAACAGCAGCGCACCGTAGATGGCCACGGCCTTGCCCGTGGTGATGAGCGCCGCGATGCCGGTGTAGCGGAAGATGGCCCGGTACAGTCCCAGGTTCACGAAGATGGGAAAGGCCAGCGCAGGCGCCAGCACATAGGCCAGCCACTGCATGCCCTCGTTGGGCCAGTGCAGGGTATCGAGGCGCAGCGTGAAGGCCAGCCACATGGCGAACAGGCCCATGCCGATGTCCAGCGCCACCACCACCAGCCGCTTGACCGGGCGGGGCCACTCCAGAACATTGCTCAGCACGTGCCTGCCGCCTGGCTGCTAGCCCTGCGGGTCGTCATTGCGCGATGCCCGTGCGCTCCAGCACGTCGCCCACGAGTTCCAGCCGCACGAGGGGGTTGTCGAGCTCCATCAGCCGCTGCTTGAGCTCCAGCGGCACGGGCAGCAACTCGCACCAGCGGTTGGCCACCCAGCCGCAGTCGTCGAGCTGGGCAGCGGTGGGCACCAGGGCCGCGGGGCTGTCCGGATCGCGCTGCTGCAGGGTGTTGAGCACCTGCGCCAGGGCCTGCGACGCCTTGCGCAGGTCATCGGGCACGGGCACGGCCAGATCGGGGTCGAGGTGCGTCACATCGGCGATCCACAGCCCGTGGACCAGGTGGCTGCGTTGCACGATGCGAAAACGCTGGCTGCCGCGGCACTGCAGGGTGATGAGCCCGGCCTGCGGCGTCTCCAGCTGCTCGATGACGGCAAGGGTGCCGATTTCGCTGAACTGCTCCTCGGGCGCGCCCGCCTGGCGCACCTCATGGCCCTGCGTGAGCGACACCACGCCGAAGGGGGCACCCATCTGGTGGCATTTGCGCACCATGTCCAGGTAACGTACCTCGAACACGCGCAGCGCCAGCAGCCCCTCGGGAAAGAGCACGGAGCCCAGGGGAAAAAGGGGCAGGGATGACAGGGAAAGGGGTTGTGTCATAAAGCAAGTTCTTCGCCCGCTATCATCCCATGGCGCGGGCTGCTTTCGCACCGCCCGCTTTCCTTTTTGCCCCTCCCCCATGTTCTTCCAGATCGCTTCGTTCCTGCTTGATGTCGTCGGTGGCCTGCTCACGGGCGCCTGTCTGCTGCGCCTGTACATGCAGTGGCAGCGCGTGCCGTTCGGCAACCCCATCGGCGGGCTGGTCTTTGCGCTCACCGACTGGGTCATCCTGCCCTTGCGCAAGCTGATCCCGCCCGTGGGCAGGTGGGACCTCTCCAGCCTGGTGGCGGCGATCCTGTTCCAGGTGCTGCAGTACGTGCTGCTGCTGGTGCTCATCGGCCAGACTGCCGCCTGGGCCTGGTTGCCCTGGCTGGTGCTGTTCGGCCTGGCCAAGGTCGCCGTGTCGGGGCTCATGGGCCTGCTCATCGTGCATGCCGTGATGTCCTGGATCGCTGCCCGCTCCCCGCTGTCCGATGTGGTGTGGCGCCTGTGCGCGCCCGTGTTGCGGCCGTTCCAGAAGGTGATCCCCTTGCTGGGCGGGGTGGATCTGTCCCCCCTGGTGGTGCTGGTGCTGCTGCAGGTGCTGATGATCGTCTTGGGCCACCTGCAAGCCGGTGTCATGCGCTGAAGCCCCGGGCCCCAAGCAAAAGCGCCTGTCGGAGACAGGCGCTTTTTTGATGGGCCAGCGTTCGTTCAGAGCACGGCGTCGGCTGGCAGGCGCTGCAGCATGGCCAGGCTGCTGGCCACGGTGTTGCGCAGTTCGCGGCGATCGCAGATGAAGTCCACGGCACCCTTGGTCTGCAGGAATTCGGCGCGCTGGAAGCCCTCGGGCAGGGTCACGCGCACCGTGGATTCGATCACGCGCGGGCCGGCAAAGCCGATCAGTGCCTTGGGCTCGGCGATCACGATGTCGCCCACGAAAGCGAAGCCGGCGCTCACACCGCCCATGGTCGGGTCGGTCAGCACGCTGATATAGGGCAGGCCCTTCTTGGCCAGGCGGGTCAGCGCGGCATTGGTCTTGGCCATCTGCATCAGCGACAGCAGGCCTTCCTGCATGCGCGCGCCGCCGGTGGCGGTAAAGCAGATGAACGGCACCTTCTGCTCGATCGCAGTTTCCACGCCGCGCACGAAGCGCTCGCCGACCACGGAGCCCATGGAGCCGCCCATGAAGTCGAATTCGAAGCAGGCCACCACCACGTTGATGCTCTTGACCGCACCGCCCATGACGATGAGGGCATCGGTCTCACCGGTGTTCTCCAGCGCTTCCTTGAGGCGTTCGGGGTACTTGCGGCTGTCCTTGAACTTCAGCGCATCCACGGGCAGCACTTCCTGGCCGATCTCGTAGCGGCCCTCGGGGTCCAGGAAGGCGTCCAGGCGGGCCCGCGCACCGATGCGGTGGTGGTGGCTGCAGTGCGGGCAGACGTTCTGGTTGTGCTCCAGGTCGGACTTGTAGAGCACCGTTTCGCAGCTCGGGCACTTGATCCACAAGCCTTCGGGCACCTGGCGGCGCTCGGTCGGGTCGGTTTGCTGGATTTTGGCGGGCAGGAGTTTTTCGAGCCAGGACATGGTGTTTTCCTCGTCAATGACAAGGGTTCAGCGCATTTCGCCGGTTTTCCGGGCCTGGGGCCAGGAGGCGATGGACAAAACCCTGTGTGAAACCGTAATGGGCGCCCCCCGGGTGGGTGGGCGCCAAGGGGCACATTATGCGTCGAGTGCCTTGCGGATCCCGCGCAGGAAGTCCACGGTGATCGCCACGACCTTCTCGTGCGGCTGGTCCTCAATTAGCTGGATGATGCGCGTGCCGATCACCACGGCGTCGGCCACCTTGCCGATCGCCTGGGCGGTGGCGGCGTCGCGGATACCGAAGCCCACGCCCACGGGGATCTGCACATGCTGGCGGATGCGCGGCAGCATCTGCTCCACGGCAGCCGTGTCCAGCGCTCCCGATCCGGTCACGCCCTTGAGCGACACGTAGTACACATAGCCGCTGGCCACGCGTGCCACCTGGGCCATGCGCTCGTCCGTGCTGGTGGGGGCCAGAAGGAAGATCAGGTCCATGCCGTGCGCGCGCAGGCTGGCGGCAAAGGCCTCGCATTCCTCGGGCGGGTAGTCCACCACGAGCACGCCGTCCACGCCGGCTGCGGCCGCATCGCGCACGAAGGCGCCCGCGCCGTGCACCTGGTCATAGCGCTCCACGGGGTTGGCATAGCCCATGAGCACCACCGGGGTGGTGGTGTTGCGCTTTCTGAAATCGCGCACGTGGTCGAGCACCTGGGCCATGCCGATACCCAGGGCCAAGGCCTTTTCGCCCGCCTTCTGGATCACCGGGCCGTCGGCCATGGGGTCGGAAAAGGGCACGCCCAGCTCGATCACGTCGGCACCCGCCTCCACCATGCCGTGCATGAGGGCGGGGGTGATGTCGGCGAACGGGAAACCGGCGGTAACGTAGGGCACCAGGGCCTTGCGGCCCTGCGCCTTCAATTGGTCGAAAGTGGTGCTGATACGGTTCATGGCTTGGCCTCTGCGCCTTTCACGGTCAGTCCGCGCATGGAGGGGCGGTCGTAGAAATCCTCGCCCGACAGGTCGGCCACGGTGCCGATGTCCTTGTCGCCGCGGCCCGACAGATTGACCAGGATGGACTGGTCCGGGCGCATGGTCTTGGCGAGCTTCATGGCATAGGCCACGGCGTGGCTCGATTCGAGCGCCGGGATGATGCCCTCGGCGCGGCACAGGTGGTGGAAGGCCGCGAGGGCCTCCTGGTCGGTGATGCCGACGTATTCGGCACGGCCGATCTCCTGCAGCCAGGCGTGCTCGGGGCCCACGCCCGGGTAGTCCAGGCCCGCGCTGATGCTGTGCGTCTCGGTGATCTGGCCGTTGGCGTCCTGCAGGATGAAGGTGCGGTTGCCGTGCAGCACGCCCGAGCTGCCGCGCTGCAGCGACGCCGAGTGCTTGCCGCTATCGAGGCCCTCGCCGGCCGCTTCCACGCCGATCAGGCGCGTCTTCTCGAACGGGATGTAGGGGTAAAAGATGCCCATGGCATTGCTGCCGCCGCCCACGCAGGCCACCACGGCATCGGGCTGCTGGCCCTGCACCTTGTTCTCGGCCAGCATCGGGGGCATCTGCTCCACGCATTCGGTGCCGATCACGCTCTGGAAGTCGCGCACCATCATCGGGTAGGGGTGCGGGCCCGCCACCGTGCCAATGATGTAGAAGGTGTTGTCCACATTGGCCACCCAGTCGCGCATGGCTTCGTTGAGCGCGTCCTTCAAGGTCTTGCTGCCCGACTCGACGGGCACCACGGTGGCACCCAGCAGCTTCATGCGATAGACGTTGGGGCTCTGGCGCTTGACGTCCTCGGAGCCCATGTAGACCACGCATTCGAGGCCGTAGCGCGCGCATATGGTGGCCGTGGCCACGCCGTGCTGGCCGGCGCCGGTCTCGGCGATGATGCGCGGCTTGCCCATGCGCCGCGCCAGCATGGCCTGGCCGATCACGTTGTTGATCTTGTGGGCGCCGGTGTGGTTGAGGTCCTCGCGCTTGAGGTAGATCTGCGCGCCGCCGAGTTCGCGGCTGGTGCGCGCGGCATGGTAGACGGGCGAGGGCCGGCCCACGAAGTGCTTGAGCTCGTACTCGAATTCGGCGAGGAACTCGGGGTCGTGCTGGTAGCGCGCATAGGCCTCGCGCAGTTCGTTGATGGCGTGGGTCAGCGTTTCGCTGACGAAGCTGCCGCCATAGGAGCCGAAGTGGCCTGAAGGATCAGGTTGCTGATAGGAATTCATGGGGGTTCTTTGCAAGTTGTGCATCGGCCGCACGCACGGCGGCAACGAAGCGTTGGATCTTGTCGGCGTCCTTGGTGCCCCGCAGGGGCTTGCCATCGGGCCCGAGGGCCTCGACGCCGGAACTGACATCAACCGCCAGCGTGGTGCAACGCGGGCGCACTTGCAAAATGCCATCGGTCACGTTTGCAGGCGTGAGTCCACCAGACAAAACGAGGTGAGAGCCGACGCTTGGTGGAAGGAGTGACCAATTGAATGCCTTGCCGCCGCCGCCGTACCCCTCGACATGGGCGTCGAGCAGGATGGCCTGGGCGTTTGAAAAATCGTGTGCGTATTTTACGAGGTCGAATTGTGCCGCATCCGGGCCCAGGGGTATACGGGCCGCGCGCAGGTAAGGCCGCGCACCGTTTCCGGAGGCCGTCTGGCATTGCTCAGGCGTTTCGTCTCCATGGAATTGCACGGTGGCGCCGGCAATCTGTGCGGTGGCGGCCATCACCTCCTCTGCGCTGGCGTTCACGAACAGCAGCACCGGGGTGACGAAGGGCGGCAGGCGCCGTGCCAGTTCGGCAGCGCGCGTTGCCGTGACGGCGCGCGCACTCTGGGCGAACAGCACGAAGCCGATGGCATCGGCGCCCGCCGCAACGGCGGCGTCCACGTCCTGCTCGCGTGTCAGTCCGCAGATCTTGATGCGGGTGCGAGCGGCGGGGTGGGGGGCGGCTTGGGAGGGCGAGGAGGTGCTCATGGGAGCCAATCATACGCAGCCGTGCGCTGGGGCAGGCCCCACGCGGCGTCGTAGACCGGTCCCTGGAAGTACAGCCCGTCGGGCGAGAAGGTGGGCGCTGCGGCATCGCGCGAGCGTGCCTGCAGCACCTGCTCGATCCACCCGGGTGGCTGGTCGCCCCGGCCGATGGCCACCAGGCAGCCCATGAGGTTGCGGATCATGTGGTGCAAAAAGGCATTCGCCTCGAACTCGAAACGCCAGTAGCAGGGGCTCCAGCCGAGCTCGGGATGGGGTTCGCCCAGCCCGCGGCGCGAGATGTCGATGCGCGACAGCGTCTTGACCGGCGACTTGGCCTGGCAGGCCGAAGCGCGGAACGAGGTGAAGTCGTGCTCGCCCAGCAGATGGTCGGCCGCCTGGCGCATGGCCGCATGGTCCAGCGGGTGGTAGACCCAGCCCACGCGCCCGGCATCCACGCTCGGGCGAACAGGCGATTGCAGCAGCACGTAGGCATAGCGGCGCGCCACCGCGCTGCCGCGCGAGTGGAAGTCGTCGGGCACATGGCTGGCCCATTGCACCGCGATGTCGGGGGGCAGGAAGGTATTGGTGCCGCGCACCCAGGACGAGGGCGGGCGGTTCAAGGGGGTGTCGAAATGCACCACCTGCATCAGGCCGTGCACCCCCGCATCCGTGCGGCCGGCGCACAGCGTGCCCACGCGGTGCGTGGCAAAGCGCGCCAGGGCCGCTTCCAGCTTGTCCTGGATGGTGTTGCCGGACAGCTGGCTCTGCCAGCCGCTGTAGGGCTGGCCGTTGTAACTGACACCCAGGGCCACCCTCATGGGCGGGCCTGGGAGAGGGGGCGAAACAGAGGTCCCGGGGTGGGCTGCATCAGCCCAGTTCGACCAGCATGCGCTGGGCGCGGGTCCTGAGGGCGCCGCTCGATTCGGCCACGACCTCCTCGATCAGCGTGCGCGCACCATCGGTGTCGCCGATGGCGTTGAACTCTTCGGCCAGTGCCAGCTTGGTGGCCAGCGGGTCGTCCTGGGCAGCGGCCGATCCGTCGTCTTCCGGCGAGATGGGCACGGCTGCCGTGGGGATTTCCGCTTCGCGCGACGCCGGGGCCGCCATGGGCTTGGAGGGCGCCGTCAGGTCCAGCGACAGTTCACCCAGGTCGAAATCCATGGGGCTGGAGTCCTGGGCGTCGGCCAGTGGCATGGGGCCGGTGGGCGCCATCGTCAGCTCGTCGTTGGGTGCGGCCGCACGGGCTGCCGGTGCGGGGGCCGGTGCGTTCCAGGCGGCATCGGCCGTCAGGTCGGGCAAGTCGAAGTCGTCGTTGGACAGCACGGGCTCCATGCGCTGGGGCTCACGCGGTGTCGGCGCAGCCACAGCGGCGCCGGCTGCTGCGGCCGCCGCCGCAAAGCCGCCGGGGGGCGCGGGCGGTGCATCGGTCAGTGCGTCGTCGGGCAGATCGAGGTCGAGGTCCAGGTCCAGGTCGGGTGGCAGGGCTGCCGATGCCACAGGGGCGCCCGAGAAGGTGCTCACGAACGCGCCGGGAATCGAGGGATTCTCGTCCTCGGGCTGGCCTGGGCGGCCGCCCGGCTGGTACAGCGGATTTTCGGGTTCGATACCGCGGCCCAGGTCGACGATGCGCGCCCAGTCGGGGCCTTCGCCCTGCGTCAGCTTGAAGACTTCGCCGGCCACGGACTCCAGGGCCTTGCGGTCCTGGCGCTTGGCATAGATCTCGGCCAGCTTCACGTGCACGGACACGCGGGCCGGGTTGTGGCGCACGGCTTCCTTGAGGATCTCCTCGGCCTGCAGGTCACGGCCGTAGGCCAGGTACACGTCGGCTTCGGCCACGGGGTCGACATCACCGCCGGCATCGAGCTGGCTGGGCGAGTAGGCCATGGACGAGCCGGTGGTCATCTCGCTGTTGGCGGTGTCCACGCGCTGGCCGCCACTGGCGCCGAAGAACGAATCGGGCTGGATGCGGCTTTCCAGGAAGGAGCTGTCCACGCCCGCATTGTTGCGGCGACGCTGGATCACGCGGTAGGCGCCATAGCCCAGCAGCAGGGCCAGCAGGCCGCCGCCGGCCAGGGGGATCAGCGGGTCGTCCAGCAGGCCGTCGAGGAAACCGGGCTCTGCCACCGGTGTCGGAGGTGGCAGCACGACGGGCTTGGAAGCCGGGGCGGCGGGCGGCGTGGCCGCAGCGGCGTCCGATGCGGGGGCAGCGCTGGCCTCGGCCGATGCGCCGCTGGTGGGTTCCGAGGCTGCCGTGGCCGGCGGGGCTTCGGGCGCGGCCGGCGTGGCAGGCACGCCGGGCACGGCCACCTGGGCCGGGGTGCTGGCCGCAGGTGCTGCGGGAGCGGCGGCAGGTGCTGCCGGCGTGGCTGGCGTCGAGGGGGCTGCGGCCGATGCGGCGCCCAGCTTGTTCAGATCGCTGATGTTCTTGGACAGTTCGGCCATGCGGGCCGATGCGTCGCTGGCCTGCTTGTCCTTGGCCAACTGGTCTTCGGCGGCCTTCTGGCCCTTGACCGAACCCTTGGACAGCGTGAGCTTGTCGGGGGCTGTGGTGGCGGGCTTGCTGTCTTCCACACGGGTCTGCACCGAGCCCTTGGCCGAGCGTTCGGCCGATGCCACGGTGGTGGAGGGGGCGGATTCGGCCAGCTTGCGGCGGAAGGCGCCGAAGTCACGGCTTTGCGCGGCCAGGATCTGGCGGGCTTCGGGCGCAGGCGTGGCCTGGGCCGTGGCCTGGTCGGGTATCTGCAGCACCGCGCCGGCCTTGATGCGGTTGATGTTGCCGCCGATGAATGCGTCCGGATTGGCACGCTGCATGGCCACCAGCATCTGGTCGAGCGAGACGCCGCCCTGGCGGTTGGCATTGGCGATGCGGCTGGCCGTGTCGCCGGCCTGCACGGTCACGCCGCCTTCGGCGGGCGTGGCGCGGGGGGCTGCGGGTGCGCGGGGCGCAGCGGCAGGTGCCGATGCCGCGGACGACGGGCGACCGGCCACGGCGGGCGGGACGTCCGCACGCGCGGCCGGGGCCGTGGTCTGTGGGGCGGCCGTCACCGTTGGCGCCGGACGGCGCATCGCTGGCGGGTCGAACAGCATCGTGTAGCTGCGCACCAGGCGGCCCGAGCCCCAGGAGGCATCGAGCACCAGGTCGACGAAGGGGTCGTTCACCGGGCGGTCGCTGGACAGGCGCAGCACGGCCGAGCCATCGGCACGGCGTTGCAGTTGCACCTGCAGGTTGTTCATGGTGGGCGAGTACTCCATGCCCTGGGCGCGAAACACCTCGGGCGTGGCCGTGCTGGCCTTCAGGGTTTCCGCCTCCGCAGGGGTGATCTGCGGCAGATCGATCTCGGCGCGCAGGGGTTCGCCCAGGGCGGATTGCACGGTGATACGGCCCAGCGCGAGCGCGGACGCATCGGTGGCGTAGAGCCCGGCAGTTGCCACGGCCGCAGCCGCCAGCACAGAAAATTTCCAACGATGCATGTTTGCCATCAACTGATTGGGTTGTGCGGCTCGGTCGAGCGGTGCTGTTTTTCTCATGGTCTGGTCCCGCCCCGGCGCGTGAAAATATGTAAAAAGCACCATAGCATCAATGTTTTGCACTGACAAGCTGAGGTGGCGCAGAAGCTTTGCCCCCGGTGGTCATGCCCCAACTTGGGGCATGCAGATGTTGCCAATTGCCAACGTCACGTAACCGGGTGTGTCAAGGGTCAGGGCGCAAAAAAGCGCGCGCAACAGGCATTGCGCGCGCTGGGGGCCTGGGCTCCTGGAGCCCGGGCAAGGGGATTTTAGGCGGCCAGCAGGATGCGCAGCATGCGGCGCAGCGGCTCGGCTGCGCCCCACAGCAACTGGTCGCCGATGGTGAAGGCGCCCACGTACTCGGGGCCCATGGCCAGCTTGCGCACGCGGCCCACGGGAATGGTCATGGTGCCGGTCACGGCCACCGGCGTCAGGTCCTTGATCGTCGCTTCACGCGTGTTGGGAACCACCTTCACCCACTCGTTGTCGGCGGCGATCATGGCTTCCAGGTCAGCCACGGGCACGTCCTTCTTGAGCTTGAAGGTCAGCGCCTGGCTGTGGCAGCGCATGGCGCCCACGCGCACGCAGAAGCCGTCCACGGGGATGGCGCTGGAACCGAAGCCCTCGCCCTGGCCCAGGATCTTGTTGGTCTCGGCCATGCCCTTCCATTCTTCCTTGGACATGCCGTTGCCCAGGTCCTTGTCGATCCAGGGGATCAGCGAGCCACCCAGCGGCACGCCGAAGTTGGCCGTCTCGGCGCCGGACAGGGCGCGCTGCTTGGCGATGACCTTGCGGTCGATTTCCAGGATGGCGCTCTTGGGGTCGTCCAGCAGGGACTTCACCTCGGCGTTCAGCGTGCCGTACTGCGTGAGCAGTTCGCGCATGTGCTGGGCGCCGCCGCCGCTGGCGGCCTGGTAGGTCTGGGTGCTCATCCACTCGACGAGGCCGGCCTTGTACAGCGCGCCCACGCCCATCAGCATGCAGCTCACGGTGCAGTTGCCGCCGACCCAGTTCTTGCCGCCCTTGGACAGCGCATCCTGGATGACGGGCAGGTTCACGGGGTCGAGGATGATGACGGCATCCTTTTCCATGCGCAGCGTGGAGGCTGCGTCGATCCAGTGGCCGTTCCAGCCGGCGGCGCGCAGCTTGGGGAAGACTTCGGAGGTGTACTCACCGCCCTGGGCGGTGATGATGATCTCGCAGCGCTTCAGGGCGTCGATGTTGAACGCATCCTGCAGCGTGGTCTCGTTCTTGGCCACTGCAGGGGCCTTGCCGCCGGCATTCGAGGTGGAGAAGAACAATGGCTCGATCAGGTCGAAGTCATTCTCTTCGGCCATGCGATCCATCAACACCGAGCCGACCATGCCGCGCCAGCCGACCAAACCTACCAACTTGCTCATTTCAACGCCCCTTTTACAGATTAACAAACAGTGCCAGACCGGACTGCTCGCCTGGCTCGTCAGGCCAGGAAGGGCGCACGACGAACCAGGCTGAGTCAGCCCTTAATGGTCGTGGTTTTGGTGATGGTTGCGCGCGCAGCCACACCGGCCGTGGCGGCGGGTGCAATGTTCAGGGCGAACGTGTGGGCGGCAAACATAAGCGGATATTGTAGCGGATGCGGGATTGAACCGTCCATCACGAAATGGCCCGGCGTCCCCTGGTCGGCAAGAGGCGTGCCACCCGGAAGAATTTTTTCTCAAGCAAAGGCAGCAATGCAGCAGGTGATCATTGTCGGTTCGGGCCAGCTGGCCCGGGAACTCGTGGACTCGTTGGATGCGGGAGAGGGGTGCGCGGTCGTGCGCTGGCCGGTGGCGCCTGGCACGGCGCCATCCATCGTGGTCCATGCCGGCTCCGGGAGGGAGCTTGCCGCCGTCGCGGCATTTTGCGAGGCATCGGGCAGCCCCCTGGTGGAGCTGGCCACCGGGTCGGTGCTGGAGCAGGGCAGCCACGGCTTTCCGGTGGTCGTGTGCCCCAACACCAACATCCTGATGCTCAAGTTCATGGGCATGCTGGAACGCAGCGGGCATCTGTTCCATGGGCACCGCATCGCGCTCGCCGAGTCCCACCAGGCACAGAAAACTTCCGTTCCCGGCACGGCGGTCGGCATGGCGCATGCACTGGGCCTGGCGGCGGGCGACATCCGGTCCGTGCGTTCCGCCGAGGTCCAGTCCCGTGACCTGCACATTCCCAAGGAGCATCTGGGGCGCCATGCCTACCACCGGATCGACATCGGGGATGGGCTGTGCAGCCTGACGCTGGAAACCCGCGTCTATGGCGATGCGCCCTATGCCGACGGCGTGGCGCGTATCGTTGCCGCCGTGCGCGCCCACCCCCTGGACAACCGGATCTATTCCGTCATGGAGTTCGTGCACAGCGGCTGGCTGTAGGCGCCCGCAGACCCCGGGGCCGGGGTCAAAAAAAGCGCCGGGGTCGCCGGCGCTTTTTTTTCGGAGCCCGCATCGGGCTTGGGGCAGGGGTCAGGCGGCCAGCGCCTTTACCACGGCATCGCCCATCTGGGCCGTGCCGACCTTGGTCGTGCCTTCGCTCCAGATGTCGGGCGTGCGCAGGCCCTGGGCCAGCACTTTCTGCACGGCCGCTTCGATGCGCTGGGCAGAGGCTTCCTGGTTCAGCGAGAAGCGCAGCATCATCGCCGCCGAGAGGATGGTGGCCAGCGGGTTGGCCACGCCCTTGCCGGCGATGTCGGGCGCGCTGCCGTGGCTGGGCTCGTACAGGCCCTGGTTGCTGCTGTTCAGCGAGGCCGAGGGCAGCATGCCGATCGAGCCGGTGAGCATGGACGCCTCGTCCGAGAGGATGTCGCCGAACATGTTGCCGGTGACCACCACGTCGAACTTCTTGGGCGCGCGCACCAGCTGCATGGCGGCGTTGTCCACGTACATGTGGTCGAGTTCCACGTCGGGGTATTCCTTGCCGACTTCGGTCACGATGTCCTTCCAGAACTGGAAGGTCTCGAGCACGTTGGCCTTGTCCACGCTGGTCACGCGCTTGCTGCGCTTGCGTGCGGCCTGGAAGGCCACGTGCGCGATGCGCTCGACCTCGGGGCGGCTGTAGCGCATGGTGTCGAAAGCCTCTTCGGCGCCGGGGAAGTGGCCATCGGTGGCGATGCGGCGGCCGCGCGGCTGGCCGAAGTAGATGTCGCCCGTGAGCTCGCGGATGATGAGGATGTCCAGGCCGGAGATCAGCTCGGGCTTGAGGCTCGAAGCCCCCACCAGCTGCTCGTAGCAAATCGCGGGGCGGAAGTTGGCGAACAGGCCCAGGTTCTTGCGCAGGCCCAGGATGGCCTGCTCGGGGCGCAGGGGGCGGTCGAGCTTGTCGTACTTCCAGTCGCCCACGGCGCCGAACAGCACGGCATCGGCATCCTTGGCCAGCTTGAGCGTGGCCTCGGGCAGGGGGTGGCCGTGCGCCTCGTAGGCGGCGCCGCCGACCAGGGCCGACTCCATCTCGAACTTCAGGTCCAGCACTTCGAGGACCTTGACGGCCTCCGCAACGATTTCGGTGCCGATGCCGTCTCCCGGCAGAACTGCGATTTTCATGAACGACTTCTTTGTAAAGGAATGGCCGCGTGACCTGGCAGGCCTGCCAGGCAGCGTCGGCCACAAGTGATGAACCGGGTGTGGTGGCCTGGGGTCAGGAGACCATGCTGTGCGCCAGCCAGGGCTTGGTGGCCAGGCGCTGGGCTTCGAAGGCGCGGATCTTGTCGGACTGGCGCAGGGTCAGGCCGATGTCGTCGAAGCCGTTGAGCAGGCAGTACTTGCGAAACGCCTGCACCTCGAACGGGATCTCCTCGCCCTGCGGGCGCACGACGACCTGGCGCTCCAGGTCGACGGTGAGCTGGTAGCCGGGGAAGGCCGCCACTTCATCGAACAGCTGGGCCACGGTGGCTTCGGGCAGCACGATGGGCAGGAGGCCGTTCTTGAAGCAGTTGTTGAAGAAGATGTCGGCGAAGCTCGGTGCGATCACGGTGCGAAAGCCGAACTGGTCCAGCGCCCAGGGGGCGTGCTCGCGGCTCGATCCGCAGCCGAAGTTCTTGCGTGCGATGAGCACGCTGGCACCCTGGTAGCGCGGTTGGTTGAGCACGAAGTCGGGGTTGGGCTTGCGGCTGGCGGGGTCCTGGCCGGGCTCGCCATGGTCCAGGTAGCGCCATTCGTCGAACAGGTTCACGCCAAAACCGGTCTTCTTGATCGACTTGAGGAACTGCTTGGGGATGATGGCGTCGGTGTCGACGTTCTCGCGGTCCATCGGGGCCACGAGGCCCTTGTGCACGGTGAATTTCTGCATGGTGGGTTGCCTTACTTGTTGGCGGCGCGCTCAAGGGCGCCGCCGGCCCGCTGGACGTCCTGGCCCACGCCCTTGACGGTGTTGCAGCCGGCCAGCAGGAAAGCCAGCGAAAGGGCGATGAAAGTGGCGGTCTTTTTCATGACGGGACTCCTTCGGTCGGTGGGTGGAAAGGCCAACGGGCGTTGGATCAATGGAGGGGTGAAAGGGTTCAGGAGAACTGGCGGATGTCCACGAAGTGGCCGTGCACGGCAGCGGCTGCGGCCATGGCGGGGCTCACCAGGTGGGTGCGGCCGCCAGCGCCCTGGCGGCCTTCGAAGTTGCGGTTGCTGGTACTGGCGCAGCGCTCGCCCGGCTCCAGGCGGTCGGCGTTCATGGCCAGGCACATGGAGCAGCCGGGCTCGCGCCACTCGAAGCCCGCGGCCTTGAAGATCTCGTGCAGGCCTTCGCGCTCGGCCTGTTCCTTGACCAGACCCGAGCCGGGCACCACCATGGCCAGCTTCACATTGCTGGCCACCATGCGGCCCAGGTTCTTGACCACGGCGGCGGCCTCGCGCATGTCCTCGATGCGGCTGTTGGTGCACGAACCGATGAACACCTTGTCGATGGTGATGTCGTTGATCGGCTTGCCGGGCGTGAGGCCCATGTAGGTCAGCGCGCGCTCGATGGCGCCGCGCTTGTTGGCGTCCTTTTCCTTGTCCGGATCGGGCACGCGGGCGTCGATGCCCAGCACCATCTCGGGCGAGGTGCCCCAGGTGACCTGCGGCAGGATGTCGGCTGCGTCGAGCTTCACCACGGCATCGAAATGCGCATCGGCGTCGGAGTGCAGCGTCTTCCAGTAGGCGGCGGCCTGGTCCCATTCCACGCCCGTGGGCGACAGGGGGCGGCCACGCACGTACTCGATGGTCTTGTCGTCCACGGCCACCAGGCCGGCGCGTGCGCCGCCTTCGATGGCCATGTTGCACACGGTCATGCGGCCTTCCATGGACAGGCCGCGGATGACCGAGCCTGCGAACTCGATGGTGTAGCCCGTGCCGCCGGCCGTGCCGATCTTGCCGATGATGGCCAGCACGACGTCCTTGGCGGTGACGCCCTTGGCCAACTGGCCGTCCACCTGCACCAGCATGTTCTTGGCCTTCTTGGCCAGCAGGGTCTGGGTGGCCATCACGTGCTCGACTTCGGAGGTGCCGATGCCGTGCGCCAGCGCGCCGAAGGCGCCGTGCGTGCTGGTGTGGCTGTCGCCGCAGACCACCGTCATGCCGGGCAGGGTGGCGCCGTTCTCGGGCCCGATCACGTGGACGATGCCCTGGCGCTTGTGCATGAACGGGAAGAAGGCCGCAGGGTGGATCTGCGCCATGTTGTCGTTCAGCGTGGTGATCTGCTCCTTGCTGATCGGGTCGGTGATGCCGTCATAGCCCGCTTCCCAGCCTGTGGTGGGCGTGTTGTGGTCGGCGGTGGCGACGATCGAGCTGGTGCGCCACACCTTGCGGCCGGCCTCGCGCAGGCCTTCGAAGGCCTGGGGGCTGGTGACTTCGTGCACCAGGTGCCGGTCGATGTAGAGGATGGAGGTGCCGTCCTCTTCGGTATGGACGACGTGCTCGTCCCAGATCTTGTCGTACAGGGTGCGTCCCATGGTGCGTCTCTTTCAGGTGGGTAATGTGATTTTAGTGGGGCCCGCCCTGCAGGGCGGGGGTGGCGGCGGGCAGGGATGCGTGCGCGGGTGCCGCCGCCGGCTGCAGCGGTGCCAGGTGCTCCACCAGCAGCCGTGCGGTCACGGGCAGGGCGTCGAAATCGCGCGCCACCACGCGCAGCTCGCGGTGGGCCCAGGCCTCGGCCAGCGGTATGGCGCGCAGGTGGCCCACGCCGCGCATGAGTTCGAAGGCGCGGTCGGGCAGCAGGCCCACGCCGAGGCCGTTGTCGATCATGCGGCACATGGCGTCGAGCCCCGTGACCTGGATGCGCTGGCGCAGCGGGCGCCCGGCGGCGGCCGCTGCGGCCCGCATGGCCAGGCTGATGCTGCTGTTGGCGTGCAGGCCAACGATGTCCCAGTCCAGCACCTCTTCGAAGCCGATGGCGCTGTGCTGTGCCAGCGCATGTGCCTCGGGCACCACGAGCACCAGGTGGTCGGCGCGGTAGGGGCGGCTTTGCAGTTCGTTGCCGCCGGTGCCCGTGGCCATGCCGACGTTGCAGATGCCCAGGTCGGCCGCGCCCTCGTGCACGGCGTTGAGTACGTCGCTGCTCAGGTGCTCCTGCAGGTCGATCTTGATCTGGCTGTGCTCGCGCGCAAAGGCGCCCAGGTCCTCCGGCAGGAACTGGAAGATGGCCGAGATGTTGGCATGCATGCGCACGTGGCCGCGCACGCCGTCGGCGTATTCGCTAAGCTCGCCCTGCATGCGCTCCAGGCCGAAGAGCACCGTGCGCGCATGGTGCAGCAGGCTCTCGCCGGCCGGCGTGAGCGTCACGCCGCGGCTGTGGCGGTAGAGGAGGGCCGTGTCCACGGCGGTTTCCAGGTCCGACAGGCGCTTGCTGACGGCCGAGGCCGCGATGAATTCGCGCTCCGCCGCGCGGCCGATGCTGCCGAGCTCGCACACCGCCACGAACAGCTGCAGCGAAGTGAGGTCAATGCGGCGCGCAAAACTGCGCTCGGAGCTTTTCATCGGGTCTCTGGGGGTGTTCTGTGCTTCTCGTTTGGAGAAGGCGTTTGGGTATTTTCCTGTAAAAATGAAGCAGCCGCCATCGCGAACCGCGATGTCGTCCATCGCGCATGCGGCCTTCTCGGCGCGCGCGGGCATGAAAAAACCGCACGGGCCTGGCGGCGCCGTGCGGTGGTGGGACAGTGCCGGGGCTCAGCTGAAGAAATTCTTCAGCCGGTCCGTCCAGCTCTCGCCGCTGGGTGAGTGGCGCGCGCCGCCCTTTTTCAGCGAGTCTTCCAGCTCGCGCAGCAGCTTGCGCTGGTGCTCGGTGAGCTTGACCGGGGTCTCGACCGCGATGTGGCAGTACAGGTCGCCGGGGTAGCTGGCGCGCACGCCCTTGATGCCCTTGCCGCGCAGGCGGAACTGCTTGCCGGCCTGGGTGCCTTCGGGGATGTCGATGGCCGCCTTGCCTGCCAGCGTCGGCACCTCGATCTCGCCGCCCAGTGCGGCCGTGATGAAGCTCACGGGCACCTGGCAGTGCAGGTCGTCGCCATCGCGCTCGAAGATGTCGTGCTTCTTCAGGCGGATCTCGATGTACAGGTCGCCCGGCGGGCCGCCGTTGGTACCCGGCTCGCCGTTGCCGGTGCTGCGGATGCGCATGCCGTCGTCGATGCCCGAGGGAATCTTCACTTCCAGCGTCTTTTGCTTCTTGAGCTTGCCCTGGCCGTGGCAGGTGGTGCAGGGCTCGGGAATGATCTTGCCCGTGCCGCGGCAATGCGGGCAGGTCTGCTGCACGCTGAAGAAGCCCTGGCGCATCTGCACCGTGCCGGTGCCCGTGCAGGTGGCACAGGTCTTGGCGCTGGTGCCGGGCTTGGCTCCGCTGCCGTGGCAGGTGTCGCAGCTCTCCCACGAGGGGATGCGGATCTGCGCATCTTTGCCGCGGGCGGCTTCCTCCAGGGTGATCTCCATGGCGTAGCTCAGGTCGCTGCCACGGTACACCTGGCGGCCGCCGGCGCCACGCCCGCGCCCGCCCTGCTGGCCGAACATGTCGCCGAAGATGTCGCCGAATGCCTCGGCAAAGCCGCCGAAGCCTTCCGCCCCCGCGCCACCGGGGCCGCGCATGTTGGGGTCCACCCCGGCATGGCCGTACTGGTCGTAGGCGGCCCGCTTTTGCGGGTCGGAGAGCATCTCGTAGGCCTCCTTGGCCTCCTTGAACTTCTCTTCGGCAGGCTTGGAGGCATCACCCTGGTTGCGATCGGGGTGGTGCTTCATCGCCAGCTTGCGATAGGCCTTCTTGATCTCTTCATCCGAGGCGTTCTTGGGAACGCCCAGGATTTCGTAAAAGTCGCGTTTGGACATGGTCTTTCTGAGCCCGGTTGGAACAGGAACGCCGCGCAAGCCCCCTTGTCAGGAAACTCGCGCGGCGGCTCGGGTCAAACGGGGCGTGTTCAGCCCTTCTTGACTTCCTTCACCTCGGCATCGACCACGTTGTCGTCGTCGGGCTTGCTGCTGGAGGAGGATGATGCCTGCTGGCCACCCGATGCGTCACCCGCACCGGCGCCGGCTGCCGCCTGCGCGGCTTGCGCGTCGGCGTACATCTTCTCGCCCAGCTTCTGGCTGGCGGCCATCAGGGCCGTCGTCTTTTCCTCGATGGCGGCCTTGTCCTCGCCCTTGAGCACGTCTTCCAGGGCCTTTGCAGCCGAGGTGATGGCTTCCTTCTCGGCGGCGTCGAGCTTGTCGCCATGCTCGGCCAGGCTCTTGTTCACGCTGTGCACGGCGGCTTCGCCCTGGTTGCGCGCCTGGATCAGCTCCAGCTTCTTCTTGTCGTCGGCCGCATTCAGCTCGGCGTCCTTCACCATCTTCTGGATTTCTTCTTCCGACAGGCCGGAGCTGGCCTTGATGGTGATCTTGTTTTCCTTGCCCGTGCCCTTGTCCTTGGCGCCCACGTGCAGGATGCCGTTGGCGTCGATGTCGAACGACACCTCGATCTGCGGCGTGCCGCGCGATGCCGGTGGAATGCCTTCCAGGTTGAACTCGCCCAGGAGCTTGTTGCCCGAGGCCATCTCGCGCTCGCCCTGGAACACCTTGATCGTCACGGCCGGCTGGTTGTCGTCGGCGGTCGAGAAGGTCTGTGCGAACTTCGTGGGGATCGTGGTGTTCTTGGTGATCATCTTGGTCATGACGCCGCCCAGGGTCTCGATGCCCAGGGACAGGGGGGTCACGTCCAGCAGCAGCACGTCCTTGCGGTCGCCCGAGAGCACCTGGCCCTGGATGGCGGCACCCACGGCCACGGCTTCGTCAGGGTTCACGTCCTTGCGCGGTTCCTTGCCGAAGAATTCCTTGACCTTCTCCTGCACCTTGGGCATGCGGGTCATGCCGCCCACCAGGATCACGTCATGGATGTCCGACACCGACACGCCGGCGTCCTTGATGGCCGTGCGGCAGGGGGCGATGGTGCGCTCGATCAGCTCTTCCACCAGGGCTTCCAGCTTGGCGCGGGTCAGCTTGATGTTCAGGTGCTTGGGGCCGGAGGCGTCTGCCGTGATGTAAGGCAGATTGATGTCGGTCGCGGCCGAGTTGGACAGCTCGATCTTGGACTTCTCGGCGGCTTCCTTCAGGCGCTGCAGGGCCAGCACGTCCTTGGACAGGTCCACGCCCTGTTCCTTCTTGAACTCGCTGATGATGTAGTCGATGATGCGCTGGTCGAAGTCTTCGCCGCCCAGGAAGGTGTCGCCGTTGGTCGACAGCACTTCGAACTGCTTTTCGCCGTCGACGTCGGCGATCTCGATGATGGACACGTCGAACGTGCCGCCGCCCAGGTCATACACGGCGATCTTGCGGTCGCCCTTTTCCTGCTTGTCCAGGCCGAAGGCCAGGGCTGCGGCGGTGGGTTCGTTGATGATGCGCTTGACATCCAGGCCGGCGATGCGGCCGGCGTCCTTGGTGGCCTGGCGCTGGGCGTCGTTGAAGTAGGCGGGCACGGTGATGACGGCTTCCGTCACGGGCTCGCCCAGGTAGTCCTCGGCCGTCTTCTTCATCTTGCGCAGGATGTCGGCGGACACCTGCTGTGCCGACAGCTTGTTGCCGCGCACTTCGATCCAGGCGTCGCCGTTGTCGGCGGCCACGATCTTGTAGGGCATCAGGTCGATGTCCTTTTGGACTTCCTTCTCGGTGAACTTGCGGCCGATCAGGCGCTTCACGGCGTACAGCGTGTTGCGCGGGTTGGTCACGGCCTGGCGCTTGGCCGAGGCGCCGACGAGGATCTCGCCGTCTTCCTGGTAGGCCACGATGGAAGGCGTGGTGCGGGCGCCTTCGCTGTTTTCGATCACGCGGGTCGTGTTGCCCTCCATGATGGAAACGCAGCTGTTCGTGGTGCCCAGGTCAATACCGATGATTCTTCCCATGATGTTCTTCTCCGCGATGTTTGAGTGATTTGGATAACTGGTAACTTGTGGATAACTTGGCCGGCTTCAAGCCGTTATCCACCAAATTTATTTATTTCGGGGCGGTGACGGTCACCAGCGCCGGGCGCAGCACGCGGTCGGCGATCTTGTAGCCCTTTTGCAGCACGGCCACCACGGTGTTGGGTTCCTGCTCGGCAGGCGCCACGCTGATGGCCTGGTGCTGGTGGGGGTCGAACTTCTCGCCGGCAGGCGGGTTGATGGCCAGCACCTTGTTGCGCTCCAGCGCCGAAGTCAGCTGGCGCAGGGTGGCGTCGGCGCCTTCGCGCAGCTGCTGGGGCGTGGCTTCCTTGATGCCCAGGGCGGCATCCAGGCTGTCGGCCACAGGCAGCAGGCTCTCGGCAAAGCTCTCGATGCCGAACTTGCGGGCCTTGGTGACTTCGTCCTCGGCGCGGCGGCGGGCGTTCTCGGCCTCGGCCTTGGCGCGCAGGAACTGGTCGGCCAGCTCGGCGCTCTTGGCCTTGAGCTCGGCCAGCTCGCCTTGCAGGCGCGACAGCTCGTCAGAGGCATTGGCGGCCATCGCGGCTTCAATTTCTTCGGGGGAGGCGTCTTGGGAGGTGATTGGCTGGCTGTTGTCGGACATGTCAGGGTCTTCGTAAATAAAACAGTACGCGCACAAGGTTGGGCGTGTGTGTGGTATTTCAAGTTATTGCGCAATGCCGGGGGCATTGGCGGCGTCGGGCCGAGCGGATGGGCCGTCTTGGAGCAGGGGTGAGTGTACAAGGTGAAAGATGCGGGCTATAATCTACGGCTTTGCCCTTGCCACACCGCTTCTAGACGCAGCGGGTGGTTTCACCCAAAAGGAGTCTGCATGCGTCATTACGAAATCATTTTGTTGATCCACCCGGATCAAAGCGAACAAGTTCCAGCCATGCTGGAGCGCTACAAGGGCATGATCACCGCTGGCGGTGGCAAGGTGCACCGCGTGGAAGACTGGGGCCGCCGTCAACTGGCGTACCTGATCAACAAGCTGGCCAAGGCCCACTACCTGTGCGTGAACATCGAAGCCGACCAGACCGTGATGGCTGAACTGGAGCACGCCTTCAAGTTCAACGACGCCGTGCTGCGCCACCTGACGGTTCAGAAGAAGAAGGCCGACACGGGCCCATCTTCGATGATGAAGACCGTCGAGCGCGAAGAAGCCCGCAAGGCCAGCCAGGCGGAATACGCCGCTGCCGGCGAGCGCTGATCGTCCACCGCCCTTTCGGGAGTGGAGAACCGCGTCGTCTTGACGGCCTGTATCGCCGAGGCTGAGGCCCTGCGTTACACCCCCGCCGGCTTGCCCGCCATTGCCCTTCGGCTCGAGCACGAGTCCAGGCAAAACGAGGCAGGCGAGCCGCGGGATGTCAAGGCAGCCATGAAGGCGGTCGCATTCGGTGCGATGGCTGAGCGGCTTGCGAGGCAGCAGATTGGGAGTCGATGGACTTTCAGCGGCTTTCTCGCCACGCCGCGCAATGGCAGGAACGCTGTGCTCCACATCCAGGATATTCAACAAAATTAATTTTCAAGGGGTCCGCAATGGCCACGTTCAAGAAGTTCAACAAAGACAAGCGCCCAAAGCGCAATACCCAGTCCCTGCTGTTCAAGCGCAAGCGCTTTTGCCGCTTCACGGTGACCGGTGTTGAAGAAATCGACTACAAGGATGTCGACACGCTGCGCGATTTCATCGCCGAAAACGGCAAGATCATCCCCGCGCGCCTGACCGGCACGCGCGCCATCTTCCAGCGCCAGCTGAACACCGCCATCAAGCGCGCTCGCTTCCTGGCCCTGGTGCCTTACAGCGACCAGCACAAGATCTAAGGAGCACAACCCATGCAAATCATTCTGCTCGACAAGGTTGTGAACCTCGGCAACCTGGGCGAAATCGTCAAGGTCAAGGACGGCTACGCACGCAACTTCCTGATCCCTTCGGGCCGCGCACGCCGCGCCACCGAATCGGCCAAAGCCGAGTTCGAAGCCAAGCGCGCCGAACTGGAAAAGGCTGCTGCCGCCAAGCTGGCACAAGCCCAGGCTGAAGGCGAAAAGCTGGCCGGCACCACGGTCAAGCTGACGCAAAAGGCTGGCGTGGACGGCCGTCTGTTTGGTTCCGTGACCAACCAGGACATCGCCGAAGAACTGAACAAGCAAGGCTACAAGGTCGCCAAGGCCCAGGTTCGCCTGCCCAACGGCCCGATCAAGGTCGTCAGCGAAACCACTGTCAGCGTGGCCCTGCACACCGACGTGGTGGTGGACGTCACCGTGTCGGTCTACGGCGAAACCGCCTGATCGCCCGCACGTAGTAATCTGCGTGACTTGCCGCGAAAGCCGCCCTCGGGCGGCTTTTGTCTTTGCGACTCCGCCATTTGTACAGGATTGCCCACCGGTAATCCACAGATTGCCCCAAGGCTTATCCCCGGATGCCAGGTATTGCTGGTGAGGGGGTGTGCACCATCAGGTCCCTGTCCGGAGAAATTCCATGTCCGCTGCTGTCTTTCCCCCGCTCGACGAACAGGGTTTCGTGCCGCCTTCCGGCTCCGGTGAGGACCAGGAGATCGCCAAGCTGCGCACGCCGCCGCACTCCATCGAGGCCGAGTCCAGCGTGCTCGGCGGCCTGCTGCTGGACAACAATGCCTGGGACCGCGTGGGCGATCTGCTGGTGGAAAGCCATTTCTACCGGCACGAGCACCAGATGATTTACTCGGCCATCGGCGCGCTGATCAACGGCAGCAAGCCGGCCGACGTGATCACCGTGTTCGAGCACCTGAAGAACCAGGGCAAGGCCCAGGAGATGGGTGGGCTGGCCTACCTGAACAACCTGGCGCAGTACGTTCCGAGTGCGAGCAACATCCGCCGCTATGCGGAAATCGTGCGTGAGCGCGCCATCCTGCGCAAGCTGGTCACGGCCAGTGACGAGATCTCCACCAACGCCTTCAACCCCCAGGGCAAGACCGTGGAGCGCATCCTGGACGAAGCCGAAGCCAAGATCTTCGCCATCGGGGAGGAGGGCTCGCGTACCAAGCAGGGCTTCCAGTCGCTCGACAACCTGGTGATCGACCTGCTCGACAAGGTGCAGGAGATGGCCGACAACCCGGTGGACGTGACCGGCGTGCCCACCGGCTTCGCCGACCTGGACCGAATGACCTCGGGCCTGCAGGCCGGCGACATGGTGGTGCTGGCGGCGCGCCCCTCCATGGGCAAGACCTCGTTTGCCGTGAACATCGCCGAGCACGTGGCGCTCAACGAAGGCCTGCCGGTCGCCATCTTCTCGATGGAAATGGGTGCCGCCCAGCTGGCCGTGCGTATCGTGGGCTCCATCGGCCGCGTGAACCAGGGCAACCTGCGCACCGGCAAGCTCACCGACGACGAATGGCCGCGCCTGACCGAGGCCATCGAGCGGCTGCGCACCGTGTCGCTGCACATCGATGAAACCCCGGGCCTGACGCCTGGTGAGCTGCGCGCCAACGCGCGCCGCCTGGCGCGCCAGTGCGGCAAGCTCGGCCTGATCGTGGTCGACTACCTGCAGCTCATGAGCGGCTCGGGCGCCGGCAGCGCCGACAACCGGGCCACCGAGCTGGGCGAAATCTCCCGGGGCCTGAAGATGCTGGCCAAGGAGCTGCAGTGCCCGGTGATCGCGCTGTCGCAGCTCAACCGCTCGGTGGAGCAGCGCACCGACAAGCGTCCCATGATGTCCGACCTGCGCGAATCGGGCGCCATCGAGCAGGACGCGGACATCATCATGTTCATCTACCGCGACGACTACTACAACAAGGACAGCAAGGAGCCCAATGTGGCCGAGGTCATCATCGGCAAGCAGCGTAACGGTCCCACCGGCACCGTGAAGCTGTTCTTTCAGAAGAACCAGACCCGCTTTGAAAACCTCGCCATGGGCAGCGGTGGTGATGACTATTGAGTGCTGCGCATCCATGTGGCCATGAAAAAGGCCCCTGCCGATGGCAGGGGCCTTTTGTTTGGTTCGGGCTGTGGCGCCTGCCTTGCAGGCGCGTTCTCAGAGCACTTCGCTGGCAAAGTCCGCCAGGCGTGAGCGCTCACCCCGCGCCAGGGTGATGTGGCCGCTGTGCGGCCAGCCCTTGAAGCGGTCCACCGCATAGGTCAGGCCCGAGGAGCCTTCGGTCAGGTAAGGCGTGTCGATCTGCGCCAGGTTGCCCATGCAGATGATCTTGGTGCCCGGGCCTGCGCGGGTGATCAGCGTCTTCATCTGCTTGGGCGTCAGGTTCTGCGCCTCGTCGATGATCACGTACTTGTTCAGGAAGGTGCGCCCGCGCATGAAGTTCATGCTCTTGATCTTGATGCGGCTGCGGATCAGCTCGTTGGTGGCGGCGCGCCCCCACTCGCCGGCATTGCCGCCGTCGCCCTTGGCCAGGAACTCCAGGTTGTCGTCCAGCGCGCCCATCCAGGGGCCCATCTTCTCTTCTTCGGTGCCGGGCAGGAAGCCGATGTCCTCGCCCACGCTCACTGTGGCCCGGGTCATGATGATCTCGGTGTAGCGGCGGTCGTCCAGCACCTGGGTCAGGCCGGCGGCCAGGGCCAGCAGGGTCTTGCCGGTGCCGGCCGTGCCGGTCAGCGTCACGAAGTCGATCTCGGGGTCCATGAGCAGGTTCATGGCGTAGTTTTGCTCGCGGTTGCGCGTGGTCACGCCCCACACCGCATGCTTGGCCGAGCCATAGTCCTTGAGGGTCTGCAGCACGGCCGTCTTTTCGCGGATCTCGCTCACGCGTGCGAACAGGCTGGGCTCGCCGGGGGCCTCGAAGTACGCGAACTGGTTGATCATCAGTTGCGGCACGATGGGGCCGCCGATGCGGTAGTAAGTGTGCACTCCGCTCTGCCAGCTTTCCACGTTCTTGCCGCTCTTGACCCAGAAGTCCGGCGGCAGGGCCAGCACGCCCGAGTACAGCAGGTCGCCGTCTTCCAGCGTCTTGTCGTTCTGGTAGTCCTCGGCATTCAGGCCCAGGGCGCGCGCCTTGACGCGCATGTTGATGTCCTTGGACACCAGCACCACCTCGCGCGGTGCGTGCAGCTTGCGCAGCGCCTCCACCACGCCCAGGATCTGGTTGTCCGCCTTGCCCGGGGGCAGACTGGTGGGCAGGCTGTAGTCCAGCGGTGCGGTCTGGAAGAACAGGTGGCCGCCCGCGGCGCGCTGGCCCGTGGAGTCGAGCTTGAGGCCGTGGGCGATGTCGGCGCCGTGCACGCCGGCCAGGGCGTCCAGGGTGCGGCTGGTCTGGCGGCCGTTGCGGGCCACTTCGGTCATGCCCTTCTTGTGGCCGTCGAGCTCCTCCAGCACGATCATGGGCAGGAAGATGTCGTGCTCTTCGAAGCGGAACAGGCTGGTCGGGTCGTGCAGCAGCACATTGGTGTCCAGCACGAACAGCTTGGACGGGCCGCTCGGGCGTGCGCGCTTGGCGGCGCTGCCGTTGGCGCGGCTGGCCGGCGCTGGCGCGGCCGGCGTGGCGGTGGCGACCGTGCGGCTGCTCTTTTTGGTCGTGCCGCGTGCCGTGGCGGGTGCGACGGCTGGAGCCGCCGCAGGCTCGGCCCGGCTGCGTGCCGTGCTGGGCGCTGCCGGTGCCATGGCGGGTGCGGCAGCCGTCGGCGCTGGCACGGCCTGCAGCGCGGCGCGGCCGGAGGCCTTGCGTGCGGTGGTGCGCGGCGCGGGGGTGGCCGGGGTTTCCGTGTCCACAGGCTGCGCCGCGGCGGCGCGGCCGGGGCGGGCCACCACGTCATAGGCGTCGGGGGAGAGCAGGGCGGCGCGGCGGCTGGGGGCGGGGGGGAGGGGCATGGTGTGCGGGGCCTTGGTCTGTGGTGGGATCAGAAAGCAAAAAGCCGCCTGGAGGCCAAGGCGGCTTTGTCGGGGAGGGCGGTCGTTGCGGAATCCGGAAGCATTGGCCCCATTATGCCCATTCCCGGTGGCACATCGGCGCCCGGCGGGCGGGGCTGCTGCGGGCCGGCCCGCAGCCCGGCTTCACGCGGCTTTTTTCAGGGCCTTGATGCCCTTGACGGCCTTGAGCACTTCGTCCACGTGGCCGGGGACCTTCAGGCCACGCCATTCCTGCACCAGGAGGCCGTCGGGGCCGATCAGGAAGGTGCTGCGCTCGATGCCCTTGACCTTCTTGCCGTACATGATCTTGTTCTTGACCACGCCGAACATGTGGCACATCTTCTCTTCGGTGTCGGCGATCAGCTCGAACGGCAGTTCCAGCTTTTCCTTGAAGTCGTCGTGCGACTTCATGTTGTCGCGCGACACGCCGAACACGGCTGCGCCGGCCTTCACGAAATCCTTGTACTTGTCACGGAACTGCATGGCCTCCGTCGTGCAGCCCGGGGTGTTGTCCTTGGGATAGAAGTACAGAACCAGAATTTGGCCAAGGTGGGAGGTGTTGGAGACCTTCAGTCCACCAGTCGCGTTGGCTTCAAATTCAGGGAGGGGTTTGTTGACAACGATCGCCATATCACTTCAATCTCTCAGGATGTAGTCGTTGATAAGCCAGGGGAGTGGGGGTGTTATTGCTTTTGGAAGGCCCCTGACCGCAACCGGAGATTTTACCCTGAAACGGACTCTTTCGCGAATCGCATTCTGTAACCAAAGTACACAGGCTGGAACCTGTTCGGTACCTGGCGATGTCCTGTGCCCCTGTTTTCAGGGCGCTGCCTCCAGCAGCAGGGCCACCACCACGTTGCGGCCTTCGCCTGCCAGGATGTTGTAAGTGCGGCAGGCGGCGGCAGTGTCCATGGTCTCCAGGCCCAGGCGGCGCGCCATCAGCGGCTGCAGCCATGCCGGTGGTGGGAACCGGTTGCGCTGGCCGCTGCCAAAGATGACCAGCTCGGTATCGAGTTTCGCGAGCTCGGCAAAATGCTCGGCCGTGAGGTCTTCGTAGCGCGCGCAGGGCCAGGCCTGGCGCAGCCCGTTCGAGCCGACGATCACGCTGTGGGTGATCTTTTCGCCATCCACCCCGATCCAGCCTGGGCCATAGCCCGTGACGGTTTGTACGTTGGCTTTGTCCGGCTGGAATTTCATGGTGTGCGTCGGGTGCGCGGCGCGGGCCCGGGGGCCCGCCTCGCTGGTGATCTGTGGTCAAATTATAGGTTTCGCCCATTGGCCGGCCCCGTTGGCTGACCCTGGTGCGAACCGCACTTTTTCTCCACCGCACCCTCCAGCGCATGAAAACCGTCCAGAAATCCGCCAAGCTTGCCAACGTCTGCTACGACATCCGGGGCCCGATCATGGACGCGGCCAAGAAGATGGAGGAGGACGGCCACAAGATCATCAAGCTCAACATCGGCAACCTGGCGGTGTTCGGCTTCGACGCGCCCGAAGAGATCCAGCAGGACATGATCCGCAACCTGCCCAATTCGGCCGGCTATTCGGACAGCAAGGGCATCTTCGCGGCCCGCAAGGCCGTGATGCACGAGACGCAAAAGCAGGGCATCAAAGGCGTGGTCCTCGATGACATCTACCTGGGCAACGGCGCCAGCGAGCTGATCGTGATGGCCACCAACGCCCTGCTGGACGACGGTGACGAACTGCTGCTGCCCTCGCCCGATTACCCGCTGTGGACGGCGGCGGCCAGCCTCTCGGGCGGCACGCCCGTGCACTACCTGTGTGAAGAGGCCAACGGCTGGATGCCCGACCTGGCCGACATCCGCGCCAAGATCACGCCGCGCACCAAGGGCATCGTGGTCATCAACCCGAACAACCCCACGGGCGCGCTGTACTCGGACGATTTGCTCAAGGGTATCGTCGCCATCGCGCGCGAGCATGGCCTGGTGATCTTCGCCGACGAGGTCTACGACAAGGTGCTGTACGACGGCGCCACGCACACCGCCATCGGCTCGCTCAGCGAGGACGTGCTCACCCTGACCTTCAACTCGCTGTCCAAGAGCTACCGCTCCTGCGGTTACCGGGCGGGCTGGCTGGTGGTCTCGGGCGACAAGAAGCCGGCGCGCGACTACATCGAGGGCCTGAACATGCTCTCCAACATGCGCCTGTGCGCCAACGTGCCGGGGCAGTGGGCCATCCAGACCGCGCTGGGCGGCCACCAGAGCATCAACGAACTGGTGTGCGAGGGCGGCCGCCTGCGCAAGCAGCGCGATCTGGCCTACGAATTGATCACCGCCATCCCGGGCGTCACCTGCGTGAGGCCGCGCGCCGCGCTGTACATGTTCCCGCGTCTGGACCCGGCCATCTACCCGATCCAGGACGACCAGCAGTTCTTCCTGGAGCTGCTGCAGGAGACCAAGGTCATGCTGGTGCAGGGCACCGGCTTCAACTGGGCGGCGCCCGACCATTTCCGCATCGTGTTCCTGCCCCACGAGGACGACCTGCGCGACGCCATCGGCCGCGTGGCCCGGTTCCTGGAGCAGTACCGCAAGCGCCAGCAGACCGCGGCTGCCTGAAGCGGCCCGGCCCGCTGACCGACAGGAGACCTGCCCCATGCGCAACCGCCTTGCTGCCCGAGCCCTGGCACTGCTCGCCGGCCTGACTGCGTTGGTGCTGGTGCCGCTGCAGGCCGCCGACAGGAATCCCGTGGGCTTCAGGCACAAGGACTGGGGCCTGCAGTGCGATAACACCCGAGCCTGCCGGGCCGTGGGCTACCAGGCCGACGCCGGTGATTCCGAACCCGTCTCCATCCGCCTGACCCGCGAGGCCGGGCCCGGCACGCCAGTGCTGGTGGACCTGCAGGTCTCGACCGAGCAGGCCACGCCGGCAGCGCTGAACCTCCAGGTGGGCAAGCTTTCGCTGCCCGGCCTCACGGGCGACATCCCGCGCATCCCCGCCGGCCAGGTGGCGGCACTGCTGCAGGCGCTGCAGAAGAACGAGGAGGCCATCGTCACCGCGGGCAAGGACCGGTGGGTGCTATCGCTCTCCGGTGCCTCCGCCGTGCTGCTCAAGATGGACGAGGCCCAGGGCCGCGTCGGCACGCCGGGCGCCCTGGTGAGGCGCGGCACCCAGGCCGAGTCCTCGGTGCTGGCCGCCGTGCCGGCGCCGGTGGTCCATGCCGTGCGCGCATTGCCCGAACGCAAGGGCGATGCCGCGCTGGCCAAGCCGCTGCTGGCCGCCATCGACGCCAAGGAGGTGGGCGAGCGCTGCAATGGCGATCCCCCCAAGCCCGCCGACGTGCAGGTGCATCGCCTTACCGACCGCAAGGTCCTGCTGTCCATCCCCTGTGCCATGGGCGCCTACAATTTCGGTGGACTGAACTGGCTGGCCAACGACCGCCCGCCCTACCAGCCGCAGCAACTCGACGCCGAAGGCGAATTCGATGCGGCAGATGGCTCGATCCGCTCCTCCATGAAGGGACGCGGCATCGGTGACTGCTGGTCCCTCGTGGAATGGCATTTCGACGGCAAAGGCTTCGTGCTGACCGGCGAATCCGGCGACAGCATGTGCCGCGGCTTCGCCGGCGGCGCCTGGCAACTGCCTGTCCGAATCTCCAAGGTGGTCCTGCCCACCAACCCTGTTTCCAAGAAACCCTGATTTTTATGACCATGAAACCCATCCAAGTAGGCCTGCTGGGCATCGGCACCGTCGGCAGCGGCGTGTTCAACGTACTGCAGCGCAACCAGGAAGAAATCCGCCGCCGCGCGGGCCGCGGCATCGAGATCACCATGGTGGCCGACCTGGACGTGGAGCGCGCACGGGCTGCCGTGGGTGCAGGCATCCAGGTGGTCAACGACGCGCGCGCCATCATCGCCAACCCCGACATCGACATCGTCATTGAGCTCATCGGCGGCTACGGCATCGCGCGTGCGCTGGTGCTCGAGGCCATTGCCGCCGGCAAGCACGTGGTCACCGCCAACAAGGCGCTGCTGGCCGTGCACGGCACCGAGATCTTCGCGGCCGCATCGGCCAAGGGCGTGATGGTGGCCTTCGAGGCCGCCGTGGCCGGTGGCATCCCCATCATCAAGGCCCTGCGCGAAGGCCTCACGGCCAACCGCATCCAGTGGATCGCCGGCATCATCAACGGCACCACCAACTTCATCCTGTCCGAGATGCGCAGCAAGGGCCTGGATTTCGACGTGGTGCTCAAGGAAGCGCAGCGCCTGGGCTATGCCGAGGCCGATCCCACCTTCGACATCGAAGGCGTGGACGCCGCCCACAAGGTCACGCTGATGAGCGCGATTGCCTTCGGCATCCCGGTGCAGTTCGACAAGGCCTATGTCGAGGGCATCACCAAGCTCGGCGCGGCCGACATCAAGTACGCCGAGCAGCTGGGCTACCGCATCAAGCTCCTGGGTATCACCAAGCGTGCGGACAAGGGCATCGAGCTGCGCGTGCACCCGAGCCTGGTGCCTTCCAAGCGCCTGATCGCCAACGTCGAGGGCGCCATGAACGCCGTAGTGGTGCAGGGCGACGCCGTGGGCACCACGCTGTACTACGGCAAGGGTGCGGGCAGCGAGCCCACCGCCAGCGCCGTGATCGCCGACCTGGTGGACATCGCCCGCTTGCACACGGCCGACCCCGAGCACCGCGTGCCGCATCTGGCCTTCCAGGCCAACACCTTGACCGATGCCATGGGCACGCTGCCCCTGCTGCCCATGAGCGAAGTGGTCACCAGCTACTACCTGCGCCTGCGCGTGGCCGACCAGGCCGGCGTGCTGGCCAAGGTCACGGGCCTGCTGGCCGAGGCCGGCATCAGCATCGACGCCATGCTGCAGCGCGAAGCCGACGAAGTCGGCGGAGAAGGTTCCACGCAAACGGACCTCATCATCCTCACGCACGAGACGCGCGAAGGCACCATGGACGCCGTGCTGGCCCAGATGCAGGCCCTGCCCACCGTGCTGGCCCCGATCACGCGCATCCGCAAGGAAGAGCTCAACTGACGCAGCCGGCACCCGCGCCCTGAACGCAGACGGAACCCCCATGAAATACCTCAGCACCCGCGGCCATGCAGACCGCAAGCAGTTCTGCGACATTCTTCTCGAAGGCCTGGCGCCCGATGGCGGCCTGTACCTGCCCGAGCACTATCCGCAGGTCGACGACGCCATGCTCACGCGCCTGCGCAAGGCCTACCACGAGCAGGGCTACGCCGAGCTGGCCTTCCAGATCCTGTCGCTGTACATCGACGACATCCCGGCCGCCGACCTGAAGGCCCTGTGCGAGAAGACGTACACGGCCGAGGTCTTCGGCACCGGCGAGATCGTGCCCCTGCGCCACCTGGAAAACAGCCTGTGGCTCGAAGGCCTGTCCAACGGCCCCACGCTGGCCTTCAAGGACATGGCCATGCAGCTCCTGGGCAACCTGTTCGAGTACGAACTGGGCCGCCGCGGCGAGGAGCTCAACATCCTCGGCGCCACCAGTGGCGACACCGGCAGCGCGGCCGAATACGCCATGCGCGGCAAGAAGGGCGTGCGCGTCTTCATGACCAGCCCGCACGGCCGCATGAGCGCCTTCCAGCAGGCGCAGATGTTCAGCCTGCAGGACGAGAACATCCACAACATCGCCATCGAAGGCGTGTTCGACGACTGCCAGGACATCGTCAAGGCCGTGAGCAACGACCTGCCCTTCAAGCGCAAGTACAAGATCGGCACCGTCAACTCCATCAACTGGGCGCGGCTGCTGGCGCAGGTGGTCTACTACTTCGCCGGCTACGTGCAGGCCACCGAGACCAACGACCAGCAGGTCAGCTTCACGGTACCGAGCGGCAACTTCGGCAACATCTGCGCGGGCCATGTGGCGCGCTCCATGGGCCTGCCGATCGCGAAACTGGTGCTGGCCACCAACGAGAACGACGTGCTCGACGAGTTCTTCCGCACGGGCGTGTACCGCGTGCGCAGCAGTGCGGACACGCACGAAACATCGAGCCCCTCGATGGACATCAGCAAGGCCAGCAATTTCGAGCGATTCGTGTTCGACCTGCTGGGCCGCGATGGCGCGCGCACCAAGGCCCTGTTCGGCGATGCGCTGAACAAGGAGGGGAAGTTCGACCTGAGCGCTGACCCGCACTTTGCCGAGGCCGCCACCCGCTACGGCTTCGAGAGCGGCAAGAGCACCCATGCCGACCGCCTGGCCACCATCCGCGACAACTTCCAGCGCCATGGCGTGACCATCGATACCCACACCGCCGATGGCGTGAAAGTGGCGCTGGAGCACCACAGCAACCCGGCGGTGCCGATGATCGTGCTGGAGACGGCCCTGCCGATCAAGTTCGCCGAAACCATCGTCGAGGCCCTGGGCCAGGCACCGGACCGGCCTGCGAAGTTCGCCGGCATCGAAGACCTGCCCAAGCGCGTGCAGGTCATGCCGGCCGATGTGCGCCAGGTGCAGGCCTACATCGAGCGCCACTGCCAGTGAGGCACCCCCTGCCCGCCGTGCCCTGGGTGCGCCGGGCAATGGGTGCCTGTCGTTCGGGACGCCCTGGGGCGTCCCTGTCGCTCTGTGACGGAGCTTGGTGGACCATGGATGCCATGGCCTTGCGCAGGAGCATGGGATGAAGGTGGTAGGTTTTGCAGGGTTTTCCGGCAGCGGCAAGACCACGCTGGTCGAGCAGCTCATTCCCGAGATGCGGTTGCGCGGTCTGCGGGTCTCGGTGGTCAAGCACGCGCACCACAGCTTCGACATCGACCACGTGGGCAAGGACACCTGGCGCCACCGCGAGGCCGGTGCCTTCGAGGTGGTGGCGGCCTCCGACCGCCGCCTGGCGCTGGTGCGCGAGTTCGAGCGCCCGGCCGAGCTCACCGTGCACCACCTGCTGGCCGAGCTGTACCAGGGCGTGGACTGGGTGCTGGTAGAAGGTTTCAAGGACAGCGACCTGCTCAAGGTCGAGGTCTGGCGTGCGCCCCAGGCCGGCCAGGCACCCAAGCCGGTGCGCTACGCCGAGGACGATTTCGTGGCCGCAGTGGCCACCGACGCGCCGGAGCAACTGCCCGTGCCCACCGGCCTGCCCCTGCTCGACCTGAACGACCCGGCCCAGGTCGTGGACTGGCTGCTGCACTATGCCGAGCGCTTCGAATACGACTGGGACCTGCACCAATGAGACCCCTCACCGCTTTCAAGCCCCTCAAGTCCCTGGCCGACGCACTGGCCGAGCTGCTGGAACGCGCAATGCCGCTGGCAGGCACCGATACGGTCACCACCTTCGATGCGGACGGCCGGGTGCTGGCCCAGGACGCCGTCTCGTCCCTGCAGGTGCCTCCCAACGACAACAGCTCCATGGACGGCTACGCCGTGCGCCGCGCCGACGTGGCCGCTGCAGGCACGGTGCTGCCCGTGTCGCAGCGCATTGCCGCCGGCAGCGCGGGCGCCCCCCTGCAGCCGGGCACGGCCGCGCGCATCTTCACCGGGGCACCGATCCCCGAAGGCGCCGATGCGGTGCTGATGCAGGAAGACTGCGAAACCCTGGACGATGGCAGCAGCGTGCGCATCAACGCCGTGCCAGCCGCCGGCCAGTGGATACGCCGGGCCGGTGAAGACATCACGCGCGGCGCCGTGGTGCTGTCCGCCGGCACCCGCCTGGCGCCCGCCGAACTGGGCCTGGCGGCGAGCATCGGCCTGCACCAGCTGCAGGTGGCGCGCCGCCCGCGCGTGGCGCTGTTCTCCACCGGCGACGAACTGGTCATGCCGGGGGATGTGCCGCCCGAGCAGATGCGCCCGGGCGCCATCTACAACAGCAACCGCTTCTTCCTGCGCGCCATGCTGCTGCGCCTGGGCTGCGAGGTGACCGACCTGGGCATCGTGCCCGACCGGCGCGATGCGACCGTGCAGGCCCTGCAGCAGGCGAGCGAGGCCCATGACCTGATCCTCACCAGCGGCGGTGTGTCCGTGGGGGAAGAGGACCACATCAAACCCGCCGTGGAGTCGCTCGGAACGCTGGACCTCTGGCAGATCGCCATGAAGCCGGGCAAGCCCTTCGCCTACGGGCGGGTCGGCAACGCCCACTTCATGGGACTGCCCGGCAACCCGGTGTCGAGCTTTCTGACCTTTGCGCTGCTGGTGCGGCCCTTTCTGTTGCGCCTGCAGGGCGTGCCGGCCGTCGCCCCGCGCGCGCTGCCCGCCACGGCGCATTTCGCCTGGCCCCGGGCCGACAAGCGCCGGGAGTTCCTGCGCGTGCGGCACAACGCAGCGGGCGGGCTGGACCTGTTTTCCAACCAGAGCTCGGGCGTGCTCACGTCTGCTGCCTGGGGCGACGGCGTGGTGGACAACCCTGCCGGCCAGACGATCGCACCGGGCGATACGGTGCAGTTCATTGCCTTTGCGGAGCTGCTGGGATGAAAGTCACTGTGCGCTATTTCGCCTCCATCCGCGAGGCCATCGGCGAAGGCAGCGAGGCGGTGGACACCGCTGCTGCCACCCTGGGCGGGCTGCGCGACGAATTGATTGCGCGCGGCGGCGCCCATGCCGCCAGCCTGGCCCGCGGGCGGGCCGTGCGCATGGCGCTCGGCCAGGTGATGAGCGGTGAGGCCGCCGCCCTGCACGAAGGCGCCGAAGTGGCGTTCTTCCCGCCGGTCACGGGCGGTTGATCCCTTCCTTGGCTACAGCGCCAGCAGGCGCTGCACCAGGGCTGGCGAGGCCACCATCATGGGTGCGCGCAGTTCATTGCGCATCTCTCCGGCGTGCGCCAGCATGGCCTTGAGCGGGGCGGGGTTGGGTTCGGCAAAGCAGGCCTCGATCCATGGTTGCAGGGCCTGCCATGCGCGGCGGGCCTGGGGCAGATCGCCCCCGCGCAGCAAGCCCACCAGTTCCACAAACTGCGCCGTCTGCCAGTGCGCGCAGGCAGAGATGGCGCCGGAGCCGCCCAGCGCCAGCGTGTTGAAGATTTGCGCGTCTTCACCGGTCAACACCTGGAGGCGGCCATCCGCGATCAGGGCCTGCGTCTTGGCAGAGCTGCCACCGCAGTCCTTGATGGCCTGGATGCGGGGGTGTGCCGCCAGTGCCAGCAGCGTCTCGGTGGTGAGCGTGGCGCCCGTGCGGTAGGGAATGTCGTAGAGGACCACAGGCACCGCGCTGGCGTCGGCGATGGCGCGGAACCAGTGCAGAAGGCCGTCTTGTGACGGGCGGATGTAGTGCGGTGCGGACACCAGCAGACCCGCCAGCGGGTAGCGCGCCAGGGCCTGCACCCGGTCGAGCACCTGGCCCTGGTGGTAGCCCGAGACACCCATCACCACGGGCAGGCCGCGAGCGGCTTCGAGCACGGTTTCCAGCACCTGCAACTGTTCGGCCTTGTCCAGGGCTGCGGCCTCGCCGGTGGAGCCGCAGGCGACGAACCCTGAGACGCCTTCGGCGCGCAACCGGGCTGTCAGGGTGGCCAGGGCCGGGTGGTCCACCGCGCCGTCCTTGAACGGCGTGACCAGGGCGATCCAAAGGCCGCTGAAGACAGGGTGGGCGGGGTGGTTGGCTGCCGCAGGTACGGCAGCCGTGGCAAATGTCAGGGGGGACATGCGAAAACATCCTTTCAGGTTCGACCAAGGGAAGAACCGCCAGGCTGCGCGCGCGGAATACCGGGAGAGAAAGGAGAGAGGGGAAGAGGGAGCTGTCTTTCTGCCAGGGGTTCCGTCGCTCATCCGGACGGAACCACAGCTCCGGTCAGATGAGCTCTGGTTTTTTGGCTTTGACCACGCGCTGCACGGCCACCGCAGGTGCGGTGTTCAGGGCCAGGGTGCAGTGGGTGGTCATGGCGCGCAGTATAGCGGCAAGAACCGGAGCCCGTGCAAGGGTCTGTGCGTCAGCCAGCCTGCGGGGCCGGCTCGGCAGGGGGCAGCAGCTCGGGGCATTGCCAGACCAGCAACTCGGCCAGGCGCGTCACGATCCAGGTCGCCTCGGGCACGGACACGCCCGATTCGCCCGTGCACAGCCCGGCATGGATGCGCCGCAGGATCTCGGTTTCGGAGGGTGCCTGCACGTGGTAGAGCGTCTGCGCATGCTCCACCAGGTGCCCGGCCAGGTCTTCGCACAGCTCGTAGCGCGTGCGCACCACGCTGGCCGGCTCGCGCAGGCGCTGGCGGGCATCGCTGTACACGGCCATGAAAGAAGGGGGAACGTGGATCTGGTTGTCGTCGTCGTGCATGGCAGGGAGGCGGGAGAGAAGGGTCAGTTCGCCGTGGCGGCGGCAGTGCCGGCACGCCGCGCGCCGCGAAAGCGCTTGCCGTACTCGATCATGGGCTGCTCCACGGTGTAGTACAGCCCTGTGGCCAGCAGCAGGGCGGCCACCACGACCGCGAGGTGGGCACCCGCTCCCGACCATTGCAGGTTGACATAGACCACGAGCATCACCTTGGCATGGACGAGGTACAGCGAGTACGAAATCTTGCCGATGTAGCGCGCCAGCACGTCCTGGATGGGCGGCAGCTTGAGCAGCAGGATGAACACGCAGGCCAGGCCCACGGCCGCCAGCGGCTGCGGCGCGAGGCCCACGACCACCTGCCACTGCGACCACAGCACGATCAGCAGCAGCGCCACGGGCCACAGGATGCTGCTGGGGATGCGCTTGAGCACCGCCTCGTACCGATAGATCACCGTGCCCATCACGAAGAAGTACAGGTAGCCCACGATGTTGGACTTGATCAGCGCATGCTGCAGCACGGGCGAGAACTCCAGGCCGAGGCGGCGTGCCTGGCCCAGGTACAGGAAGTCGAGCGCACCGGTGTTGGCCGTCTTGATCCAGGCGACGGACAGCAGGGTGGACAGGGCCAGCACGCCCAGCCAGAAATGCCGCCAGCGCAGCCGGTGCGCCACCAGGGCCAGCACCGGCACGATGGCGTACCAGAACAGCTCCACCGTGAGCGTCCAGCCCACGTGCACGCGGTCGAAGTACAGGCTGCTGCGCACGGACAGCTGCTGCAGGTTCAGCAGGTTGAGCAGGAAATGCGGGTAGTCGCTGACCACCAGCTGCCGAAAGCCGGGGACCAGTGCCATCTCGACCAGCGCGATGCCCACCAGGGCCACCCAGTACACCGGGAAGATGCGAAAGAACCGGGCCTTGGCATAGTCGCCCAGGGAGTTGCGCTCGGCGCTCTGGATGATGAGGTAGCCCGAGATCAGGAAGAACAGCTGCACGCCGATGCCGCCGCCATCGGGGCCGAACAGCGGCACCGGGATGCCGGAGTAGGCCGCAAAGTGGTGCAGCGCCACCGAGAGGATGGCGCAGGCGCGCAGGACATCGATGTTGTTGTCGTGTTCTACCGATTGCAGGCGCTGCGTGATGTCTGAAAATTTCATGGAAAGGAGGTCGTTCCGCCCGCCCGGGACGGGTTGGCGACCCGGGGGGGCGCCGTTGGAATCAAGGGTGGGCGACAGGCCTGGCGGCTCAGTCGGGGGTGAACAGGCGCTCGAACTTCGCCCGGTCAGCGTCCAGCTCGAAGGTCACCACCTGGCCCATCTTCATGTCCGACAGCCGGCAGGCAGCGAACAGCGTGGTCTTGCCCGACAGGTCCATGCTGTCCAGGTCCACCAGGGCATAGGGGTAGGGCACGAACACCTCGTGCGTGAAGATATCCTTCGTGCGGTTGCGCGGCGAGGGGTAGAGCTTGTATTTTTCGGTGGTGATGGTTTGTGTGGCCATGGGGGGTACAGTTCTGCCGGATGCTACAGACAATCGACCTCTTTTTTCAGAAAAAACAGATCCATGGCAAAACCCAAGAGTGAATGGCCCACGAAGGTACTGGCGTTGATCCAGTCCGGCAACCACCCGGCGGCCATTGCGCAGGTGAAAGTGGCCCCGACGGTGACCGACGTCACGCGTTTGCAGGCCCTGGTGGCCAAGCTGCCGCGCACGCCCGCACTCGTACAACTGGAAAAAGTGCTGGAAGAGGAGCGCGCCCTGCTGGCCGCCCCCCGCCTGCACCGCTCGCCATGACGTCGCCCCAGGCATGCAGCGTCTCCATCCAGACGGAAGACTTCGATCTGTCCGCCGAGGTGGCTGCGCTGCGCCACGGAGACCGCCGCGTGGGCGCGGTGTGCGCCTTCGTGGGCACGGTGCGCGACCGCAACGATGGCGATGACGTGGCCTCCCTGGAACTGGAACATTACCCGGGCATGACCGAGAAGTCCATTGCCGCGATGGTCGATGCGGCCTTCGGGCGCTTCGAGCTCTTCGGCGTGCGCGTGATCCACCGGGTGGGGCTGCTGCAGCCGCTAGACCAGATCGTGCTGGTCGCGGTCACCAGCGCCCACCGGGGCCAGAGTTTCGAGGCCTGCGAGTTCCTGATGGACTACCTCAAGACCCAGGCGCCGTTCTGGAAGAAGGAGGTCACGCCGGCGGGCGCGCGCTGGGTCGATGCGCGCGTGAGCGACGACGCGGCCCTGGCCCGCTGGGGCATTGCTGCGGACAACGTGGATGTGTAAATGTTGGTAATTTCGTGCGCTGTGCTGCAAAAGCGGGCGCGCTAGAGGGGAGAAAAAGTGCCGCCGCCGGCCTGCCCATCCCCCGGGATGCTTGAAATGGCCCCCGAAAGTCCCCATGTGTGACGCAATTCGGAGGACATTTCATCCATGCGTCTCGACAAATTCACCACCAAGTTCCAGGAAGCCCTGAGCGACGCCCAGACGCTGGCGCTGGGCAACGACAACGCCTACATCGAGCCCGTGCACATGCTCGTGGCCATGCTGCGCCAGGAGGACGGGCCGCGTGCGCTGCTGCAGCGCGCGGGCGTCAATGTGCAGGGCCTGCTGGCCGCTGCGGAGAGCGCTGTCAAGCGCCTGCCGGCCGTTCATGGTCAGGAGCAGGTGCAGGGCGGGCCCGAGCTCGGCCGCGTGCTGCAGGCCACCGAGAAGGAGGCCATCAAGCGCGGCGACCAGTTCATCGCCAGCGAGCTGTTCCTGCTGGCCTTGATCGACAGCAAGGGCGAGGCCGCCACCCTGGCCAAGGACAACGGCCTCACGCGCAAGAGCCTGGAGGCCGCCATCGAGGCCGTGCGCGGCGGCCAGAAGATGGACAGCCCAGAGGCCGAAGGCCAGCGTGGGGCCCTGGCCAAGTACTGCCTGGACCTGACCGAGCGTGCGCGCATCGGCAAGCTCGACCCGGTGATCGGCCGCGACGACGAGATCCGCCGCGCCATCCAGGTGCTGCAGCGCCGCACCAAGAACAACCCCGTGCTCATCGGCGAGCCCGGCGTGGGCAAGACCGCCATCGTGGAAGGCCTGGCCCAGCGCATCGTGGCCGGCGAGGTGCCCGAGTCGCTCAAGGGCAAGCGCGTGCTCAGCCTGGACATGGCGGCCCTGCTGGCCGGTGCCAAGTACCGCGGCGAGTTCGAGGAGCGGCTGAAGGCCGTGCTCAACGAGCTGGCCAAGGACGAGGGCCAGACCATCGTCTTCATCGACGAGCTGCACACCATGGTCGGTGCCGGCAAGGGCGAGGGCGCCATGGACGCGGGCAACATGCTCAAGCCGGCCCTGGCGCGCGGCGAGCTGCACTGCGTGGGTGCCACCACGCTCGACGAATACCGCAAGTACATCGAGAAGGATGCCGCGCTCGAGCGCCGCTTCCAGAAGATCCTCGTGGGCGAGCCCACGGTGGAGGCGACCATCGCCATCCTGCGCGGCCTGCAGGAGAAGTACGAGGTGCACCACGGCGTGGACATCACCGACCCGGCCATCGTGGCCGCGGCGGAGCTCTCGCACCGCTACATCACCGACCGCTTCCTGCCCGACAAGGCCATCGACCTGATCGACGAGGCCGCGTCCAAGATCAAGATCGAGATGGACTCCAAACCGGAGGTGATGGACAAGCTCGACCGCCGGCTGATCCAGCTGCAGATCGAGCGCGAGGCCGTGCGCCGCGAGAAGGACGAATCCTCGGTCAAGCGCTTCGGCCTGATAGAGGAGGAGATCGTGCGCCTGCAGAAGGAGATCGCTGACTACGACGAGATCTGGCAGTCCGAGAAGGCCCAGGCCCAGGGCAGCGCGCATGTGCGCGAAGCCATCGACAAGCTCAAGTTCCAGATCGAGGAGTTCACCCGCAAGGGCGACTTCAACAAGGTGGCCGAGCTGCAGTACGGCAAGCTGCCGGACCTCGAGCGCCAGCTCAAGGAAGCACAGGCCAAGGAAGATGGCAAGGATGGCGTGGCCAGTGCGCCGCGCCTGCTGCGCACGCAGGTCGGCGCCGAGGAGATCGCCGAGGTGGTGAGCCGCGCCACGGGCATCCCCGTGGCCAAGATGATGCAGGGCGAGAAGGACAAGCTCTTGCAGATGGAAGGCAAGTTGCACGAGCGCGTGGTCGGCCAGGAGGAGGCCATTACCGCCGTGGCCAATGCCATCCGCCGCTCGCGCTCGGGCCTGTCCGACCCGAATCGCCCCACGGGCTCCTTCCTGTTCCTGGGCCCCACGGGCGTGGGCAAGACCGAGCTGTGCAAGGCGCTGGCGGGCTTCCTGTTCGACAGCGAAGACCACATGATCCGCATCGACATGAGCGAGTTCATGGAAAAGCACTCCGTGGCCCGCCTGATCGGTGCGCCGCCCGGCTACGTGGGCTACGAGGAGGGCGGCTACCTGACGGAAGCCGTGCGCCGCAAGCCCTACAGCGTGCTGCTGCTCGACGAGGTGGAGAAAGCCCACCCCGACGTGTTCAACGTGCTGCTGCAGGTGCTCGACGATGGCCGCCTGACCGATGGCCAGGGCCGTACCGTGGACTTCAAGAACACGGTGATCGTGATGACCAGCAACATCGGCTCGCACCTGATCCAGGCCATGGTCGGGCAGGACGCGGATGACATCAAGGAAGCGGTCTGGGGGGAACTCAAGAACCATTTCCGACCCGAATTCCTCAACCGGATCGACGAGACGGTGGTGTTCCACGCGCTGGATGCGAAGAACATCGAGGCGATTGCACGCATCCAGCTGCAACTGCTCGAAGCGCGCCTGGCCAAGATGGACCTGCAGCTGCAGATCTCGGGCCCGGCGCTCGAAGAGCTGGCCAAAGTGGGTTTCGATCCGGTGTTCGGTGCCCGTCCACTCAAGAGGGCCATCCAGCAGCGGATAGAAAATCCGCTGTCCAAGCTGCTGCTGGAGGGCCGGTTCCCGCCCAAGAGCGTGATCCCGGTGACGGTGGATCCGGTGCTCGATCCCGGTGTTTTCCAGTTCGGCGGGGCTTCCGAGCCCGCTTGAGGGGAAAAGGGTGGCCGTTTGGCGGCCACCCGTTGAAAGGAAAGGTGTCGTTTGAACAATCTTGTTTCGGGTTTGCTGCGCTTGGCCGTGCGTGCCCTGGTGCTGGCCATGGGGCTGGTGGTGTTCCTGAGCCTGCTGGCCGCTGCGTTGGTACTGGGCCTGGTGTGGGCCGCGCGCGCGACCTGGGCACGGCTCACGGGCCGGCCCATGACCCCCTGGGTGATGCGGGTCGATCCGCGCACGGGATTCAGCGCTGCCATGCGCTCCCGGGCGCAATGGGGGGCTGCGCGCCAGCCCGATGCCGCCGCAGAACCGGCAGCGCCGTCGCGCCGTGGCGGGGTGCTGCCCAGCGCCGTGGAGGTGACCGACGTGGAGCCGCGCGAGCTGCGTTGAGGGCGGGTCCCGGGGCGCCCGCAAGCGTTGGTCGGCAGCGCTCGGCATGCCCCTCTGGACACGCCGGCATGGCCTGGAGGCAGGCGCAGGGGCCTCTATCATGCGCTCCATGACACCAGCCGACATCCACGCCCTTTTTGAAACCCAGCGGCAGGCCAGCCGCATCCAGGTCGAGGTGCCTCTGCTCGTGCGCCGCGAGCGCCTGCTGCGCATGCGCAAGCTGCTCGACGAAAACGGTGCCGTGCTGGCGGCGGCCGTGCAGGCCGATTTCGGCATGCGCTCGCCCCGCCTCACCGAGGTGGCGGATTTCTTCGTGCTGCGCACTCTGCTGTCGCACACCTTGAAGCACCTGGCGCGCTGGATGAAGCCGCGGAAGGTGCGCACGCCCATCTACCTTCAGCCTGCCTCCGCGCACATACAGCGCCAGCCGCTCGGGGTGGTGGGGGTGATCGCTCCGTGGAACTACCCCGTGCAATTGGCGCTTGCGCCGGCCATCACGGCGCTGGCTGCGGGCAACCGCGTGATGCTCAAGCCCAGCGAGCTCACACCCCACACGTCGGCCCAGCTGGCGCTGCTGGTGGCGCAGTTCTTTGCGCCCGAGGAGTTCTGTGTGGTGCAGGGCGATGCCAACCTGGCGGCGCTGTTTGCCTCGCTGCCGTTCGACCACCTGGTGTTCACCGGCTCGACGCCCGTGGGCCGCAAGGTGGCGCTGGCGGCCGCGCAGAACCTCACGCCCACCACGCTGGAGCTCGGTGGCAAGTCGCCGTGCATCATCGACGGCCACTGCGACATGCAGGATGCGGCGCTCAAGATCGCCCATGGCAAGTTGCTCAATGCCGGGCAGACCTGCATCGCACCCGACTATGTGCTGGTGCCGCGCGGACGCGAGACCGAGTTTGCCAATGCCTACCGGGCTGCCGTGGCGCGCCTGTTCCCCACCATCGAGGGCAACCCCGACTACGCTTCGATCATCACGCCGCGCCACCACGCGCGCTTGCGCACCATGCTGCAGCAGGCCCAGACGCAGGGGGCCGAGGTGCAGCCCATCGACCCCGCGGCGGGCAAGCCCGTGGTGAATACGGTCGGCACGCTGGGCGATGGTGTGAGCCGCCAGATGCTGCCCACGCTGGTGTTCGGCGTCACCTCGGACATGCAGATCATGCAGGAGGAGATCTTCGGGCCCGTCCTGCCGGTCATCTCCTACGAGCGCCTGGACGATGCCGTGGCGCACATCAATGCGGGCCCGCGGCCGCTGGCGCTGTACTGGTTCGGCCAGAGCGAGGCGGTGCGCGACGATGTGCTGCGCCGCACCGTAAGCGGTGGCGTGACCGTGAACGACACGCTGATGCACATCGCGCACGACAACCTGCCTTTTGGCGGCGTGGGGGACAGTGGCTGGGGGGCCTACCACGGGGAGCCGGGCTTCCTGCGCTTTTGCCACCAGAAGTCGGTGCTGGTGCAGTCGCGCTGGGCGATGGGCTCGCTGTTCTACCCGCCCTACGGCGCGCGCTTCGACCAGGTCATGGGGCTTCTTCGCCGCTGGCTGTAGCCAGGGCATCGGGCGGCGGGGACGCGGGCACGGCGCCGCTGATCAATTGCACGATGGCATCGCGCAGTTGCCCCGTGGACACCGGCTTGTGCAGCAGCAGGGCCGAAGTGGTCTGCGCATCGCGCAGGCGCTGCGGCGAGGTGTCGCCGGTCATGATGATGGCCGGCACCGCTACACCCAGGTAGGCGCGCAGGGCCTGCAGCACCTGCTTGCCGGTTTCTTCATGGCGCAGGCGGAAGTCGGTGATGATCAGGTCGGGCGTGCTGTCCTCGATGTGGTCGAGGGCATCGGCGCTGGATTCGGCCGTGGTGCAGTGGCAGCCCCAGCTTTGCAGCAGGGCCTGCATGCCCAGGCGCACCGATTCGTCGTCGTCGATGGCCAGCACATGCAGGCCCGTGAGATCGAAGTGGTTGAAGGAGGGCGGGGCCTCGTCCTCCAGGGCGCCCTGCCAGGCATCGAGCCAGAGCCGGAACACCGAGCCCCGCCCGGGGCGCGAGCTCAGCTCCACCGAGGTGCGCATTTCGCGCGCCAGGCGTTTGACGATGGCCAGGCCCAGGCCCAGGCCCTTGCGGCGGTCGCGCTCGGGGTTACCCAGCTGGTGGAATTCCTGGAAGATGTTGTCCCACTGGCTTTGCGGTATGCCGGCCCCGGTGTCCCACACCTCCAGCGCAATGCGCCGCCCCCGGCGGCGGCAGGCGATGAGCACGCCGCCGCGTGCGGTGTAGCGCAGCGCGTTGGAGATGAAGTTGTGCATGACCAGCATCACCAGCGAGCGATCGGCATAGGCGGCGGTGGAGGTCTCGTGCGTGCGGTACACCAGCCCCGCGTTGTCGGCCTGCACGCCGAATTCCTGCTCCAGCGCGGTCAGCAGGGGCTGTACGGCAAAGGCGGTGGGCCGCATCTTGACGACGCCGGCTTCCAGCCGCGAGTAGTCGAGCAGGGTGGTGAGCATTTCCACGGCTGCACTGGAAGCCGCCTGCGCATGGCCCAGCACGGTCAGCTGGTGCGGGCTCATGGGGCTGCGCTGCAGGGTTTCCAGGAACAGGCCCATGGCATGCAGCGGCTGGCGCAGGTCGTGGCTGGCGGCCGCGAGAAAGCGTGATTTGTCCCGGTCGGCGCGCTCGGCTTCCTCCTGCGCGGCCAGAGCGCGCTGCGATTCGGCGCGCAGCTCGGCCACCAGCCGCTCGTTTTCGAGCTTGAGGGCGATGCTGCGGCGGGTGGCGGTATCGCCGGTGCTGGCCTGCAGGCCGGTGAGTGCGTAGTACACCAGCACCAGGAACAGGGCGGGCCACATGGCCGGGCCGCCACTCATGGCCACGGCGGCGAAGATGCCTCCGACGGCGCAACTGAGGTAGGTGATGTAGGCGCGGTACAACGGAGCCCCCAGGCCCAGCGCGCCCGAGGAGACGGTGCTGACGATGCCGATGGCGTAGATCACGCTCTCGGAAGAGCCCCAGTAGAGCACCACGAAACCCAGGCTGCCCCAGCTCAGGCCCATGGCGGCCATGCAGGCCATGAGTTTGCGTGCCGAGTGCAGTACCGGGTCGCGCTGCGGCGCCATGCCGCGCAGCGTGGCATACACCCCGATGACCACGAGTGCATGCGAGACCAGCCAGATGCTGACCACCTGGGTGTCGGCCACGCGCGCCATCACCCACAGGGTGCCCAGCGCCGTGGCCAGGGACGCCAGCAAGGTCATGGGAAAGTTCTGGCGCAGCAGCGTGACCTGCTCGCGCAGCACCTCGTCGCGCTCCCAGCGTCGGCGTGCCCAGGGCCAGCGGGGAATCAGTGGCAGGGCTTCAGACAACGTCATGGAGCGGCGGCATGGACAGGCCCAGGCGCTGCGCTGCCAGCAGTGCCGCGCTGCGGCTGTTGACGCCCAGTTGCGCAAAGATGGCAGCCACATGCACGCGCACGGTGTTCTCGCTCAGGCCCAGGTTGCGCGCGATGACCTTGTTGGGCTTGCCGGTGCACAGCAGCGACAGCACTTCAAGCTGGCGCGCGGTGAGGCTAGGCGCGGCGGGCGCGCGCAGGGTGGCGGCATTGCCGCTGTTCGCAGGAAAGCAGGGCTCGCCGGAGAGGGAGAGGCTTATCGCCTCCAGAATGTCCTCGCCGCTGGCCGATTTGGGCAGGAAGCCGTCGGCCCCGCGTGAGCGCGCTTCGTAGACCGCATCGGGGGCAATGCTGGCAGATACGAGCACGATGCGTGCGGTTGGGTGCGATTGGCGCAAAAGGCGCAGGCCGTCGAGCCCACTCATGCCCGGCAGCTGGATGTCCAGCAGCACCAGGTCCACCTGGGCCGGGGGCAGGGCGCAGGCTTCGGCGATGGAGCCGGCTTCGGCGATGGAGCCGACGGAGGGATGGTCTTGCACGATCAGGCGCAGCCCGGTACGGAACAAGGTGTGGTCGTCAATGAGCAACAGGCTGGCAGGCATGCCGTGAGTATTGCGCACAACACCGCACGAGGGAACCGGTGCGAACTAGTCCATTTGTGCGATGGACGCAAGGGCCAGCGGTTTTTAGACTTTCCTCCATGCAGTGACCCTGGTACCGTACGGGACCGGCGTACTGTGGCGGTTGGCAAAGACCAACCTTTTTCCAACCACCAGGGGAATACAACATGGCTGCCAGCGCTCTTTCGAACCCAATGCCTTCATCGCCCGAGCACAAGCCCTCTGCGGGTGTGGGGGTGGGCGGCAATTGCATCGCCCAGATCGTGCACGACAACTGCCCGGACCTGCTGGCATCGGCGGGCGTGATCATCGAGCACCTGGATGCACAGGCGGGCAACTGGCAGTTTTCCATCGACAACGGCCTGACCTGGCGCAGCGCCCGCACAGACCTCATCAACCGCCCGGGCTGCATGGGCCTGGCGCTGGACCGCGATGCCCGTCTGCGCGTGCTGCCTTTCAGTGGCCACCGGGTGAGTGGCGTGCGCATCGTGTTCCACACCGTACAACGCAGCCATGGCCAGGGCAGCGGCAGCTACCGCGCCTATGCCCCCGATGAGCGCGACGGGGGCTCGCGCAGCGTGACCCTGGTGGTGGGGCTGAATGCGGTCAACGGCATGCCACCCGAGGTGAAGGTGCCCCGCCCACGCAACAAGCGCGCACTGGCCCAGTCGGCCCGCGAGCGCGCAGGCGACGGCCTTGGAGGCTCGCTGGCCCTGGCCTGACAAGGCTTTCCGGCCGCTTCGGGGGTTGGCCTGCCAGGGGCGTGCAGGCCCGGGTACCCTACCGGCGAGGGGTGAAAAACCGTTTGCGGCGACAATGCCGGTCCTTTCGTTTTTTCACACCCAGTTTTCGTTCGGTTTTTTCATGTCCAGTATCCAGGTTCGTCCCGCTACGCTTCGCGATGCCAAAGCCATCGCCCAGATCCACACCGTCTCTGCCCAAGAGGCCTACAAAGGGCTGGTGCCAGACGAGCAATTGAAGTCCATGTCCTCCGTCGACAAGCGCCAGGCCTACTGGCGCGAAGCCATCGAGTATTGCGAGCCCCAGGTGCAGGTGGCCATCGATGGCGAAAAGATCGTCGGCTTTGTCGGCTACGACCGCTCGCGCGATGAGAAGTCCCGCCCCACCACAGGCGAAATCTGGGCCATCTACGCCGCCCCCACCCACTGGAACCAGGGCGTCGGCCTGGCCCTGTGGGATGCCGCGCGCGATGGCCTCCAGGAAGAAGGTTGCACCAACGTGACGGCCTGGGTGCCGCTGCGCAATGAGCGTGCCATCCGTTTCCACGAAATGGCCGGCTTCAAGCAAGAGCTCTCCACCGCCAAGACCAATGTGATCGGTGGCGTCAAGATCGAAGAAGTGCGCCTGAAGCGCCCCATCAACTAAGGCGTCGATGATCGAGTGGAACCACCTGGGCCAGGCCCACAGTGCCCAGTGGCGCTCCGAGAGCAGCGCCCCGGCCCCCCGCCGGGTGGTGACCGCCGACGACACCCTGTCTGCCGATACGGCCTACCGCCTCGCCTGCGAGGGCACGGGCCTGCTCTGGCAGGGTGACTTCCAGAACGCGCGCATGCTGCTGCAGGCGCTGATGCGCCGGGTGGACCGCAAGCCGCGCAAGGCAGCCGCCAAGGCCGCCGAGAAAGCGGCGACCGCCACCCCGGCGCAGGCCTTTCACCTGCACCGCCAGGCACAGGCCCAGCGCGCGCGGGTGCTGTCGTCGCTGCTGATCCCTCTCTCGCCCGACTACGGCATCGACCTGCGCCGGGCACCGGACTGGCGCCAGGCCTGCACCGAGGCCTGGGGCCCGGCCAGTGGCGAAAGCTCGGTGGCCACGCTGCGCGAGCTGCTGGGCCTGGTGGGCGCCTTCGAATGGCGCAAGAAGGGCGTGGAAGTGCCCGCGCTGGGCGAAGGCGCGCACAACCGCATCCACCCCCACTACGGCGTGTTCTCGCCCGTGCGGGGCGAGTATGTGGACCTGGTGGCCAATACCTCGCTGCCTTCCTCTGCGCTGGCTTTCGACATCGGCGTGGGCACGGGCGTTCTGTCGGCCGTGCTGGTGCGCCGCGGCGTGCAGCGCGTGGTGGCCACCGACCAGGATCCGCGTGCCATGGCCTGTGCGCGCGACAACCTCAAGCGCCTGGGCGTGCTCGATCGGGTGGAGTTGCTGCAGGCGGACCTGTTCCCGCCGGGCAGGGCGCCCTTGGTCGTGTGCAACCCGCCCTGGGTGCCGGCACGCCCGAGCTCGCCCATCGAGCATGCCGTGTACGACGAGGGCAGCCGCATGCTGCGCGGTTTTCTGGCGGGCCTGGCGGCCCACCTGGAGCCGGGCGGCGAAGGCTGGCTGATCCTGTCGGACCTGGCCGAGCACCTGGAGCTGCGACCGCGCGAGCAATTGCTGGCCTGGATCGCCGAGGGTGGCCTGCGCATCCTGGGCCGCCATGACGTGCAACCCCGGCACGCCAAGGCGGTCGATGCGGGTGACGCCTTGCACGCCGCCCGTTCCGCCGAAGTGACCTCGCTCTGGCGGCTGGCGGCCATCGGCTGAACCCTGGCCCTGCGTGGCGGGGCCCAAGAACATGTCACGCCTCGGAGGTGCTGCCTTCGGGCTCCCGGGGCAGCAGCTGGTCCATGCGGTCGCGGATGGTCTGCGCGCGCTCGGCCCCGGCCATCTGTGCCACTTCCTCCAGCAGGGCCTCGCCCACGTCGAGCATGCTGGCGCGGTCGCGCGCACCGCGCAATGCCTCGTGGAATTGCTTGGCCAGGGCCGGATCCCGGCGCGCGAACATGCGCTCGCAGATGTCGAACAGGTACATGCGCGTGCCGGCGAGCGAACGCAGGGCATCGCTGCGGTCCTGGGGCTTGGCTGCGGCCACTGGCTCCTGGGGCGCTGCCTTGGCGGCGCTGGGAATGGCGGCCGGAGCGAGCGCGGCAGTGGGCGCGTCCGGCAGGGTGGCTGGGCCGGTGAGGTAGCCCTGGCGCATGAGGTTGTCCACGATCTGCGCGCCGATACCGTTGTACATGGCCTGCAGGTCCGACAGGGATTTGCCGTCGGCCAGCAGCAGCAAGGACCGCTCCCGCAGGCTCAGCGTGCGGACGCCGGGCGAGAGTTCCAGGCGGGCTTTGTCGGTTTTTTGGAGCAGCATGATGGGGGCGCGGGCGGGTACGGAACGGGGTGCCTGCGATTGCAGCACCCTGGCATGACGCTGTGATGACCCGCCTGCCGCACAATGGCGGGTTGCCTGCCGCCCTGCGGGTGGTTTTTCTTGTGACTTTGCTTCTGCGATGACCCTGCTGCTGGCCCCGATGGAGGGGCTTCTCGATTTTGTGCTGCGTGACGTGCTCACCCGCGTGGGCGGCGTGGACCGCTGTGTGTCCGAATTCATCCGCATCACGGGCACGCTGCTGCCGGACAAGGTGTTCCTGCGCTACCTGCCCGAGCTGCGCAATGGCAGCCGCACGCTGGCCGGTGTGCCGGTGCGGGCCCAGTTGCTGGGCTCCGACCCGGTGAGCATGGCCGAGAATGCAGCCCGCCTGGCAGCGCTGGGGCCGGAGGGGATCGACCTGAACTTCGGCTGCCCGGCCAAGGTGGTGAACCGCCACGGCGGCGGGGCGGCCCTGCTGCAGGAGCCCGAGCGCATCGCCACGGTGGTGGCCGCGGTGCGGCGCGCGGTGCCAGCGCACCTGCCCGTATCGGCCAAGATGCGCCTGGGCTTCAACGATGCAGGCCTGATGCGCGAGTGCGCGCAGGCCATGGAGGCGGGTGGCGCCTGTGAGCTGGTGGTGCATGCCCGCACCAAGGCCGATGGCTACCGCCCCCCGGCCTACTGGGAGCAGATACCGGCGATCCGTGCTGCGGTGGCCCTGCCCGTGGTGGCCAATGGCGAGATCTGGACCGTGGCCGACGCATTGCGCTGCCGCGAGGTGTCGGGCTGCGACGCCTTGATGCTCGGGCGGGGCATGGTGGCCGACCCGGGGCTGGCGCGCGCCATCCGTGCCGCGGACAGAGGGCTGCCAGGCGTGGACACCGTGCAATGGGACGATCTGCTGCCGCACATCGCCGCGTTCTGGCAACTGGTCTGCGACGACCTGGAGCCGCGCCAGCGTGCGGGCCGGCTCAAGCAGTGGCTGAACCTGATGCGCCGGCGCTTCCCTGAGGGCGAGGCAGCGTACCAGCATGTGCGCACGATGACGGACCAGCGTGCCATCACGGCCTGGGTGGCCGCCTTGCAGGAGCGTGTGGCCGCCTGACGGCGCGTGTCCTTGCTTGCCCGGCGCCTACAGCAGGTGGTCCGGGGCGAGCGGGCCGAGCAAGCGCAGCAGCAGGCGCAGCGGCCCGCTGGCATCGGGTTCGGTACGGCTGTCCTGCAGGCCGCTGCCCTGCGGCGCATGCCACAGCAGCTCGTTGCCGGGCTGCTGCAGCTCCACGCGCCAGGCCAGCTCGCCCAGGGCCGGCTCCAGCCGCGTGGTGATGCGCCGGGACAACTCGGTGCTGCTGATCAGCAGCGCGATCTCGGTGTTCTGCCTTTGCGAGCGCATGTCGAGGTTCATGGAGCCGATGGCGACCAGGCGGCCGTCCATCACCAGCACCTTGGAATGCAGCATGGCGCGCGAGCTGCCCACCGAACCGGTGGGCGAGGAGGCGCTGCCGCCCGAGGAGCCCCCCGGGCTGCCGAATGCGCTGCCCAGGCCGGAGAGCTCGCTGCGCATCTCGTACAGCTCCACGCCCATGGCCAGCAACTCGGGCCGGTGCCGGGCATAGCCGGCATGGGCAATCGGGGCGTCGTTGGAGGCCAGCGAGTTGGTGAGCACCCGCACACGCACGCCCCGTGCGCGGGCCTGGGCAAAGGCCTGCTTCATGTCCGGTCCGGGCACGAAATAGGGCGAAACGATGAGCAATTCGCGCCGGGCCTGGCCCATCAGGTGCAACAGGCCATCGACCACGGTATCGCCCTCGCCGGCATCCTCCAGGTCCGTGGACGGGAGTGCCGCAGCGCTGCCGCCAGCCACGGGGGCATTGCTCCCTGCGGGAGGGGCGATGCGCGCAGCCTGCCGGGCATTCGATGCGGTGGCCGGTGCCGTGGCGGGCGGCGAGGTGCTGGCCAGGCCTTCTGCAGGGATCTTGGCGGGCTGGTCGACCAGCACCACGGCCGGCGCCCAGACAAAGGCGGTGCTGCCCAGGTCCATGGGCTGGTAGTCCCAGATGCGGTTGCGTGGGGCTCCCGCGCCGGAGGGGTCGTCCTGGACCAGGGCGGGCGCACTGGCGGCTGGCTGCGAGGTGGGCAGGGCCACCTGGCGCTCCCGTTCGGCGGCATCGGCGGCTTCGTACTGGCTGCGCATGGTGTCCAGTTCCTCGCGCGTGACCAGGGACTGCACGGGGTAGGCGCGCTGGTTGTTCCAGTAGTGGTCGAAGCTGCGCGAGAGGTCCTGCACGATGGGGCCGGCGGCCAGCACGTCGAGGTCGACGAAGTTGCCCGAATCGGCGGTGCCGAAGTAAGCGTCGCCCAGGTTGCGCCCGCCGGTGACGCCCATGGCATTGTCGGCAATGAACAGCTTGTTGTGCATGCGCTGCTGGGCCCGGGAGAAATCCGTGGCCGCGCCGAGCATGCGGCCCAGGGTGGAGCCGCGGGCGCCGGTGAGCGGGTTGAACATGCGCATCTCGATGTTGGGCACGAAGGCCAGGCGCATCACCTGCGCATCGCGCCCGGCGCTGTGGAAGTCATCGAGCAGCACCCGCACCCTCACCCCGCGCCCGGCTGCAGAGACCACGCTCTTGAGCAGGCGTTCGGTGCTGGCATCGGCATGGATGGCGTAGTACTGCAGGTCCAGTGTCTTGGTTGCCGCGTCCACCAGCGCCAGGCGGCTGCTGTAAGCCGCCTGGGGCCCGCCCAGCAGCAGGAACCCCGAAAGGTGGCGCCCCCCTGCGGCCTGCCGGCGGGTCTCCACCAATTGCCCCAGGGGCGTGCCGGCGGGGGCGGCGAGGGCGGTGGATTCGGGGCGGACCACGTCCTGGGGCAAGCCCGCACAACCGGTGACCACCGCCACGGCGAGCGTGGCGACCAGGGCCATCCAGCCGCAGCGGGCGGCGGTGGCAAGGTCTTTGAACGTGGCGATGGGGGCGGGCATGGGGAGGAGGCCTTCTGGATACTACCGAAGGTATAGCCCGCACCCCGCGCCCCCGTTGTCGGACGGCGCGCCGAAACGTAACGCCGTGTGAACGGCGCCACGCTTGGCCACCGCTTACCAGCTGACTTCGCGGTCGGGCGTGGCGCTGATCTTGTGGATGGAGAGGTCGGCGCCGTCGAATTCCTCTTCCTGCGAGAGCCTGAGGCCCACAGTGGCCTTGAGGGCACCGTACACCACCAGTCCACCCAGAAGGGCCCAGACCACGCCCAGGGTGGTGCCGATCAGCTGCGCGCCGAAGGCCACCCCGCCGAGGCCGCCCAGGGCCTTGCTGCCGAAGATGCCGGCCGCCAGACCGCCCCAGGTGCCGCACAGGCCGTGCAGGGGCCAGACGCCGAGCACGTCGTCGATCTTCCACTTGTTCTGCGTCAGGGTGAATAGCAGCACGAAGATGGTGCCGGCGATGGCCCCTGTGACCAGCGCGCCCAGCGGGTGCATGAGGTCGGAGCCCGCGCACACGGCCACCAGGCCCGCCAGCGGGCCGTTGTGCACGAAGCCCGGGTCGTTCTTGCCCAGCACCAGGGCGGCGAGCGTGCCGCCCACCATGGCCATCAGCGAGTTGACCGCGACCAGCCCAGAGAGCTTGTCCACGGTCTGCGCGCTCATCACGTTGAAGCCGAACCAGCCCACCACCAGGATCCAGGCACCGAGGGCCAGGAAGGGGATGTTCGATGGCGGGTGGGCAGAGATGGCGCCATCCTTGCGGTAGCGGTTGGCGCGCGAGCCGAGCAGCACCACGGCAGGCAGGGCGATCCATCCGCCCACGGCATGCACCACGACCGAGCCGGCGAAGTCATGGAACTCTTCGCCCGTGAGCGACTTGATCCAGGCCTGCACGCCGAAGTGCTGGTTCCAGGCGATGCCCTCGAAGAACGGGTACACGAAGCCCACGATGATGGCCGTGGCCATGAGCTGGGGCCAGAACTTGGCGCGTTCGGCAATCCCGCCCGAGACGATGGCCGGAATGGCCGCCGCGAAGGTCAGGAGGAAGAAGAACTTGACCAGCGAGTAGCCGCTTTGCTGGACCAGGGTCTCGGCCCCCACGAAGAAATGGGTGCCATAGGCCACGCTGTAACCCACCGCAAAGTACACCACGGTGGACACGGAGAAGTCCACGAGGATCTTGACCAGGGCATTCACCTGGTTCTTCTTGCGGACCGTGCCCAGCTCCAGAAAGGCGAACCCGGCATGCATGGCCAGCACCATGATTGCCCCGAGCAGAATGAACAAGGCGTCCGTGCCCTGTTTGAGTGCTTCCATACCATCTCCACGCGATTGTTTGATCTGTTTTGGTGCATTTCACTGCGTCTTGCAATGAATGCACCAATTTCAAGCAAAAAATGCGCCAGCATGTGGCATGTTTCACCGCGGTGGTGCTGTGCTGTTTTGGTGCGGGTGAGGGAGGGTCAGAAGCGGTCGCGCCCCTGTACCCGGGCCACAATGCGCAGATCGGGTCCGAGCCGGTCCACGGAGACGTACTCGAGCGCGGTGCCATCCGCCAGCGCTTGCAAAGGCGCCGCCTGGGCGATGCCCAGGCCCGGACCGAGCAGCCGGGGCGCTAGGTAGAGCAGCAACTCGTCCACCAGCCCCTCGCGCAAGAAGGAGCCGTTCAGCTTGTGGCCGGCCTCCACATGCAGTTCATTGACGCTGCGCTGGCCCAGGTCCTTGAGCATGGCGCCCAGATCCACCTTGCCCTGGGGGTTGGGAAGGCAGATCACCGTAGCACCTTGGCCCTCCAGGGCCGCTTTTTTCGCCGTATCGTCGCTTGCGGTGTAGATGAGGCAAGTGCGGCCCGGGATGGAGAACAGGCGCGCCTGCAGCGGGGTCTGCAACTGGCTGTCCACGATCACCAGGTGCGGCTGGCGCGGCGTGGCGACATCGCGCACATCGAGGCGCGGGTCGTCATCGAGCACGGTGCCGATGCCCGTGAGCACGGCGCAGGCGCGGGCGCGCCAGGCATGGCCATCGGCCCGGGCTGCGGGTGAGGTGATCCACTGGCTCTGCCCGTTGGCCAGCGCGGTGGTGCCGTCCAGGGAGGCGGCGGTCTTCAGGCGCACCCAGGGCGTGCCGCGCACCATGCGGCTGAAGAAGCCGATGTTCAGGTCGCGCGATTCCGTCGCGCCAGGGCCTGCGACCACCTCCACGCCGGCAGCGCGCAGGCGCGCAAAACCCTGGCCCGAGACCAGGGGGTTGGGGTCGGCCAGGGAGGCCACCACCTTGCCGATGCCGGCACCGATCAGTGCATCGCAGCAGGGCCCTGTGCGGCCCTGGTGCGAGCAGGGCTCCAGCGTGACGTAGGCGGTAGCTCCCTGCACGCCGTTGCCCCGTGCGGCCGCATCGCGCAGCGCCATGACCTCGGCATGCGGGCCGCCGGCCTGCTGGGTGAACCCCTGGCCGAGGACCTGGCCGTCGGGCGTGGTGATCACGCAGCCCACGCGCGGATTGGGGTTGGAAAGACAAAGCGCCTGAGTGGCTAGCTCAAGCGCTTTGGTGGTGTGTTGCTGTTCCGAAGAGCTCGCCATGGTGGCGTGCATGCTAGCGCATGCGGGCCCCCAGCCGCTGGGTCACCTTATTTATCCCAGCAGTCAGGTATGGTGGCCCCGTGAGAGAGGGGCGAGGCTCCGCGCACCCCTGCCTGTGTCAACGTCAGCTCGCCACATCTGTCGTCTGCCTGGCGTGTTCCTGGCTTGCGGGTAGCCGTCAGCGTGAAGGTAGTGCCCGTCAAATTGGACGTGGTGATGGTGTAGCGCTTGTCGGCCCTGACTCTCCAACTCATGCTGTCGGGCAGCGGCGATACCGCAGGAGCGGTGATCGTGGTGGGATACACCCCATTTGCAGTGGCCGCACGCTCCATCCACTGTGCTGCTTGCAGCAGGCCGGCGCGTGCATCGGCTCGGTGCCCACGCCTGATGTATTCGTTGTAGCTGGGCACGGCGACGGCTGTGAGGATGCCTACGGTGGCTACCACAGCCAGCAGCTCGATCAATGTGAAACCCCGGTTGCTCTTGTGGCGCATGGGTGCGTTCTCCTTGGTATCGGATTCCATTATTGCAGTTGGCGCCAGCTGGGACGCATCGGTTGCTCGGGCATGCGGGCCAGATCCGTGCCGGAGGGTTCTTCCTTCTTGGTCACAGGGTTGATCTTGGTTTCGCCCTTGATCGAGATGGTCTTCTTTCCTGTGGTTGCGCTCGATGCACCTGGGGCAATGGTCATTCTGGATACGTTTTTATCGGCCACCTTGTTGTAGATGCCATCCCCATTCTGGTCCATCACCTGCACGCTGGGACGTCTGCCATCCATGATGTTGAGCAAGGTAAGGTAGGCCTTCTCGGGTGTACCCTCGGGCTCACAGGATTCTGCTCCAGTGGAATTGCCTCCATAGGCGGGCGTGGTGGACCACACCATCAGATTATTGCTGCCGTCAAAGAAGGTCATGGGTCTGAGCACGCGTTCGCTGCTGACCTGGAAGTCGAAGTACCAGCCTTGGTTGACAGTGCCCTTCGTCTTGTCGTAATTGACGGCGTTGTCACTCATTTCAAAGAAATCCCAATCCTTATTGACCAGTTGTCCATCAATGGGGGCACTTGTTGATGTAACCATTTCCTGCTTGACGAGGGTGCTGCGCCCAGTCACGGCAACAGGCGTTACGCCGTTGTCGCTGGTTACGGTATTCACTACCAGGTTGCCACTGGTCGTTTGCTTGTATTTGGTGTTGTCATGGATGGAATACACGCTTTGCACATCCGTGCTGATGCGATGGGCGTCCGTGACATTGACCCCCGTGCCAAAGGAGACCATCACCCCGCCCACGCCACGGTCATTGGCCTTGATGATGGGGGGGGCCGATATGGGTTGGCGCTTGCCATCGATATAGGTCGCCACGTACAGCGGCTTGGACGATCCGCCAAATTCAGCGACTTTCCAGCTGGCTGCCGTCTGGCTGGTCAGGTCGAATTTCCAGAGGTTGCCTTTCAGATCGCCTGCATAGGCCACATCCACCTTGCCATCGCTGTTGAAGTCCATCAGCTTGGGGGCTGACAACCCGTTGGCCACCACATTGGTATCTGCCGTGGGGTTGGCGGGGGTGCTGACGACCTGGGAGCCCGTGGCAACAATCTTCTTGAGCTCCTTGGCGCCATCCAGGTACTGGATAAGCAGCACCGGGCGCTCGTTCTTGCTGTTGTAGCCATTGCCCATGACCAAGGCCCAGCGGTTATTGTTCATCAGTGCAATCTGCGTGGTCCGGAACGGATTGGCGTCATCCATGACCGGCGGGGCGAAAATATGGCCAATGTCCTCATCGTCGCTGCCCGCTGTCAGCGTTGCGCTTGGGTGCAAGGTCTTGTCCATGACCACCACGCTGGCCGCTTTGGCCTTGGTGAAATCGGACGGAACGGTTGGGCTCCCGGTTTGCGTCACATTCAGAACGAAATAGCCTTTGCCCCCAGCGCCCAGCGTACCCACCAACATAGTTCGCCAATCCGGCGTATAGCCTGGGACGGTCTTGTCTGCGATATCCACATCCCCGGAAAAAGGCGAGCCGTCCACATAGGAGCGGTGGGAGTAGCTGGGGTCGCTGAGCTTGTACAGCTCGGGGATCACGGCCTTGGGGATGTAGGCAACCCTTTCCTCGCCGTTGGCGGCGGAAAAGCCGTGCAGCATGCCATCATTGCCGCCCACATAGATCATGGCTTCGCGATTTCTCAGCGAGGCGGCAAAGGCCTTGTAGCCCTTGTGCGGATAGTTGCTGGTTGGCGTGGCTACATACCAGACACTGGAGTTGACGATGTCGCCTTGCCGCGATTCGCGCACGCGGAAGGGCGAGGTCGTGGTGGCACCCTCCTTGGTCCGGTCGCCTCGCAGGAACGCCACACGGTCTTGGCCTTTGCCATCGGTATTCAGTGTGGCCTTTTGGGTGGCGCTCAGTTTGGTGACCCCGGTCTCCCATTCAAAAGACACACCCGCGTTGGTCAGGTCATTGGTGGTAAGGATCACGCGGTTGTCAATGGATGCCAGGGCGTCCAGCTTCTGGGCCGTGGTTTGGCGGTCCTTGGGGACGGGCTGGCCTGTGTTGGTACCCCATCCAGGTTCCGGGCTGAACTCGCCCTTGGCGCTGATCTTGTCTGCATACACGTAGCCGGACCATCTTTTGGGATCGTACCCCGCTACAAATCGACTGATGTCGGTGCGGGTGTTCGTGCTCGCGCTGGCACCCATGGTGGCCACGTCCGATGAATTTTCTTGATTGATGGTTTCCAGGATGTTGCGGAATGCTTCTTTCAAGTCGTATTTGCGGCCCGGACCTGTCGGATAGAACTTGCCCCGGCTGTTGATGGCCATGTGCCACAGGTCTGCGGGGTTGTTCGAATTCAAATCGCCGAATGTCGTCGGCGACCACGCCACGGTGCCTTGGACCAACTTCGAAAAATCACCCCCATAGTTGTTGTCATCAACCGACGACCACTTGGGCGCGCTGGGCCAGGAGTATGCATCCTGACCATAGCCAATCGTATACTGCACCACATGCTGCCAGGTGGCGGGGTTGTGCTTGGGATTCCAGTACCTTTGCAGGTCTACGGCACCAAATTTTTCTATAGATGGCACACCATCCAGCGTGCTGGGCTTGAGGTCATTTGAAATGCCGGTTTGCAAGTCCTCCGACCACATTCTCATTGCCCAGTCGGCAAGCAAGTTTCCAAGTGCGCCTCGGTAGACGTTGGTCTGTGCCGAGGTTATGTTGTAAGCCGTGCCATCCGGAAGGGTAAAATTGGTATTGTCAGTGTTGCCGGGGTGCACTGCCGCGCTCTGACCATTCCAGGCGCCATCGGTCATGAAGATCTGGTAGGCGCGGCGGCAGCCCATGTAGGGCAGTTCGGTCGTCCCTGGCTTGGATGCCCAGGGGCTGTTGATGCCTTTCGCCGTCTTCATGTAATCGTACGTCTGCTTCATCATCTTGTGCGACGGCGTGCCATTGCTGGCCGTCAACTTCGAAGCGAACGTGAGAAAGTTCGTGCGGTGGGTATCGTCCAGGATCTTCATCGAGTTGACCGCACCAGCAGTCAGGGTGCCTGCTCCCGGTGAGCCGCCGTTGTTCCACATCGACTGCCAGGCAAGACGGATCTTGCCGTCGGGCAGCAACAACTTGTCATTGAAAACTTCTGCCAGTGCGGCCTTCAGCGCAGTCATCTTGACCGGCGTACCGGTGCCCGCCACGGTCTCGGACATACTGCCCGAATCATCGACGGTCACCACCACATTGGGTGTCGGCGGAATAGCCACCAGACCTGGCGGGAGCTGGGAGAGGTCCAAAGGGGCGGCCACAACCACATAGGGTGCAAACATCGACCCAATCAGCGCACACACGACGCTTTTCTTGAAGATCTTGTGAGTTTTCATGGATTTTCTCCAATCAGTTTTTTAGTTTCTGGCGCACAAAGGTGGACTGAAGAACAACCTGGGTGCTTGGCTTCAGTCCGTGCGCTATCGCGGTGATTCGATAGGCAACATTGGGTGTAAGGTTCAATGACAGATTGGAGTCACCGTTGGTGATCAGGCCGGTGTTTCCGGCATTGCTGTCATAGGGCAGGATTTCGATCCAGTACCAGCCTCCCTGGGTGGCGCTGGTGGTCTTCGTGTTGAGCTTGAGGATCGGGTTGCTCGCATCACCAGTTTTTGCACCAGTGAATTGACCATACCTTGAGCCTACGTCGTAGGTCATCATGGCCGTCAAGGTGGCTTTATCCTTCCAGAAATCCTGATTGACAATGCGTTTGAGGCAAAGACCCTTTTCGCATTTGGTGGTGGATTTGTCCAGTTGGGCCAGAATATCTCCAGTTTCCTTGTCTTCGCTGGGAATCCAGACTGCATTGGTTTTGGCGACGTCGTCAACGCGGCATACTGCAAGATCGCCTGAAACCGGCACGCACGCTGTACCGTCGCTGCGTTCTCCTCGAATATCGAATTCTGCGTCTTGTATCAGCGCCTGTGCTGCTTCAAAGGCACGCTGGTAGTCCGCATCATTTCCGACCACCATTTCATTGAATATTGCCGTGCGCGACCCCCACAGGGCAATGAGTGAGGACAGAAGCACCAGGACAATCACGATAAACAGTGAAATGCCTTGCTGCGAGGATTTGTGAGACCTGCTTTGCATGATGATGTTCTCTCGGATCTTTCTTAGCCTGCCAGGCCCTGGCTGCGCAGTTGGTAGACCGAGCGGAAGGTCATGTGCATGCGGTTCCTTCGGCTGCCGGTCAAGGTCGTCATATCGACGTCCGGGCCATTGCATTGTTTGTAGCTGCTGCCCGCCGGCAGTTCGATCGCTTCTGTGCCATAGAGGGACAGGCACACCTCGATGCCAAACACGCGCGTCCAGTCGGCGCCAACGCCCGCGGCGTTCACGTACTGGACCTTGGGGTCTCCTATCAGTGCATCCGTCTGGACCAGGTAGCGCACCTGGAAATCGGACACGTTCTGAAGGATGGGCTGCCGGGTGCCGTCGGAGCCCGCACACACCAACTCGTTCGTCGCTGTGTCCAGGGCAAACTGGCTTTGCACTAGGGTGGGCTTGGCTGCATCCAGCTGGCCCAGGCAGTTGCGGAACTGGGAGGCCTCTGTGGCGGAGGACGTCAGGGATTCGGTGTAGTTGCGATAGCCCGTCGTCAGCTTGAACTCGCTGGCGGTCGGAGAGTCCTTGCCTGAAAGGGTGTTGACTGCGGGGTCAAAATCCTGGGCTTTCGTTTCAAAAGCAACCGGATCGGCGGCATCGATGGGGACGGTTGCCTGTTTTTGAGAGGCCAGGTTCAACCGCAGGGAGCCGGCCTGCCGCAGCTGCTGGCCAAACACGCGGAATCCATAGGCTGCCTGCTGCTGCAGCTGGCTGGCATCGCTGACCGTTCCGGAGACGCCGCGAGATACCATGAGCGCACCCAGCGCGACCGTGATGGTCAGCAGGCCAATGGTGATGCCAACCATCAGTTCAATGAGGGTCGCGCCGCGCTCTGTGGCAATTGGCGAAGTTGTGCGTGGGGGCGCTGGCCTGCGGTGGCGTGCGCGATCCATGCCGGTGGATTGGTAGGAGGTCATGGGCGAATTCTTTGTGCGAAGCTGTTGGGGTGTGCCAGCGCCAGTTAAGTTTTCGACGTGGGGCAGTAGAACCGGGGGGTGGTATCCAGGGTGTAGGCGGCGCAGCGCGCATTGAGCGGAATGTACTGAAGATGGCAACTGCTGTTTACAGGGCAACTGATCCCGGAACCCCCTATGGCCTTTGATACCAGCTCAGCCTTGTCGGCGGTTGCGGTGTCGCGCTCGTTTTCGCGCCAGCTCACCATGACGCCGAGCTGCCTGCGGCTGCCATCGACCTCGTCCGCCGCGAGGAAGACCGCGACATCCGAGCCGGGCAGGAGGCTTTTCACCGTCTGCTTCCACTGCGCCAGGTCATAGGCGGCAAGTTGGCTGTTGGTGCAGGCGGAGGTCTTGCAGTCCGTGCTTGGGGCGGCGGGTGTAGCTCCGAACCCCGATGTGTAAGTGGCCAGGTTGCCCAGGGCATTGGGATTGACCTTCATGCGCTCGCTCAAGTCCTCGATCAACCGGATGGCCTGCGCCCTGTGCACGCCGGTCTGGGTGTCAACCAAGGTGCGCATCTGCACACCCAAAATGCCCAAAATGCCCAAGGACATGACGACGATGGCGACAATGGACTCAATAAGGCTGATGCCGCGCTGTGTGGATTTTTTTTGACGAGGCGAACCGCGCAATGAACGGGCCGCAGCTGGGGCTCTTTCGCCTGCATTTGTGGCGATGGTCATGGGTCTCAGCATGTTTCGGTTCCTTTCTTGCGAACGATGCGGCCGCCCGATCCTGCGCACAAGCGCGCCGCACTGATGTCGGCATTGGATTTGCCTCCGGGCGTGATGGTGAAGGTCAGATTGGTCGAGGCACCGCCTGATGTCAGGATTCCCCAGCGGTCCAGGGCAAGGGGCCCCACAATGGCGACTCCGGCGGGGTTGGTCAGTCCGACATCCACACGGTTCGGTTGTGTGCTGGCTTGAATCTCCGTGGTGATGGCGTTGGCCGTATGGCTGACGGTCCATCCACAGCCCCATCCCACGGTCGATGTCGCGTTGGCGCAGGTGGTGGGGTTCATGTTGATGGTCACATTGCCGCCGCGCTTGATGGCTTCGGAGCGTGCCAGATACAGGGTGGCCGTCAGGCTTTCGGCGGTGTCGCGTACGCGCCAGCGTTCGATCATCGGCATGAAGCTGGGCCCGGCCAGCGCAGTAAGGAGCCCGATAAGGGCCACGACGACCATGAGTTCAACGGCCGTGAATCCGCCACTGCGGTGCGCAGCTCCGCCGTATGTGCGGATTCTTGACCGGCGGTAAAGGCTTGGTACTTGCATGGTTTTCATATTAGGTGACCGGATGTGACGTGACCATGGTGCGCTGACCAGTGGCATGGAAGGCGGGACGAGCGGCCAAAACGTGTCTGGCAGGGGCGGCACTGCTTGCGTGGCAAGCCAGCAGGCGGGCTTCATGCCCTGCGGTTTCGCATCTCTTGTTGCATTTGAGGTCATTTTGTCGCTTGCCTTTGGCGGGCTCCTGGAGTGGGGGTGCTCTTGGACGCATTCTGGGCATCCCCGTTGTCTTCGGCAAGCCAAAAAGACCCATTGCCCAGGGTGCAGGCTATAATCCGATGGTTTTGCATGGTGCAAGACGCACGCCACCGGCCTTTCCAGCGGGTGGCGCAAGTAAAAACCGGGGTCTTCGGCGTTCTGCTGCAGCCCCCATCCAAGGAAAAAACCAAATGATCGCATCCTCCATCAAGGCCGAAGTCGTCAAGGCCAACGCCCGTGCTGCCAACGATACCGGTAGCCCAGAAGTGCAAGTGGCCCTGCTGACGGCCCGCATCAACGAACTGACCCCCCACTTCAAGACGCATGCCAAGGACCACCACGGTCGCCGCGGCCTGCTGCGCATGGTGAGCCGTCGTCGCAAGCTGCTGGACTACCTCAAGGCCAAGGACGCTGAACGCTACACGGCCCTGATCGCCAAGTTGGGTCTGCGCAAGTAATCCCGATTGCATGCCAAAACGCCTGGGTTAGTCCGCTAGCTCAGGCGTTTTTTACTTCGGAGCCGCAAAACAGAGCGAAGCTGTGTCATTCCAACGGGCCTGCCGCCACCGCGCGCAAGGGCAGGTCCGCTGGAATGGCATCGTGTTCTGAATTGCCCTCCACGCCAGGCTGGCACTGTGCTGCCAGCTACAACAAAAGGAGCTGAACATGAGCATTTTCAACAAAGTCACCAAGACCTTCCAATGGGGTGACAAGACCGTCATCATGGAAACGGGCGAAATCGCCCGCCAGGCCTCCGGTGCCGTACTGGTGAACATCGACGACACCGTGGTGCTGGCCACCGTGGTGGCATCCAAGTCGGCCAAGCCCGGCCAGGACTTCTTCCCCCTGACGGTGGATTACATCGAGAAGACCTACGCCGCAGGCAAGATCCCCGGCAGCTTCTTCAAGCGTGAAGCCAAGCCCAGCGAACACGAAACCCTGACCAGCCGCCTGATCGACCGCCCGATCCGCCCGCTGTTCCCGGAGGGCTTCTTCAACGAAGTGCACGTGGTGATCCACACCGTGTCGCTGAACCCTGAAGTCGACGCCGACATCGCCGCCCTGATCGCCACCAGCGCCGCCCTGGCCATCTCCGGCATCCCGTTCACCGGCCCCATCGGTGCCGCGCGCGTGGGCTACATCAATGGCGAATACGTGCTGAACCCCGGTCAGACTGCGCGCAAGAGCTCGCAGATGGACCTGGTGGTGGCAGGTACCGAAGCCGCCGTGCTGATGGTGGAATCCGAAGCCCAGCAGCTGTCCGAAGAAATCATGCTCGGCGCCGTGGTGTTCGGCCACCAGCAGGGCAATGTGGCCATCAACGCCATCCATGACCTGGTGCGCGACGCCGGCAAGCCCGCATGGACCTGGCAAGCCCCCGCCAAGGACGAAGCCCTGATCGCCAAGGTCGGCGCACTGGCCGACGACAAGCTCGCCGCCGCCTACCAGATCCGCAACAAGCAAAGCCGCACGCAAGCCTGCCGCGAAGCCTACGCTGCCGTGATGGCCGGCCTCAAGGCCGAAGGCGTGGAATTCGACGCCGTCAAGGTCGAAGGCATGCTGTTTGACATCGAGGCGCGCCTGGTGCGCAGCCAGATCCTGGCCGGTGAGCCGCGCATCGACGGCCGCGACACGCGCACCGTGCGCCCCATCGAGATCCGCAACAGCGTGCTGCCCCGTGCCCACGGCTCGGCCCTGTTCACGCGTGGTGAAACCCAGGCGCTGGTCGTGACCACGCTGGGTACCGAGCGCGATGCCCAGCGCATCGATGCCCTGGCCGGCGAGTACGAAGACCGCTTCATGATGCACTACAACATGCCTCCCTTCGCCACCGGCGAAGTGGGCCGCATGGGCTCGACCAAGCGCCGCGAAATCGGCCACGGCCGCCTGGCCAAGCGTGCCCTCGTGGCCGTGCTGCCGACCAAGGAAGAATTCCCCTACACCATGCGCGTGGTGTCGGAAATCACCGAATCCAATGGCTCCTCGTCCATGGCCTCGGTCTGCGGCGGCTGCCTGTCGATGATGGACGCCGGCGTGCCCATGAAGGCGCACGTGGCCGGTATCGCCATGGGCCTGATCAAGGACGCCAACCGCTTTGCCGTGCTGACCGACATCCTGGGTGATGAAGATCATCTGGGCGATATGGACTTCAAGGTTGCTGGTACCACTGCCGGTATCACCGCGCTGCAGATGGACATCAAGATCCAGGGCATCACCAAGGAAATCATGCAGGTCGCCCTGGCCCAGGCCAAGGAAGCGCGCATCCACATCCTGGGCAAGATGCAGGAAGCCATGGGTGAAGCCAAGACCGAGGTGTCCAACTTCGCGCCCAAGCTCTACACGATGAAGATCAATCCCGAGAAGATCCGTGACGTGATCGGCAAGGGTGGTTCCGTGATCCGTGCGCTGACCGAAGAGACCGGCTGCCAGATCAACATCGAGGAAGACGGCACCATCACCATCGCCGCCACCGACAACGCCAAGGCCGACGAAGCCAAGCGCCGCATCGAGCAGATCACGGCCGAAGTGGAAATCGGCAAGGTCTACGAAGGTCCCGTGACCAAGATCCTGGACTTCGGCGCCCTGATCAACCTGCTGCCCGGCAAGGACGGCCTGCTGCACATCAGCCAGATCGCGCACGAGCGCGTCGAGCGCGTCGGCGACTACCTGACCGAAGGCCAGATCGTCAAGGTCAAGGTCATGGAGACCGACGAAAAGGGCCGCGTCAAGCTGTCCATGAAGGCCCTGGCCGACCGCCCTGCGGGTGGTGGTTTCAGCGACCGCCCTGCGCCCGCAGAGCGTGGTGACCGCGAGCCCCGCCGCGACCATGGCCGCGATCGCCAGCCAGTCGACCAGCAACAGCAGCAGCAACAACAGCAGTCGCTGCCGTCGGACGACGCATCGGGCCAGGCGAACGGCTGATTGCCGCCTTGGCTGCCGCCACCGGGCGGGTCGCTTGCAGCGGCCTGCCGCGGGCGGCGGTCAAGACCGGTGATATCCATGCATCAACCACGGACCATCCTATGCAAGCGGTGGAGATTTCCTCGTTCGGCGCGCCCGAAGTGCTGCGCCTGGGCGAGCGCCCTGTGCCCGTACCGGCTGCGGGCGAGTTGCTGATCCGCGTGGGCGCCAGCGGCATCAACCGCCCTGACGTGCTGCAGCGCATGGGCCACTACGCGCCTCCGCCCGGTACCTCCGACCTTCCGGGTCTGGAAGTGGCGGGCGTGGTGCAGGCAGGGGATGCCGATGCCCTGGCCCGCTCGGGCCTGGCGATTGGCGACCGTGTCTGTGCGCTGGTTGCCGGTGGCGGCTATGCCCAGTGGTGTGTGGCGCCCGCCGAGCAGTGCCTGCCGGTGCCTGCTGGGTTCAGCGATGTCGAGGCGGCCTCGCTGCCCGAGACCTTCTTCACGGTGTGGAGCAATGTCTTCGATCGTGGCCGCCTGCAGGCGGGTGAAACCCTGCTGGTGCAGGGTGGTACCAGCGGCATCGGCGTCACGGCCATTCAGTTGGCGCGCGCCTTTGGCGCGACGGTGATCGCCACGGCGGGCAGCGACGAAAAGTGCCAGGCCTGCCTCGATCTGGGTGCGCACCATGCCATCAACTACAAGTCGCAGGACTTCGTGGTGGAGGCCAGGCGCATCACCTACGGCAAGGGTGTCGATGTGGTGCTGGACATGGTGGCTGGCGGTTATGTCGCGCGCGAGGTCGAGTGCCTCGCCGAGGATGGCCGCATTGTCATCATCGCCGTGCAGGGCGGGGTCAAGAGCGAGGTCAATGCCGGCCTGGTGCTGCGCCGCAGGCTCACCATCACCGGCTCCACCCTGCGTCCGCGCTCGGTGGCCTTCAAGGGTGCCATCGCCCGCGCGCTGCGCGAGCAGGTGTGGCCCTTGCTGGCGGCAGGTACGGTGCGTCCGGTCATCCACAGCACCTTCGCCGCGGCCGATGCGGCCAAGGCGCATGCCCTGATGGAATCCAACCAGCATGTTGGCAAGATTGTTTTGACGTGGTGAACATGAAAAAGAAGCTCATCGCAGGCAACTGGAAGATGAACGGCGGCCTGGCTGCCAACGAGGCCTTGCTGCAGTCATTGCTCCAGGGTGTGGCCTCGGCCGCGCCGCAGTGCGATGTTGCCGTGGCCGCTCCGGCGCCTTATCTGGCGCAGGTGCAGGCCCTGGTGGCCGGCTCGGGCATCGCCCTGGCGGCCCAGGATGTGTCGGCGCACGAGCAGGGCGCCTACACCGGCGAGGTGTCGGCCGCCATGCTCAAGGAGTTCGGTGCGCGCTATGTGCTCGTGGGGCATTCCGAGCGCCGCCAGTACCATGGCGAAACCGATGCCGTCGTGGCCATCAAGGCGCAGCGCGCGCTGGCGCTGGGCGTCACGCCCATCGTCTGCGTGGGTGAAACCCTGGCCGAGCGCGATGCTGGCGAAACCGAGGCGGTCGTCAAGCGCCAGCTGGCTGCAGTGATCCACCTCAATGGCCACTGCATCAGCGAGATCGTGGTGGCGTACGAGCCGGTCTGGGCCATCGGCACCGGCCGCACGGCCACGCCCGAGCAGGCCCAGGCCGTGCACGCAGTGCTGCGTGCGCAGCTGGCCGCAGCCAGCGAGCACGCCGACCGCGTGCACCTGCTGTATGGCGGCAGCATGAATGCCGCGAATGCGGCCGAACTGCTGGCGCAAACCGACATCGATGGTGGTCTTGTGGGCGGTGCCTCGCTCAAGGCCGGCGATTTCTTGCAGATCATGGGTGCGGCCTCTGCGGGCCGCGCCTGAAGCTATTCAAATCAGGAGTAAACAGAGAATGAATGTGATCGTGAACGTGGTTCTGGCGGTGCAGATGCTCACCGCCCTGGGAATGATCGGGTTGATCCTGATCCAGCACGGCAAGGGTGCCGACATGGGTGCTGCCTTTGGCAGCGGCAGCTCGGGCAGCCTGTTTGGCGCCAGCGGCAGTGCCAACTTCCTGTCGCGCACCACGGCGGTGCTGGCGGCAGTGTTCTTTGCCGCCACGCTGGCTCTGGCATACTTCGGCAATGCGCGCCCCGCCAGCTCTGGCAGCGTGCTCGAAGCGCCGGCAGCGACTTCGCCCGCGCCAGCGTCTGCGGCATCGGGTGCAGCCCCTGCGGTGATTCCTGTGCCCGTGGTGCCGGCGTCCGGCGCGGCACAGATCCCGACCAAATAATCTGCACTAATTTGGGCCCTGAACTGCAGAGCAGGGTTTTTACGGAGTAGAATCCTGGATTGTCTGGAAAGCCAAAACCGCAAGGTTCCTCATGCCATCCAGGCACATACATCCAGCCGTCGTGGTGAAATTGGTAGACACGCTATCTTGAGGGGGTAGTGGCGAAAGCTGTGCGAGTTCGAGTCTCGCCGACGGCACCAAAACAAAGGCCTCCCCGCATGACCCAGCAAGGGTCATGTCGGGCCAGGCCACAGCGGTGAGCACATCCTCCAGATGAACCTCGATCAGTACCTCCCCGTCCTCTTGTTCATCCTGGTCGGCATCGCCGTTGGCGTGGTGCCCCTTGTCATCGGATATGTCCTCGGTCCCAACCGCCCGGACGACGCCAAGAATTCTCCCTACGAGTGTGGCTTTGAAGCCTTCGAGGATGCGCGCATGAAGTTCGACGTGCGCTACTACCTCGTCGCCATTCTCTTCATCCTGTTCGACCTCGAAATCGCGTTTCTCTTCCCGTGGGCGGTCACGCTCCACGAGGTGGGTGCCGCCGGTTTCGTTGCCGTGGTGATCTTCCTGACGATCCTCGTCGTGGGCTTTGCCTACGAGTGGAAAAAGGGCGCCCTCGATTGGGAATGACAGCGGGCTTCAACAAGGACTGATGCAATGATTGAAGGCGTGATGAAGGAAGGCTTCATCACCACGAGCTATGACTCCGTGGTGAATTGGGCCAAAACCGGCTCGCTGTGGCCCATGACGTTCGGTCTGGCCTGCTGCGCTGTCGAAATGATGCATGCGGCGGCTGCGCGCTACGACATCGGCCGCTTCGGTGCCGAAGTGTTCCGTGCCAGCCCCCGCCAGTCCGATCTGATGATCGTGGCCGGAACGCTGTGCAACAAGATGGCACCTGCGCTGCGCAAGGTGTACGACCAGATGTCGGAGCCCCGCTGGGTGCTGTCGATGGGCTCGTGCGCCAATGGCGGCGGTTACTACCACTACAGCTACTCTGTGGTGCGCGGATGCGACCGCATCGTGCCCGTGGATGTCTACGTGCCGGGCTGCCCGCCCACGGCCGAAGCGCTGATCTACGGCATCATCCAGCTGCAGCAGAAGATCCGCCGCACCAACACCATTGCGCGTGTCTGAGGGTTGACGATGACATCTGTTGCCATTCGCCCTGAAAAAATCAAGGACACCGTCGCTGCCGTGCTGGGCGACAAGGTCCGCAAGATCCATGTGGCCCTCGAAGAGGTCACCGTCGAGGTCTCCCCCGCCGACTACCTGGCTGCCATGCAGCAGCTGCGCGATGCACCCGGCTGCCAGTTCGAGCAGCTGATCGACCTGTGCGGTGTGGACTACTCGGCCTACGCCGATGAGGTCAATGAAGGCGCGCGCTACTGCGTGGTGTCGCACCTGCTGTCCGTCAGCCTGAACCAACGCCTGCGCGTCAAGGTGTTCTGCGCTGACGACGATTTCCCGGTCGTGGCCTCGGTGGCCGACCTGTGGAATTCGGCCAACTGGTACGAGCGCGAAGCGTTCGACCTGTTCGGTATCGTGTTTGATGGCCACAACGACCTGCGCCGCATCCTGACCGACTATGGCTTCATCGGCCACCCCTTCCGCAAGGACTTCCCGCTGTCCGGCCATGTCGAGATGCGCTACGACGCCGAGCAGCGCCGGGTGGTCTACGAGCCGGTGTCGATCGAGCCGCGCGAGATCACGCCGCGCATCATCCGCGAAGACAAGTACGGAGGCCTGCACTAAGGCGCCCTGCGCCCCACGTGACCCACCATGGCTGAAATCAAGAACTACTCCCTGAACTTCGGACCGCAGCACCCTGCAGCGCACGGCGTGCTGCGCCTGGTGCTCGAGCTCGACGGCGAAGTCGTGCAACGCGCCGACCCGCACATCGGCCTGCTGCACCGCGCCACCGAAAAGCTGGCCGAGCACAAGACCTACATCCAGTCGCTGCCCTACATGGACCGCCTGGACTACGTGTCGATGATGTGCAACGAGCACGCCTACTGCCTGGCCATCGAGAAGCTGCTGGGCCTGGAAGTGCCCGAGCGCGCGCAGTACATCCGCGTGATGTTCTCCGAGATCACGCGCCTGCTGAACCACTTGATGTGGCTCGGTTCGCACGGCAACGACTGCGGCAGCTCCACCATCCTGATCTACACCTTCCGCGAGCGCGAAGACCTGTTCGACATGTACGAAGCCGTCTCCGGCGCGCGCATGCACGCGGCGTACTTCCGTCCGGGCGGCGTCTACCGCGACCTGCCGGACAGCATGCCGCAGTACAAGGTCAGCAAGATCAAGAACGCCAAGGCCCTGGAGGCCATGAACCAGAACCGCAAGGGTTCTCTGCTCGACTTCATCGACGACTTCACGAAGCGCTTCCCGGGCTGCGTGGACGAGTACGAGACCCTGCTCACCGACAACCGCATCTGGAAGCAGCGCACCGTGGGCATTGGCGTGGTGCCGCCCGAACGCGCGCTCAACCTGGGCATGACCGGCCCCATGATCCGCGGCTCCGGCATCGCCTGGGACCTGCGCAAGACCCAGCCCTACGATGTCTACGACCGCATGGACTTCGACATCCCGGTGGGCAAGACGGGCGACTGCTATGACCGCTACCTCGTGCGTGTGCAGGAGATGCGCGAGTCCAACCGCATCATCAAGCAGTGCGTGGACTGGCTGCGCGCCAATCCGGGTCCTGTCATTACCGACAACCACAAGGTGGCTGCGCCCGATCGTGAATCCATGAAGTCGAACATGGAGGAGCTGATCCACCATTTCAAGCTCTTCACCGAAGGTTTCCACGTGCCCGAAGGCGAAGCCTACGCCGCCGTGGAACACCCCAAGGGCGAGTTCGGCATCTACCTGGTGAGCGACGGTGCCAACAAGCCCTACCGCCTGAAGATCCGTGCGCCCGGCTTTGCGCACCTGGCCACGCTCGATGAAATGGCGCGCGGCCACATGATTGCCGACGCCGTGGCCATCATCGGCACCATGGATATCGTGTTCGGGGAGATTGACCGATGAGTAACACCGAAGCGAAGAACCAGACCGCTGGCGCCATCACCGAGGCGACGCTCGCCCGCTTTGCGCGCGAAGTCGCCAAGTACCCGCCCGAGCAGAAGCAGTCGGCCGTGATGGCCTGCCTGTCCATCGTGCAGCAGGAGCAGGGCTGGGTCAGCACCGCGAGCGAGGCCGTGATCGCCGACTACCTGGGCATGGCCCAGATCGCGGTGCACGAAGTCACCACGTTCTACAACATGTACAACCAGCAGCCGACGGGCAAGTACAAGCTCAACGTCTGCACCAACCTGCCTTGCCAGCTGCGCGACGGCCAGAAGGCGCTGCACCACCTCGAGAAGAAGCTCGGCGTGACCATGGGCGAGACCACGCCCGACGGCCTGTTCACGCTGCAGCAGTGCGAGTGCCTGGGCGCCTGCGCCGATGCGCCCGTGATGCTGGTCAACGACCGCACCATGTGCAGCTTCATGGACAATGACAAGCTCGACCAGCTGGTCGACGGCCTCAAGGCAGCGGAAGGACAAGCATGACCACCGCCGCACAGATCCTCTCGCAGTTCCAGGCCACCGGTGTCCAGACCTGCTTTCACGACCGCCACATCGAACCGCAGATCTACGCGGGCCTCGATGGCACGAACTGGAGCATCAAGGACTACGAGGCGCGCGGTGGCTACCAGGCCCTGCGCAGGATCCTGGCCCAGGGTGAAGGCGCAGGCCTCACCCAGGACCAGGTGATCGCCACCGTCAAGGAATCAGGCCTGCGCGGCCGCGGCGGTGCGGGCTTCCCCACCGGCCTCAAGTGGAGCTTCATGCCCCGCTCGTTCCCTGGCCAGAAGTACCTGGTGTGCAACTCCGACGAAGGCGAGCCAGGCACCTGCAAGGACCGCGACATCCTGCAGTTCAACCCGCACATTGTCATCGAAGGCATGATCATCGCGGCCTACGCGATGGGCATCTCCGTGGGCTACAACTACATCCACGGCGAAATCTTCCAGACCTACGACCGCTTCGAAGAAGCGCTCGAAGAGGCGCGTGCCGCCGGCTACCTGGGCGACAAGATCCTGGGCAGCAACTTCAGCTTCCAGCTGCATGCCGCGCACGGCTTCGGCGCCTACATCTGCGGCGAAGAGACCGCACTGCTCGAATCGCTCGAAGGCAAGAAGGGCCAACCGCGCTTCAAGCCGCCGTTCCCCGCCAGCTTCGGCCTGTACGGCAAGCCCACCACCATCAACAACACCGAGACCTTCGCGGCGGTGCCATGGATCATCCGCAACGGTGGCCAGGCCTACCTCGAATGCGGCAAGCCGAACAACGGCGGCACCAAGATCTTCTCGGTCTCGGGTGACGTGGAAAAGCCCGGCAACTACGAAGTGCCCATGGGCACGCCGTTCGCCAAGCTGCTCGAACTCGCCGGTGGCGTGCGCAAGGGCCGCCAGCTCAAGGCCGTGATCCCTGGAGGCTCGTCCTCCCCGGTGTTGCCGGCTTCCATCATCATGGAATGCACGCTGGACTACGACTCCATCGCCAAGGCCGGCTCGATGCTGGGCTCGGGCGCCGTCATCGTGATGGACGACTCCCGCAGCATGGTCGAGAGCCTGCTGCGCCTGTCCTATTTTTACTCGCACGAGTCCTGCGGCCAGTGCACGCCGTGCCGCGAAGGCACGGGCTGGATGTGGCGCGTGATCGACCGGATCCAGCATGGCCAGGGGCGCGATGGCGACCTGAACCTGCTCAATTCGGTGGCAGACAACATCCAGGGCCGCACCATCTGCGCACTGGGTGACGCAGCGGCCATGCCGGTGCGCGCCATGATCAAGCACTTCCGTCCGGAATTCGAAGCGCTGATCCGCCAAGAGAAGACCCCCCAGGCTTCCACCTCCGCCTGATCGCGAGAAACGCATATGGTTGAAATCGAACTCGACGGGCAGAAGGTAGAAGTCGCTGAAGGCTGCATGGTGATGCATGCAGCCGAAAAGGCCGGCACCTACATTCCCCATTTCTGTTACCACAAGAAGCTGTCCATTGCCGCCAACTGCCGCATGTGCCTGGTGGATGTGGAAAAGGCCCCCAAGCCCATGCCTGCCTGCGCCACGCCGGTGACGCAGGGCATGATCGTGCGCACCAAGAGCGACAAGGCCATCAAGGCCCAGCAGTCGGTCATGGAATTCCTGCTGATCAACCACCCGCTGGACTGCCCCATCTGCGACCAGGGCGGCGAGTGCCAGCTGCAGGACCTGGCCGTGGGCTACGGCGGTTCCTCCTCGCGCTACGAGGAAGAAAAGCGCGTGGTCTTCCACAAGGACGTGGGCCCGCTGATCTCCATGGAAGAGATGAGCCGCTGCATCCACTGCACCCGCTGCGTGCGCTTCGGCCAGGAAGTGGCCGGCGTGATGGAGCTCGGGATGATCCACCGCGGCGAGCACTCCGAGATCACCACCGTGGTGGGCGATACCGTGGACTCCGAGCTGTCGGGCAACATGATCGACATCTGCCCCGTGGGCGCGCTCACGAGCAAGCCGTTCCGCTACAGCGCCCGCACCTGGGAACTGTCGCGCCGCCGCTCCGTCAGCCCGCACGACTCCACCGGTGCCAACCTCATCGTGCAGGTCAAGAACCACAAGGTCATGCGTGTCGTTCCGTTCGAGAACGAAGCCGTCAACGAATGCTGGATCGCCGACCGTGACCGCTTCTCGTACGAATCGCTCAACAGCGACGAGCGCCTGACCCAGCCCATGCTCAAGCAGGGCGGCGTCTGGAAGAGCGTCGACTGGCAGACCGCGCTCGAGTACGTGGCCAACGGCTTGAAGAACATCAAGAACGACCACGGCGCCAACAGCATCGGCGCCCTGGTCAGCCCGCACAGCACGCTCGAAGAGCTGTACCTGGCCTCCGCGCTGGTGCGCGGCCTGGGCAGCGACAGCATCGACTACCGCCTGCGCAACGCCGAGTTCGCGGCGCCCGAAGGCATCCGCTGGCTCGGCACGTCCATCGCCTCCCTGTCCACGCTGCAACGCGTGCTGGTGGTGGGCTCCAACCTGCGCAAGGACCATCCGCTGTTCGCCCTGCGCGTGCGCCATGCCGTGCGCCACGGCGCCCAGCTGAGCGTGGTCGACTCCTCCGTCGGCGACTGGGCTATGCCCGTCAAGCACCAGCTGCTGCAGGACGCCACCCAGTGGGTGCAGGCCCTTGGTTCCGTGGCTTCGGCCATTGCCCAGGAGAAGAACGTGGCGGCGCCGGCTGGCGCAGCCCAGGCCACCGAGGCCAGCCTGGCCATCGCCCGCTCGCTGCTGGGTGGTGAGCGCAAGGCCGTGCTGCTGGGCAATGCCGCCGCGCACCATGGCCAGGCCGCAGCGCTGCTGGCCCTGGCCAACTGGATCGGCGAGCAGACCGGCGCCACCGTCGGCTACCTGACCGAAGCCGCCAACACCGTGGGTGCCCAGTTCGCGGGAGCCCATCCCGTGGGCAGCGGCCTGAACGCAGGCCAGATGCTGGCCGGCGGCCTCAAGGCCGTGCTGCTGCTCAACACCGAGCCCGCCTTCGACGCGGCCAACGGTGCGCAAGCCGCCGCGGCCATTGGCCAGGCGCAGATGGTCGTGACCCTGAGCCCCTTCAAGGCCAACATGGACATCAGCGATGTGCTGCTGCCCATCGCCCCGTTCACCGAGACCTCGGGCAGCTTCGTCAACGCCGAAGGGCGCCTGCAGAGTTTCCACGCCGTGGTGCGCCCTCTGGGCGACACGCGTCCCGCCTGGAAGGTGCTGCGCGTGCTGGCCAACGTGCTCGGCGTGCCCGGTTTCGACTTCGAGACCTCGCAGGACGTGCTGGCCCGTGCCACCAACGCCCCGGCGGGCAAGCTGGCCATGCTGCCGGCCGAGCAACTGTCCAATGCCGTGGCCCAGGTTCCGCCAACTGCGGCACCCGTGGGTGAGCCGGCGGTGGCCTCCATCTACCAACTCGATGGCCTGGTGCGCCGCGCCACCTCGCTGCAATTGACAGCCGATGCCCGCATGGCGGCCGGTGAAGGAGTGGCGGCATGATCGACGCGCTGTACAACGGCGGGCTGAACCTCCTGCCTTTCGCCTGGTGGACGGGCGCTGCCTGGCCCGTGCTCTGGATCCTGCTCAAGATCGTCGTGATCGTCGCGCCCCTGATGGGTGCGGTGGCCTACCTCACGCTGTGGGAGCGCAAGCTGCTCGGTTTCATGCAGGTGCGCCACGGCCCCAACCGGGTCGGCCCCATGGGCCTGCTGCAGCCGCTGGCCGACGGCCTGAAGCTGATGACCAAGGAAATCATCCAGCCTGCGGCCGCCAGCAAGGGCCTGTTCGTGCTGGGTCCGCTGATGGCCATCATGCCGGCGCTCGCCGCCTGGGTGGCGATCCCCTTCGGTCCCGACGTGGCGCTGGCCAACGTCAACGCCGGCCTGCTGCTGGTGATGGCGATTACCTCCATCGAAGTCTATGGCGTGATCATCGCCGGCTGGGCATCGAACTCCAAGTACGCCTTCCTGGGCGCACTGCGCGCCTCGGCGCAGATGGTGAGCTATGAAATCGCCATGGGCTTTTGCTTCCTGGTGGTGATCATGGTCTCGGGCAGCATGAACCTGACCGAAATCGTGATGTCCCAGTCCCGCGGCATGGCCGCCGACAAGGGCCTGGTGTTCCTGTCCTGGAACTGGCTGCCCCTGCTGCCGATCTTCCTGGTGTACCTGATCTCTGGCGTGGCCGAGACCAACCGCCACCCCTTCGACGTGGTCGAAGGCGAAGCCGAAATCGTGGCTGGCCACATGGTCGAGTACTCGGGCATGGGTTTCGCCGTGTTCTTCCTGGCCGAATACGCCAGCATGTGGCTGGTGTCCATCCTGGCGGCGCTGATGTTCCTGGGCGGCTGGCTGTCGCCCATCGACAGCGTGCTGTTCAACTGGATTCCGGGCTGGATCTGGCTCGGCATCAAGACCTTCGTCGTGGTCTCCATGTTCATCTGGATCCGCGCCACCTTCCCGCGCTTCCGCTATGACCAGATCATGCGCCTGGGCTGGAAGATCTTCATTCCGGTCACCCTGGTGTGGCTGCTCATCGTCGGCGGGTGGTTGCTCTCGCCGTGGAACATCTGGAAATAAGCGGGGACACACATGACTGCTGCTGTTGCTGCTGCACCTTTCTCGTTCAAGGATTTCTTCAAGAGCTTCATGCTCGTGGAGCTGCTCAAGGGCATGGCCCTGACGGGCCGCTATGCGTTTCGCCGCAAGGTGACCGTGCAGTTCCCTGAAGAGAAGACACCTCTGTCGCCACGCTTCCGTGGCCTGCATGCCCTGCGCCGTTACGACAACGGCGAAGAGCGCTGCATTGCTTGCAAGCTGTGCGAGGCCGTGTGCCCCGCCATGGCGATCACCATCGAATCCGACGTGCGTGACGACGGCTCGCGCCGCACCACGCGCTACGACATCGACCTGACCAAGTGCATCTTCTGCGGCTTCTGCGAAGAGAGCTGCCCGGTCGATTCGATCGTCGAGACGCACATCTTCGAATACCACGGCGAAAAGCGTGGCGACCTGTACTTCACCAAGGACATGCTTTTGGCCGTCGGTGACCGGTACGAGGGTGAGATTGCCGCAGCCAAGGCTGCGGACGCCAAGTACCGCTGAGCGGTCGCGATCCCATCCATCCCGTCGCCAGACTTTCTATAAAGACCTGATTCATGGACGCCAAGACTGGTTTCTTCTACCTCTTCTCGGTCGTGCTGCTGTTTGCAGCCTTCCGGGTGATCACCGCACGCAACCCCGTGCATGCGGTGCTGTACCTCATCCTGGCTTTCTCGCAGGCGGCGGCCGTGTGGCTGCTGCTCAAGGCCGAGTTCCTGGCCATCGCCCTGGTGCTGGTGTACCTGGGCGCGGTGATGGTGCTGTTCCTGTTCGTGGTGATGATGCTGGACATCCACATCGACTCCGTGCGCAAGGGCTTCTGGAAGCATTTCCCGCTCGCCGCCTTCGTGGGCGCGCTGATCGCCCTGGAAATGGCCGCCGTGCTGATGGGGGGCTTCCGCGGCATGGAAGAGCCCAAGGCCGCCGCCGTGGTGCTCGACGCTGCCGGCAAGGTCGTGCAGTACTCCAACACCAAGGAACTGGGCAAGCTCTTGTACACCCAGTACCTGTACCCCGTTGAAATCGCCGCCGTGATCCTGCTGGTGGCCATGATCGCCGCCATCGCCCTGACCCTGCGCCAGCGCAAGGACAGCAAGGCCATCAACCCATCGCAGCAGATCCGCGTGCGCGCCGCCGACCGCCTGGAAGTGGTGAAGGTCGCCGCCACGCAAAAGCCAGCACCCGAAGTGCCGGCAGAGCCCGCCGCCGAGGAGAAGAAGCCATGACATTGACCCTGGGACATTTTCTTTCGCTGGGCGCGATGCTGTTCGCGCTGGCGGTGATCGGCATCTTCCTGAACCGCAAGAACCTGATCGTGCTGCTCATGGCCATCGAGCTGATGCTGCTGGCGGTCAACATGAACTTCGTGGCGTTCTCGCACTACCTGGGTGACATGCACGGACAGGTGTTCGTGTTCTTCATCCTGACGGTGGCCGCGGCCGAGTCGGCCATCGGCCTGGCCATTCTGGTGCTGCTGTTCCGCAACAAGTCCAGCATCAACGCGGAAGACCTCAACACCCTCAAGGGTTGATGAGCCACCCGTATTCCCAAGGTTCTCAAGAATGAGTCAAACCCTCTCTGCTTCAACGCTCCTGGCCGTGCCGCTGGCACCGCTGGCGGGCGCACTGCTGGCCGGCATCTTCGGCACGACCTTCGGCGGCAACTGGATCGGCCGCCGGCTGAGCCACACCCTGACCATCCTGGGCGTGCTGGTGGCGTTCATCCTGTCGGCCATGACGCTCAAGAGCGTGGCAGTCGACGGCGCACGCTTCAACGAGACGCTCTACACCTGGATGGTGGTGGGCGGCCTGAAGATGGAAGTGGGCTTCCTGATCGACAGCCTCACGGCCATGATGATGGTGGTGGTGACCTTCGTGTCGCTGATGGTGCACATCTACACCATCGGCTACATGGAAGAGGACGAGGGCTACAACCGCTTCTTCTCCTACATCTCGCTGTTCACGTTCTCCATGCTCATGCTGGTCATGAGCAACAACCTGCTGCAGCTGTTCTTCGGCTGGGAAGCCGTGGGCCTGGTGTCCTACCTGCTGATCGGCTTCTGGTTCAACAAGCCCACGGCGATCTTCGCCAACATGAAGGCCTTCTTGGTCAACCGCGTGGGCGACTTCGGCTTCATCCTGGGCATCGGCCTGATCGCTGCCTACACCGGCACGCTGAACTACAGCGAGATCTTCGCCAAGTCGGGTGAGCTCGGCGGCCTGGCCTTCCCCGGCACCGACTGGCTGCTGATCACGGTCATCTGCATCTGCCTGTTCATCGGCGCCATGGGCAAGTCCGCCCAGTTCCCGCTGCACGTCTGGCTGCCCGACTCGATGGAAGGCCCGACCCCCATCTCGGCACTGATCCACGCGGCCACCATGGTGACCGCCGGCATCTTCATGGTGTCGCGCATGTCGCCGCTGTTCGAGCTGTCGGACACCGCGCTCAACTTCATCCTGATCATCGGCTCCATCACGGCGCTGTTCATGGGTTTCCTGGGCATCATCCAGAACGACATCAAGCGCGTGGTGGCCTACTCCACGCTGTCCCAGCTCGGCTACATGACCGTGGCGCTGGGTGCCTCGGCCTACTCGGTGGCCGTGTTCCACCTGATGACGCACGCCTTCTTCAAGGCGCTGCTGTTCCTCGGTGCCGGCTCGGTCATCATGGGCATGCACCACAACCAGGACATCCGCTGGATGGGCGGCGTGCGCAAGTACATGCCCATCACCTGGATCACCTCGCTGCTGGGTTCGCTGGCGTTGATCGGCACGCCCCTGTTCGCGGGCTTCTACTCCAAGGACAGCATCATCGAGGCAGTGCACTTCAGCCACCTGCCGGCGGCGCACTTCGCCCACTTCGCGGTGCTGGCCGGTGTGTTCGTCACCGCGTTCTACTCGTTCCGCATGTACTTCCTGGTCTTCCATGGCAAGGAGCGCTACGACCAGAACCCGGACGCGCACCACGATGCACACCATGACGACCATGGCCACGGCCATGACGACCACCACCACGATCCGCACGAGTCCCCGTGGGTGGTGACGGTGCCGCTGGTGCTGCTGGCGATTCCTTCGGTGGTGGTGGGCTTCCTGTTCATCCAGCCCATGCTGTTCGGCGACTTCTTCAAGGACGTGATCTTTGTCGACGCGGCCAAGCACCCCGCCATGGCCAAGCTGACCGAGATCTTCCACGGCCCCGTGGCCATGGCCGTGCACGGCCTGCAGACCGCGCCGTTCTGGCTGGCCGTGGCCGGTGTGGCCCTGTCCTACTACATGTACATGGTGAACCCGGCGCTGCCGGCGGCCATCAAGCGCATCTGCATGCCGATCTACACGCTGTTCGAGAACAAGTACTACCTCGACTGGATCAACGAGAACATCCTGGCGCGCGGTGCACGGGCCCTGGGTACCGGCCTGTGGAAGGGCGGCGACCAGGCCATCATCGACGGTGCGCTGGTCAACGGTTCCTGGAAGGTCGTGCGCAGCGTCTCCGGCGTGGTGCGCTGGGTGCAGACGGGCTTCATCTTCCACTATGCCCTGGTGATGATCCTGGGCGTGTTTGCCTTGATGACGTGGTTCGTCTGGGGCGATTTCTTCATGCAGCTCATCAAGAAATAAGGAAAAGAACAAAATGGGTCTGTTGAGTCTTGCAATCTGGGTGCCGATCGCCTTCGGCGCGCTGCTGCTCGCGGTCGGCCGCGACGAGCACGCTCCCGCCGTGCGCTGGTTGGCCCTGCTCGGGTCGGTGATCGGCTTCCTGGTCACCATTCCGCTCTACCAGGGCTTCAAGCTCGGTACGGCGGCGATGCAGTTCGTCGAAAAATCCGAGTGGATCGAGCGCTTCAACGTGCACTACCACCTGGGTGTGGACGGCATCTCGTTCTGGTTCGTGCCGCTCACGGCCTTCATCACGGTGATCGTGGTGATCGCCTCGTGGGAAGCCATCACCGAGCGCGTGAACCAGTACATGGGCGCGTTCCTGATCCTCTCGGGCCTGATGATCGGCGTGTTCAGTGCGCTCGACGGCATCCTGTTCTACGTGTTCTTCGAAGCCACGCTGATCCCGATGTACCTGATCATCGGTATCTGGGGCGGCCCCAACAAGATCTACGCGGCGTTCAAGTTCTTCCTGTACACGCTGCTCGGCTCGCTGCTGATGCTGATCGCGCTGATCTTCCTGTACAACCAGTCGGGCGGCAGTTTCGACATCGCCACCTGGCACAAGCTGCCCCTGAGCTCGACGGCCCAGACCCTGCTGTTCTTCGCCTTCTTCGCCGCCTTCGCGGTGAAGGTGCCGATGTTCCCGTTCCACACCTGGCTGCCCGACGTGCACGTGGAGGCGCCCACCGGTGGCTCCGCCGTGCTGGCCGCCATCATGCTCAAGCTCGGTGCCTACGGTTTCCTGCGCTTCTCGATGCCCATCGCCCCCGACGCCGCGCGCGAATGGGCCTGGCTCATGATCACGCTGTCGCTGATCGCCGTGATCTACGTCGGCCTGGTGGCCATGGTCCAGAAGGACATGAAGAAGCTGGTGGCCTACTCGTCCGTGGCGCACATGGGCTTCGTCACCCTGGGCTTCTTCATCTTCAACGACCTGGGCGTCTCCGGCGGCCTGGTGCAGATGATCGCCCACGGCTTCGTGTCGGGCGCGATGTTCCTGTCCATCGGCGTGCTGTACGACCGCGTGCACTCCCGCGAGATCGCGGCCTACGGCGGGGTGGTCAACACCATGCCCAACTTCACGGCCTTTGCGCTGCTGTTCGCCATGGCCAACTGCGGCCTGCCGGGCACGGCCGGTTTCGTGGGCGAGTGGATGGTGATCCTGGGTGCCGTCAAGGCCAACTTCTGGATCGGCCTGGCCTCGGCCACGGCGCTGATCTTCGGCGCCGCCTACACCCTGTGGATGTTCAAGCGCGTGTACCTGGGCCCCGTGGCCAACGACCACGTCAAGGAACTCACCGACATCAACAGCCGCGAGTTCCTCGTGATGGCGCTGCTGGCGATTGCCGTGCTGGCCATGGGCCTGTACCCACGCCCCTTCACGGACGTGATGGACACCTCGGTCGCGGAACTGCTCAAGCATGTCGCACTGTCCAAGCTGAACTGACCAGACTGAACTGAGAGATTCGAGATGATTGACAACATCAGCTGGCTAGCGATTTACCCCGAGATCGTTCTTTTGGTCATGGGCTGCGTGATCGCGCTGGTCGACCTGGGCGTGCACAGCCCCCGCCGCACGGCCACCTATGTGCTGACCATGCTCTCGCTGGCCCTGGTGGCCGGCCTGCAGGCCATGTATGCCAGCACCGGCAGCACCTTCTACGGCTTCGGCAACATGGTGGTCAGCGACTCCATGGGCAACTGGCTCAAGTGCTTTGCCACGGTGGCCGTGATGGTCACCCTGGTCTATGGCCGCCCCTACGCGGCAGACCGCGGCATGCTGCGCGGCGGCGAGATCTTCACGCTGTCGGTGTTCGCGCTCCTGGGCATGTTCATCATGATCTCGGGCAACAACTTCCTGATGCTCTACCTGGGCCTGGAGCTCTTGACCCTGTCGAGCTACGCCCTGGTGGCCCTGCGCCGCGACAACGCCACCGCGACCGAAGCCGCGATGAAGTACTTCGTGCTCGGCGCCATGGCCAGCGGCTTCCTGCTGTACGGCCTGTCCATGGTCTACGGCGCCACGGGCTCGCTCGACATCGGCCAGGTGTTCAAGGCCGTCAATTCCGGCCAGATCCGCCACCAGGTGCTGGTGTTCGGCCTGGTGTTCGTGGTGGCCGGCCTGGCCTTCAAGCTCGGCGTCGTGCCCTTCCACATGTGGATCCCCGACGTCTACCAGGGTGCTCCCACGGCCATCACGCTGATGATCGGTGGCGCGCCCAAGCTGGCTGCCTTCGCCATCACCATCCGCCTGCTGGTGGACGGCCTGCTGCCCCTGGCGATCGACTGGCAGCAGATGCTCGCGGTGCTGGCCATCGGCTCGCTGCTGGTGGGTAACCTCGCGGCCATCGCCCAGACCAACCTCAAGCGCATGCTGGCCTACTCGACCATCTCGCAGATGGGCTTCGTGCTGCTCGGCCTGATGTCGGGCGTGGTCAACGGCAACGTCGAGGCCGCCGCCGTCGAGAACGCCTACAGCGCCTCCATGTTCTACGTGGTGAGCTATGTGCTGACCACGCTGGCCGCCTTCGGTGTGATCCTGCTGCTGGCCCGTGAAGGCTTCGAGAGCGAAGAGATCGCCGACTTCGCCGGCCTGAACCAGCGCAGCCCGCTGTATGCCGCCGTGATGGCCGTGTGCCTGTTCTCCATGGCCGGCATCCCGCCCATGGTCGGCTTCTACGCCAAGCTGTCGGTGCTGCAGGCCCTGGTGGCCTCGGGCCAGGCAGCCTACATCGCCCTGGCCGTGTTCGCGGTCATCATGTCGCTGATCGGCGCCTTCTACTACCTGCGCGTCGTCAAGGTCATGTACTTCGATGCGCCGCTCACGGCCACCAGCGTCTCCGCCCCCGTGGACGTGCGCGTGGTGCTCACCATCAACGGCGCCCTGGTGCTGGTGCTCGGCCTGCTGCCTGGCGGCCTGATGGCGCTGTGCGCCGAGGCCGTCGTGCGCGCCCTGGCCACCTGACCGAACGGCCGGAGCGAACCCGTGTCCCTGACCGGTTCCGTCTGGCTGGTGATCGTGGCGGCCTTCATCGCTGCCAACCTGCCCTTTGCCAACCAGCGCTGGCTGGTGGTGGGGCCGGTGGCCCAGCCGAAGAAGGGCCTGCCTGTCCGCATTGCGGAACTGGTGCTGGCGTATTTCCTGGTAGGTGGCCTGGCGTTGCTGCTGGAGCGCCGTGCGGGGCAGATCGCTCCCCAGGGCTGGGAGTTCTATGCCATCACCGGCACGCTGTTCCTGACCCTGGCCTTCCCTGGCTTCGTGTACCGCTACCTGCTGCGCCGCCACGGCTGAGGGCCGGCAGCCCTTTCCCCTCCATTGCGATTCCTCCGACCATGAAAGTGCTCGATCTGCACTGCCACGCGGGCCATGTCTTCGAAGGCTGGTTCGCCTCGGAGGACGACTTCCAGAGCCAGAACCAGCGCGGTCTGGTGCAATGCCCGTTCTGCGGCGATTCGGGCATTTCCAAGCGCCTGAGTGCGCCGCGCCTGAACCTCGGTGCCAAGCCGCCGGCCCCACAGGCACCGGCAAAGCCGGCGATGACCACCCCCACCGGCAGCCAGGATTCCGTGGCCTTGCCGCCCGCCCTGCAGGCGGCCTGGCTGGAACTGGCGCGCAAGATCGCCGCCAACACCGAGGACGTGGGCAATCGCTTTGCCGACGAAGCCCGGCGCATGCACCACGGCGAGACCGAGGAGCGTGCCATCCGCGGCCAGGCCACGCCCGACGAAGCCGCGCAACTGCTCGATGAAGGCATTGCCGTGCTGCCGCTGCCCCTGCCTGTCGCGGCCAAGGAAACGCTGCACTGAAGTGCACCCCTCGGGGCGTGCACGGGACCAGCGCGAAGCCGTTTCAGTCTCCCTGGCGCTGCGCTCAGGACGTGTGGGACGACAGTCCCGTGACCAGGGCATCGAAGGCCACCTTGCAGCGCGGGCTGTCGCGCAGGTCCTCGTGCATCGTGACCCAGGTTTCGAGTGGCAGCGTGAAGTGCTGGGGCAGTACCCGGACCAGCGATGGATCGCGCCTGGCCAATGCCACCTGGCACACCCCGATGCCGCAACCTGCCCGCAGCAGCGCCAGCTGACCCAGGTCGCTGTCGGTGCGCAGCGAGAAGTTGCGCCGCGTCCAGCCCGACAGTGCCGGCAGTGCCTTGCTCGCCGCGCGCAGAAAGGGCGTCTCTTCGTCGAACCCGATCAGCGCATGGTCTGCGAGGTCACCGGGCTGTGACGGTGTGCCGTGCTGTGCCAGATAGCGCTGGTGGGCATGCAGGCCCAGTTCCACGTTGCCCACGCGGCGGGCCACCAGCACATCCTGTTTGGGGCTGGTCATGCGCACCGCGATGTCGGCCTCGCGGTGCAGCAGGTCCTGCACCCGGTTGGTCAGCACCAGCTCGATCCTGAGCCCTGGGTAGGTTTCGCGCAGCCCGGCCACGATGGGCGGCAGCACTTCCACGCCGATGACTTCGCTGGCCGATACCCGCACCGTGCCCTTCACGCCCGTCCCCTGGCTCTCGGCCGCGCGCTGCAGCGCCGCAGCGGTGCTGTGCATCGCCTCTGCGTGGCCGCGCAGGGCCAGGGCCGCCTCGGTCGGCATCAGGCCCGTCTGCGAGCGCGTGAAGAGGGCAAAGCCCAGCGACTTCTCCAGCGACTGGACGTGCCTGCCCACGGTGGGTTGGGTAATGCCCAAAGCCCGTGCAGCACCGGAGAGCGAGCCCTCCACCAGCACGCCCAGAAAGCTGCGGTACAGCTCCCATCCAATTTCCTTGTCCATGCATAAATGTATAGCTGATTAATCATGTTGGGCAATTTCTTTTGTTCTCTCGTGCGCCCAGAATTCCCCCATCGCAACACAGTTCACTGGAGAGACATCATGGAAAACGCACATCGGAACATCGCCCTGGTACTCGGCGCCACGGGGGGCATCGGCGGCGAAGTGGCGCGCCAGCTGCGCGACGCCGGCTGGCAGGTGCGCGCGCTCCAGCGCGGCCTGGCACAGGCGCAGGAGTTGCGCGACGGCCTGGTCTGGCTGCGCGGCGACGCGATGAACCGCGACGACGTGCTGAACGCCGCGCAGGGCTGCTCCGTCATCGTGCATGCCGTCAACCCGCCGGGCTACCTGCGCTGGGCCGAGCTGGTGCTGCCCATGCTGGACAACACGGTGGCCGCCGCGATGGCCCAGCGCGCCACCATCGTGCTGCCCGGCACGGTCTACAACTACGGGCCCGATGCATTCCCTGTGCTGGCAGAGACCTCGCCGCAGCAGCCAGCCACCCGCAAAGGCGCCATCCGCGTGGAGCTGGAGCGCCGCCTGGAGGCTGCGAGCCAGCAGGGCGCGCGGGTGATCGTCGTGCGTGCCGGCGACTTCTTCGGCCCCCAGGTCGGCAACAGTTGGTTCGCCCAAGGCCTGGTCAAACCAGGCCAGCCCGTGGCCGCCGTCAGCCTGCCGGGCGACCGGGGCGTGGGCCACCAGTGGTCCTACCTGCCCGACGTGGCGCGCACCATGGTCGCGCTGCTGGCTCGCCGCGCGCAGTTGCAGCCGTTTGCCACCTTTCACATGGCCGGGCACTGGGACGCGGACGGCACGCAGATGGCTGCGGCGATCGGCCGCGTGGTGCAGCGCCGCAGCGGCAAGCGGCCCAAGGTGCGCGCCTTCCCCTGGTGGCTGGTGCGGCTGGCCGCGCCGTTCGTGCCGACCCTGCGCGAGTTGCTGGAGATGCGCTACCTGTGGCGCCAGCCGGTGGCCATGGACAACGCGCGCCTGAAGGCGGTGCTGGGCCAGGAGCCGCATACGCCGCTGGACGAGGCCGTGCAGGCGACGCTCGAGGGCCTCGGGTGCCTCCTGCCAGCCCCCAATGCCCAGGTGCTCTCGCCGGCGGGCGCGGCACGGGCCTGGGGAGCACACCTTGGCGCATGACATGCATCCTGCACCAACCGCCGGCACGCCGGCCATGGCCTGGAGCGCAAGGCTGGCGCTGGGGCTGGTCCTGGCCCAGTTCGCCCTGGCCGGGGCGGCCCTGTACGCCAGCCCCGCGGTGTGGGCGGCGCATGGCGCGGTCGGTTCCAGCGTGCTGCTGCCGGTGGTGGCGATGCTGGTGCACAGCAGGCAAGGGCAGGGGTTTGCCCACCTGCGGCCAGGGGTGTGGGGCCTGCTCGTGCTGTACCTGGCCCAGGTGCTGCTGGCGGTGCTCTCCGAGCGGCCCGAAATGCTGGCACTGCGCGCCGCGCATGTGGGCAATGCAGCCCTGGTGCTGTGCGCGAGCTTCTGGCTGGTGCTGCGCACCTGGGTGACCCGCGATGGCTTGTCGACCGCCTCACGGTAGGGCGGTCGACAAGCCCTGATCCAGAGGCGGTCAGGAACCGGGTCCGGGATCTGGAATGCCCCGGCATGGCCGGGGACGCAGGGTCTATGCCGTGAACTGCAGCGCCGCCAGCCGCGCGTAGATGCCATCGGCCGCCAGCAGGTCGGCATGCGTGCCTTGCTCCACGATGCGGCCATGCTCCAGCACCACGATGCGGTCGGCGTTCTGCACGGTGGCCAGGCGGTGGGCGATCACGAGGGTGGTGCGCTGGCCCGTGTGGCGCTGCATGGCAGTGTCCAGGGCCGCCTGTACCATGCGCTCGCTCTCTGCGTCGAGCGCGCTGGTGGCCTCGTCGAGCAGCAGCAGGGGCGGGTTCTTGAGCATGGCGCGGGCAATCGCGATGCGCTGGCGCTGGCCGCCGGACAGGCGCACGCCGCGTTCCCCGAGGAAGGTGCCGTAGCCCTCGGGCAGCGCCGTCAGGAAGTCGTGTGCAAAGGCCGAGCGCGCGGCGGCCATCACCTCATCGTCCGTCGCACCGGGCCGGCCATAGCGGATGTTCTCCATCGCCGATGAGGAGAAGATCACCGCATCCTGCGGCACCACGCCGACATGCGAGCGCAGCTCGGTCAGGGGCAGGGCGCGGATGTCCATGCCGTTCAGGCGGATGGCACCCCGCAGAGCGCCGTCGCCCGCGGCATCCACGTCGTAGAAGCGCTGCAGCAGTTGGAACACCGTGGTCTTGCCCGCGCCGCTGGCACCCACCAGGGCCACGGTCTCGCCTGCGGCCAGCTGCAGGTTGAAGTCCTGCAGCGCCGGCTGGTCGGGGCGCGAGGGGTAGTGGAAGTCGACCTGGTCGAAGGCCACGGTCAGGCCCTTGCCGGTGCCGGGCAAGGCCAGGGGCGCAGCCGGCTCGGCCACCGGCGAGCGGCTGCCGAGCAGCTCCATCAAGCGCTCGGTGGCACCGGCCGCGCGCAGCAGGTCGCCATACACCTCGCCGAGCACGGCCACGGAGCCTGCCAGCAGGATCACGTAGACGACGGTCTGCCCCAGGTGCCCGGCCGTCATCTTGCCGGCCAGCACGGCCTGCGTGCCCTGGTACAGGCCCCACAGCAGCAGGGCCGCATTGGCGATGATGATGAAGGCCACCAGCACCGCGCGCGACAGGGTGCGCCGCACGGCCACGTGGAAGGCGTTCTCGGTGGCCTGCGAGAAGCGCTGCGCCTCGCGCGGCTCGGCGGTGTAGCTCTGCACCACGGGGATGGCGTTGAGCACCTCGGCCGCGATGGCGCTCGAGTCGGCCACGCGGTCCTGGCTGTCACGCGAAAGGCGCCGCACGCGCCGCCCGATCCACATCGTGGGCACCACCACCAGCACGATGGCCAGCAGCACCCAGGACATCACGTAGGGATTGGTCCACACCAGCATGGCCAGCGCGCCGATGCCCATGACCGCATTGCGCAGCCCCATGGACAGGGACGAGCCCACCACCGTCTGCACCAGGGTCGTGTCCGCCGTCAGGCGCGAGAGCACCTCGCCGGTCTGGGTGGTCTCGAAGAACTGCGGGCTTTGCTGCAGCACATGGCCGTACACCGCATTGCGCAGGTCGGCCGTCACACGCTCGCCCAGCCAGCTCACCATGTAGAAGCGCCCGGCCGAGAACACACCGAGCGCAATCGCCACGGCGAACAGGGCTTCGAAATGGTCGCGCAGCGCCATGGTCTGCTCGCCCCTGTCGGCGTTGACCAGGCCGCCATCGACCAGCGTGCGCAGTGCGATGGGGAACGCCAGCGTGGCCAGCGCCGCGAGCACCAGGAACAGGCCGGACAGGGCGATGCGCCCGCTGTACGGACGCAGGAAAGGCAGCAGGCCGGTCAGGGAGCGCGGTGCCCCGCGCGCAGGGGAGGGGGAGGATGCCATGCGCCCAGTGTAGGGCGGCGGCTTGCACGCGGGAGGTGGGCCGGCGGCTCCATACAGGTGGACACATGCCGCTGCCTGTGCAGACGGCGTGTTCACCAGTCAGTAAAAAGTCAGCCTGAGGGCTTGGCGCTGGCAATGGCCAAGAGGGCCGCACACCGGGCCACCGCGCCCTGTTTCAGAGGAAGCATCCGGGTATACGAGCATGCCCTCGGAGCGCCGCACGCAGCACCGCACTGTCACCTAGGCGTTTATACATAGGCATTAGTCCCAGTATCTGCGCAGGGGCCCACCCGCATACGATGCGTTGCAACAACAAATAAGTATGCATGGAGACCTTGCCGCAAGGCTCTCCCACACCGCACACCACGGAGCAGCCAAGGCGCAATGAGCGACGTCATCCTCGAAACCACCAGCCTGACCAAAGAGTTCAAGGGCTTCACCGCAGTCAGCGATGTGAACCTGGCCGTGCGCCGGGGTTCCATCCATGCGCTGATCGGCCCCAATGGTGCAGGCAAGACCACATGCTTCAACCTGCTGACCAAGTTCCTGGAACCCACGTCGGGCGTCATCCGCTTCAACGGCCATGACATCACGCGCGAGCAGCCCGCACAGATCGCGCGCCGCGGCGTGATCCGCTCGTTCCAGATCTCGGCCGTGTTCCCGCACCTCACGCTGATGGAGAACGTGCGCCTGGGCCTGCAGCGCAAGCTCGGTACCTCGTTCCACTTCTGGCGCAGCGAACGCAGCCTGCACCAGCTCGACGACCGGGCCATGCAGCTGCTGACCGAGGTCGGCCTGGCCGACGTCGCCGACGAAGTCACCGTGAACCTGCCCTATGGCAGGAAGCGCGCGCTGGAGATCGCCACCACGCTGGCCATGGAGCCCGAGCTCATGCTGCTCGACGAGCCCACCCAGGGCATGGGCCACGAGGACGTGGACCGAGTCACCCAGCTCATCAAGAAGGTCTCGGCCGGCCGCACCATCCTCATGGTGGAGCACAACATGAAGGTGGTATCCACCATCGCCGACCGCATCACCGTGCTGCAGCGCGGCGCCGTGCTGGCCGAAGGCCCGTATGCCGAGGTATCGAACAACCCGCAAGTGATGGAAGCCTACATGGGCACCACCGACGGCCAACTCCAGGGAGCCCATTGAATGAAGCTCCCCCTGAGTCGCTTCGCGCCTTCCCCCTCTCTCGACTCGCTGCGCGATTCGGGAGGGGGACGCCCCCAGCGCGGCGGGGCGGCCCTTGCGCGGGGGCACTGGCCTGGTGCGTGCCGGTTTCGTGGGCTGCAGGTGGCGCGTAGCGCAATGGATAACTGAGATGGCAAATTCCCCAATCAATAACGGCGTGCCTGCGCTGGAAATCAAGGGCCTAGAAGCCTGGTACGGCGAATCGCATGTGCTGCACGGCGTGGACATCGTCGTGCAGCCCGGCGAGGTCGTGACCCTGCTGGGCCGCAACGGCGCCGGCCGCACCACCACCATGCGCGCCATCATGGGGCTCACGGGGGCACGCAAGGGCTCGGTGAAGATCAACGGCGTGGAAACCGTGGCCATGGCCACGCACCGCATCGCCCACTTGGGCGTGGGCTACTGCCCCGAAGAGCGCGGCATCTTCTCCAGCCTCTCGTGCGAGGAAAACCTGCTCCTGCCCCCGGCGCTCAAGACCGGCACGCCCGGCATGTCGGTGCAGGAGATCTATGCCATGTTCCCGAATCTGGCCGAGCGCAGGAACAGCCAGGGCACGCGCCTGTCCGGCGGCGAGCAGCAGATGCTGGCCGTGGCCCGCATCCTGCGCACGGGTGCCAAGCTGCTGCTGCTCGACGAAATTTCCGAAGGCCTGGCGCCCGTGATCGTGCAGGCCCTGGCGCGCATGATCACCATGCTGCGCGAGAAGGGCTACACGGTGGTCATGGTGGAGCAGAACTTCCGCTTTGCCGCGCCGCTGGCCGACCGCTTCTACGTCATGGAGCATGGCCGCATCGTCGAGAAGTTCGGTGCCGCCGAGCTCGAAGCCAAGATGCCGGTGCTCACCGAGCTGCTGGGCGTCTGACCCGACCCGCAGCCCCCTTGCGAAGACCCTACCCCCGATTCTTCACCACCACCACCACACCTACAGGAGACAAACCATGAAGAACCAACTCAAAGTGCTGGCCCTGATGCTCGGCGCCGCCGGTCTTGCGACGTCGGCCGCGCACGCGCAGGACAAGGTCAAGATCGGTTTCATCACCGACATGTCCAGCCTGTACGCCGACGTGGAAGGCAAGAACGGCGCGCTGGCCATCCAGATGGCCATCGACGATTTCGGCGGCAAGGTGCTGGGCATGCCCATCGAGCTGCTCAGCGCCGACCACCAGAACAAGGCCGACATCGCCGCCTCCAAGGCGCGCGAGTGGATCGACACGCAGGGCCTGACGATGATCTTCGGCGGCACCAACTCCGGCACCGCCCTGGCCACGGCCAAGGTGGCATCCGAGAAGAAGCGCGTGTACATCAACAACGGCGCGGCCAGCTCGGCGCTGACCAACGAACAGTGCTCGCCCTACACCGTGCACTACGCCTACGACACCGTGGCGCTGGCCAAGGGCACGGGCTCGGCCATCGTCGATACCGGTGGCAAGAGCTGGTACTTCCTGACCGCCGACTATGCCTTCGGCCATGCACTCGAAGCCGACACCACCACCGTGGTCAAGGCCAAGGGCGGCAACGTGGTGGGTGCCGTGCGCCACCCGCTCAACGCCTCGGACTTCTCGTCCTTCCTGCTGCAGGCACAGAACTCCAAGGCCCAGATCCTGGGCCTGGCCAACGCCGGCGGCGACACCATCAACGCCATCAAGGCCGCCAAGGAATTCGGCATTGGCAAGACCATGAAGCTCGCCGGCCTGCTGATCTTCATCAGCGACGTGCACAGCCTGGGCCTGCGCAACACCGAAGGCCTGCAGTTCACCACCAGCTGGTACTGGGACCTGAACGACGAGACGCGCAAGTTCTCTGCCCGCTTCTTCGAGAAGGCCAAGCGCATGCCCACCGAAATCCAGGCCGCCGACTACTCGGCCACCATGAACTACCTCAAGGCCGTGGAAGCCGCCAAGAGCATCGATGCCGACAAGGTCATGACCACCTGGCGCGGCATGAAGATGAACGACTTCTTCGGTTCGGGCCAGCTGCGCGCCGACGGCCGCTACGTGCACGACATGTACCTCATGGAAGTGAAGAAGCCTTCGGAGTCCACCAAGCCCTGGGACTACTACAAGCTCGTGAAGAAGCTGCCCGGCGACACGGTGTTCACCACCAAGGCCGAGAGCAAGTGCCCGCTCTGGAAATAAGCCTTTTCTCGACCTGACCCGAACCCCCTTCGCACCTCCTGCCGCTCTCGCCCATGGAAATCTTTGGTGTCTCATTGCCAGGCCTGTTGAGCCAGCTCCTCCTGGGGCTGGTCAACGGATCCTTTTATGCAATCCTCAGCCTGGGGCTGGCCGTGATCTTCGGCCTGCTCAACGTCATCAACTTTGCGCATGGTGCGCTGTTCATGACGGGGGCATTGATCACCTGGATGGCCATGAACTACCTGGGGCTCGGCTACTGGTGGATGCTGGTGCTGGCGCCGCTGGTGGTGGGGGTGTTCGGGGTGGTGATCGAGCGCTTGCTGCTGCGCTGGATCTACAAGCTCGACCACCTGTACGGGCTGCTGCTCACGCTGGGCCTCACGCTGCTGATCGAAGGGGTGTTCCGCTCCATCTACGGCGTGTCGGGCCTGGGCTATGACACGCCCGAGCTGCTCGAAGGCGCGACCAACCTCGGCTTCATGATCATGCCCAACTACCGCGCATGGGTCGTGGTGGCTTCGGTCGTGGTCTGCCTGGCCACCTGGTACGTGATCGAGAAGACCAAGCTCGGCGCCTACCTGCGCGCCGGCACCGAAAACCCCCGCCTGGTGGAAGCCTTCGGCATCAACGTGCCGGTGATGGTGACCCTGACCTACGCCTTCGGCGCAGCCCTTGCCGCATTTGCCGGCGTGCTCGCCGCGCCGGTCTACCAGGTCACGCCGCTGATGGGGCAGAACCTCATCATCGTGGTCTTTGCCGTGGTGGTGATCGGCGGCATGGGCTCCATCATGGGCTCCATCCTCACCGGCCTGGGCCTGGGCGTCATCGAAGGTTTCACCAAGGTGTTCTACCCCGAAGCATCGTCGACCGTGGTGTTCGTCATCATGGTCATCGTTCTCCTCATCCGCCCCGCCGGCCTGTTCGGCAAAGAGAAGTAAGCAGGGGCCGCTCGCATGAATCTCAAGAACCTCGCCCCCATCGGCTACGGCCTGCTGCTGCTGGGCCTGATCGCCGCGCCTTTTCTGGGCGCCTACCCCGTCTTCGTGATGAAGCTCATGTGCTTTGCACTGTTCGCTTCCGCGTTCAACCTGCTGCTTGGCTTCACCGGCCTGCTGTCCTTCGGCCATGCGGCCTTCCTGGGCGGCGCCGCCTACGTGGCCGGCCACGCCATCAAGGTGTGGGGCCTCACGCCCGAAGTGGGCCTGCTGCTGGGCACGGCCGGCGGCGCCTTGCTGGGCCTGCTGTTCGGCTGGCTGGCCATCCGCCGCCAGGGTATCTATTTCTCGATGATCACGCTGGCCTTGGCGCAGATGCTGTTCTTCGCCTGCCTGCAAGCCCCGTTCACCGGCGGCGAGGACGGCCTGCAGGGCGTGCCCCGCGGCAAGCTGTTCGGCGTCATCAGCCTGCAGAGCGACCTGGTGATGTACTACGTGGCGCTGGTCATCGTGGTGCTGGCCTTCCTGGTCATCGTGCGCACCATCCACTCGCCGTTCGGGCAGGTGCTCAAGGGCATCAAGGAGAACGAGCCGCGCGCCATCTCCCTGGGTTACGACACGCACCGCTTCAAGCTGCTGGCTTTTGTTCTCTCGGCCGCACTGGCCGGGCTGGCGGGCTCGCTCAAGACCTTGGTGCTGGGTTTTGCCACCTTGTCCGACGTGCACTGGACGGCTTCGGGGCAGGTGATCCTGATGACCCTCGTGGGCGGTCTTGGGACCCTCTCCGGACCGCTGATCGGGTCGGCTGTGGTGGTGATGCTGGAGAACAAGATCGGTGAGTTCGGCAACCTGCTGGCTGCGCTTACCAGCGTCGAATGGTTCAAGACGCTGGGTGAGTCGGTCACCATGGTCACTGGCTTGATCTTCGTGATCTGTGTGCTGGCGTTCCGCCGCGGGATCATGGGGGAGATCATTGCCTGGCTTGCCAGCCGTCGGGCATCCGGTCCTCGGCACTGAGGTTCTTGTTGGCCCCATGCCTTTGTTGGGGGCGGGAGCCGGGATGTGCGCCCGGCGGCGCAGTAACTTTCTCTTGAGTCGCCAAGAGAAAGTCACCAAAGAGAGGGCGACCCCCAGTCTGCGTCCCCCGTTCGCCCTGTCGGGCAAACGGGGGCAGCCTGCGATGCTCGGATCTGGGGTGGTGCCGCAGAACTCGCTGCGTTCTTCGAACTCCGCTCAAACAGCTGCGGCAAGTCAGATCACGAAGCGTGTGTGTCCTTCGGCACACACGCCCACCCCAGCTCCTGCGCTTCTCGGCGCAGCCAGCAGGGGTGGGGAGCGGGGACAAAGACGGCTGCTGCTTCGCAGCTGCGCCTGGGGTCGGTGACACGCTACGCGCTCCCGACAGGCCGAAGCGCAGCGAGGCAAATGAGGCCGAGCGCAGCGATGGCCCGTGTGGGGCCCCCAATCCCTTCTGACCGTGCCGAGAAGCGCAGGGCCTGGGGTGAGCGCGTGCCGAAGGACACGCGCATCGTTGTCTGACTCACCGCGGATGTTTGAGCGGAGTTGCCTCGCAGAGGCAACGCAGCGAGTTCCGCGGTGCACCCCAGGACCGAGCATCGCAGGTTGCCCGTAGCGAAGCGAAGGGACACGGGCAGCGGGGTCGCCTTTTCTTTGCCTACTTTCTTTTGGCGAAGCAAAAGACAAGTAGGTGCGCCGCCGGGCGCACACCCCGGCCTCCGCCCTCAACCAAGGCACGCTGCAAGCACCAAGCACCGACTACAACTTCAACGCCCTCGCATACCCCGTCATCTCCAGATACCCCTTCCCCACCACCCGCCCATCCCGCACCAACTCCGACAAACCCTCCCAGTAGATCGCCCCCGTCGACGCACTGCTATCGAGCTCCTGGCTGTCCAGCAGACTCCGCACCTCAAACACACCGACCGGCGTCTGCACCCGCCACTGCACGGGATAGCGCGCCCCGCTCACCGGACTCGTCCACCACCGCTGGGCGGTGAACACCACCTCACCCGCATCGAAGATGCGCGCAGCCGCCTGCCCGGGCGCACGGAACGAACCCCCACCCCACAACGCCGACCCATCCTCGCGCCGCAGATGGAACGCCGTGAGCGCACTGCCGTCGAGCAGGTTCATCCCGATCCAGTCCCACCCCCGCGCCTCGGGGTGCATCAGCGCTTCGCTCCACTCGTGGTCCATCCAGGCGCGGCCACTGCCTGGGGCTATGGCCATGCGCTGGCCATCGAGCACGATGGCGCCGCCCACCGCCAGCTGCGGCTGGCTGTAGTAGTAGCTGGCCTGGGTGCTGTCGGGCCCCTTGCGCGACAGACCCTCGCGGCCCTGCAGCAGCACGGGCTGGGTGGCGTCGCACTGCAGCTGCAGGCCGAAGTGCTCGCCCTCTATGTGCGCGGTACAGCGGCCGCCCTTGCCGTCCGGCAGGTCGCTGCGCACCAGGCGCCAGTCCTGCAGGCGGATGGCGGTATCGGTCTCGCTGGCCTGGGCCACCCCGAAGCCCGCGCGCGCGATGCGCTGGTCGTGGTGCAGGCGCCGGCCTTTCAGGTCGGTGAGCGCTGCATGGGCGAACAGCAGTTGCTTCGCGGCAAAGGCCGATTGGATGCCCTGCGCGGCATCCACGCGCGAGCGAAAGAACGTGACCTGGAAGCCCCATTCGCGCCCGCCTGCCTGCGCATGGCCGGTGATGTACCACCACTCGGTGCGCAGCTCGGGGTGGCTGCCATGGTCGCGCGGAAAGGCCAGTGCGCGCGCAGGCAGGGCGTGCGCGCTGCCCGGCCAGGCCGTGGTGGTTGCTGCTGTCGTGGCGCCGGCCATGGCCAGCACCAGCGCCTGCCGTCGCGAGGGCATGGCCTCAGTCCATCAGCGCCTGCACCTGGCGCTGGGCCTCGGTGCAGTCGCCGAAGTTCGTGGCCACCCAATCGGCGTTGAAATAGGTAGGCAGGTAGCGCTCGCCCGCATCGCACAGCAGCGACAGGATGGAACCCTGCTCGCCGCGCTCGCGCATCTCGCGCGCCAGCGTGAGCATTGCCACGAAGTTGGTGCCGGTGGAAGGCCCCACGCGCCGCCCGAGCAATTGCGACAGGGCCTGCATGGCGGCCACCGACTCCACGTCGGCCACTTCCTGCATGCGGTCCACCAGGGTGCGGATGAAGCTCGGCTCCACGCGCGGGCGGCCGATGCCCTCGATGCGCGAGCCGGGTGCGGTCAGCGTGGCATCGCCCGTGCGGTGGTAGGCGCTGAACACCGAGCCCGCCGGGTCGGCCACGCAGACCTCGGTGGTGTGCTGCTGGTAGCGCAGGTAGCGGCCGATGGTGGCACTGGTGCCGCCCGTGCCTGCCCCCACCACGATCCAGCGCGGCACGGGGTGGGGCTCGCGCGCCATCTGGGTGAACATGCTCTCGGCGATGTTGTTGTTGCCGCGCCAGTCGGTGGCGCGCTCGGCATAGGTGAACTGGTCCATGTAGTGGCCACCCGCCTGCTCGGCGATGGCGCGGGCCTCTTCGTACACCTGGCCTGCGCTGTCCACGAGGTGGCAGCGCCCGCCGTGGAACTCGATCTGCGCGATCTTCTCGGGCGAGGTGCTGCGTGGCATCACGGCCACGAAGGGCAGGCCCAGCAGGCGTGCGAAATAGGCCTCGCTCACGGCGGTGGAGCCGCTCGACGATTCGACCACGGTCGAGCCCTCGCTGATCCAGCCATTGCACAGCGCATACAGGAACAGCGAGCGCGCCAGCCGGTGCTTGAGGCTGCCCGTCGGGTGGGTGGACTCGTCCTTGAGGTACAGGTCGATGCCGTGCGCGCCATACGCGGGCAGGCGCAGCGGGATCAGGTGCGTGTCGGCACTGCGCTGGTAGTCGGCTTCGATGCGGGCGATGGCGTTGTGCAGCCAGGCGCTGGCATGCACGGGCGGCAGGGTCTTGGTGGCAGCGGTCATGAAGGGATTGTCTCGCAGTGCCTGCGGCCGCCCCACCGGGCTTACCAGTCTTCCTTCACGGCCATCACCGCATCGCGCCCGGCAGCGGCCCGCCCGGCGAGCCAGGCCGTCACCGTGCCCGAGACCACTACGGCCGCGCACAGCGCCGCCAGCCGCCAGGGCGGGATGCGCAGGTCCATGGTCCAGTGAAAGCTCTGCGGGTTCACCACATGCACCAGCACCACCGACACGGCCAGGCCCAGCAGCAGGCCCGCGACCGCGCCCACCCCGGTCCAGGCCGCGCCCTCGGCGGCCACCACGGCCAGGATCTGGCGGCGCGTGAGGCCCAGGTGTGCCAGCAGCCCGAACTCCTTGCGCCGCGCCAGCACCTGGGCGCTGAAGCTCGCGGCCACGCCGAACAGGCCGATGCCGATGGCCACGGCCTGCAGCCAGTAGGTGACGGCAAAGCTGCGGTCGAAGATGTGCAGCGAGCGCTCGCGGATCGCGCTGGCGGACATGAATTCCAGGGGCAGCGTGCCGGTGCCACCGGTCGCTGCCAGGTCACGGATGGCTTGCTGCAAGGCCGCCAGGTCGGCCCCTTCCCGCGGCCACAGGGCCAGGTCGCTGGTGCGCGCATCGCCCGTGAGACGCAGGTAGTCCGCCCGGTCCAGCGCCACCGCGCCCGACTGGCGCGCGTAGTCGCGCCAGACCCCGGCGATGAAGAAGCGCGGTGCATCCACCTTGGTGCTGAAGGCCCGCGACAGCCCATCCCACTGCATGCCCGGAGCCAGGCCATAGAGGTCCACCACGGCCTCGCTGATGTAGATGCCCATGCTGCCCGCAGGCACCGGCAGGGCCGTGCCCACCAGCGGCAGCTGGCGTGCCGGGTCGGCACCCAGCGGGCGGCTGATGAGCATGAGCGCAGGGCGCGAGGCGTCGAGCTGCAGGGGGCTGGCGCGCAGCGGCTGCACGCGCGCCATGCCCGGCAGCTGTGCCACGGCCTCGGCAAAGCCGGCGGGCAGCAGGGCCGCTTCGCTGCCCGCCCCGCCCAGGGCCGAGCGCACATACAGCGGCGAGGGCAGCACCCCGTCGAGCCACTGTGCGACCGAGCCGCGAAAGCTCGAGACCATCACCGTCAGTGCCACGGCCAGGCTCAGGCTGGCCACCACACCGCCCACGGCAATCGTGGCGCTGCCGCGCATGCGGCGCGCGCGCTCCAGCGCCAGCAGGGGCAGGGCGTGCTTCGCGGCCAGCGGCTGCAGCCGCGCCAGCAGCGCCGCCATGCCGCGGGGCAGCAAGGCGATGCCGCCCACGAGCAGCAGCGCAATGGCGCCGTAGGCCGCCAGCGGAATGCCGCCCAAGGGCGGAGCGAAAGACAGCGCCACGCCTGCCAGCACCAGGGCCAGGCCCACGCTGCCCCGGTCGGCCCGGGCGCTGGCGCCGCCCAGGCCCTTGAGGGTTTGCGCGGGTGGCAGGCTCTGCGCTGCGCGCGCCGGCCACCAGCCACCGGTCAATGCGGCGGCAATGCCCAGCGCGCCATAGATGGCTGCGGCCGGCGCGCTCCACTGCAACGCCGGCTGCACGCCCGCGAAGTAACCGCCACCCAGGTCGCCGCCCAGCAGGCGCAGTGCCGCCGCAGCCAGGCCCGTGCCCAGCGCGATGCCTGCCACGCTGCCCAGCACGCCCAGCGCCGCCGATTCGGCCAGTACCAGGGCCAGGCGCTGGCGCGGCGTGGCACCGAGCACGGCCAGCAACGCGAACTGCGGCCCGCGCTGGGCCACGCTGAGCGCCAGCACCGAAAACACCAGGAAGGCCCCTGTGAACAGCGCCACCAGCGCCAGCACCGTGAGGTTGACGCGGTAGGCGCGCGACAGGTTGCTGATGCGCTGCGCCGCGTCGCCGGGCTCGGCCAGCAGGGCCTGGGCCGGCCAGCCGGGCAGGGCGCGCAGCCCCTGCGCGAAGGCCGTGCGGTCGGTACCGGCCTGCAGCTGCAAATCGATGCGGCTCAACTGGCCGCCGCGGCCGAACAGGTCCTGCGCGGCACCGATGTCCATCACCGCCAGCGGCGCACCGCCCGCGCCCACGGTGCCCGCCACGCGCACGGCCAGGCGCTGCTGGCCGGTGTGCAGCGTGATCTGCGGCAGGGGGGGGCCGGCCGCGCCGGACGGTGCGGTGGACAAGCCCAGCGCCTGCAGCGCCGAGGGGTTGAGGAACACGGTGTCCGGCGCAAACAGCGCAAAGCGGTCTGCGCGGGCCCAGGGGCGCGGCATGAGGGCCGGGGCCATGCCGGGCAACAGCAGGGCATCGGCCCCCAGCACGCGCAGTGGCACGCGCGCGGCCTGGGCCCCCGAGGCCCCGGCGGGCGCTGCCACGGCCGACAGCTCCAGCACCGGGCTGGCCCGTGTCACCTGTGGGTGCGTGGCCATGCGCCCGTACCAGGCTTCGTCCAGGTGGCCCTGCATGGCGCGCAGCTCCAGGTCGGGCTGGCCATTGACGGCACGCACCGCCTGCGAGAACTCATCGAGTGCCGAGGCATTGATCACGTGCACCGCAAAGGCCAGCGCCACGCCCAGCATCACGGCGACCACGGCCGCCAGGCTGCGCCATGGGTGGTGGCGCAGGTCCTGCCAGGAGAAGGTGCGCAGCAGGGCAAGCATGGCAGGTTGTGGCTGCGGTGTCAGCCCGCGCCGATGCCGCCGCTGGTCAGCCGCAGCACCCGGTCGGCGCGTGCGGCCGCCGCGTCCGAGTGCGTGACCAGCACCAGCGAAGCGCCGTGTTCGCGTGTCTGCGCGAGCAGCAGGTCCATCACCCGCGCGGCGGTGGTGGGGTCGAGGTTGCCCGTGGGTTCGTCGGCCAGCAGCAGGGCGGGGCGGTGCACCAGGGCGCGGGCGATGGCCACGCGCTGCAGCTGGCCACCGCTGAGCTGCTGGGGCAGGCGCGCGCCCAGGTCCGCCAGGCCCACGGCCGTGAGCATCTGCTGCACGCGCGCGGGTTCGTTCTGGCCCAGCAGCATCAGCGGCAGGGCCACGTTCTGCGCCACGTCCAGGTGCGGCAGCACGTGGAAGGCCTGGAACACGAAGCCCACCTGCGCACGCCGCCACAGCGCGCGCGCCGTGTCGTCGAGCGCGCCCAGCTCGGTGCTGCCGTGCGTGATGCGCCCAGTGTCCCAGGTATCCAGGCCCGCCAGGCAGTTGAGCAAGGTGGACTTGCCCACCCCCGAGTCCCCCACGATGGCCACGAACTCGCCGGGCTGCACGGCAAAGTCGACACCGGCGAACACCGTGGCCTCGCCATAGTGCTTGCCCAGGCCGCTGACGGTGAGCGTGGCCGTCATCATGGCGCGGCAGTATCCAGCCGCGCCAGCACGGCCTGCACCAGCGCCGCCGTGGCATCGGGCTGGTCGCAGGCGATGGCATGGCGCGCGGGCATGCTGCGCAGCCAGGTGATCTGGCGCTTGGCCAACTGGCGCGTGGCGGCGATGCCGCGCTCGCGCAGGCTGTCCAGGGGGAAGTGGCCGTACAGGCTTTCCCAGGCCTGGCGGTAGCCCACGCAGCGCATGGAGGGCAGGTCCGGGTGCAGGTCGCCGCGCGCGTGCAAGGCCTTCACCTCGTCCAGAAAACCGGCCGCGAGCATGGCATCGAAGCGCAGGGCGATGCGCGCATGCAGCCAGGCGCGGTCCCCGGGCTCCAGGCTGAACAGGGCGGTGCTGGCCGCCAGGGGGCTGGGTGCCCGGTCCTTGGTCAGGTGGAAGCTCGACAGCGGCCGGCCCGAGACATGCCACACCTCCAGCGCGCGCTGGATGCGCTGGCTGTCGGCCGGCGCCAGCCGCGCCGCGGTGACCGGGTCCACGCGCGCCAGCTCGGCATGCAGCGCGGGCCAGCCCTGCTCGGCGGCCTGGGCTTCGATGCGTTCACGCACGCCGGGGTCGGCGGCGGGCATGTCGTCGATGCCGTCGACCAGCGCCTTGAAGTACAGCATGGTGCCGCCCACCAGCAGCGGCAGGGCGCCGCGCGCGCGGACCTCGGCGATGAGCCGGGTGGCGTCCTGCACGAACTCGGCCGCGCTGTAGGCCTGCAGCGGATCGCGGATGTCGATCAGGTGGTGCGGCACGGCGGCCAGCTCGTCCGCCGTGGGCTTGGCGGTGCCGATGTCCATGCCGCGGTAGACCAGGGCCGAGTCCACGCTGATGATCTCCACCGGCATGCGCGGTGCCAGCACGGCCGCCAGCGCCAGGGCGCCTGCGGTCTTGCCCGAGGCGGTGGGGCCGGCCAGCGCGACGGCTGGAAGGTGCTCAGGCGCGCTCACCCGGGTCTCCGAATTTCTGCACCAGTGTCCACGAGAGCACGGCCAGCACCACCGACCAGAACCAGATGCCGTTGACCAGCGGCCACACCGTGCCATCCAGGCGCAGGCCCAGCCAGGCGCCGATGCCGAAGGCCGCCAGCATCATCATGAAGCCATTGAGCGCCGAGGCCACGCCGGCGGCCTGCGGGAACGGCCCCACGGCACCACTTTGCCCGCAGGGCTGGTGGATGCCATGGGCCAGCATGAACAGCGAGAACGGCAGCAGCAGGGCCACCGGGTGGTGCCAGCCCAGGAAGGCGACCAACGCCATCAGCGTGCCCCCCGCCAGGCTCAGGCCGCCTGCGATGGCCACCGAGCGCTTGAGGCCGAAGCGGGCCAGCAGCCTGCGGCACAGGAAGGTGCCAGCGAAATAGGCCACGCAGGCCGACGCCATGGCCCCGCCGTACTGCGTGCGCGACAGGCCCAGCACGTCGATGAAGACGAAGGACGAGGACGCGAGAAAGGTGAACAGCCCGCCATAGGTGGCCGTGGTCTGCAGCGAGAAGGCCCAGAAGGTCGGGGTGCGCAGCACGTGCAGCCAGGTGGCCACCAGGGTGGCGGGCTGCAGCGCGCGCGGGTTGCGGTGCACCAGGGTTTCGGGCAGGCGCAGGGCCACCAGGGCCAGCGTGGCCACGGCATACGCCGTGAGGGCCGAGAGCGAGGCGCGCCAGCCCAGCCACTCGGCCAGCAGGCCGCCCAGCGGCGCGCAGATGCAGGCCACGAAGCCCAGGCCGGTGAGCGCCTTGGACATGGCGCGCGCGCCCTCCAGCGGGGTGTACAGGTCGCGCACGATGGCACGTGCGCACATCACCACCGAGCCCATGGCCGCCCCCTGGGCGATGCGCCACAGGATCAGCAGCGACATGTTGGGCGCCAGCACGCTGCCGATGGAGGCCACGGTGTAGATGGACAGGCCCACCAGCAGAATGGGCCGGCGGCCGAAGCGGTCCGACAGCGGGCCCCAGACCAGCTGCGAGGAGCCGAAGGCCAGCAGCAGGCCGCTGAGCGTGAGCTGGGCCACGGACACGGACGAGCCCAGGCTGCGCGTGAGCGCCGGCAGCGCCGGCAGGTACAGGTCGGTGGTGACGGGCTGGATGCTCAGCAGCAGGGCCAGGATCAGGATGGCCAGCGCCGGGGAAATGGCAGCGGGCGCGGCCGGATGGCCGGCGGTGGCGAAGGGGGCAGACATATCTGTCTGAGCGTACCAGATGGGTCGGGACAAACCCGCAGACGGGGCTTTCGCGTCGCTTGCACGACATTGGCAGGCCAGTGCGCGCCCTACAGTGACCGCGGCACTGGACGCCGGGCGCGGTGCCACCCCGACCACAACAACAGGAGACAAGCGCATGCGCGGCAGCCATCACCCTACGACCCCTTCCCCATTTCGCAACCCCCTGACCACCCTGGCCCGTGCGGCGCTGGGGCTGTTGCTGGGCACGGCCCTGGCGGCCGCCCACGCGCAGGCACCCGCTGCGGCGCCGGCCCTGCCCGCGCCCGAATCGGTCTCGCTCGACAAGCTCGGCTACATGGGCACTTTCCCGCCCGAAGGCGCGCAACGGGTGGACCTGAGCAACTCCTACAAGTACCCGCAAATGCGCTGGGCCCTGCAGCACCTGCGCGAGCTGCAGCCCACGCGCAACATCCGCCGCGGCGCGGCCCCGGCATCGGCCCTGCCGGCCGATCCGCGCCCGCTGGGTGCGTTCTCGTTCGACGACGACAAGGGCCAGCCCATCACCGTGGACCAGTGGCTCACGCGCACCTACACGGATGCCATCGTCGTGCTGCACAAGGGCAAGGTGGTCTACGAGCGCTACGACAACCAGATGAAGCCCTGGACGCCGCACCTGCTGTTCTCGGTCACCAAGTCCTTCACCGGGCTCATGGCGGCCCAGCTCGCGCACGAAGGCAGGATCGACCCCGAGGCGCCGGTCACCAAATACGTGCCCGAGCTGGCCGATTCGGCCTGGGGCGACATGAAGGTGCGCGAGGTCATGGACATGACCGGGGGCGTGCGCTTTCGCGAGGTCTACACCGATCCCACGACCGAGATCTTCGGCTACAGCTGGTCGGCCGGCATGCTGCCGCGCCCGCCGGGCTACCAGGGCGCGACCAACATCTACGACTTTCTCAAGACCCTCAAGAAGGAAGGCGAGCACGGCGAGGGCTTTGTCTACCGCACCGTGCATTCCGAGGTGCTGGGCTGGATCGTCTCGCGCGCCACGGGCAGGCACTGGGCCGAGCTCATGGGCGAGAACATCTGGCAAAAGCTGGGCATGGAGGAGGACGCCCACGTGATGGTGGACAGCGTGGGCACGCCGCTGCAGGGCGCGGGCCTGAACGCCACGGCCCGCGACCTGGCGCGCTTTGGAGAAATGCTGCGCCAGGGCGGAACCTTCAACGGCCAGAAGATCTTCGACAAGGCCGTGATCGACGACACGGCCAAGGGCGGCGACCGCAGCAAGTTCCAGTTCCGCGGCATCCAGACCGCACGGCCCGGCTACAGCTACCGCAACCAGTGGTGGGTGCTGCACAACGCCGACGGTGCCTACGAGGCTTCAGGCATCCATGGGCAGATGGTGCATGTGAACCCGGCGGCCGAGATGGTGGTCGTCAAGCTCTCCTCGCACCCCGTGGCCAGCGCGGCCGCCACGCATGCGCTCACGCTCAAGGCGTGGTCGGCGCTGGCGCAGGCCGTTCGGCGTTGAGGCCCACGATGGGCGCGGTATCGCCCTCGTAGCCGGGGGGCAAGAGCCGGAACAGCGAGACCAGGGCCTCGCGGTAGAGGTCCATGCCCACGTCGTTGGTGTTGTGGTGCGAGCCACCCTCCACCAGCACGAAGCGCTTGGGCTCCTGGGCCGCGTCGTAGAGCTTGCGCCCGAGCGCCGGGGCGATCAGGCTGTCCTTGCTGCCATGCACCACCAGCAGGGGCGAGCCGATCTCCGAGACCTTGCGCACCGATTCGAAGCGCTGGGTGATCAGGGCCGACACCGGCAGCCAGCCCCACTTGAAGGTGCTGAGCACCTCGGCGATGCTGGTGAAAGTGCCTTCCACCATCACGCCCTTCTCGTCCTTGACCTCGCGCGCCAGGTCGATGGCGATGGCGCCGCCCAGCGAGTGGCCGAAGAGGTAGCGCGGCGCCTGGGGGTGGCGCTCGGCGAGCCAGTCCCAGGCGGCGCGCGCGTCCTCGGCGGCCATGGCCTCCGAAGGCAGCCCGGCGCTGCTCTGGCCGAAGCCCCGGTAATCGATGGCCAGCACCGAAAACCCGAGCGCGTGCATGCGCCGGATGCGGGGCGACGAGCCCGCCACGTTCCAGCGCGCACCGTGCAGGTACAGCAGCACCGGTGCATCGGCCCGCTCCGCCGGCATCCACAGCCCGTGCAGGCGCTCGGCCTTGTCCGTGGCGCGCGATGCGAAGTCGATCCACACGTCCTGCATGCCCTCGGTCACCCCCGTGCCGCCCCAGCTGCGGTTGCTGGGCTGGAAGATCCATTCGCGCTGCTTGGCATCCAGGGTGGAACAACCTGCGCTGACCGCCAGGGCCAGCACCAGGGAGAGCAGGAGGGCGGTGCGTTTCATGGGTGGGACTGACTCGTGTGCGGACCAGAAAGTTCTGTTTTCCATTGCATGCATCGTGCCTGTTACGCAAAAGGGAGGCCAAGCCTCCCTTTTGTTACCTATTTACCGCTTTTGACGGGATTTTGGACGCTGTTGCGGCTTACACCACGCCCTGCGCCAGCATGGCGTCGGCCACCTTCACGAAGCCCGCCACGTTGGCGCCGTCCACATAGCTCACGCTGCCATCGGCGCGCTTGCCGTAGCGCAGGCAGGCGGCGTGGATGCCCTGCATGATCTGCAGCAGGCGGGCGTCCACTTCCTCGCGTGGCCAGGATAGGCGGGCCGCGTTCTGGCTCATCTCCAGGCCCGAGGTGGCCACGCCGCCCGCGTTGCTGGCCTTGCCAGGGGCGTACAGTACGCCCGCCGCCTCAAAGGCCTTGGCGGCCTCGATGGTCGAGGGCATGTTGGCACCTTCGGCCACGCAGACCACGCCGTTGCGGATCAGCACGGCCGCGTCGTCGGCGTCCAGCTCGTTCTGGGTGGCGCAGGGCAGGGCCACGTCCACTGGCACATGCCAGGGGCGCACGCCGGCCTCGAACTTCGCACCCGTGCGGGCCGCGTAGTCGGCCACACGGCCATAGTGGTGGTTCTTCACGTCCATCAGGATGGCCAGCTTTTCCGTGGTGAAGCCCTCCTCGTCGATGATGGTGCCGCTGGAATCGGACACCGTGACCACCTTCGCACCGAGCTCCAGCGCCTTTTCCACCGCGTACTGCGCCACGTTGCCCGAGCCGGACACCGAGACGCGCAGGCCGTCGAAGCTGTGGCCCTTCTGCTTGAGCATCTCGGCCGCAAAGTAGACCGTGCCGTAGCCCGTGGCCTCGGGCCGGACCAGCGAGCCGCCGAACGATAGGCCCTTGCCCGTGAACACGCAGTCGGCCCGGTTGCTGAGCTTTTTCATCATGCCGGCCATGAAGCCCACCTCGCGCCCGCCCACGCCGATGTCGCCGGCCGGCACGTCCGTGTCAGCGCCCACATGGCGGAACAGCTCGGACACGAAGGCCTGGCAAAAACGCATCACCTCCCCGGGGCTCTTGCCCTTGGGATCGAAGTCGGATCCGCCCTTGCCGCCGCCCATGGGCAGGGTGGTCAGGGCGTTCTTGAAGGTCTGCTCGAACGCCAGGAACTTGAGCACCGACAGGTTCACCGAGGGGTGAAAGCGCAGGCCGCCCTTGTACGGGCCGATGGCCATGCTGTGCTGGATGCGGTAGCCGCGGTTGACCTGCACCGTGCCGTGGTCGTCCACCCAGGAGACGCGGAACATCACCACGCGCTCGGGCTCCACGAGGCGCTCCAGCAGGCCGTGTTCGGCGTAGCGTGGGTGCTGGGTGATGAAAGGCCAGAGACTTTCCGTGACTTCTGTAACGGCTTGCAAGAACTCGGGTTGGTGGGGGTTGCGCTGCGCCACCTGCGCCAGGAAACTGCCTGCGGACTCGTGCTTCATGTGAGAGAGATGTCTTTCTAGAAAGAGAGGGTTGGAGAAGCCCGGCAAAGGCCCGGACAGCTTGGTCATGTCAAAAAAACATGACATCATGCATTCGGATGCACTGTTTTGGGGATTATGAGGCTTTGATTGCACCAATTTGAGGCAATGGTGTTGTGTGTTGCAGGTGCCACCCCCCGTAATGCAGTGCGTCATGCAGATGTCACACGCCGACCCCACAGTTCGGCGATTCCAATCCATGAATGAGGAGAAGACGATGCACAACAACGGTTTGAAGACCGCTCCCCTGGCGCTGATCGCAGCCCTGGCCCTCACGGCCTGCGGTGGCGACAACGATTCCAAGTACCCCACGCTCAATGGCGCCACCCCCCTGGTCGTGGGCCACCGCGGTGCCAGCGGCTACCTGCCCGAGCACACGCTGGAGAGCTACCGCCGCGCCATCGAACTGGGTGCCGACTTCATCGAGCCCGATCTCGTGGCCACCAAGGACGGCGTGCTGATCGCGCGCCATGAGCCCAACATCACGGCCACCACCGACGTGTCGCAACGCCCCGAGTTCGCCAGCCGCAAGACCGAGAAGACCGTCGACGGCGTCAAGGAGCAAGGCTGGTTCGCGAGCGACTTCACCCTGGCCGAGATCAAGACCCTGCGCGCCGTGCAGCCCATGGCCGACCGCGACCAGTCCAACAACGGCAAGTTCCTGATCCCTACCTACGAGGAAATCATCGAGCTGGCCAAGACCGAAGGTGCCAAGGCCAACCGCACCGTGGGCGTGTACACCGAGACCAAGCACCCGACCTTCCACGTGGGCCTGAACCTGGCGCTCGAAGACCGCCTGCTGGCCATCCTGGCCAAGAACGGCTACACGGCCAAGAACTCGCCCGTCATCATCCAGTCCTTCGAGGTCGCCAACCTCAAGTACCTGCGCAGCAAGACCCAGGTGCGCTTGGTGCAGCTGGTGGACGCCGATGACGTGAAGGCCGATGGCAGCATGTCGCTGGTCGCCCCCTACGACAAGCCCTACGACTTTGCCGTGGCCGGCGATGCCCGCACCTTCGCCAGCCTGCTGACCCCGGCCGGCCTGAAGGAAGTCAAGACCTACGCCGATGGCATTGGCCCCTGGAAGCCGTACCTGATCCCATCGAAGCAGGTGGACGCCAACAACGACGGCAAGCCCGACGACCTGAACGGCGACGGCATCATCGACAACCGCGACCGCGTGATGCTGCCCCCGACCGACGTGGTGAAGAACGCCCACGCCGAAGGCCTGTTCGTGCACCCCTACACCTTCCGCAGCGAACCCAAGCAGCTGGCCTCGGACTTCAAGGGCGACCCCAAGGCCGAGTACAAGCTGTTCTTCAACCTGGGTGTGGATGGCCTGTTCAGCGACTTCCCCGACCAGGCCAAGGCCGCTCGCGACAATTGAGCCCCCCTGAGGCGCTGCGCGCCATCCCCCCAAGGGGGGACGCTCCCAGCGCGGCGGGGCGGCCCTTGCGCGGGAGCGCTGGCCTTTGGCAGCGCCGGTTTTTCCGGTGCTGCCCCTGGCGATCACTTTGTCGGCCCCTTCGGGGCCGATTTCTTTTTAGCGATCTCGAATGCCGTCCCATTGCGGCAGGGGTGGTCTCAGAAGCCGCGCCGGATGCCCGCGCTCAGCAGGGTGCGGCCCTGCTGTCGGCCGATGCTGCCGTCGAGCTGCCACTGGGGCGCCCACTCCCACCGGGCCCCGGTCTGGAAGGTGGGCGCGCTGCCGCGCTGGCCGAAGGCCTCGGCGTGCACGGTAACGGTGCTGAGCGCGCGTTCCACGGCAAAGCCCCAGGCGGGGGCCCAGTGCCGCTCGGGCATGCGCAGTGCGCCCAGGTTGGCGTGCAGGGCGCCCCAGGGGGTGGCGCAGGTGCCGATGAGGTTCAGCCCCAGGGTGGTGCTGCCGGGGGCGTGGCGGGTGCGCACTGCGCCGATGCTGCTGGCGGCGTTGCAGCCCTGCTCCTGCGACGGGCTCCACAGCCATTTGGCCTGCAGGCCCTGCAGGGTGGCGTGGCCGCCCAGGTCGCGGGCCAGCACGCCGCCCAGTTCGATCCCCTGCCAGGGCGAATAGGCCGGGGCCAGGTAGGCGGTGCCCTTGGCGCCCCGGGCACCTTCCCACCAGGTTTCCAACTGGCCCCCGGCGGGCTCGGCCACCCCGGCATCGTCCACGCTCAGCGGGCGGCCTGCCTCTGCCGGCAGTGCGATGGCCAGGGCGGCGGCAGCGGTGCTCCACCAGCGGGCTTGCCGGGGGAGGGTTCGGGCCGGGCCCGGGCGTCGTGGGTGGCTGTGCATGGTGGTGCTTGGCTGCGGAGCACGCCGGTGCGGCCTGCTCCGTTGGCTATCTCTGTCTGTGCAGTCACTAACTAACGAACACTAACGCCCACGCAGGAACAGCGCGTCCAGCTCGCGCATGGTCAGCTGGCGCCAGGTGGGGCGGCCGTGGTTGCACTGGTCGGATCGGTCGGTGGTCTCCATCTGGCGCAGCAGGGCGTTCATCTCGTCGAGGGTGAGCCGGCGGTTGGCGCGCACCGCGCCATGGCATGCCATGGTGCCCAGGATCTCGTTGCGTGCGCGCTGCACCACGGTGGTGGCGTCGTGCGCAGCCAGCTCGGCCAGCACGCTGCGCGCCAGCTCCACGGGGTCGCCCTGGGCCAGCGTGGTGGGCACGGCGCGCACGGCCAGGGTCTTGGGCGAGAAGGGCACGACCTCCAGGCCCAGCATGGCCAGTACGTCGACCGAGGCCTCGGCCGTGGCCACCTCTTCAGGGGTGGCCGCAAAGGTGGCAGGGATCAGCAGTGGCTGGCTGGCGATGCGCGCGCCGCTGTCCACCTGGGATTTCAGGCGCTCGTAGACGATGCGCTCGTGCGCGGCGTGCATGTCCACGATGACCATGCCCTGGGCGTTCTCGGCCAGGATGTACACACCGTGCAGCTGCGCCACGGCCCGGCCCAGGGGCCAGGCGGACTCCTGGCCATCGCGGCCCACGGGCAGGGGCGCATCGCCCGCCGCGCGCTGCTGGGGCCATGGCATCGCGGGGGGGGCCGTTGCGGCAAGGCTGCTGCCGGCAGGGAATGCCGGGCGCTCGGTGACCTCGGCATCGGCCTGCGCGGCCGCACTGCCGGAGAGGCCGGTGCCCGAGGCCGGGGTAGTGGCGGCGGACGGCGTGCCCCACAGTGCCTGCAGGTCCGTCACGCGGTGGCCCACCACCGGCTCGTCGAAGCGCATGGCGGACTGGGCGCGCCAGTCGGGCAGCGGTGTCTTGGCCAGGGTGAAGGGGGCCTGTTCGGTGGCTGCGGGTGCCGCCTCGGCGGCCAGGGCCGCAGCAGCCAGTGCGGCAGCGCGCGGGGCGGCGAGGGCATTCTCCACGGCATGGCGCACGGCCTGGTGCACCTCGCGGCTGTCGCGAAAGCGCACCTCGATCTTGGTCGGGTGCACGTTCACGTCCACGCGGGCCGGGTCGATCTCCACGTACAGCGCATACACCGGCTGCTTGTGGCCGTGCAGCACGTCTTCATAGGCGCTGCGCGCCGCATGCGTGAGCACCTTGTCGCGCACGAAACGGCCGTTCACATAGCAGTACTGGTGGTCGGCGCGCGAGCGTGCCGCATCGGGCAGGCCGGCGCGCCCGGTCACGGTGACGGCACCCGAGCGGTGCTGTACGGCCACCGACTGGGTCACGAAGTCTTCGCCCAGCACGTCGGACAGGCGCCGGGCCAGCGCATCCTGCGCATCGCCCTGGCCCGGTACGAAGGTGGCCCGCCACTGCTCCACCAGCTTGCCCTCGTGCCAGATGGCAAAGCCCACGTCGGGCCGTGCCAGCGCATGGCGGCGCACGGACTCGATGCAGTGCGCGAGCTCCGTGGAATCGGTCTTCAGGAACTTGCGCCGGGCCGGGGTGGAAAAGAACAGTTCCTTGACCTCCACCGTGGTGCCCGTGGCGCGCGCGGCGGGGCGCAGCTCGCCGCTGCGCGCATCGAGCAGAAAGGCCGTGGCCTGGCTGGCTGGGCGCGACAGCAGCGACATCTCGGACACCGAGGCCACGGCGGCCAGGGCCTCGCCGCGAAAGCCCATGGTGGCCACGGTCTCCAGGTCCGTGAGGTTGGTGATCTTGCTCGTGGCATGGCGGCGCAGGGCCACCGGCAGCTCGTCCTGCGGGATGCCGCCGCCATCGTCCTCCACCGTGATCAGGCGCACGCCGCCAGCCGACAGGCGCACGGTGATCTGGGTGGCCCCCGCGTCCAGGGCGTTGTCCACCAGTTCGCGCACCACGGAGGCGGGGCGCTCGACCACCTCGCCGGCCGCGATCTGGCTGATCAGCTCGTCGGGCAGGTCGCGGATGGGACGGCGTGCAGTGGGGATGTCGGCAGCGGAGGAGGGGAGGGCGGTGGAGGTCACCCGAGGGATTTTAGGTCGGGTTGCCGTGGGGACTTGCCGGCAGGGGCAGGAGGCCGGTGGGGATAATGCGCGCTGCCTTCACCAGACCCGGACCCCATGGAACTCATCACCTTCCTGATCGACTTCATCCTGCACGTGGACAAATACCTCGAGATGTTCGTGCAGAACTACGGGCCCTGGGTCTATGCGTTGCTGTTCATCATCGTCTTTGTGGAGACGGGCGTGGTGGTCATGCCCTTCCTGCCCGGCGATTCGCTGCTGTTCATCGTGGGCGCGTTGTGCGGCGCGGGGCTCATGAACTTCCCGCTGGCCTGCGTGGTGCTGATCGTGGCGGCCATCCTCGGGGACCAGTGCAACTACTCGATCGGGCGCTACTTCGGGCCCAAGGTCTTCCAGTGGGAGGACTCGCGCTGGTTCAACCGCCGCGCCTTCAACCAGGCCCATGAGTTCTACGAGCGCTATGGCGGCGTCACCATCGTGATCGCGCGCTTCATGCCCTTCATCCGCACCTTTGCGCCCTTCGTGGCCGGCGTGGCCGAAATGTCGCGCAGCAAGTTCACCGCGTTCAATGTGGGCGGTGCCCTGCTGTGGGTGCTGGGCATTGCCACGGCGGGTTATTTCTTCGGCAACTTCGCCTGGGTCAAGGAAAACCTGGACAAGATCATCTGGGCCATGATTTTCATCCCCGGGCTGATCGCCATCTTTGGCGCCTGGCGGGCCGGGCGCAAGGCCAAGGCCCTGGCCTGAAGTAAAACACCCCCTGAGTCGCTTCGCGCCTTCACCCCTCTCTCGACTCGCTGCGCGAGTCGGGAGGGGGACGCCCCCAGCGCGGCGGGGCGGCCCTTGCGCGGGGGCACTGGCTTGGGCCGCGCCAGTTTCATGCCCGCGGTTGGCGCGTAGCGCAATGAACCACTGATAACGGTCGCCCCAACGGAAAAGCGCCGGCCATTGTGAGATGGCGGCGCTTTTTTCATGGCCGCGGTGGGGCGGCGAGGACGGCGGCTTAACGGCGATAGCGGCGCTGGTCGCGGTCTTCGCCGATTTCGTGGCCCACCAGGGCACCGGCGGCTGCGCCGCCGATGGTGCCCACGGGGCCGCCGAAGATGGCATTGCCGGCGGCACCGCCGACCACGGCGCCGACACCGGTACCGACCTGTGCATTGGTGGGGTTGGAGGCGCAACCGCCCATGGCCAGGGCGGCGGTGGCGGATGCGGCGACGAGAAGGGTTCGAAGGGTGGTGGTCATGGCAGGATTCCTTTGCAGTGGGTGGAGTCAGGCCTGGAAGTCCCAAAGCCCGTGGGCGTTCGGTGTTCGACCTGTGCCTCTACTGTCATGCGCCAGGTGTTTTTGCGGTGTAGGTACCCGGGGGCAGCGGCTGTAGGACCCTGTCCGGGCGGCATGTCCCCCGTAAATCGTTGCGCAAGGGGAACGCCGGGCGCGTTTCGAGGGCCAGGCGGTGCCACAGGAGCGTTATGCTGCGTTCATTCGAGCACCTGCAGCGCTGCTGCCGCGATGCGGCCATAACAAGCAAGGAGACAACCACCATGGGCAACCCCGCACTTCCATCACCCCGCGGCAACGGCGACGGGGGAGGCCAGCTCACCGTGGCCCAGCAGATCAGCCTGGTCGTGGCCCTGGCGGCAGCCGTGCTCGTCGTCGTGCTGGCGCTCAGCCTGGTGCGCGTGCAGCACCTGGGTGCCACGGTGGACCATCTGGCCAGCGAGCAGGTGGAACGCCTGCAGCTGGCGCTGCGCTGGCGCAGCAACATCGCGGTCAATTCCACGCGCGTGTTCTCGGTCGTGCAGTCCGACGGCGACGACCTGCAGAACTTCTTCAAGGACCTGATCGCAGCGACCACGGCCGACACCTCGCAGGTGCAAAAGCGCTATACCGAGCTTGAGACCAGCCCCGATGGGCTGCGCATCCAGGAGGAGCTGGCCACGGTGCGCAAGCCCTACCTGGAAACCCGCGACAAGGCCCTGGCCCTCAAGAAGGCGGGCGACATGGCGGCCGCCAAGTCGTTTGCCATGTCCACCTTCGTCCCCGTGGTCAACCAGTACAACGCGGTGGCCGACAAGATGGTGGCCTACCAGGTCCAGCGCTCGGCCGACCAGGCCGCCGAGGCGTCGGGCCTGATCCGCTCCTACCGCACCACGGTGCTGGTGGCCGGCGTGGTGGGCCTGGCGCTGCTGATGCTGCTGTCCTGGGTGGTGGTGCAGCGCATCCGTGCCTCGCTGCACGGCGTGGCCGTGGTGGCGCGCAACATCGGCGAGGGCGACCTGTCGCAGCCCATCGCCGTGCAGGGGCGCGGCGAGGTGGCCGAGATGATGCAGGCCATGCAGCACATGCAGACCTCGCTGGTGCGCATCGTGGGCGCCGTGCGCCAGAGCAGCGACTCCATTGCCACCGGCTCCAGCGAGATCGCCATGGGCAACGCCGACCTGAGCCAGCGCACCGAAGAGCAGGCCAGCAACCTGGAGGAAACGGCGGCCTCGATGGAAGAGATCACCAGCACCGTGAAGAACAATGCCGACACCGCGCGCAAGGCGGCCACGCTGGCCGGCACCGCATCGCAGGCGGCGGTCAAGGGCGGCGAGGTGGTGGGCCAGGTCGTGGCCACCATGCAGGACATCTCGGCGTCGTCGAAAAAGATCACCGACATCATCAGCGTGATCGACGGCATCGCCTTCCAGACCAACATCCTGGCCTTGAACGCTGCGGTGGAAGCGGCCCGCGCGGGCGAACAGGGCCGGGGCTTTGCCGTGGTGGCCAGCGAGGTGCGCAGCCTGGCCGGGCGCAGCGCCGAAGCCGCCAAGGAGATCAAGTCCCTGATCGGCGCCAGCGCCGAGCGCGTGGACAACGGTACCCGGCTGGTGGCCGATGCCGGCAGCAGCATGGAAGACATCGTGGCCCAGGTGCAGCGCGTGAGCGACCTGATCGCCGAGATCTCCAGCGCCACGGGCGAGCAGACCATCGGCATCGGCCAGGTCGGCGAGGCCGTGACCCAGCTCGACCAAGTCACGCAGCAGAACGCCGCGCTGGTGGAGCAGAGCGCCGCCGCGGCCGACAGCCTCAAGCACCAGGCCGCGCGCCTGGCCGAAATCGTCAGCGTTTTCCGTTTGGCCTGAGTTCAGCCAGGCACCAGGCAGATCGTCAGCAGCACCGACGAATCCTTGACGGCCTTGAGCGCATGCGGCGAGCGCGGCGCCAGGTGCACGAAGTCACCGGGCTGCATGAGCTGCACCGACTCGCCGGCATGGAACTCCACCGCGCCCTCCAGGCACTGCACGGTGGCCTCGCCCTGGGTCTGGTGCTCGCGCATGGCCTTGCCCGCGGGCAGCACCACGCGCATCACCTCCAGCTGGCCGGCCTTGAGGATGGCCGAGGTGGTGGCGCTGGCCAGTTGCGCGCCCAGGGGGCGCACGCTGGCCACTTCTCCGGATTGTGCGTGGGGCAGTGCCATGGTTCTTCTCCTTCACCGGGGTCGTGGATCGTTGGGTCCCACTGTGCCCGTGAAGGCCGAATGAAGCAAGCCACACCCCCGTGAAGGGCGTGCCGGCCTACGCTGCTACACCGAGCGGCTGCGTGCCAGCGGCGGGTTCTTGGCGAAGTAGCGCGTGATGCCGCGCATCAGCGCGTCGGCCAGCTGCACCTGGTAGGCGCTGCTGCGCAGCTTGGCCTCTTCCTCGGGGTTGCTGATGAAGGCCGTTTCCACCAGCACGCTGGGGATGTCGGGGGCCTTGAGCACGGCGAAGCCCGCCTGCTCCACGCGCGGCTTGTGCAGCTTGGCCATGTTGCCGATCTCGCCCAGCAGCACGCTGCCGAGCTTCAGGCTGTCGTTGATCTGCGCCGTGGTGCTCATGTCCAGCAGCATGCGCTGCACATGGCGGTCCTGGCTCTGCACGTTCAGGCCGCCCACCAGGTCGGCCTGGTTCTCCTTGTTGGCCAGCCAGCGCGCGGCCGTGCTCGATGCGCCGCTCTGGCTCAGCGCGAACACGCTGGCGCCGCGCGCTGCCGGCGTGGTGAAGGCATCGGCGTGGATGCTCACGAACAGGTCGGCCTGCACGCGGCGGGCCTTTTCCACGCGCGTGCCCAGGGGCACGAAGAAGTCGCCATCGCGCGTGAGAAAGGCGCGCATGGGGTTGCCGCCCACGGTCGTGGCGTTGATGCGGTCGCGCAGCAGGTGGGCCACGCGCAGCACCACGTCCTTCTCGCGCGTGCCGCCGGGGCCGATGGCACCGGGGTCCTCGCCACCGTGACCAGGGTCGAGTGCGACGATGATGATGCGGTCGGTCTGCGTGGGCGTGGCGCGGTTGCCGCCTTTCGCGGGCGGGGCCACGGCCACGGTGGGTGGTGGGGCCGGGTCCGCGGGGGCGGCCGGCGCCGGGCCGGGGCGGTTGGCGCGCTGGGCGATCAGATCGCCCAGGGGGTCGCTCTCGGCCGATGGCGGGGCCGGCGCAGCCGCGGGCGGGCGGGCGGCGGGCGCCGGGGCTGCGGCAGCCACGGGCGGCGCAGCAGCAGCACGGCCTCCCGTGGTATCGCGCAGGCGTTCGGCGATCAGGGCCTCCAGCGGGTCCACGGGCTCGGCAGGGTACAGGTCGAACACCAGCCGGTGCTGGTAGGCGGCCACCGGGGGCAGGGTGAACACCTGGGGCATGGCGGCCTGTTTCAGGTCCACCACCAGGCGCACCACGTTGGGCGCGTTCTGCCCGACGCGGATGCCGGCGATGTTCGGGTCGTCGGGCTTGACCTTGGCCACCAGTTCGCGCAGCTCGGGGCTCAGATCGATGCCTTCGATGTCCACCGCCAGGCGCGGCGGCGTGGTCACGAAGAACTGCTTGGCGACCAGCTTGCCATCGGATTCGATGGTGACGCGCGTGTATTCGGGGGCGGGCCAGACACGCACTGCCAGGATGGTGGCTCCGCGGGCGATCTGCTGTGTACCCAGCAAGAGCACCAGGCTGCCCGTCTGCAGCAGGGTGCGGCGGGACGGTTGGCGGGGTGCCGGGCGGGCGGGCAGCTTCATTCGTTCAGAGTCCTTGCAGCAGCCGGTGGCCGGCGGCGGTGTGGGCATGCACGGTGACTTGCCTTTCGGTCTCGTCAATTGCTTCAATGTGTATAGCAAGGTCGGCAGGCGGGGTGAGCGCTGCAGCCTTTTCCGGCCATTCTGCCACCTTGAGGCCCGGGTTGGCAAAAATGTCCCTGAATCCGGCGTCTTCCCACTCGCGCGGGTCGTCGAAGCGGTAGAAGTCGAAGTGCCAGACGGTGGTGGCGTGCGGCGCCAGGCCCGGTGCATCGTGCGGCTCCACCACGGCATAGGTGGGGCTCTTGATGCGGCCCTGCACCCCGAGCGCGCGCAGCAGGTGGCGCACCAGCGTGGTCTTGCCGGCGCCCAGGTCGCCATGCAGTGTGAGGAAGGCCTGGGCCAGCAGCGGCGGCTGGGCGGCCAGCGCCTGCGCGAAGGCGGCGGTGTCGTCCTCGCCGTGCCAGTGCCAGGTGCGAGGGCTTTGCGTGCGAGGGCTTTGCCCGGCGGCCGGGACCGCGGGGCTTTCTACAATCTGGCCGGTATGTGGTGCAACAGTCAACTCGTTCCTCAAATGCAGGAGTGGGCCCGCGAGCTGGGATTTTCCCAAATCGGCGTGGCGGGGGTGGATTTGTCTGCCGCCGAAGAGGGGTTGATGCAGTGGCTGGCCCAGGGGTTCCATGGCGAGATGCATTACATGGCCACCCACGGCACCCGCCGTGCCCGCCCGGCCGAGCTCGTGCCCGGCACGGTGAGCGTGATCACGGCGCGCATGGATTATCTGCCGCGCGGCAAGGCCATGGAAGGCTGGCAGGAGGCGGAGCTGTCGCGCCTGGCGCGCCCGGGCGAGGGCATCGTCTCGGTCTACGCCCGGGGCCGCGACTACCACAAGGTGCTGCGTGCGCGGCTGCAAAAGCTCAGTGACCGCATCGCCGAGGCGGTGGGTCCGTTCGGCCACCGCGTGTTCACCGACTCGGCGCCGGTGCTCGAGGCCGAGCTGGCCTCGCGCAGCGGCCAGGGCTGGCGCGGCAAGCACACGCTGGTGCTCAACCGCGAAGCGGGCTCGATGTTCTTCCTGGGCGAGATCTACGTGGACATGCAACTGCCCGAGAGCGATCCCGTCACCGCGCACTGCGGCAGCTGCAGTGCCTGCATCGCCATCTGCCCCACGCAGGCCATCATCGCGCCGCACCGCATCGATGCGCGCCGCTGCATCTCCTACCTGACCATCGAGCACGGTGGCCCGATCCCGCTGGAGTTCCGGGTGGCCATGGGCAACCGCATCTACGGCTGCGACGACTGCCAGCTGGCCTGCCCCTGGAACAAGTTCGCGCAGGTCAGCCGCCTGCCCGATTTCGACGAGCGCAATGGCCTGTCGGGCCAGCAACTGGTGCACCTGTTCGCCTGGGACGAGGCCACCTTCCTGCGCATGACCGAGGGCGGGCCGATCCGGCGCATCGGCCATGAGCGCTGGCTGCGCAACGTGGCCGTGGCCTTGGGCAATGCGCTGCGCGCGACGGGCGACGAAGCGGTGCGCGCGGCGCTGCAGTCGCGGGTGGCGGATGCCAGCCCCCTGGTGCGCGAGCATGTGGCCTGGGCCTTGGAGGGGTAGCGGGTGCGGCAGGCCCCGGCTCAGCCGCCGGCCAGCAGCCCGGTCGCCCTGAGCGTATCCACCAGCCCCTGGGCAAAGCGCTCGTACCCCGCCGCATTCGCATGGATCTGGTCGGAGCGCAGCGTGGCGTCGGCCAGCACGCCGGACCATCCCTTGCGGTGCAGGGGGAGCTTGAGTTCGCTGGCGATCTCTTCGTACATGGCATGGTCGCTCAGCTGGCCCAGGGTGGCCATGACCGTGAACTCGGGCACGGCGACCAGCAGCACCTGGGCGCCGGCGGCCCGCGCCTGCTCGCAGATCTTGCGCACATTGGCGCGCGTGGCGCTGGCGCTCTGGCGGCGCAGGAAGTCGTTGCCGCCGATGCCTACGATCACCAGGGCGGGCTGGTGCGTTTGCAGCAGGTCCGGCAGCCTCTGCAAGGCCTGGGCCGAGGTATCGCCCGAGATGCCGCCGTTGACGACCTTCCACCCGGTCAGGCGCTGCAGCACGGCGGGGTAGGCCGCATCGGCGGACGCGCCCACCCCGGAGGTGAGCGAGTCACCGAGCGCGAGCACGGTGGCCCCGGAGGGGACGGCCTGGGCGCGGGGCGGCTTGCGCCCGCAGCCTGCCAGCGGGGCCATGGCGGCCACCAGCAGGCCGGTCGCCAAGAGCCGACGGCGCGCCCGTGCGTGGAGGGAATTCACCGCAGCACCCCGAGTGCGAAGGGCAGGCTCACCACGCCCAGCAGCGTGGACAGCGTCACCAGCCCCGCCACGTAGGGGCCGTTGTAGCCCATGCGCGCGGCCAGCACGTAGCAGGTGCTGGCCGTGGGCAGGGCCGAGAAGGCCAGCAGCACCGTGGTCTGCACGGGGTTGAGTGCGAACAGGTGCGCCAGGCCGAAGGCGATCACGGGCAGCACCAGGTGGCGGATGGCCAGCACCGTCACGCTCAGCGCTTTGCCGCGCGTGAGCAGGCCGAACTGCATGCCCGCGCCCGCGGCCATCAGGCCCAGGGCCAGCGATGCGGCGCTGATGCGCGTGACGGTGGGCTCGATCCACGCGGGGATCTGGAAGCCGAGCAGGTTGGCCACCAGGCCCGAGAGCGTGGCCACGATCAGCGGGTTGCGCGCCAGCTCGCGCAAAAAACCGTGTTCGCCCTGGCGCGCCATGGGCCACACGGCGGCCACGTTGAACAGCGGCACGCACACGCCGATCAGCACGGCGATCATCAACAGGCCCTGGGCGCCCGCCAGCCGCTCGGCAATCGCCAGGCCGATGAAGGAGTTGAAACGGAACGCGATCTGCGCGCTGGCCGCATGGTCGCGCAGGTCCAGGCGTTTGCCCAGCCAGGGCCAGTGCGGCATGCTGTAGGCCAGCGCAATGCCGGCGATGCCGGTGAGCATGCCGGCGGCGATCAGGCCCGAGGCGGCGCCGATGTCCACCGGGCTCTTGACGATGGACTGGAACAGCAGCACCGGGAACAGCAGGTAGTACACCAGGCTCTCGACCGGCTGCCACACGGCGCGGTTCAGTGCGGTGAAGCGGCACACCAGATAACCGCACAGGATCAGGGAGAAATCGGGGAGCAGGAGCTGGGCGTAATTCACACTCCGAGGATAACGGAAGCCCTGGCAGGCTGCGGGTAAGCCCCTATGTGGAATCCATAGGGGGCCGGGCCCCGCATTGCGCATACCATTGGCTACCGCCAAGTAAACCCCATAAGGAGAAATCAATGCAACGTCGTCGCCAATGGCTCGCACTGGCGCTGGTGGCTGCCGCAGGATCTGCCGCAGCCCAGGGCTACCCCAACAAGGTCATCAAACTGCAGGTGCCTTTCGCCCCCGGCGGCACCACCGACATCATCGCGCGCGTGATCGCCGACCCGCTGGGCAAGGCCCTGGGCCAGAGCGTGATCGTCGAGAACAAGGCCGGTGGCGGCGGCATCGTGGGCGCGGCTGAGACCGCACGCTCGGCACCGGACGGCTACACCCTGGGCGTGGCCACCGTGTCCACCACGGCGGCCAACCCGGCCATCAACCCCAAGACGCCGTACAACCCGATCACGGACTTCACGCCCATCACCAACATCGCGGCCACGCCCAACGTCATCGCGGTGCACCCGAGCTTCCCGGCCAAGGACTACAAGGCCTATGTGGCCGAGCTCAAGAAGTCGCCGGGCAAGTACTCGTACTCGTCGTCGGGCACGGGCGGCATCGGCCACCTGCAGATGGAGCTGTACAAGAGCCTCTCGGGCACCTTCGTGACGCACATCCCCTACCGCGGCGCGGGCCCGGCGCTGAACGACACGGTGGCCGGCCAGGTGCCGATGATCTTCGACAACCTGCCCTCGGCACTGCCCTTCATCAAGGAAAACCGCCTGGTGCCCATCGTGGTCGCGGCACCCCAGCGCGTGGCCGGCCTGCCCAATGTGCCCACCTTCAAGGAACTGGGGCTGGAGCCCGTGAACCGCATGGCCTACTACGGCATCGTCGGTCCCAAGGGCCTGCCCAAGGAGGTGGTCGACAAGGTCAACGCCGCCGTGCGCAAGGCCCTGGAAGACCCGGCCGTGAAGAAGCGCATCGAGGAGACCGGCTCCATCGTGATCGGCAACACGCCCGAGCAGTTTGCCGAGCAGATCAAGGCCGAGTTCGGTGTCTACAAGGACGTGGTGGCCAAGCAGAAGCTGGCGCTGGAATAAAGACGCCAGCGCGGGCCACGCTCGCTGTCCACGAGGCCGCCCACGGGCGGCTTTTTTACGTGCTATGGTTTTGGCATGCTCACCGCCAGCCTGAACGCGATCGATACCTTCGTGGATGCCCTGTGGCTGGAGGACGGCCTCTCGCGCAACACCCTGGCTGCCTACCGGCGCGACCTCACGCTGTATGCGCAGTGGCTGGCCGAGCACCACCCCGAACTGGCGCTCGACGGCACGGCCGAGCCGCACCTGCAGGGCTACTTCGCGGCCCGGCACGATGAGACCCGCGCCACCTCGGCCAACCGGCGCCTGACGGTGCTGCGGCGCTACTTCCACTGGGCGCTGCGCGAGCGCCGCATCAGTGCCGACCCCACCGTGCGCCTGCAGGCAGCGCGCCAGCCCTTGCGCGTGCCCAAGACCCTTTCACAGGCCCAGGTCGAGGCCTTGCTGGCTGCGCCCGACATTGGCAACCCCCTGGGTCTGCGCGACCGCACCATGCTGGAGCTGATGTACGCCAGTGGCCTGCGCGTGACCGAGCTGGTCACGCTCAAGACCTTCCAGCTGGGGCTCAATGAAGGCGTGCTGCGGGTGATGGGCAAGGGCAGCAAGGAGCGCCTGGTGCCCTTCGGCGAAGAGGCGCGCCAGTGGCTGCAGCGCTACCTGGCCGAGGCGCGCGGCGCTATCCTCGGCGGCCAGCAGACTGACGATTTGTTCGTGACCCAGCGCGGCGCGGGCATGACGCGGGTGATGTTCTGGGTCATCGTCAAGAAATGGGCGGCCGTGGCCGGCATCACCACACCGCTGTCGCCGCACACGCTGCGCCATGCCTTCGCCACCCACCTGCTCAACCACGGTGCCGACCTGCGCGTGGTGCAGCTGCTGCTGGGCCACGCCGACATTTCCACGACCACCATCTACACCCATGTGGCGCGCGAGCGGCTCAAGGCCCTGCACGCGCAGCACCACCCGCGGGGGTAAGCCGACCCCTTCAGCCATTCAAACCACAACGAGGAGACAACGCATGAAGAAGCCCCTGATCGCAGCGCTGCTGCTGGCCAGCGCCGGCCTGGCCATGGCCCAGGCCTGGCCGGCCGCCTGATCGTGGGCTACCCTCCAGGCGGCGGCATCGACTTTGCCGCGCGCACCGTCCAGACGCCGCTGCAGGAGGCCTTGAAGCAGCAGATCGTGGTGGACTACAAGCCCGGCGCCGGAGGCCTGCTGGCTGCGGGCGAGCTGGTGCGCGCGCAGCCCGATGGCTACACCATCCTGCTGGCCAACACCGGGCCCTTTGCCATCGCGCCCTACCTGCAGCGCAAGCTACCCTACGACCCGCTCAAGCAGTTCACCTACATCGGCCAGATCAGCCAGGGCAGCTACATCGCCGTGACCTACCCGGCCCACCCTGCCAAGGACCTGAAGGAATGGGTCACCTGGGCGCGCGCCAACGCCGGCAAGGTCAACTTCGCATCGGGCGGGGCGGGCACCTCCACCCACCTCAACGGCGAGCTCATGAACCAGGCCATCGGCATGGACATCACCCATGTGCCCTACAAGGGCAGCGCCCCGGCCCTGCAGGAGCTGATCGGCGGACAGACGCAACTGCTGATCGACGCCGGCACCGTGCTGCTGCCGCAGATCAAGGGCGGCAAGCTCAAGGCCCTGGCCGTCACCGGTGCGCAGCGCGACCCGCAGCTGCCCGATGTGCCCACGGTGCGCGAGCTGGGACTTGGCGCCATGGAATCCGTGGGCTTCCAGGGCCTGGTCGGCCCGGCCGGCATGCCGCGCGAGGTGGTCGACAGGCTCTCGGCCGAACTGGCCAAGGTGCTGGCGCAGCCGGATATCCAGGCCAAGTTCGCGACCGCCGGGGCCCAGGTGCACCCCCTCGGCCCTGCGGAGTTCACGGCTTTCGTGAAGGGCGAAAATGACAAATGGGCCAAATTGATACGCGAGCGCAAGCTCCAGGTGGACTGAGACAACGTTCTGAGGAACAGGGAATGAAGACGATGGCAACCGAGAACACGGTGGATGGAGGCCGGCGCGCTGCGCTGGCGGTGGTGGCGGGCGGGGCGCTGGCGGCGCTCGCCCCTGGCCTGGCACGGGCCCAGGCGCCCGCCTGGCCCACGCGGCCGGTGCGCATCGTCGTGGCCTACCCGGCGGGTGGCGTGAGCGACGTGGTCGCGCGCCTGCTGGCCGACAAGCTGTCGCCCGTGCTCGGCCAGCCGGTGGTGATCGAGAACAAGGCCGGCGCCAGCGGCAGCATCGGCCTGGATGCCGTGGCCAAGGCCACGGACGGGCACACCCTGGGCTTTGCCGCCATCAGCCCGCTGGCGCTGAACCCGCACCTGGGCGCCTCGCCCTTCGATCCGGCCAAGGACATCGTGCCCGTGGCCACCGTGATGTACTCGCCCGTGCTGCTGCTGGGCACGCCGGCCAGCAGCGCGCGCGATTTTCGCGACCTGCTGGCGCAGGCCAAGGCCAAGCCGGGCAGCATCCGCTGGGCCACCTCGGGCCAGGCCTCGCTGGGCCACATCATGCTCGAGCAGGTCATGTACACCGCGGGCGTGCAGATGACGCACATCCCCTACAAGGGCGGTGGCCAGCAGATGAACGATGCGCTCAGCGGGCAGTTCGAGATCCTGTCCACCAACGCCGGGCCGGCCGTGCTGCAGCACATCAAGGCCGGCAAGCTCAAGGCCCTGGCCGTGGGTGCACCGGACCGGCTCGACACCCTGCCCGACGTGCCCACGCTGGCCGAGCTGGGCCAGGGTGCGGCCAACCTGTCCTCGCTGTTAGGCGTGTTCGCGCCGGCCGCCATGCCGGCGGCCGTGGTGGCGCGACTCAATGCCGAGATCAACAAGGTGCTGGCCCTGCCCGATGTGCGCGCCAAGCTCGACGCCTCCGACAACGTGCCCCTGGGTGGCACGGCGGCCGATTTCGGCAAGCGCATTGCCGCCGAATCCGAGGCCAACCTGCGCATCATCCGTGCGGCGGGCATCAAGGGGCAGTGAGGGGCGGGGCCGCTGGCGGCCCGCCCATGGAAAAGGGGAGCCAGTGGCTCCCCTTTTTGCATGGCGCGGTCGGTGCGCGGTCAGTCGGCGTTCAAACTCTCGGCCCAGGTCAGGGCCTGCAGGTGGGCCCAGTTGACCTGGCGGTTGGACAGGTGCAGGGCCTCGGCCGTGCGTGCGAACACCACCTCGTCGCCGCTCTCGCAGGCCTTGGTCAGCTCCAGGAAGGGGGCGAACACGCCGGTGTTGTGCAGCAGGGCGTCGGTCACGGGCTGGGGCAGGGCCACGGATTCGAGGGCCTTCTCGATGGGCACGTTGAGCATGGTGTCCAGCAGCGAGAACACGCCCACCACGAAGGCGTTGTCGCATTCCTCGGGCGGCAGCAGTTCGGTGGCCAGCAGTTCCATCAGGCGGCCGCGCACCACGGCGGTCTGGCCCACGGCCGGCGGCGAGCCGTCGGCGCGCGAGGTGGTCATGAGCAGGGCCGCCCAGCGGAACAGCTTCTTGAGGCCCAGGATCATCACCGCATGGCGGAACGAGGTGATCTCGCACGACAGGCCGAAGCCCGAGGAGTTGATGAAGCGCAGCAGGTTGAAGGACAGCGTCGGGTCCTTCTTGAGCAGGTCTTCGATCTCGGCCGTGCTGGCCTGTTTGCGCACCAGGTTGATGAGCTGGATGATGGTGGCCTGCGAGGGCCGGATGGTGGTGGCCTTGACCAGAGAGGGCTTGGCGAACCAGAAGCCCTGGAACAGCTTCACGCCCAGGTCGGACATCATCTTGAACTGCTCGGGCGTCTCCACCTTTTCGGCCACCAGCGTGGCCTTGGCGTAGTTGCCGGCAAACTTCACCAGGGGCGCCGCCAGCTCGGGCTTGAAGGCCTGCATGTCGAGCTTGATGTAGGCTGCCAGCGGCATCCAGTTGGCATAGGCGCGGCGCAGGGCATTCTGGTTGAACGCCAGGCGAAAGCCGCGGGTGCGCAGCGACTCGAGCACGGGCACGCGGCCGTCGATCTCTTCCTGGGTGGCGCTGTCGGGCAGCGGGGGCACTTCGAGCACCACCTTTTCGGGGTGGATCAGCTCCAGGTGGCCGCCGGCCAGACTGTCGTGCGTGCAGTTGATGAAGACGGTCTTCTTGCCCACCAGGGCTTCGGTGCCCGCATAGGACAGCGCATTGAACAGCAGCGCCGCATCGCTGGCGGCGGTGTGCGAAGCACTGGCGGTGGAGCGGTCGAACAGCTCGTAGCCGTACACGGCGCGGTGCTGGTCCACGATGGGCTGGCGCGCAATGATGGCCAGGTTGCTGTCTTCGACGTTCTCCTGGGTCGGGTCGACTTCGGAGGCGGCTTGTTCAGGGGTGGTCGACATGGCGCTTGGATAGGGATAGGCAATGGGGGCTATTGGATGGATTCTAGACCTGCTCCCGCAATCCTTCTGTATGCAAATTGCACGCCATGCCCCAATGGGGGTCAATCCTCGGTCAGCTGGTCGGCCCAGGCCAGCGCCTGCAGGTGGGCCAGATTGATCTGCTGGCTGGACAGGTGCAGGGTGCCGGCGGCGCGGTGGAACACGGCGTCGTCGCTGGATTCGCAGGCCTCGGCCAGGTTCAGCAGGTCCCCGAGGAAGCCCTCGCGGCGCAGCAGCGCGGCTGCGGAGGCCTCGGGCACGTTGAGCAGGCCGATGGCCGATTCCATGGGGATGGAAAGCATCACGTCCAGCAGCGAGAAGATGCCCACGACGAAGGCCTGGTCGGCCTCGTCGGGCGGCAGGGTCTCCAGCGCCAGCAGCTCCATCAGGCGCCCGCGCACCACGGCGGTCTGGCCCACGGAGGAGGGTGCACCGCTGGTGCGCGAGGCCGTGAGCAGCAGGGCGGCCCAGCGGAAGAGCTTCTTCAGGCCCATGAGCATCACCGCCTGGCGGAAGGAGGTGATCTCCCGGTTCATGCCGAAGCCGGCCGAATTGATCAGGCGCATGAGGTTGAAGGCCAGGCCCGCATCCTTCTTGAGCACTTCCTCGATCTCGTCGGTGCTGGCCTGCTGGCGCACCAGGTTGATCAACTGGATGATGCTGCTTTGCGCCGGCGTGAGCAGCTTGGCCTCGACCAGGGCCGGGCGGGCGAACCAGTAGCCCTGGAACAGCTGCACGCCCTGGGTGGAGACCATGTCGTACTGCTGGGCGGTTTCCACCTTCTCTGCGATGAGCTCCGCCTGGGAATGGCGTCCGGCATAGCTGATCAGCACCGCCAGCTGGTCGGCCGCCAGCACCGACAGGTCGAGCTTGATGTAGTCGGCCAGCGGCAGCCAGGGCGCATAGGTCGACTGCAGCACCGTGTGGTTGAACGCCAGGTGAAAGCCGCGGTCGCGCAGGCCGGTGAGGATGGGCAGGCGCGCCTGCACCTCGTCGGCCGCCGCATGGCCCAGGGGCGGGATCTCCAGCACCACCTTGTCAGGGTCCAGCAGTTCCAGGTGGCCCCCCGAGAGGCTTTCGTGCGTGCAGTTCACGAAGATCAGCTTCTTGCCCACGAGTTCTTCGGTGCCCGCATGCGAGAGGGCGTTGAAGATCAGGATCACGTCGCTGGCCGCCGTGTGCGAGGCTTCGGTGCGCGAGCGGTTGAACAGCTCGTAGCCGACCACGATCTGCTGGCCATTGACGATGGCCTGGCGCGCGATCATTGCCACGGACGACTGGCCAGAGGCTGTGCTGGCAGGGTAGGTTCTTCCATTGGCAGGATGGGTGGACATGGATCGTGGATACGTTGGCTGGACATGGGGGATGAAAGGGCGCGAGGCATTGTAGGGAAGATCGTGGACACGTTCAGCCCTGCTGGAGCCATGCGAGCTCGGTGTCGGTGAATCCGGCTGCGCGGCGCGCGCTGTCGTTGAAGGGCGGCTTCAGGCGCGGCGCCTCGTACTGGCGCACCAGCGTGCCGTAGTGGGTTTCCGGCTCCAGGCCTTCGCGCATGCACAGCCAGCGGTACCAGTGGTTGCCGATGGCCACGTGCCCGACCTCGTCGCGCAGGATGGTGTCGAGGATCCCCACGGCGGCCAGCGCATCGGGGGTGCCCACCTGGCGCAGCTTGCGCTGGATCTGCGGCGTGGCGTCGAGCCCGCGCGCCTCCAGCGTGCGCGGCACCAGGGCCATGCGCGCCACGATGTCGTGCTGGGTCTTCTCGCACATGGTCCACAGCCCCTGGTGGGCGGGGAAGTCGCCGTAGTCGTGGCCATTGGCGCGCAGATGCTCGCGCAGCAGGCCGAAGTGGGTGGCCTCCTCGGCGGCCACGCGCAGCCAGTCCAGGTAGTAGGCGCCCGGCATGCCGTCGAAGCGCCAGATCGCGTCGAGCGCCAGGTTGATGGCATTGAACTCGATATGGGCAATGGCGTGCAGCAGGATGGCCCGGCCTTCGGGCGTGGCCGGTGAGCGGCGCGCCACCTCGGTGTGGCGCAGCAGCAGCGGACGCTCGGGCCGGCCGGGCAGGGCGCTGGGATCCAGGGGGGGCTGGGGGGCTTTTTCTGCTATTGAAAGATGAGCGGCCTGCGCTTGCAGGCTGAGCGACTGCGCCGCTTTTTGTTCAGGGTCTGCAAGGCACAAGACCTGCAGTGCACGTTGGCGAAGCTCCATCCTTACAATTCTAGGCCCTGCCATCTGCAACGCTGCAAACGCTTTGTAACCATTGGCAGGCCCCGATGCGCGCAATATTTTCTTTCTGTCTGGAGTCTGCGGTATGGCGATTTACGAACTCGATGGTGCGATTCCCCAGGTGGCCGCTTCGGCCTGGGTGGCCGATAGCGCCCAGGTCATGGGCAACGTGGTGCTGGGTGAGGATGCGAGCGTCTGGTTCGGCACCGTGGTGCGCGGCGATACGGAGAGCATCACCATCGGTGCTGGCTCCAACATCCAGGACGCCAGCGTGCTGCACGCCGACATCGGCAAGCCGCTGGTGGTGGGCGAGCGCGTGACGGTGGGCCACCAGGTCATGCTGCACGGCTGCACCATCGGCGACGAGTCGCTGATCGGCATCGGCGCCATCGTGCTCAATGGCGCCAGGATCGGCAAGCACTGCCTGGTGGGGGCCGGCGCCCTGGTGACCGAGGGCAAGGAGTTTCCCGATGGCTCCATGATCATCGGCAGCCCCGCCAAGGCGGTGCGCGAACTGACCCCCGAGCAGATCGAGGGCCTGCGCCAGAGCGCGCAGCACTACATCGACAATGCGCGCCGCTTCCAGAGCGGCCTGCACCGGATCGGCTGATGCTGATTGGCCTTCAACCGTATAACGTCGTTGGGGACCCTTGCCGTGCTACAGCACTGTCTGCGGCTCCCCGCCTGGTTATCCGATCGAATGCCAATCCGCATAGGAGCACGTCTCCACCGATCCTTGTATTTAACTGGAACCCTGATTAGTGTCTGAACTCCACAAATTCCTTTTCGATGGCCTGCCCGTGCGCGGCATGCTGGTGCGCCTGACCGACGCCTGGACCGACATCCTGCGCCGGCGCGCAGGCAATTCCGCCACCGGCGCCTACGCTGCCCCCGTCACCGAGCTGCTCGGCGAGATGGCGGCCGCCGGTGTGCTGATGCAGTCGAACATCAAGTTCAATGGCGCGCTGATCCTGCAGGTGTTCGGCGATGGACCGGTGAAGCTGGCCGTGGCCGAAGTGCAATCCGACCTCTCCCTGCGCGCCACCGCCACCGTCACCAGCGAGGTGCCTGGCAATGCGCGCCTGAGCCAGATGGTCAACGTGACCGGTGGCGGCCGCTGCGCCATCACGCTGGACCCCAAGAACCGCCATCCCGGCCAGCAGCCCTACCAGGGCGTGGTGCCGCTGCACGGTGACCACCACGAGAAGCTCGACCGCCTGTCGGACGTGCTGCAGCACTACATGCTGCAGTCCGAGCAGCTCGACACCGTGCTGGTGCTGGGGGCCAATGACAAGGTGGCCGCGGGCCTGCTGATCCAGCGCATGCCCATCAAGGGCGAGGGCAACCTGGCCGCAGGCCTCACGCACCGCGAGAACGAGGACCAGATCGGCCACAACGAGGACTACAACCGCATCGCCCACCTGGCCGCCAGCCTGACGCGGGAGGAACTGCTGAGCCTGGACGTGGACACCATCCTGCGCCGCCTGTTCTGGGAGGAAAAGCTGGTGCGCTTCACGCCCCAGGAGGGTGAGACGGGCCCGCGCTTTGCCTGCACCTGCAGCCGCGAGCGCGTGGGCAACATGCTGCGCAACCTGGGCGCGGCCGAGTCCGAGAGCATCCTGGCCGAGCGCGGCGAGATCGAGGTGGGCTGCGAGTTCTGTGGCCAGCAGTACCGCTTCGATGCGGTGGATGCGGCGCAGATCTTCGTGGAGCCGGCCATCATCCAGCCGCCGGCCCCCACGGGCATGCAGTAACGGCCTGCCCACGCGCTCCCTGCGAGATCGCCATACCGGTTACCGGGGGCGATCGTCTGACCATCGTTGACAATCGCGGCCGCCGCGCGCCGCCCTGCGGGTCTACCATGAAGGTCTGTACCAAAGGTCTGTCATGGGGTTTCTTAGTCGCGTCATGGGCCTTTCGGCCCGCAACAGGGGAGTGCCACCGCTCGCGCTGTACGAGAGCTCGCTCGCGCAGGACTCACGGCGCGCCGACACGGTGCTCGCCGTGCTCGACCTGGACGCCGCCATCAACGCCCATGAGCGCTGGAAAGAGCGCTTGATGGACTACCTCGAAGGCCGCTCCGCCAAGGGGCTGGACCCGGCCATGGTGCGCCGCACCGACCAGGATGCCCTGGGCCGCTGGCTGCACGGCGTGGGCGCAGAACTGCTGGGCGACCGCCCGGCCTTCTCCCTGCTGGTGGCGCGCCACCAGTACTTCCACGAACAGGCCGCCAGCATCGTCGAGCTGGCGCAGCAGGGTGAATGGCCTCGCGTGGTGCAGGTGCTCAATGGCGGCTACCGCCACGGCTCCAGCCAGGTGGTGCTGCTGCTCAAGGAGCTCAAGCGCGGCCTGGCGCAGGAGGCCGGGTCAGCGCAGTGAACAGCCGGTGTTCGCACACCGGGTCGCTGCATTTCTCGCACCCATAGGCGCGCAGGCGGGCCGCACGGGCCTCGCTGTGTGCCACAGTCTGTCCGTCAACGGCCTGGTGCCCGCCCAGCAAGGGGCCCAGGGCGCGCATGGCGCTGGCCAGGCGGGCTGGCCCCTGGCCGTACACCACGCGGTAGGCGATGGCCTGGGCGTCGAGCGTGGCGCGCAGGCGCGCATCCATCGCCTGCCGGCGCTCCCGTTCCGCAGCCGGGCAGGGCAGGTCCAGACCCATCAGCAGCGTGAGCGCGGCGCCCTGGTGCGCTTGCAATGCGGCAGCCAGGTGCATGCCGTGGTCCGCTGCCAGGGCATCCACCAGGGTGGAGTGGGCGATTGAAAGGGGCGATGGCGCTGCGCGCAGGTGCGGTGCCAGGGCCTCGGCCAGTGCCTGGGTGCCGGTGCCCGGTGCACCCAGCAGCACGATGGGGGATGTCACGGGGTGGGGTGCCCGCTCAGCGCGGTGTGAACTGCACGTAGATTTCGTTGGGCCGCACCATGCCCAGCTCGCTGCGCGCCTTTTCCTCGACCATGTCCAGGCCCTCCTTGAGGTCGTGCACCTCGGAGGTCAGGCGCTCATTGGCCTGCTGGGCCTGGACATTGGCGGCCTTCTGCACGTCGATCTGGCGCTGCATGGCGTTCACGCGCGGCAGGCTGCCCCGCCCCAGCCACAGCTGGGCGTGCACGGCCGCCAGCAGGGCCAGCAGCACGACGGGAACGAGGCGGTTGACCATGGTCCGCTAGCTTAGCAGCCGGACGCCATCGGGAATGCACCACTCCTGGACAGGAGCGGGTGGTTCGCAACCGCGCAGACCGGCATGCTGCAGCCTGGCCTCAGCGCAGGTTGTAGAAGGCAGCGCGGCCGGGGTAGTGCGCGATGTCGCCCAGGTCTTCCTCGATGCGCAGCAGCTGGTTGTACTTGGCGATGCGGTCCGAGCGCGACAGCGAGCCGGTCTTGATCTGGCCGGCGTTGGTGCCCACGGCGATGTCGGCGATGGTGCTGTCCTCGGTTTCGCCCGAGCGGTGCGAGATCACGGCGGTGTAGCCGGCGCGCTTGGCCATCTCGATGGCGGCGAAGGTTTCGGTCAGCGTGCCGATCTGGTTGATCTTGATCAGGATCGAGTTGGCGATCTGCTTGTCGATGCCTTCCTTGAGGATCTTGGTGTTGGTCACGAACAGGTCGTCGCCCACCAGCTGCACGTTCTTGCCCAGGCGCTCGGTCAGGATCTTCCAGCCGTCCCAATCGCCTTCGTGCATGCCGTCTTCGATGCTGATGATGGGGTACTTGTCGCACCACGAGGCCAGCATGTCGGTCCACTGCGTGGCCGTCAGCTTCAGGCCGCCTTCGCCTTCGAGCACGTAGTGGCCGTCCTTGTAGAACTCGCTGGCTGCGCAATCGAGGCCCAGGGCGATCTGCTCGCCTGCGGTGTAGCCGGCGGCTTCGATGGCCTGCAGGATCAGCACGATGGCCGCTTCATGGTTCTCGACGCTGGGGGCAAAGCCGCCTTCGTCGCCCACGGCGGTGCTGATGCCCTTGTCGTGCAGGATCTTCTTCAGGGCGTGGAACACCTCGGCGCCCCAGCGCAGGGCTTCACGGAAGGTGGGGGCGCCCACGGGGATGATCATGAACTCCTGCAGGTCCAGGCTGTTGTTGGCGTGCGCGCCGCCGTTGATCACGTTCATCATGGGCACGGGCAGCTGCATGCTGCCCATGCCGCCGAGGTAGCGGTACAGCGGCAGGCCGGACTCTTCGGCTGCGGCGCGGGCCACGGCCATGGAGACGGCCAGCAGGGCGTTGGCGCCCAGGCGGCCCTTGTTGTCGGTGCCGTCGAGGTCGATCAGGGTCTTGTCCAGGAAGGCCTGCTCGGAGGCATCCAGGCCCAGCACGGCTTCGGAGATCTCGGTGTTGATGTGCTCCACCGCCTTGAGCACGCCCTTGCCCAGGTAGCGCCCCTTGTCGCCGTCGCGCAGCTCGATGGCTTCGCGGCTGCCGGTGGACGCGCCCGACGGCACGGCCGCACGGCCCATCACGCCCGACTCCAGCAGCACGTCGCATTCGACGGTGGGGTTGCCGCGGCTGTCCAGCACTTCGCGGCCTACGATGTCAACAATGGCACTCATGATCTTCCTTGAGGGTTTTTGAAATTCATCCGGACGGGCAGGGAGGAGGGGCAAACCACCTGCGGTGCCTGGCGCCGCCGCGCGTCGGTCACGATTCTATGCTACCGATTTGATAGTAATTGAGGGTCCTAGGTACGAATCGGGTACGGAATCAGAAGGTGTGAATGGACCCGGCGTGTCCGAGCAGGCCGCCAAAACGTGTGCGATCTAGGCGCAAAGCACAGCCATAGCTCGGGCTATGGCGAGCATTTGCAACGACGAGCGCGCGTGTTTTGGCGGCATGAGCGGGCATGGCGGGTTCGTTCGCACCTTCTCAGACGCCTTCCACGCAGACCATGCGCATGATCGCAGCGCCTTCGCGCGCGGCCTTGGCCTTCTGGTACTCAGGGGTGTCGTAGAAGGCGCGGGCCGCCTCGAAGCTCGGAAACTTGAGGATCACGGTGCGGCCGGGGTTCCAGTCGCCTTCCAGCACCTCGACCTTGCCGCCGCGCACGCACACCTCGGCACCATGGGCCTGCATGGCGATGGTGCTCCACTTGCGGTATTCCTCGTACTGCGTGGGGTTGGTGACGGTGACGGATGCGATGACGTAACCACTGCTCATGTCTCAGGCTCCAAAGTTGTTTTCGAGGAATCCGTTCTTCTTGGTGATGCCGTCCAGGGCCACCAGCGTCTCCAGCAGCGCCTTCATGTGCTTGAGCGGCACGGCGTTGGGGCCGTCGGACAGCGCATTGGCCGGGTCCGGGTGGGTTTCCATGAACAGGCCGGCCACGCCCACGGCCACGGCCGCACGCGCCAGCACCGGCACCATCTCGCGCTGGCCGCCGCTGCTGGTGCCGTTGCCGCCGGGCAGCTGCACCGAGTGCGTGGCATCGAACACCACCGGGGCATTCGTCTCGCGCATGATGGACAGGCTGCGCATGTCCGAGACCAGGTTGTTGTAGCCGAAGCTCGCACCTCGCTCGCAGGCCATGAAGCTGTCCTCGGGCAGGCCGGCCTCACGGGCGGCAGCGCGGGCCTTGTCGATCACGTTCTTCATGTCGTGCGGCGCGAGGAACTGGCCCTTCTTGATGTTCACCGGCTTGCCCGACTGCGCCACGGCGCGGATGAAGTCGGTCTGGCGGCACAGGAAGGCGGGTGTCTGCAGCACGTCGACCACCTTGGCGGCCTCGGTGATGTCGTCCTCGGTGTGCACGTCGGTGAGCACCGGCACACCCAGGTCCTTGCGGATCTTGGCCAGGATTTCGAGGCCCTTCTCGCGCCCCGGGCCGCGAAAGCTCGTGCCCGAGGAGCGGTTGGCCTTGTCGAAGCTGCTCTTGAAGATGAACGGGATGCCCAGGGCGCCCGTGATCTCCTTGAGCTGCCCGGCCACGTCCATCTGCAGTTGCTCGGACTCGATCACGCAGGGGCCTGCGATGAGGAAGAAGCGGTGTTCCAGGCCGACGTCGAAGCCGCAGAGTTTCATGGCAGGGTCTCTTCTTTTTGAGGGTTGCTGGCGCTGGGGGTCAGGCCGCCTTGGCGGGCTGCTGTTGCAGGCCCTTCTGGTGTTCCACCGCCGCCTTGATGAAGGCGTTGAACAGCGGGTGGCCGTTCCAGGGCGTGGACTTGAACTCGGGGTGGAACTGCACGCCGATGAACCAGGGGTGCACGCTCTTGGGCAGCTCGACGATCTCGGTGAGCTGCTCGCGCTGCGTCAGTGCCGAGATCACCAGGCCCGCCTTGCGCAGCTGGTCCAGGTAGTTCACGTTGGCTTCGTAGCGGTGGCGGTGGCGCTCGGTCACGATGTTGCCGTAGATCTCGTGCGCCAGGGTGCCGGCCGAGACGTCCGAGCTCTGCGCGCCCAGGCGCATGGTGCCGCCCAGGTCGGAGTTCTCGTCGCGCTGCTTGATGGTGCCGTCGGCGTCCTTCCACTCGGTGATCAGGGCGATCACGGGGTGGGGCGTGGCGGGCTCGAATTCGGTGCTGTTGGCATTCTTGAGGCCGGCCACGTGGCGCGCGTACTCGATGGTGGCGACCTGCATCCCCAGGCAGATGCCCAGGTAGGGCACGTGCTGCTCGCGGGCAAAGCGCGCGGTGCTGATCTTGCCTTCCACGCCGCGCGCGCCGAAGCCGCCGGGCACCAGGATGGCGTCGTACTTGGCGAGCTTCTCGGCCGCATCGCCGGCGTTGATGGTCTCGGAGTCCACGTGCTCGATCTTCACGCGCACATGGTTCTTCATGCCGGCGTGGCGCAGCGCCTCGTTCACCGACTTGTAGCTGTCCGACAGGTCCACGTACTTGCCGACCATGGCGATGGTCACCTCACCCTGCGGGTGCTCGGTTTCGTAGACCAGCTGGTCCCAGCGCTTGAGGCTCGTGGGCGGGGTGTTCAGGCGCAGCTTGTCGCAGATCAGGCCATCGAGGCCCTGCTCGTGCAGCATGCGCGGCACCTTGTAGATGGTGTCCACGTCCCACATGCTGATCACGCCCCATTCGGGCACGTTGGTGAACAGCGAGATCTTGGCGCGTTCGTCCTCCGGCATGCGGCGGTCGGCCCGGCACAGCAGCGCGTCGGGCTGGATACCGATCTTGCGCAGTTCCTGCACGGTGTGCTGGGTGGGCTTGGTCTTGAGCTCGCCGGCCGCGGCGATCCACGGCACATAGGTCAGGTGCACGAAGGCGGCGTTGTTCGGGCCGAGCTTGAGGCTCAGCTGGCGCACGGCTTCGAGGAAGGGCAGGGACTCGATGTCGCCCACGGTGCCGCCGACTTCCACGATCGCCACGTCCACCGCATCGTCGGTGCCGACACCGGCGCCGCGCTTGATGTATTCCTGGATTTCGTTGGTGACGTGCGGGATCACCTGCACCGTCTTGCCCAGGTAATCGCCCCTGCGTTCCTTCTCCAGCACGCTCTGGTAGATGCGGCCGGTGGTGAAGTTGTTGGTCTTTTTCATGCGCGTTTCGATGAAACGCTCATAGTGACCCAGGTCGAGATCGGTTTCGGCGCCATCGTCCGTGACGAACACTTCGCCATGCTGGAACGGTGACATGGTGCCCGGGTCCACGTTGATGTACGGGTCGAGCTTGATGAGGGTGACTTTGAGGCCCCGCGATTCGAGGATCGCGGCAAGGGAGGCTGAGGCGATTCCCTTGCCCAGGGAAGACACCACACCGCCGGTGACGAAGACAAATTTGGTCATGTCTTTTTTGGTGGTGGGAAATTGGGATTATAGATGCCCGCCCGGCCTGGGCCCCGTCCATGGTCTTTTCACGGGGCCCGCTGCAGTGCCATCGGGCTGCCCGCAGGCGCTTGCGGCCCCGTCTGCTAAATTCGCGCCCATGAATGAGCTTGCTGGCAAACACATTGTTCTGGGACTGAGCGGGGGCGTGGCCTGCTACAAGGCGGCCGACCTGTGCCGCCAGCTCATCAAGGAGGGCGCCACCGTGCAGGTGGTGATGACCGAGGCGGCCGCGCAGTTCATCACGCCGGTGACCATGCAGGCCCTGTCGGGGCGGCCGGTCTACGGCTCGCAGTGGGATGCGCGCGAGCCCAACAACATGCCCCACATCAACCTCAGCCGCGGGGCCGACGCCATCCTGATCGCGCCCTGCAGCGCCGATTTCATCGCGCGGCTGGTGCAGGGCCGCTCCGACGAGCTGCTGAGCCTGCTGTGCCTGGCCCGCCCCATGGACAGTGTGCCGCTGCTGCTGGCCCCGGCCATGAACCGCGAGATGTGGGCCCACCCCGCGACCCAGCGCAACCTGGCACAGGTCGCGAAGGACGGCGCCCGCGTGCTCGGAGTGGGCAATGGCGACCAGGCCTGCGGCGAGACCGGCGACGGCCGCATGCTCGAACCCCTGGAACTGCTCGACGAACTGATCGCCTTCTTCGCGCCCAAGCCACTGGCCGGGCGCAAGGTGCTGATCACGGCCGGGCCGACCTTCGAGGCCATCGACCCGGTGCGCGGCATCACCAACCTGTCGAGCGGCAAGATGGGCTTTGCCATCGCCCGCGCCGCCCGCGAGGCCGGTGCCGAGGTGACCGTGGTGGCCGGGCCCGTGCACCTGCCCACGCCACGTGGCGTGCAGCGCGTCAATGTGCAGTCGGCCCAGCAGATGCTGGCGGCGGTGATGGCGCTGGCGCCCACCTCGTCCGTCTTCGTTGCCACGGCGGCCGTGGCTGACTGGCGCCCGGCCACGCAGGCCTGTGAAAAGATCAAGAAGGATGGCTCGGGCCAGACCCCTACCCTGGCCTTCGTCGAGAACCCCGACATCCTGGCTACCGTGGCCCAGTTGCCCCAGGCGCTGTCGGGCGAGCTCTACTGCGTGGGCTTTGCGGCGGAAAGCCACGACCTGCTGGCCCATGCCACGGCCAAGCGCCTGCGCAAGAAAATCCCGCTGCTGGTGGGCAATATCGGGCCCGCCACCTTCGGCCAGGACGACAATGCCTTGCTGCTGGTGGACGAACATGGCCACCGCGAACTGCCCCTGGCTTCCAAGCGCTCCCTGGCGCAGGGCCTGGTGGCCGAGGTGGCGGCGCGGCTGCCCGCGCCGCGCGGTTGACGGTTTTCAGCCCATTTCCTTGACCCCTGCGGGGAGGCCTTATGACGATGCACTCGATCAAGCCCGAATGGGACACCCCGCCCAATGGCGACTTTGCCAGCTATGTGGAGCGCCTGAGCGCTGCGCAGGCGCTGCAGTCGGGGCGTGCACAGGCGGCCCATTCCGCGCAGGTGACGCAGTCCGGTGGCGTGGCCCCCGGGTCCGCGCAGGCCGCGGCCCGCCAGGGAACAGGCAGCGCCAGCCCGGTGCCGCTGGCGGTGGCCCTGCCGCCCGATCTGCTGAAGGTGGTGGCTCCTTTCGTCGGCATGGTGCGCATTGCCCGCACCCTGCTGGCCGTGATCGCCGCGGTGCATGCGCTCACGCTGCTGATGGCGGGGCAGGGCTCCTGGTTCGTCTTGGCGGTGATGGCCGGCCTGTGGTGGTTCATGGGGATTGTGATCAATGCCGCGTCGGCGGGCACCGTGGTGGTGCCGCCTGCGGCTGTGAAGGAGCGCCAGCGGCAAGGGGCCCAGCAGCGCAAGACAGGAAACAAGAAGTGAAGATTGACGTCAAGATTCTCGACCCGCGCATGGCGGACCAATTGCCCGCCTACGCCACGCCCGGCAGTGCGGGGCTCGACCTCAGGGCCTGCCTGGACGCGCCGCTGACCCTCGAACCCAATGCCTGGCAGCTGGTGCCCACGGGCATTTCCATCTACCTCAAGGACCCCGGCTACGCCGCGCTGATCCTGCCGCGCTCGGGCCTGGGGCACAAGCACGGCATCGTGCTGGGCAACCTGGTGGGCCTGATCGACAGCGATTACCAGGGCCAGCTCATGGTGAGCGCCTGGAACCGCAGCAGCACGGCCTTCACACTCGAGCCCATGGAGCGGCTGGCGCAACTGGTCATCGTGCCCGTGGTGCAGGCGCAGTTCAATGTGGTCACGGAATTTCCCGCGTCCGAACGCGGCGAAGGGGGCTATGGCTCCACCGGCAAGGGCTGATTTGTAATCTGCGGCACAAACGCTTACGGGCGCCCGCGTGGCGTTCCTATCCTGTAGGTGAGGACTGACGCCACCGGGGTGCGCGGCCTGACGCGCCCATCCGCTGCCGGATGGCGTGGCGGGTGACTCCCCGGTGCTTCAATCTCTCCATTGCCTGGCGGTGAACGCTGCGGACCCGCAGCGATCTGCCTGGCGAGATTCATTCCAGGAGATCTGCCATGACCAAGACCCGTATCGCCACGCTGACCGGCTCCCTCATCCTCATCGGGAGCCTTGCCGCCTGCGGTGCCCCACCGCGCTCCGAGGAGTACTACGCTGGCGGCGGCTACCGTACAGCGGCGCCCGTCTACTCGTCGTCCAACCCGGTTCCGACCGAATTCGGCCGCGTGGCCAATATCGAGACGACGCAGACCCAGGGCTCGGGCCGCACCTCGGGTGCCGGTGCCGTGATCGGTGCCGTGGTCGGCGGTGTGCTGGGCAACGCCGTGGGTGGTGGCACAGGCCGCGTGGCCGCTACGGCCGTGGGTGTGCTGGGCGGTGCCGTGGCCGGCAACGCCGTGGAACGCCACAACAACAGCGGCGAGTACATCGGCTACCGCGTCTCGATCCAGCTGGACCAGGGCGGCTACCGTGCCTATGACGTGCCCTCGCCAGGTGATCTGCGCATCGGCGACCGCGTGCGCGTCTACGATGGCCAGATCCAGCGCATCTAAGCCTTTTTCCATGCAAAACGGGCTCTTCGGAGGGCCCGTTTTCTTTGGGAGGTGATCAGTGCAGCAGGTCGTTTCCGGGGGCCTGCGGCTGGACGCGGAAGAAGCCCGTGCCCGCGGTGCCCTGGCCAATCTCGTCCTCGGTCGCCTCACGCACCGACTGCACCTGCAGCTGCAGGCGCAGCGCAATGCCGGCCAGCGGGTGGTTGCCGTCCAGCACCACATGCTCCGGGTAGATTTCGGCCACCGTGTACAGAACGTCGCGCGGCGCGTCGGGGTTCACACCCTCAGGCAGGGCTGCGCCGTCGAAGGTCATGCCTTCCTCGATTTCCGGGGGGAACAGCGAGCGGGGCTCCAGGAACAGCAATTGGTCGTTGAAGTCGCCGAAGGCATCTTCGGGTTCCAGGTGCAGCGCCACCGAGGCCCCGGCACTGTGGCCCTGCAGGGCCTCCTCGATACGGGGCAGGAGGTCATCGCCCCCCACCAGGAACTCCACCGGCTCGTCGAGCACGTCGAGTTCCTCGCCAAGGGTGTCCTTCAGGATCCAGGTCAAAGCGACCACGCATTGTTCGGTAATTTCCATAGGAGAATTGTCGCAGTTTGACCAACTGCCCTGCAAAGGGCCGCACAGTACCCATGGACGCCCACCAACCCCTGACCCTTCTGGGCGGACTCACCCCTGCCCAGTTCATGCGCCGCCACTGGCACAAGAAGCCTCTCCTTGTGCGCCAGGCGATACCGGGCTTCGAGGCGCCGGTGCAGCGTGCCGCGCTGTTCGACCTGGCCGGGCAGGAGGGGGTGGAGTCGCGCCTGGTGCAGCAGCTGCGGGGCGCCTGGAAGCTGCGCCAGGGGCCGTTCACGCGCCGCGCGCTGCCCTCGCTCAAGCAGCCCGACTGGACGCTGCTGGTGCAGGGCGTGGACCTGCACGATGGCGGCGTGCACGCGCTGATGCAGCAGTTCCGCTTCGTGCCCGAGGCGCGCCTGGACGACCTCATGATCAGCTACGCCAGTGACGGCGGCGGCGTGGGCCCGCACTTCGACAGCTACGACGTGTTCCTGCTGCAGGCCCAGGGCCGGCGGCGCTGGCGCATCGGCCGCCAGAAGGACCTCGCACTCAAGGAGGGCATCCCCCTCAAGGTGCTGGCCGAGTTCGAGCCCGAAGAGGAGTTCGTGCTCGAGCCGGGCGACATGCTCTACCTGCCGCCGCGCTATGCGCACGATGGCGTGGCCGAGGGCGAGTGCATGACCTACTCCATCGGCTTTCGCGCGCCGGCGCGGGCCGAGCTCGCCAACGAGCTGCTCGTGCGCCTGACCGATGAGGGGGAGGAAGGCGACGTCCCGGTGCTTTACCGCGACCCCCGCCAGGAGGCCGTGGAGCAGCCCGCGGCCATCCCGGCCAGCCTGCAGGACTTTGCGCGCGAGGCGCTGGCGAAGGCCCTGGCCGAGCCTCTGGCGCTGGAGCGCGCGCTGGGCGAGTACCTGACCGAGCCCAAGCCCAATGTCTGGTTCGACCCCGACGAATCCGGCGCCATGATCGAGGGCGTGGTGCTGGACCGCCGCACCCGCATGATGTATGACGCGCAGCATGTGTTCATCAACGGCGAAAGCTACCGTGCCGCCGGCCGCGACGCCACGCTGATGCGGCGTCTGGCCGACCAGCGGCGCCTGTCCGAGCGGGAGCTGGCGCGCGCCAGCGACGATGCGCTGGAACTGATATCGTCCTGGTGCGATGCAGGATGGGCCCATTCCGATACCGAGGAACCGCAGGAGGATTGACCGTGACGCAGGATTCGAGCACCCCACCGTCTGTCGTTTTGCCAAGCGAGCTGCCTTCGGGCCGGTTTGCCAGCCGCGAGACCTTCATTCAACTGGTGCGCGATGCGCTGGCCACGGCGGCGCGCGAGGGCTGGGGAGAAATCGTGGTCAGCGACGCGAATTTCCACGACTGGCCGCTGGGCGAGCGTGCGGTGGCCGAATCGCTGCAGGCCTGGGCAAAGACGGGCCGGCGCTTCACCATGCTGGCCGGCTCCTACGACGACGTGATCCGCCGCCACGCGCGCTTTGTGCGCTGGCGTGGCACCTGGGACCACATCATCACCTGCCGGCGCGCCGGATCGGCCGATCCGCTCGACATTCCCAGTGTGTTATGGTCGCCGCAATGGGTGATGCACCGGCTGGACCCCGAGCGCTGCGTGGGCGTCACGGGCACGGAGCCCGATCGCCGTGTGCTGGTGCGTGAAACGCTCAACGACTGGCTGCACGGAAAAAGTGCACCGGGCTTCCCGGCCTCCACCCTGGGCTTGTAGGACAAGCACCCGACTTGGTGTTTCCAGGCCTTGCACCATGTGAAGGCATGGTAAACCTTGCATCGGTGTTAGTCAGTATTGACTAAATGCCAATATAATCGGCCGCTGCGCCGAAATGGTGCTACTCAAGTGCACTGTGCCAATGCGCAAGGGCTTTTCAGGAGCCGGGCGCCGTGGCTTTTCAAGATTCTGTCTGTCCAACTAGGAAAAATCCAATGAAGAACTCTCTCGTTCTGGCCGCCCTGATCGCTGCTGCTGCCCTCGCTGCTTGCGGCAAGAAGGAAGAACCCGCTCCTGCACCAGCACCCGCACCCGTGGTTGCCCCTGCTCCAGCCGCTTCCGAGCCAGCTCCAGCACCTGCCGCTTCCGACGCAGCTCCTGCCGCTTCGGACGCAGCCGCTGCTGCCAACGCTGCCGCCACGGCCGCTACCGCTGCTGCCAGCGCTGCTTCGAACTAAGCACGCCTGAACCCTGCCCGCGCCCCGGCGCCGGCCTTTGGTTCGGAAGCCCGCCCTCGACAGAGTGCGGGTTTTTTTTCGCCCGCCCGCAGGGCACTCGGCCAGACGGACAGTGCTCAGAAGAGCGATGTGGGCAGGGGTGGTGGCGACAGGGGGCCGCTGGGAGCGGGCTGCTCGCCCACCGTCAGCCAGCCCGTCCCGTGGGCCTGGTCGGCCACGGCGATCAGCTCTGGCGCCCATTGCAGCGCGCCCGCCAGTGCCTGGCGGGCCAGCTCGGGCGTGTTGTTGCGTGCGCTCAGGTGGGCCGCCACCACCCATTTGAGGCCGTCGTGCCGCACCGCCTGCACGATGGCGGCCGTGGCCTGGTTGGCCAGGTGGCCGTAGGCGCCCCCCACGCGGCGCTTGAGGAAGGCCGGGTAGGCCGAGGCGGCCAGCAGGTCCGGGCAGTGGTTGGCCTCGATGAACAGGGCGTGGCAGCCCGCCACCTGCTGCAGCACATGGGGCGTGGCATGGCCCAGGTCGGTGAGCAGGGCCAGGTCGTGGGCGCCGTCGGTGCAGCGCAGCTGCAGGGGTTCGCGCGCATCGTGCGGCACCGTGAACGGCCGAAACGACAGGGGGCCGAGCTCGATCCCCTGCATGTCCTGCGCCACCTGCAGCAAGCCATCGAAATCCGGCGCACCGATGGCCATGTGCGTGCCCTGGCTCATCCACACCGGGATGCGGTGGCGCAGGGCCAGCAGGTGCGCGCAGCCGATGTGGTCCGAGTGCTCGTGGGTGATGAACAGGCCGTCGATCTGCGCGATCTGCAGGCCGGCTGCCGCCAGGCGGGTCTCGAGCTGGCGCGGGCCGATGCCGCAGTCAACCAGCAGGCGGCGCGTGTGCAGGCCGTCGCTGGCCTCCACCACCGTCGCATTGCCGGCGCTGCCGCTGGCGAGGTTCTTCAAACGCAGCATGGTCTCAAATGCATTGCGCCTGGGCCCCACCCCGTGGGGTGGCGTCCAGGCGCAACAAGGGGGTCAGGTCTCGGTGGGGCTTACTTGAGCTCGTCCGCGATCACGCGCACGATGCGCTCGGCGTTGGCCGAGGATTCGGGCGAGCCGCCTTCGTTGAGCACCGACACGGTGGTCGACTCACCCTGGCTGCGCACCACGATGCGGTACTTGAGCGGCGGCACGGCGGCCGGCGAGCGGCTGAACAGCTTGCCGAAGAAGCCGGCCTCCTTCTTGTCGGCATTGGGGGCCACGTAGCGCACGAAGTACACACCGTCATTGCGGTTGCGGTCTTCCACGGTGAAGCCGGTGCGGTCCAGCGCCACGCCGACACGGCGCCAGGCGCGGTCGAAGCCTTCGTTGATCTGCACCACGGGCACGTTGTTCACCGTGGTCACGTTCGCCGACTGGGCCACTGGCGCGGCGGCGGCCACGACGGCCTTGGACTGCTCCTGGCTCACGCCCAGCCTGACCATCAGGCGGCGCAGGAATTCGGTCTCCAGCTCGGGGTCGGCCGCGCGGGGCTGCCAGACGGTCTGGTCCTTGGTGGTGTTGCTGTAGACCTCGACCATGCCGCGGTGCGTGATGTAGACCTCGGTGCCGCCGGCGGCATTGCGCTCCAGGCGGGTGCGGAAGCGGTCACGTTCGCCCGTGGAATACAGCGAGTCGATCACCTTGCCCAGCGTGGAGCGGATCAGGTCCTGCGGCAGCTTGGCGCGGTTCTCGGCCCAGTCGGTTTCCATGATGCCCAGGTTGGCCTGGTCCAGGTCCAGCGTGAAGCCGTTCTCCAGCCAGAAGTCGCGCACGGGCTCCCACAGCTTGTCGGCGGGGCGGTCTATCACCAGCCAGCGCTTGTTGCCTTCGCGCTGGATGCGCACGTCACCCAGCTGCGCAGCGGCCGCATTGGCCGTGCCCGAGGGTTGGGCGGCCTGGCTGGCCTGCAGGGCTGCGGCCGACACGGCACCGCCCGGCACGTTGTAGCGGGAGTCGCGCGAGAGCTGCGTGAGGTCCGGAGGCACCTCCAGCGTGGAGCCCTTGGCAGCGCTCTTGTAGTCGATCTTGTCGCCTTCGAGGGCGGAGCAGGCGGACAGTGCCAGGGCAAGGGCCAGCAGGCCCGCTCGGGTAGTAACAGCGTTCACGCGAAATTCCTTGGAGTGTCAGGGTTCGGGCGCAGCCCGGGTTAGATCAGGCTGGCGGAGCGCAGGGCCGCCTCGACCACGGCTTCATTGGCCGGGCTCAGCGGGGTCATGGGCAGGCGCAGTGTGCCACCGCACAGGCCCATGCGGGCCACGGCCCACTTCACGGGAATGGGGTTGGCTTCGACGAAGAGCTGCTTGTGCACGGGCATCAGCTGGAACTGGATTTCCATGGCGCGCTGGACATTGCCCGAGGTGGCGGCCACGCACAGCTCATGCATCAGGCGCGGGGCCACGTTGGCCGTCACGCTCACGTTGCCATGGCCGCCGCACAGCATCAGGGCCACGGCGGTCGGGTCGTCGCCCGAGTAGATGCCGAAGCCCTTGGGGGCTTCGCGGATCAGCCACTGCGCGCGTTCGATGTTGCCCGTGGCTTCCTTGATGCCGATGATGCCGGGCACCTGGGCCAGGCGCAGCACGGTGTCGTGCTGCATGTCGGCCACGGAGCGGCCGGGCACGTTGTACAGGATGGTGGGCAGGTCGCCCACGGCCTCGGCGATGGCCTTGAAATGCTGGTACTGGCCCTCTTGCGTGGGCTTGTTGTAGTAGGGCACGACCTGCAGCTGCGTGTCGGCGCCGACCTTCTTGGCGAAGCGGGCCAGCTCGATGGCCTCGGCCGTGGAGTTGGCGCCGCAGCCGGCCATGATGGGCACGCGCTTGGCCGCCTGCTCCACCGACACGCGGATGATCTCGCAGTGTTCCTCGACGTTCACCGTGGGGGATTCGCCCGTGGTGCCCACGACGCCGATGCAGTCGGTGCCTTCGGCGATGTGCCAGTCGATCAGTTTGCGCAGCGCTGGATAGTCGACGCTACCGTCCTCATGCAAGGGGGTGACGAGGGCGACGATGCTGCCAGTGAGTGGCACTAAGGAAGATGTCATGTCCGCAGTGGTGAACGGGATAAAAGAGCATTCTAACTAGCCGGACCGGCCAGCAGATGTCTTGAGGGTGCCCCGGCGTGCGCAAGTTCCCGGATGGCCGTGATGCGCTGCACGAAACGCGCAGGTTCTTCGAGGAAGCCGTCCTCGTAGGCCACGGTGCGCAGCCCGCTGAAGGCCGCCAGCAATTCGCCCGGTTGCAGCAGGAATTCGGGCCGCGCAGGGCGGCCTACCGTTTCGTTACCGTGTGCAAAGGTTTCGTAGACCAGTACGCCGCCCGGCGCCAGGCTGGCCAGCAGGGTCGGAAACAGCGGTCGCCAGAGGTAGTTGGTGACCACCACGGCGCCGAACTGCCGCCCGGAAAAGGGCCAGGGGCCGTTTTCGATGTCGGCGCAGACCATTTCGCCGAGCGGGGCTCCTGCGGCCACCGCCTCGGGGGAGCGGTCCACCCCCACCACCGCATGGCCCAGGCGGTGCAGCCAGCGCAGGTGGCGGCCGGCGCCGCAGGCCACGTCGAGCACGGTGCTCTGGGGTGCGATCAGGGCCGACCAGCGGCGCACCCAGTCCGAGGGGTTGTCAGATCCATGCATGAGAAATCAAAAGCAGTTCCACACCTGGTCGGCCAGCATCACCATGAATTCGGGCACGGTGTACAGGCCGAACACCGCCAGGCAGGCCAGGACGGCCGCCGCCCAGGCCAGCACCCGCCACACCAGCGGCAGGGCCGGGGGGCGGTCAGGTGGGTGGTCGGGCGCGGGGTGCATGGTCAGGCCTGGAAAAAGGGGTTGCCAGCGATCATGCCGGCACGGGCGCCGCACGCTGGATAGGGCTTTCCTTGACGGGGAGGTTCACCAGCGCGGCGAAGATACCCAGCGCGATGGAGATGTACCAGACGATGTCGTAGCTGCCCGTGGCATCGTACAGGTAGCCGCCCAGCCACACCCCCAGGAAGCTGCCGATCTGGTGGCTGAAGAACACGAAGCCGCCCAGCATGGACAGATGCTGCACGCCGAAGATCTGGGCAATCGTGGCATTCGTCGGCGGGATGGTGGACAGCCACAGCGTGCCCATCACGGCCGAGAAGACATAGACCGAGGCCGGCGACAGTGGCACCACCAGGAAGATGGCGATGGCCACGGCCCGCGCAAAGTAGATGAAGGCCAGGATGAAGCGCTTTTGCAGGCGCTGGCCCAGGGTGCCGGCAATGTAGGTGCCGAACACGTTGAACAGGCCGATCAGCGCCAGCGCATAGCTCGCCACCTGGGGCGACAGGCCATGGTCCTTGAGGTAGCTGGGCATGTGCACGCCGATGAACACCACCTGGAAACCGCAGACGAAGTAGCCGGCCATCAGCAGCGTGAAGCTGGGGTAGCGGAAGGCCTCGAACAGCGCCTGGGCAATGGTCTGGTCGCGCTTGACCGGGGCCGTACCCTTGAAGCCCGGCTCGCGCAGGCCGAAGGCCAGGGGCACGATGAGCAGCACCGCCAGCGACAGGGTCAGCAGCGCCTGCTGCCAGCCGAAGCTGGCGATCAGCCAGCCCTCCATGGGCACCATGAGGAACTGGCCGAAGGAGCCGGCCGCCGCGGCCACGCCCATGGCCCAGGAGCGTTTTTCGGGCGCGATCTGGCGGCCCAGCACTCCGTAGATCACTGCATAGGTGGTGCCCGCCTGGGCGGCGCCGATCAGCACGCCCGTGGTCAGCGCGAACAGCAGCGGCGTGGGCGACAGGGCCATGCCCGCCAGGCCCGCGGCGTAGAGGGCGGCGCCGGCCAGCAGCACGCGGAAGGCGCCGAAGCGGTCGGCCGCCATGCCGGCAAAGATGCCGATCAGGCCCCAGGAGAGGTTCTGGATGGCGATGGCCAGGGCAAAGGACTGGCGCGTCCAGCCCATTTCCTGGGTGATGGGCAGCAGCCACAGGCCAAAGCCGTGGCGGATGCCCATGGACAGGGTCACGATGGCCGCGCCGCACGCGAGCACCTGGAACATGGACAGTTTCGGAGGATGCATAGACATGCGCAGAATGTAGCCAGATTGGCCGCAATCTGCCCGCACACCACCAAACAGTACAGTTGGGGGTGATGTGGCTGTATTTTTATACAGTCTTTGCTGCGTCGCACTACAATCCGCCGCATGTCTGCCAAACCGTCTCCCGTCTCCGCCAGCGAATATTCCGAAGGCTCGATCCGCGTGCTCAAGGGCCTGGAGCCCGTCAAGCAGCGCCCGGGCATGTACACCCGCACCGACAACCCCCTGCACATCATCCAGGAGGTGCTGGACAACGCCGCCGACGAGGCGCTCGCCGGCCATGGCAAGAAGATCAAGGTCACGCTGCACACCGACGGCTCGGTCAGCATCGAGGACGACGGGCGCGGCATCCCCTTCGGCATGCACCCCGAGGAGAACGCCCCGGTGATCGAGCTGGTGTTCACCCGCCTGCACGCGGGCGGCAAGTTCGACAAGGGCAAGGGCGGTGCCTACAGCTTCTCGGGCGGCCTGCACGGTGTGGGCGTGAGCGTGACCAACGCGCTGGCGACCCGCCTGGAAGTGAGCAGCCACCGCGAGGGCAAGGTCGCGCGGCTGGTGTTCTCGGCCGGCGACGTGGTCGAGCCCCTGGTGACCCGCGCGCTGGAAGCGGGCGAGCGCAAGCAGGGCACGACCGTGCGCGCCTGGCCCGATGCCAAGTATTTCGAGTCGAGCGCGCTGCCCATGGGCGAGCTGACCCACCTGCTGCGCAGCAAGGCCGTGCTCATGCCCGGCGTGTCGGTGACCCTGGTCAACGAGAAGACGCGCGACACCCAGACCTGGCAGTACAAGGGCGGCCTGCGCGACTACCTGATGCAGACGCTCAGCGGTGACCCGGTGATCCCGCTCTTCGAGGGCGAAGGCTTTGCCGACCGCAACAACGAGAGTTTTGCCGAGGGCGAGGGCGCCTCCTGGTGCGTGGCCTTTACCGAAGACGGCCAGCCCATGCGCGAGAGCTACGTCAACCTGATTCCCACCAGTGCCGGCGGCACGCACGAAAGCGGTCTGCGCGACGGCCTGTTCAACGCCGTCAAGAGCTTCATCGAGCTGCACAGCCTGCTGCCCAAAGGCGTCAAGCTGCTGCCCGAGGACGTGTTCGCGCGTGCCAGCTACGTGCTATCGGCCAAGGTGCTGGACCCGCAGTTCCAGGGCCAGATCAAGGAGCGCCTGAACTCGCGCGACGCGGTGCGCCTGGTCTCGGGCTTCGTGCGCCCGGCGCTCGAACTCTGGCTCAACCAGCATGTGGACTACGGCAAGAAGCTGGCCGAGCTGGCCATCAAGGCCGCGCAGACGCGCCAGAAGGCCGGCCAGAAGGTCGAAAAGCGCAAGGGCTCGGGCGTGGCCGTGCTGCCCGGCAAGCTCACCGACTGCGAAAGCAAGGACATTGCCCACAACGAAGTCTTCCTGGTCGAGGGCGACTCGGCCGGCGGCAGCGCCAAGATGGGCCGTGACAAGGAAAGCCAGGCCATCCTGCCGCTGCGCGGCAAGGTGCTCAACACCTGGGAAGTGGAGCGCGACCGCCTGTTCGCCAACAACGAGATCCACGACATCTCGGTGGCCATCGGCGTGGACCCGCACGGCCCCAATGACACGCCCGACCTGTCGGGCCTGCGCTATGGCAAGGTCTGCATCCTTTCGGACGCCGACGTGGACGGCTCGCACATCCAGGTGCTGCTGCTCACGCTGTTCTTCCGCCACTTCCCCAAGCTCATCGAAACCGGCCATATCTACGTGGCACGCCCCCCGCTGTTCCGCGTGGACGTGCCGGCCCGCGGCAAGAAGCCGGCCGCCAAGATGTATGCGCTGGACGATGGCGAGCTCACCGCCATCCTCGACAAATGCGCCAAGGACGGCGTGGCGCGCGAAAAGTGCCAGATCAGCCGCTTCAAGGGCCTGGGCGAGATGAACGCCGAGCAGCTGTGGGAAACCACGCTCAACCCCGACACCCGCCGCCTGCTGCCCGTGCAGTTGGGCGACATGGACTTCGCCCAGACCGAGGACCTGATCACCAAGCTCATGGGCAAGGGCGAGGCGGCCTCGCGGCGCGAGCTGATGGAACTGCATGGTGATGCGGTCGAGATCGACATCTGAGCGGCTGCGACTGCTGTGCGCGGGCCTGCTGCTGGGCCTGGTGCAGACGGCCGCCCATGCCGACCTCTGGGCCTATGTCGACCCGCGCGGCGTGACGCACTTCGCACCCGAGCAGGTGGATGCCAACTACCAGCTGTTCTTCAAGGGCAACGAGTTCGACTCCACGCGCGATGCGCCCGCTGGCGCGGCCACCCTGCCCCATGCCCTGCCGCCCGCCGGGGCCCGGCTGCTGGCGTTCTTCGACATCGCGCCCGACTACAAGCGCGTCAAGCACCACCTGCGCGCGGCGGCGGCCAAGCACGAGGTGGACTACGAGCTGCTGCAGGCGCTGATCGCCACGGAGTCGGGCTTCGATGCCGATGCTGTGTCGCCCAAGGGCGCAGTGGGGCTGATGCAGGTGATGCCGGCCACGGCCGCCCGCTTCGGCGTGAGCGCCGACGCCAGGCGCTCGGTGGAAAAGAAGCTCACCGATCCAGCCGTGAACGTGCCCACCGGCACCCGCTACCTGCGCCACCTGCTCGACCTGTTTCCCGAGCGCCTGGACCTGGCACTGGCTGCCTACAACGCGGGCGAGGGTGCGGTGCAGCGTGCGGGCAACCAGATCCCGGCCTACAAGGAAACGCAGAACTACGTGCGCACGGTGATGGGGCTGTACACGCAGCTCAAGCCCCCGGCTCCGGTGAAGGCGCAGCGCGCCGTCTCCGGCCGGGTGCGCATGGAACTGCAGGGCGGTGCCCTGAACCGGGGGAACCTTCCGCCCAACCGCGTGGCGCAGACGCCCGCAATGACCGAACCTCCTGAATCCAGCAAGAACGAATGAGCGACCAACCCACTCTCGATTTCCCGGCCTCCGACGACGGCGGCGACTCCCTGGGCCTGGCCGGCTACGCCCAGCGTGCCTACCTGGAGTACGCCCTCTCGGTCGTCAAGGGCCGGGCCCTGCCCGACGTGTGCGATGGCTTGAAGCCTGTGCAGCGGCGCATCCTGTACTCCATGGACCGCATGGGCCTGGGCTACAGCGGCCCCACGCGCAACACGGCGGCCAAGCCGGTCAAGAGCGCCCGTGTGGTGGGCGACGTGCTGGGCCGCTTCCACCCGCACGGCGACCAGTCGGCCTACGACGCGCTGGTGCGCATGGCGCAGGACTTTGCCCAGCGCTACCCGCTGATCGACGGCCAGGGCAACTTCGGCAGCCGCGACGGCGATGGCGCGGCGGCCATGCGCTACACCGAGGCGCGCCTGTCGCGCATCACCAGCCTGCTGCTCGACGAGATCGACGAGGGCACGGTCGACTTCATGCCCAACTACGACGGCTCTACCTCCGAGCCGCGCCAGTTGCCCGCGCGGCTGCCGTTTGCGCTGCTCAACGGTGCCAGCGGCATCGCCGTGGGCCTGGCCACCGAGATCCCGAGCCACAACCTGCGCGAGATCGCCGATGCCTGCGTGGCGCTGATCAAGACGCCTGCACTCTCGCAGGAAGACCTGCTGGCCCTGGTGCCCGGCCCCGACTACCCCGGTGGCGGGCAGATCATCAGCGCTGCGTCCGACATCGCCGACGCCTACCGCACCGGCCGCGGCAGCCTCAAGGTGCGCGCGCGCTGGAAGATCGAGGAACTCGCGCGCGGCCAGTGGCAGCTGGTGGTCAACGAGCTGCCGCCGGGCGTGAGCTCGCAGAAGGTGCTCGAAGAGATCGAGGAAATCACCAACCCCAAGGTCAAGGCCGGCAAGAAGGCGCTGAGCCAGGACCAGACCCAGCTCAAGGCCAGCATGCTGGCCGTGCTGGACGTGGTGCGCGACGAATCGAGCAAGGACGCGCCGGTACGCCTGGTGTTCGAGCCCAAGACCGGCAAGACACCGCAGCAGGAGCTGATCACCGCACTGCTGGCGCACACCAGCCTGGAGACCTCGGCCCCGATCAACCTGACCATGGTGGGCCTGGACGGCCGGCCGGTGCAGAAGTCGCTGCGCCTGATGCTGGAGGAGTGGATCTCCTTCCGCCAGAGCACCATCACCCGCCGCTCGCAGCACCGCCTGGGCAAGGTGCTGGACCGCATCCACATCCTCGAAGGGCGGCAGCTCGTGCTGCTCAACATCGATGAGGTGATCGCCATCATCCGCCAGTCCGACGATCCCAAGGCCGCGCTGATCGCCCGCTTTGCATTGAGCGACCGCCAGGCCGAGGACATCCTGGAACTTCGCCTGCGCCAGCTGGCCCGGCTCGAAGCCATCAAGATCGAGCAGGATCTCAAGGACCTGCGCGACAGCCAAAGCAAGCTCGAAGACATCCTGAACAACCCCGGCTCGCTGCGCCGCCTGATGGTCAAGGAGATCGAGGCCGATGCCAAGACCTTCGCCGACCCGCGCCGCACGCTGATCCAGGCCGAAAAGAAGGCCGTGGCCGAAGTCAAGGTGGTCGATGAGCCGGTGACCGTGGTGGTCTCGCAAAAGGGCTGGGTGCGTGCGCGCACCGGCCATGGCCATGAGGCCGCAAGCTTTGCCTTCAAGGCCGGCGACGGCCTGTACCGCACCTTCGAGTGCCGCACGGTGGATACCCTGCTGGCCTTCGGCAGCAATGGCCGGGTGTACTCGGTGCCGGTGTCGGTGCTGCCCGGTGCGCGCGGCGATGGCCAGCCCGTGACCACGCTGATCGAGCTTGAATCGGGCACGCAGCTCCTGCACTACTTTGCCGGGCCGGCCAGTGCCAGCCTGCTGCTGTCCAACTCGGGCGGCTATGGCTTTATCGCCTCGGTGGAGAACATGGTCTCCCGCCAGAAGGGCGGCAAGGCCTTCCTCACGCTGGGTGAGGGCGAAACCGTCTGCCCGCCCTCGCATGCGGCGGGCAGCACCGGCGGCCAGCCGCTGGCGCCGGCCACGCACGTGGCCTGTGCCTCGGCGGGTGGGCGCATCCTGACCTTCGAGATCACCGAGCTCAAGACCATGGCCAATGGCGGCCGCGGCCTGATGCTGATCGACCTGGAGCCCAAGGACACGCTGGCCGGTGCCGCGGCCTACACGCGCAGCATCCGCATCGACGGCATGGGCCGCGGCGGCAAGGAGCGTGAGGAAACCCTCGAGATCCGCTCGCTCAACAATGCCCGCGCCGCCCGGGGACGCAAGGGCAAAGCGGCCGACCTGGGTTTCAAGCCCTCGGCCGTGACGCGCATCGAGTAGGGCGCAAGCTGTCGCCAGCAAGCCACCCACCCGGGTGGTTTTTCTTTTGGTGCGCCGCAACAGTCCACGGGTTGCTACGGATTGGACGAAAGGCGGGAACGGGCGCACTATATGTAAAAAAGTGTCTGCCGTGGTGCGGGCGTGGTCTGGTGCCGGTTTGTGCGACGATGCAGCAAGTCCACTTGGCGGTGGCCGGCAGACCTTGAAACCATCGACAACGACAGGAGACCATGATGTTCCAACGCATCCGGATTGCCCAGAAACTGTGGCTCGCCGTCATTTTCATCGTCGTCATGCTGGCCAGCGTGGTGGGCTTTTCGGCCTACCGCTCGGCCAAGGTACAGGCCGAGGCGGATGTGGTTGCCCGCGAGATGCAGACCCGCGTGAACACCGCCATCCGCTGGGCGGGCCTGACCGAGACCAACGCCGCCCGCACCCAGGCGCTCATCGTGAGCAGCGATGCGGCGGTAGAGGCCGAGTTCAAGGACGTGATTGCCGCCACCTCGGCGCAGATCACCGAGGTGCAGAAGTCGCTGGAGGCCATGGCCCTGTCCGATGCGGACAAGGCGCAGATGGCCAAGATCGCCGATGCGCGCAAGACCATGATCGACCTGCGCGGCAAGGCGCGCCAGCTCAAGACCGATGGCAAGGCCGAGGAGGCCGTGGCCCTTGTCAAGCAGACCTACAACCCCGCCGTCGCGGCCTACCTCACGGCGCTGCGCGATTTTGTCGACCTGCAGCAGAAGACCGCGCAGACCCGCTTGGCAGAGATGTCCGAGTCGCGCATGCTCACCGTGAAGATCGCGGCCGTGGCCGTGGCGGCGCTGCTGGCCGCCATCATTGCCGGCGCCTACTACCTGATCGGCAGCATCCAGCGCCCGCTGGCCCAGGCCAATGACCTGGCGGCCAAGATCGCGGCCGGCGATTTGAGCGAGCAGGGCGCGGTGACACGCGGCGACGAGTTCGGCGACCTGCTGCGCTCGCAATATGCAATGAGCGACTCGCTCGGGCGCATGGTGCACCAGGTGCGCCAGAGCACCGACAGCATCGCCATCGCCAGCGCCGAGATCGCCACCGGCAACCATGACCTGTCGGCGCGCACCGAGCAGACCTCGAGCAACCTGCAGGAGACGGCGGCCGCCATGGAGCAGTTCACCAGCACCATCGCCCAGAGCGCGACCAGTGCGCGCCAGGCCAGCACCCTGGCCGCCAGCGCCACGGGCGTGGCCGAGCGCGGTGGCGCGGTGGTCACCCAGGTGGTCTCCACCATGGAGGACATCAACCACAGCAGCAAGAAGATCTCGGACATCATCGGCACCATCGACGGCATCGCCTTCCAGACCAACATCCTGGCACTGAATGCCGCTGTGGAAGCGGCGCGTGCCGGCGAGCAGGGCCGGGGCTTTGCCGTGGTGGCCAGCGAGGTGCGCAGCCTGGCGCAGCGCAGCGCCGAGGCCGCCAAGGAGATCAAGGCGCTGATCAGCGCCTCGGTGGAAAAGGTGGAGACCGGCAGCCGCCTGGTGGCCGATGCGGGCAGCACCATGACCGATATCGTGCGTTCGGTGCAGAGCGTGACCGACATGATCGGCGAGATCACCTCGGCATCGTCGGAACAGAGCCTGGGCATCAACCAGGTCAACCAGGCCGTGGGCAACCTCGATCAGATGACGCAGCAGAACGCCGCGTTGGTGGAACAGAGCGCCGCCGCTGCCCAGAGCCTGCGCGAGCAGGCCGAGCACCTGGCGCAGGTGGTTTCGGTGTTCAAGGTCAACGGGGCCGCCTATGGCGGCGTGGCGCCGCCGATGCGCGCGGCGCACACACCGGCGCCACCGGCCCGGCCGGCTGCCAGCGCCAAGCCCATTGCACCGCGCATCACCCAGGCAGCCGGAAAGCCGGCCGCGAAAGCCGCTGCGCCTGCCAAGGCCGCGCCTGCACGCTCACCAGCCCTGGCCCAGGGGGCGGAGGAGGACTGGGAGTCGTTCTGACCAGGCTGCCTTTCCCGGGTTTCCCGGGTGGGCCTGGCCGGCAGATGCTTCAGGCCAGTTCTGCGATGAGCTCGATTTCCACGCAGGCACCCATGGGGATCTGCGCCACGCCGAATGCACTGCGCGCATGCACGCCCTTGTCGCCGAACACCTGGCCGAACAGCTCGCTGGCGCCATTGGTCACCAGGTGCTGCTCGGTGAAGTCGCCGGTCGAGTTCACGAGGCTCATGACCTTCACGATGCGCTTGACGCGGTTCAGGTCGCCGCCGGTGGCCGCATGCAGCGTGCCCAGCAGGTCCACGGCCACGGCGCGTGCGGCGCTCTTGCCTTCTTCGGTGCTGATGTTGTGGCCGAACTGGGCCGACCAGGGCTTGCCGTCCTTGCGCGCGATGTGGCCGGAGAGGAACACCAGGTTGCCGGTCTGCACGTAGGGCACGTAGGCAGCCGCAGGCACCGACACCGGCGGCAGGGTGATGTTCAGTTCGGAAAGCTTGTCGTAAACGCTCATGGTCGTCGTCCTTGGTTGGAAGTGGTGGATCGGGCCCGCGGCAGCCGGTGGCGATGTTCACCGGGCCAGGCCAGGGCAGCACGGGAGTGTTACATACCCAGGCGCCCGGGTGGTCGGCGAAGGCCTGTTGCGCCCGCGGTTTAGCATGCGCGCATGCCCGAACCCCTTGCTGCCGTGCTAGCCCGCCCCACCGGAGTCCCGGTGGCGGCTGCGCGCAGTGGCGCGCCGGTTCTGTGGCGCCTGCCCGCGCTGCTGGCGGGCAGCCTGGTGGGGGCGGCGCTGCAGTTGCAGCAGCCAGTGCTCTGGCACTGGCAGGGCTATGCCCTGGTGCTGGCCTGTGCGGTGATGGTGTGGGGCCTGTCGGGCCGGCTGGCCCGGTCGGGCGGCAACGCGGGCCGCTGGCTGTGCCGGTTGCTCGTGGCCTGTGCCGGCGCCGGGCTGCTGTTTGCCACCACCGGCCTGCGTGCCACGGTCTACCTGCAGGGCGCGCTGGACCCGGCGCTGGAGGGGCAGAACATCCGCGTCATCGGCACCATCGCTGCCATGCCGCAGGTCAACGAGGCGGGCGTGCGCCTGCGCCTGGATGTGGAATCGGCCTGGCTGCCGGGCGAGGCTGCGAGGGCCGCGCGCCAGCCCGTGCAGTTGCCCGAACGCATGGACGTCTCCTGGTACGGAGGCTTCTTCTTCGGCGCCACCAGCGCGACCACCACCGTGCGGCCGCTTGAACCGCAACGCCGGCCACCGGCGCTGCATGCGGGCGAGCGCTGGGAAATGACCATCCGCCCGCGCGCACCGCATGGCCTGAGCAACCCGCATGGCTTCGACTACGAGCTCTGGACCTGGGAGCAGGGCGTGCAGGCCACCGGCACGGTGCGCACGGGCCCCAAGGACCAGGCGCCGGTGCGCCTGGCCAGCACCTGGCAGTACCCGGTGGAGCAGGCGCGCCAGTCGGTGCGCGATGCCATCCTGGCGCGCCTGGCGCCGGGCCTGGACCCCGACGACCCGGGCCGCGCGCGCATGGCCGGCGTGGTGGCGGCGCTGGTCACGGGCGACCAGCGGGCCATCGACCGGGCCGACTGGGACGTGTTCCGCGCGACCGGCGTCGCGCATTTGATGAGCATCTCGGGCCTGCACATCACTTTGTTTGCCTGGCTCGCCGCGCTGGCGGTGGGCGCGTTGTGGCGCCGCTCGCCGCGCCTGTGCCTGGCCGTGCCGGCGCCCACGGCGGCGCTGGTGGCCGGGGTGCTGCTGGCCGCGGCCTACGCGCTCTTCAGCGGCTGGGGCGTGCCTGCGCAGCGCACGGTGACCATGCTGGCCACGGTGGCCTTGCTGCAGTTCTCGGGCCGGCGCTGGCCCTGGCCGCAGGTGTGGCTGCTGGCCTGTGCGGCTGTGGTCTGGGTGGACCCCTGGGCCCTGCACCAGGCGGGCTTCTGGCTCAGCTTCGTGGCGGTGGCGGTGCTGTTTGCCACCGACACCCGGGCCGTGGGCGGCGCGCCGCCCCGGGGCCGGGCGCGTGTGCTGGCGCTGCTGCGCGAGCAGTGGGTGGTCACCTTGGCCCTCACTCCGCTCAGCCTGCTGCTGTTCGGCCAGGTGTCGCTGGTGGGCTTTGTGGCCAACCTGGTGGCGATTCCGTGGGTGACGCTGGTGGTCACGCCGCTGGCGCTGGGCGGGGTGCTCTGTGTGCCCTTGTGGAACCTCGCGCTGTGGAGCCTGCAGCCGCTGGCCGCCTTGCTGCAGTGGCTGGCCACCTGGCCCATGGCCGTGCTGTACCTGCCCGTGGCGCCGTTGTGGGCCGGCGCGGCCGCCCTGGCCGGCGGCCTGCTGCTGGCCATGCGCCTGCCCTGGCGCTTGCGCCTGCTGGCCCTGCCGCTGGTGCTGCCGGTGCTGTGGTGGCAGCCCGGGCGGCCGGCGCCGGGCCAGTTCGAGCTGCTGGCCGCCGACATCGGCCAGGGCAATGCGGTGCTGGTGCGCACGGCCAGCCACACCCTGCTGTACGATGCCGGGCCGCGCTTCAGCCTGGAAAGCGATGCCGGCCACCGCGTGCTGGTGCCCCTGCTGCGCGCCCTGGGCGAGCGGGTGGACGTGCTCATGCTCAGCCACCGCGATGCCGATCACACCGGGGGCGCGGCGGCCGTGCTGGCCCAGCAGCCCGGCGCCCGGCTCACCGGCTCCATCGAGGCCGGGCATGAGTTGCAGGCCCTGCGCCCGGCCACGCCCTGTCTGGCCGGGCAGCGCTGGGCGTGGGACGGCGTGACCTTCGAGGTGCTGCACCCTGCGCCCGGTGCCGGGGCGGTGGTGCGTGCCAACCACGCCAGCTGCGTGCTGCGCATCGTGGCGGCGGGCACAAGGGCGGGGGGTGGGCCCCCGGTCGCGCTGCTGGCCGGCGACATCGAGACCGCGCAGGAGCAGGCCCTGGTGGCCGGCGGTGCGCCGCTCAAGGCCGATGTGCTGCTGGTGCCGCACCACGGCAGCAAGACCTCGTCCACAGGCGGCTTCCTGGATGCCGTGGCGCCGCGCACTGCTTTGGTGCAGGCCGGCTACCGCAACCGTTTTGGCCATCCGGCGCCCGATGTGCTGGCGCGCTACCAGGCGCGCGGCATCACCGTGGTGGAGTCGGCGCGCTGCGGGGCCGCCACCTGGTCATCGGCCCGGCCCGAGGGTGTGGCCTGCCAGCGCGAATCCGGCCAGCGGTATTGGCAGCACAGCATGGTGCCAGCTTTGTCGCGCTGAGCCCAGCGGGGGGTGCGATGGCACAGTGCCTTGGTAGGCCGATCCGGAAAACTGGGCGCACAACTTGCTATCCTGCAAGCAGGAGGCCAGTTCATGCAGAAATTTGATGAGATGTACGCCATGCTGCCTTTTGACGGCAGCGACGTGCGAGAACACTACAAGCGCTACGCGCAATGGCTGTCCAGGCAGCCGGTGGACGTGATGCAGGCCCGCCGGGCCGAGGCGGAGATGATCTTCCGCCGCGTGGGGATCACCTTTGCCGTCTACGGCGCCAAGGACGAGGACGGCGCCGGCAACGAACGCCTCATCCCCTTCGACCTGATCCCCCGCATCATCCCCTCGCACGAGTGGGCCAGCATGCAGCAGGGGCTGGTGCAGCGGGTCACGGCGCTCAACCGTTTCATCCACGACGTCTACCACGGACAGGACATCATCCGCGCCGGCATCGTGCCGGCCGACCTGGTGCTCAACAACGCCCAGTACCGCCCCGAGATGGCCGGTGTGCAGGTACCGCAGAACATCTACGCGCACATTGCCGGCATCGACATCGTGCGCGCCCCCAACGCCCAGGGCGAGGGCGAGTACTACGTGCTCGAGGACAACCTGCGCGTGCCCAGCGGCGTGAGCTACATGCTGGAAAACCGCAAGATGATGATGCGGCTGTTCCCCGACCTGTTCAGCATGCACAAGGTGGCGCCGGTGGCCCACTACCCCGACATGCTGCTCGAGACCCTGCGCGCCAGCGCCCCTGCCACGGCCGACGAGCCCACGGTGGTGGTGCTCACGCCGGGCATGCACAACAGCGCCTACTTCGAACACGCTTTCCTGGCCCAGCAGATGGGCGTGGAGCTGGTCGAAGGCCAGGACCTGGTGGTCAAGGACCGCTTCGTCTACATGCGCACCACGCGCGGCCTGCAGCGCGTGGACGTGATCTACCGCCGCGTGGACGACGACTTCCTCGATCCGCAGGTGTTCCGCCGCACCTCCACGCTGGGTTGCGCCGGCCTGATGGAGGCCTACCGCGCGGGCAACGTGGGCATCTGCAACGCCGTGGGCACGGGCGTGGCCGACGACAAGTCGGTCTACCCCTACGTGCCCGAGATGATCCGCTTCTACCTGGGCCAGGAGCCCATCCTGAAGAACGTGCCCACCTGGATGTGCCGCAAGCAGGACGACCTGCAGTACGTGCTGGACCACCTGCACGAGCTGGTCGTCAAGGAAGTGCACGGCGCGGGCGGCTACGGCATGCTGATCGGCCCGGCCGCCACCAAGGCCGAGATCGAAGACTTCCGCCGCGCGCTGCTGGCCAACCCGGCCGGCTACATCGGTCAGCCCACGCTCAGCCTGTCGAGCTGCCCCACCTATGTGGAGAGCGGCATCGCACCGCGCCACATCGACCTGCGCCCCTTCGTGCTCAGCGGGCGCGAGGTGCAGATGGTCGCCGGCGGCCTGACCCGCGTGGCCCTGCAGGAGGGTTCGCTGGTCGTCAATTCATCACAGGGCGGGGGCACCAAGGACACCTGGGTGCTCGGAGAAGGAGGGACCCCATAATGCTCAGCCGCACCGCCGACCACCTGTTCTGGATGTCCAGGTACACCGAACGCGCGGAGAACACCGCGCGCATGCTCAATGTGAGCTACGAGACATCGCTGCTGCCCCAGTCCGCGGCCGTGGCGCAGGAGGGCTGGGAGGGCCTCTTGTCCATCAGCGAGCTGATCCCCGCCTACACCGCCAAGCATGGCGAAGTGACGCCCGAGCGCGTGCTGCACTTCATGGTGCGCGATGGCGAGAACCCCTCGTCCATCGTCTCCTGCCTGCGCGCTGCGCGCGAGAACGCGCGCGCCGTGCGCGGCGCGCTGACCACCGAGATCTGGGAAACCCAGAACCAGACCTGGCTGGAACTGCAGCGCCTGCTCAAGGGCGACGCCTACGAGCGCGACCCGGGCCAGTTCTTCGAATGGGTCAAGTACCGCTCGCACCTGTCGCGCGGCGTCACGCTGGGCACCATGCTGCAGGACGAGGCCTTCCACTTCCTGCGCATGGGCACCTTCCTGGAGCGCTCGGACAACACGGCGCGCCTGCTGGACGTGAAGTTCCACGCCGTCAAAAAGGACTTCTTCGGTCGCGCCAGCGAGCGCAACCAGGAGAACGACTTCTACCACTGGAGCGCCATCCTGCGCAGCGTCTCGGCCTTCGAGGTCTACCGCAAGGTCTACCGCGACGTGATCACCCCGGGCCGCGTGGCGGACCTCTTGATCCTGCGCCGCGACATGCCGCGCTCGCTGCATGCCAGCATGCGCGAGGTGGTGGACAACCTGGCCGTGCTGGCCAACGACCACTCGTCCGAGACCCAGCGCCGCGCTGGCCGTCTGTTGGCCGACCTGCAGTACGGCCGCATCGACGAGATCCTGTCGACCGGGCTGCACGCCTTCCTCACGCAGTTCCTGGACCGCGTCAACGACCTGGGTGGCGGCATCAGCCGCAACTTCCTCGTCGCGACGGGGGACTGACGCAGCCCTGCCCGGGTGGCTTCAGGCGCCCGGGTCCAGGGGCAGCCCGCCCCAGTGGGCCGCCACCACCGAATGCACCTGCGCCACCGCCGAGTCGCGCAGCGCATCGGTGCGCCAGCCCAGCTCCACCGCATAGCGCGGCATGACCACAGGGCAGGGCAGCACCGTGAGCCCGCACAGGCGTGCCATGGCGTGCGCGGCATGGATCGGTACGGTGGCCACGGCCTGCGTGCCCTTGAGCAGGTAGGGCAGGGCGGCGAAGTGCGTGGTCGATGCCACCACGCGCCGCTTGTGGCCCAGGGCGGCCAGCACCTCGTCCACCACGCCGATGAAGCCGCCCGATGAGATCAGCACGTGGTCGCGCGCCACATAATCCTCCACCGTGAGGCGCAGCGCCGCCTTGCGCCGGCTGGGCGGTGCATCGACCACACAGGCATAGCCGCCTTCGCCCAGCGAGCGGTGGCTGAGCCAGCGCGTGGCCAGGCCGCCGGCGGTGATGGCCAGGTCGATCTCGCGCGCCATCAGCATCTCGGCCACGATCTGGCTGTGCGTCTGCCGGAAGGCCAGGCGCAGGCCCGGCGCATGCTGCGCCATCAACTGCACCAGCCACGGGCCCATGGCGATCTCGAAATCGTCCGACAGGCCCAGCACCACCGAGCGGCCCTGGTAGCGCGCGGCCGGCGAGGTGCCCAGGGCCAGGCTCTCGCGGCATTTGTTGAGCGCCTCGCCGATCACCGGCCGCAGCTCCTGCGCACGCAGCGTGGGTGCCAGGCCGCGCCCGGTGCGCGTGAACAGCGGGTCGCCATAGACCTTGCGCAGCCGCCCCAGGGCCGCACTCACGGCGGACTGGGTGAGCGACAGGCGCAGCGCGGCGCGCGTGGCGCCACCTTCCTCGTACAGCGCCTCGAACACGCGCAGCCCGTTGAGGTCGAACCCGATATCAATCTCGTTCATATCAATCAGCAATGGAGGGGCATTGATTCATCTTAGGGCTTTGGCAACACTGCGCTTGTCTTCCATCCCCAGGAACCCTGCCATGACCCTTTCCACCGTCGCCGCCCTGCAAATCGGCTCCTCCCCCGAGGGCACTGCCCAGACCCTGGCCAACGTGCTCGCGTTCGAGGGCGAGATCAAGGCCTCGGGCGCACGCCTCGTCGTCATGCCCGAGGCCCTGCTGGGCGGCTACCCCAAGGGCGAGATCTTCGGCACCCGCCTGGGCTACCGCCTGCCCGAGGGCCGCGAGGCCTATGCGCGCTACCACGCGAGCGCCATCGACGTGCCCGGGCCCGAGACCGAGGCATTGGCCGGCCTGGCCCAGCGCACCGGCGCCATGCTGGTGCTCGGCGTGATCGAGCGCGCGGGCAGCACGCTGTACTGCACGGCGCTGTATTTCGACCCCGACAAGGGCCTGGTGGGCAGGCACCGCAAGCTCATGCCCACGGGCACCGAGCGCCTGATCTGGGGCCAGGGCGATGGCTCCACCCTGCCGGTGGTGGAATCGGCCGTCGGCCGCGTGGGCGGCGTGATCTGCTGGGAGAACCACATGCCCCTGCTGCGCACCGCCATGTACGCCCAGGGCGTGCAGGTCTGGTGCGCGCCCACGGTGGACGAGCGCGACATCTGGCAATGCTCCATGCGCCACATCGCGCACGAGGGGCGCTGCTTCGTCATCAGCGCCTGCCAGGTGCAGCCCTCGCCGCGCGCGCTGGGCATCGATGCGCCCGGTTGGGACGCCGACCGCCCCTTGATCCGCGGCAACAGCGTCATCGTGGGGCCGCTGGGCGATGTGCTCGCCGGCCCGCTGCAGAACACCACCGGCCTGCTCACCGCGCAGATCGACGTGGCGGAACTGGTGCGCGCCCGCTACGACTTCGACGTGGTGGGCCACTATGCGCGGCCCGATATCTTCACACTGCAGGTGGACCGGAGAGCGCGCCAGAGCGTCGTTTTCAACGACTAGGACGAGTCCTGCTCCACGGCCTGCCGCACCAGTGCGAGGGCCTGGGGCAGGTCGTCCAGCGCTACCGAGCCCAGCGCCACGCGCAGCGCCTGGGGCACATGGGTGGTGGTGGCAAAGGCTTCTGCGGTGGAGACGGTCACGCCACGCTGCAGCAGCGTGGCCGCAATGCGGTCGGCGCGCTGGTCGTCGCCCAGCGGCAGCCAGACGAAGTACGAGTGTGGGTGGCGCACAAGGGGAAGTCCGCCGAGCGCCTGGGTGACCAGGGCCTGGCGCCGGGCCGTATCGGCGCGTTTCTCGGCCTCCAGCCGCGCCACGGTGCCGTCCTCGATCCAGGCGCAGGCCATGGCCGTGAGCACGCCGGCCGTGTTCCACGAGGTGGCGCGGATGGCGCGCTCCAGCGCCGGGATCAGTGCCGGCGCGGCCGCGACAAAACCGAAGCGCAGGCCCGTGGCCACGTTCTTGGACAGGCTGGAGACGTAGACCGTGCGCTCCGGCGCGAGTGCGGCGACGGGCACCAGGGCGTCGCCTGCAAGGTAGGCGTAGGGCGCGTCCTCGATCACCAGCAGGTCGTGCTGGCGCGCGATCATCGCCAGGCGCCCGCGTGCGCGTGCCAGCATCACACAGCCCAGCGGGTTGTGCAAGGTGGGCATGGTGTAGATGGCGCGCACGGGCCGCGCATGGCACAGGCGCTGCAGCGCGTCGAGGTCCGTTCCCTCCGGCCCCACGGGCACGGGCGCCAGGTCCAGCCGCAGGCGCTCGGCCAGCACGCGAAAGCCGGGGTAGGTCAGGGCGTCCACGGCCACGATGTCGCCGGGGTTGAGCAGGCCCAGCGCTGCGATGGCCATGCCGTGCTGGGCGCCGTTGACGATGAGGACTTGCTCGCCGCCGACCTTGAGCAGCCGCGATTGCAAGTGCCGCGCCACGATGGCGCGCTCGTGCAGGCGCCCGCCATAGGGCTGGTAGTGCAGCAGCGATTCCAGGTCGCCCGAAGCCGCAAGCTGGCGCAGGGCCTCGCGCAGCTGTTCGGTCTGGCCGGGCACGCTGGGGTTGTTGAACGACAGGTCGATGGCACTGGCCTGCGGCGCGGTGAGGTCGGCCCCCGTCCGCGGGTACGACGGGTCGCGCACGAAGGTGCCGCGCCCGGTCTCGCCGACCACCAGGCCAATGGCCTCCAGTTCGGCATACACGCGGCTGGCCGTGCCCAGCGCCAGACCGTACTTCGCCGCCAGCGCGCGGTGCGTGGGCAGGCGGGTGGCAGGCCGCAGCCGGCCGGTGCGGATATCGGCCGCCAGCGCATCGACCACCTGCTTGTACCGGACCAGGCCCATCGCAATCCCAGTGTATCTATGACAATTCTTTGATTGTACTAAGTGGCCTGCCTACGATGGCGCATCTTCATCCCTTGCAAGCACACCATGCGCATTGCCCTGCTGGCCTTCGACGGCTTCAATGAACTCGACTCCCTGATCGCCCTGGGCATCCTCAACCGGGTCAAGCGCCCGGGCTGGGAGGTGGCCCTGGTCTGCCCCACTGCGCGTGTGCGCTCCATGAACGGCATCGTGGTCGAGCCGCACCAGGCGTCACTGGCCTGGGCGCGCGACGCGGATGCGGTGCTGGTGGGCAGCGGCATCCAGACCCGCGAGGTGGTGGAAGACGCAGTGCTGATGGCGCAGATGCAGTTCGACCCCGTGCGCCAACTGCTGGGTGCGCAGTGCTCGGGTGCCCTGGTCCTGGCCAGGCTGGGCCTGCTCGACAATGTGCCGGCCTGCACCGACCTGACCACGAAGCCCTGGGTGCAGGCGGCGGGCGTCACGGTGCTCGACCAGCCGCTCTTTGCCCGCGGCAATGTGGCGACCGCAGGGGGCTGCCTCGCATCGTCGTACCTGGCGGGATGGGTGATTGCCCGCCTGGCGGGCGTGGAGGAGGCTGCTACCGCCCTGCATTACTTCGCCCCGGTGGGAGAGAAGGACGACTACGTGGCCCGCGCCATGGGCCATATCGAACGCTACCTGCCGGCGGCAGAGCCGGTCTGAGGCTGAGCGCTTACTCCTGCGCGTTGCGCCGCTGGTCGCGCAGCATGAACAGGTACAGGCTCTCGACCTTCTCACGCGCCCAGGGCGTCTTGCGCAGGAACTTGAGGCTCGAGCCCACGCTCGGGTCGCTCTGGAAGCAGCGCACCGGGATGCGCTCGGCCAGGCCAGCCCAGCCGAAGTAATCGGCCAGGCCCACCACCATGGCCTCCAGCGTCACGCCGTGCAGCGGGTTGCGCGGCTGGGCGGGTTTGGCGGGCGTGGCTTCTGGCGGGGTCCCGGGTTCGGGCGTCGGGGTGTCGGGGGCGTCGCTCATGTCCCAAGCATACCTTGGGGGATGGCGCGAAGCGGCTTGCGGGGGGTCAGGTCGTGCGTTGCAGGTGCGAGTTGCGCTGCACCAATTCGGCCGTCCAGTCCACGAAGGCGCGCACCTTGGCGCTCAGGTGGCGGTTGGGCGGGTAGACCACGTAGATCGGCAGCAGGGGCTGTGTCCATTCGGGCAGCAGGCGCACCAGGGCGCCGGTCTCCAGGTGGCGCGTGGCCTGGAAGCTCGTGACCTGCCCGATGCCCAGGCCCGAGACGGTCGCCGTTACATAGGCGTTGCTCTCGTTCACGCTGACCTGGTAGGGGCCGGTGATGTCCACCGACTCATCGCCCTTGCGGAACTCCAGCGGGTAGTGGCGCCCGGTCTGGGGCGAGAAGTAGACGACGATGGCGTGCTTTTCCTCGATCTCCAGCGGATGTACGGGCGTGCCGTGCTTGGCCAGGTAGTCGGGCGAAGCCACGGTGATGAATTCGAGGTTGCCGATGCGCCGCGCCACCAGCGATTGGTCGGTCAACTCGCCGCCGCGGATCACGCAGTCCACGTTGTCGCTGATCAGGTCCACCATGCGGTCGCTCACGCCCAGGTCCACCTGGATGTCGGGGTAGCGCGCATGGAACTCGGCCAGGTTGGGCAGGATGAGCAATTGCGCCATCGAGGTGCCCACGTCCACGCGCAGGCGCCCGCGCGGGTTCGAGCGGGCGTTGGTCATGCTCGCCTCGATGTCGTCCAGGTCGGTCAGCAGGCGGATGGTGCGCTCGTAGTAGGCGGCGCCGTCGGCGGTCACGGTGACGCGGCGCGTGGTGCGGTTGAGCAGCTTCACGCGCAGCCGCTCCTCCAGCGCCTGCACATGCTTAGTGACCGTGGCCTTGGGCAGCGAAAGCGAATCCGCCGCCCTTGTGAACGTGCCGGCCTCCACCACCCGCACGAATATGCGCATGGCCTGTATCTGGTCCATGGGCTCTCCTTGTACTTGCACCCACCAGTGGGTGCAGCGGAATTCTCACATGCGGTTTGCATTTGATTGTTGAGCTTTTGGAAACAGTGCAGTGGTGTTTGGCCTGTTTATCGGGCAGGCGGCAGGTACTACATTTCATCCATCGTCAATCCAATGGGTCCATGCCATGCAGCCCGACCGTCCGTCGCCACCTTCGCCGTCCCCCCGTGCCGGAGCCTCTTCCAAGGCTTCGGGCAGCGCAGCGGGCGCTCCCCAGCGCACCGACGCCACCATTGAGGTGGCCAAGGGCGAAGAGGTGGCGGTGCGCGTCTATGGCCGCAAGCAGCCCGGCAAGCCCTCGCCGCTGGTGGTGCATTTCCACGGCGGCGCGTTCACCACGGGTGACCTCGATACCGGCTGCACCGTGGCCGACCTGCTCGAGAGGGCCGGCGCCGTGGTGGTATCGGTGGCCTACCCGCTCACGCCCTTCCCCCAGCCGGTCAACACCGGCTACGGTGTGCTGCAGTGGGCGTTTCGCAACCGCGTCAAGCTCGGCGGCCAGGGTGCGCAGATCTACCTGGCCGGCGAAGAGGCCGGCGGCAACCTGGCGGCCGCCGTCTCGGTGATGGCGCGCGACCAGTCGCACCCGCCGCTGGCCGGCCAGATCCTGCTGTCGCCCATGCTCGACCCCTGCGTGGGCACGGCCTCGGTGCGCGAAGCCACGGGCGACGCCACCGGCTGCAAATGGACCGAGGGCTGGCGCAACTTCCTGCGCTGCCCGCGCGATGCCGAACACCCCTACGCCGTGCCTGCCACCGCGCACCGCCTGGCAGGACTGCCCTCCACCCTGGTGATGGTGGGCGACACCGACCCCATGCACGACGAGGCGCTGGCCTATGCCGCGCGCCTCGAATCCGCCGGCCTGCTGGTACGGCGCCATGTGTTTCCCAAAGCCGGAGAGATGCCCGAAGCCCTGGAGGCTGAGCAGCGTGAATGCCCCTGCGCCGAAGGCGCGCTGGTGCAGATCCGGCAGTTTTTCGAGGACACCCGATGTCCGGCCCCCACCTGAAACCCCAGGGTTTGTAGGATGTGGTTGACCTCAACTTAAGTTGAGGTTCGATACTCCCGCCACCCCACTTACCGAGCCAGGCGCTCACCCCGTAATTTCCGGCCATTGGCGCCGGAGGGGGAATGCTTTGCCCATGACTGGCCAGGAGCTGGTGCAAGTGCCGACACAGATCGGTACGGACCGGCTGTTGCCCGCGCTTTTTGACGATCTGTTTTGCCCATATCAACGACACGGAGGAATTGCCCATGAACACCATCGACCTGCAGGCTGCTGCACCCGGGAGCACTGCCACTGCCGACACAAAAGCCGCCGCACTGCGCAGCCGGTGTTGACCTTGCCACCGTGTCAGTGCCCAGACTTCGTCGTCTCCAATCCACCCGATCTTGAAAACCGCAGCGGGGCGTGTTCCACGAGAACTACCCCGCCACAGAAAGTGACCATGAACTTCCATCTTCCTTTCCCCAAGCGCCCCCTGGGCCTCGCCACCCTGGCCACGGCCGCCGCTGCCGTCGCCGCATCCGCCGTGCTGGTGTTCCAGTCGCCCTCGGCCCAGGCCACCGCCGGTGCGGCGCAGCCCCAGGCCGTACCCGTCTCCGTGTCCGCCGTGCTGCAACAGGACATCAGCCTGTGGGACGAGTTCTCGGGCCGGCTCGAAGCTGTGCAGCGCGTGGACATCCGCCCGCGCGTGGCGGGTGCCGTGCAGGCCGTGCACTTCCGTGAAGGCTCGCTGGTCAAGCAGGGCGACCTGCTGATCACGGTGGACCCAGCCCCCTACGCCGCCGAGGTGGACCGCGCCGAGGCACAGGTCGCCGCAGCGCAGGCCCGCGTCTCCTACACCCGCAGCGAGCTGGAGCGCGCCACGCGCCTGCTGCAGGAAAGCGCCATCGCCCAGCGCGAGCACGACGAGCGCCAGAACGCCCAGCGCGAGGCCGACGCCAACCTGCGTGCCGCCCAGGCCGCGCTGCAGGCCGCGCGCCTGAACCTCGGCTACACCCAGGTGCGGGCCCCCGTGGCCGGCCGTGTGGGCCGCATCGAAGTCACCGTGGGCAACCTGGTGGCCTCGGGCGCCGGTGCGCCGGTGCTGACCACGCTGGTCTCGGTGAGCCCGATCTACGCGAGCTTCGATACCGACGAGCAGATCGTCGTCAAGGCGCTGCAGGACCTGAAGTCCGGCAGCAGCGCCCGCACCCTGATCGAGCGCATCCCCGTGCAGATGGGCACCGGCACCTCGGGCGGCACGCCGCACGCAGGCAAGCTGCAGCTCATCGACAACCAGGTCGATGCCAGGAGCGGCACGGTGCGCGTGCGCGCCGTGTTCGACAACGCCGATGGCGACCTCATTCCCGGCCAGTTCGCGCGCATCCGCATGGGCCAGGCACGCAGCTCGCAGGCCATCCTGATCAACGAGCGCGCCGTGGGCACGGACCAGAACAAGAAGTTCGTGCTGGTGGTGGGCGAGGGCAACAAGGCCGAGTACCGCGAGGTCACGCTGGGTGCGCCCATCGAAGGTCTGCGCGTGGTCACCTCGGGCCTGAAGGCCGGCGAGACCATCATCGTCAACGGCCTGCAGCGCGTGCGCCCTGGCGCCGTCGTCGCCCCGCAGTCCGTCCCCATGACCGCCAAGGCCGAAATCCCTTCCGCCGACCGCAAGGAAGCCCGCGCCGCCAAGTCGCCTGCCGCATAAGGGCACCGCGCGCCTGCTGAAAGACCATCGCCATGAATCTATCCCGCTTCTTCATCGACCGACCCATCTTCGCCGGGGTGCTGTCGGTGCTCATCTTCCTCGGAGGGCTGATCGCGCTGCGCAGCCTGCCGATCTCCGAGTACCCCGAGGTGGCCCCGCCCTCGGTGGTGGTGCGCGCCCAGTACCCGGGCGCCAACCCCAAGGTCATCGCCGAAACCGTGGCCACGCCGCTGGAGGAATCCATCAACGGCGTGGAAGGCATGCTCTACATGGGCAGCCAGGCCACGACCGACGGCGTGATGACGCTGACCGTGACCTTCGCCCTGGGCACCGATCCCGACAAGGCCCAGCAGCTGGTGCAGAACCGCGTCTCGCAGGCCGAGCCACGCCTGCCCGAGGAAGTGCGCCGCCTGGGCGTCACCACGGTCAAGAGCGCGCCCGACCTGACCATGGTCGTGCACATGGTCTCGCCCAACGGCCGCTATGACATCGACTACCTGCGCAACTACGCCGTGCTCAACGTCAAGGACCGCCTGGCGCGCATCCAGGGCGTGGGCCAGGTGCAGATCTTCGGCGGTGGCGACTACTCCATGCGCGTCTGGCTCGACCCGCAGAAGGTCGCGCAGCGCGGCCTCTCGGCCAGCGACGTGGTGGCTGCCATCCGCGGCCAGAACGTGCAGGCCGCCGCCGGCGTGGTCGGTGCTTCTCCCGGCCTGCCTGGCGTGGACCTGCAGCTGTCCATCAACGCCCAGGGCCGACTGCAGACCGAGGACGACTTCGGCGACATCATCGTCAAGACCGGTGCCGACGGCGCGGTAACGCGCCTGCGCGACATCGCCCGCCTGGAGCTGGGCGCGGCCGACTACTCGCTGCGCTCGCTGCTCAACAACGACCCGGCCGTGGGCATGGGCGTGTTCCAGGCCCCGGGCTCGAATGCCCTGGACATCTCGGCCAACGTGCGCAAGACCATGGACGAGCTGCAGAAGAACATGCCCGAAGGCGTGGAATTCCGCATCGCCTACGACCCGACGCAGTTCGTGCGGGCCTCCATCAAGTCGGTGATCCAGACCCTGCTCGAGGCCATCGCGCTGGTGGTGGTCGTGGTGATCCTGTTCCTGCAGACCTGGCGCGCCTCCATCATCCCGCTGCTGGCCGTGCCGGTGTCGGTGGTGGGCACCTTCGCCGTGCTGCACCTGCTGGGCTTTTCGATCAACGCCCTGAGCCTGTTCGGCCTGGTGCTGGCCATCGGCATCGTGGTGGACGACGCCATCGTGGTGGTGGAGAACGTGGAGCGCAACATCGAGGCCGGCCTGACCCCGCGCGAGGCCACCTACCGCGCCATGCGCGAAGTCTCCGGCCCCATCATCGCGATCGCGCTGGTGCTGGTGGCGGTGTTCGTGCCGCTGGCCTTCATCAGCGGCCTTACGGGCCAGTTCTACCGCCAGTTCGCGGTCACCATCGCGATCTCCACGGTGATCTCGGCGATCAACTCGCTGACCCTGTCGCCGGCGCTCAGCGCGCTGCTGCTCAAGGGCCACCATGAGCCCAAGGACGCGCTCACGCGCGGCATGGACAAGGTGCTCGGTGGTGTGTTCCGCGGCTTCAACCGCGTGTTCCACCGCGGCTCCGAGGCCTACAGCGGCGGCGTCAAGCGCGTCATCGGCCGCAAGGCGCTGATGCTGGTGGTTTACCTGGCGCTGGTGGGTGTGACCTTCGGCCTGTTCAAGGTCATTCCCGGCGGCTTCGTGCCCGCGCAGGACAAGCAGTACCTGATCGGCTTTGCGCAGCTGCCCGATGGCGCCACGCTGGACCGTACCGAGGACGTGATCCGCCGCATGGGCGACATCATGAAGAAGAACCCCAACGTGGAAGACGCCATCGCCTTCCCCGGCCTGTCGATCAACGGCTTCACCAACAGCTCGAACTCCGGCATCGTCTTCGCCACGCTCAAGCCCTTTGCCGAGCGCACGCGTGCCGACCAGAGCGGCGGCGCCGTGGCGGGCCAGCTGAACCAGTCGTTCGGTGCCATCCAGGAAGCCTTCATCGCCATGTTCCCGCCGCCACCGGTGGCGGGCCTCGGTACCACGGGCGGCTTCAAGCTGCAGATCGAAGACCGTGCATCGCTGGGCTACGAGGCCATGGACTCGGCCGTGAAGGCCTTCATGGCCAAGGCCTACCAGACACCCGAGCTGGCCGGCCTGTTCACAAGCTGGCAGGTCAACGTGCCGCAGCTGTACGCGAACATCGACCGCACCAAGGCGCGCCAGCTCGGCGTGCCCGTGACGGACATCTTCGAGACGCTGCAGATCTACCTGGGCAGCCTGTACGCCAACGACTTCAACCAGTTCGGCCGCACCTACAGCGTGCGCGTGCAGGCCGATGCGGCCTTCCGTGCCCGCAGCGATGACGTGGGCCTGCTCAAGGTGCGCTCCACCACGGGCGAGATGGTGCCGCTGTCGGCGCTGATGAAGCTCGAGCCGAGCTTCGGCCCCGAGCGTGCCATGCGCTACAACGGCTTCCTCGCGGCCGACGTGAACGGCCAGCCCGGTCCCGGCTTCTCGTCGGGCCAGGCCCAGGACGCCATCGAGCGCATCGCCGCCGAAACGCTGCCCAAGGGCATCGGCTTCGAGTGGACCGAGCTGACCTACCAGGAGATCCTGGCCGGCAATTCCGCCGTGCTGGTGTTCCCCATCGCCATCCTGCTGGTGTTCCTGGTGCTGGCCGCGCAGTACGAAAGCCTGACGCTGCCGATCGCCATCATCCTGATCGTGCCCATGGGCCTGCTGGCCGCCATGGCGGGCGTGTGGCTCAGCAAGGGGGACAACAACGTGTTCACCCAGATCGGGCTCATCGTGCTGGTGGGGCTATCGGCCAAGAACGCCATCCTGATCGTGGAGTTCGCCCGTGAGCTGGAGTTTGCCGGGCGCACGCCCGTGCAGGCCGCCATCGAGGCCAGCCGCCTGCGGCTGCGCCCCATCCTGATGACCTCGCTGGCCTTCGTGATGGGCGTGCTGCCCCTGGTGCTGTCCACCGGTGCCGGTGCCGAAATGCGCAGCGCCATGGGCGTGGCGGTGTTCGCCGGGATGATCGGGGTGACGGCCTTCGGCCTGTTCCTCACGCCGGTGTTCTACGTGGTGCTGCGCCGACTGGCGGGCAACCGCCCCCTGGCCAACCACGGCAGCCATACGGCGCCGCTGACCGATGCCACCGGCCCCGGCGCCGTGGCCCACCCGATACTGGCTGCACCGCGCGGCCATGACGAATGAGTGCAAGGGAGTCTTTGCCATGAATGCCAACACGATTTTTTCCGATCCTTCCCTGACCGTGCGGCGTGCGGCGCGCCTGGCGCCGCTGGTCGCCGCCCTGGTGCTGGCCGGCTGCATGGGCACGCCTGTCGCTCAGCAGCCCGAGCATGCCGGCGTGGCCGTGCCCGCCAGCTTCAGCGTGGCCGATGGCGCACCTGCCTGGACCACCGCCGCCCCCGCCGAGGCGCAGCCGCGCGGCGAATGGTGGCTGGGCTTTCAGGACCCGGTGCTCAGCGCCCTGGTGGAGCGTGCCGCCAGCGGCAACACCACGGTGCAGGAGGCGGCCGCCCGCCTGGCCGAGGCGCGCTCGCTGCTGCGCTCGGCCGATGCCGCACGCGCCCCGCAGGTGGGTGCCTCGGCCGGTGCCACGCGCCAGGCCGGCGCTGGCACCACGGGCAGCACGCAGGCGTCGACGCTGACCTCGGTGGGGCTCAATGTCGCGTACGAGGTGGATCTTTTCGGCCGCTTGTCCAAGGCCAGCGACGCCGCGCGCCTGGATGCCCAGGCCCGCGATGCGCTGCTGCAGAGCACGCGCCTTCTGGTGCAGGCCGACGTGGCGCAGACCTACCTGCAGCTGCGCTCGGTGCAGGCCGAGCAGCTGCTGGTGCGCGAAAGCCTGGGCGCCTACCGCGACACGCTGCGCCTGACGCAGCGCCGCTTCCAGGCCGGCGATGTGGCCGAGCTGGACGTGGCGCGCGTGCAGACCGAGGTCGCGGCCACCGAATCCGAGGCCCTGGCGCTGGAGCGCCAGCAGGCGCTGCTGTCCAATGCCCTGGCCGTGCTCGTGGGCGACGTGGCCACGGGCTTTGCCGTGGCCCCGGCCGCCAGCGATGCGGCCCTGCCCGTGATCCCGGCCGGCGTGCCCGGCACGGTGCTGGCGCGCCGGCCCGACGTGTCGGCGGCGCAGGCTTCGGTGCTGGCGGCGCAGGCGCGCGTGGGCGTGGCCGAGGCGGCCTGGTTCCCGGCCATCACCCTCACGGGCAATGCCGGCCAGGCCTCGCCCGAGCTCGGTGACCTGTTCAAGTGGTCGGCCCGCTCCTGGGGCATTGGCGCGCTGCTGTCGCTGCCGATCTTCGACGGCGGCCAGCGCAAGGCCCAGGAAGAGGGCGCCCGCGCCCGGCTGGAAGCCGCCATGGCCGCCCACCGCGGCCAGGTGCTCACCGCCTTCCGCGAGGTGGAGGACCAGCTGAGCGCGTTGCGCCTGCTCGCCGGCCAGGCCGAGGCCCAGGGCCGTGCCGTGCAGTCGGCCGTGCGCGCCACGCAGCTGTCGGATTCGCGCTACCGCAACGGCCTGGTGAGCCAGCTCGAACTGCTGGACGCACGCCGCAGCGAGCTGCGCAACCGGCGCCAGGCGCTGCAGGTGCGCACCGCGCAGTACACGGCCACCGTGGGTCTGATCCGCGCGTTGGGCGGCGGCTGGGGCGATGGCAAGGGCGCCACCCTGGCGCAGGCACCCGCCCGCTGAGGGGCTGCTGTCCCTGTGGATCTTGACAGGGGCTTTCCGGGGTGCCCCCCCCGGCCTGCGGCAAGGGGCCTATAGTGCCGGGTGTCGCCGCTCGGCCAATGCGTTGGTTGCGTGGCCGCCCCCTTCACACCCCCTTGCTAATCAGGAGCATCCGCATGAGTTATCCCGATACCCGCCTCTTCATCGCCGGCCAGTGGCAGGACGCCGCCGACGGCAAGACCATCGCCGTGCACAACCCCGCCACCGGCAAGGAAATCGGCCGCGTGGCCCATGCCGGCAAGGCCGACCTGGACCGTGCGCTCGAAGCTGCGCAGAAGGGTTTCGAGGCCTGGCGCGACATCCCCGCGGCCGACCGCGCCAAGACCATGCGCCGCGCTGCCGCGCTGATGCGCGAGCGTGTGGACGCGATTGCCGCCATCATGGTGCAGGAGCAGGGCAAGCCCCTGGCCGAAGCCAAGGTGGAGACCATGGCCTCGGCCGACATCATCGAATGGTTCGCCGACGAATCGCTGCGCGTCTACGGCCGCATCGTGCCCTCGCGCAACCTCAAGGCCCAGCAACTGGTCATCAAGGACCCCGTGGGCCCCGTGGCGGCCTTCACGCCCTGGAACTTCCCGATCAACCAGGTGGTGCGCAAGCTCGCGGCCGCACTGTCGGCCGGCTGCTCCATCCTCGTCAAGGCGCCTGAAGAGACCCCGGCCAGCCCGGCCGAGCTGATCCGCGCCTTCGCCGATGCCGGCGTGCCCGCCGGCACCGTGGGCCTGGTCTACGGCGACCCGGCCGAGATCTCCAACTACCTGATCCCGCACCCCATCATCCGCAAGGTCACCTTCACCGGCTCCACGCCGGTGGGCAAGCAGCTCGCGGCCCTGGCCGGCAAGCACATGAAGCGCGTGACCATGGAACTGGGCGGCCATGCCCCCGTGATCGTCGCCGAGGATGCCGACGTGGCGCTGGCCATCAAGGCCGCCGGTGGCGCCAAGTTCCGCAATGCGGGCCAGGTCTGCATCTCGCCCACGCGCTTCCTGGTGCACGAGAGCATCCGCGCCGAATTCGTGGCCGCGCTCACCAGCCATGCCCAGGGCCTGAAGGTCGGCGACGGCCTGGTCCAGGGCACGCAGATGGGCCCGCTGGCCAACCCGCGCCGCATCACCGCCATGGCCGACCTGCTGGCCGACGCCGTGCAGCAGGGCGCGCAACTGGCCGCCGGTGGCGAGCGCATCGGCAGCGAAGGCAACTTCTTCCAGCCCACCGTGCTCAACGACGTGCCGCTGTCGGCCCGCATCTTCAACGAAGAGCCCTTCGGCCCCGTGGCCGCCGTGCGCGGCTTCGAGAAGATCGAGGACGCCATCGCCGAGGCCAACCGCCTGCCCTTCGGCCTGGCCGGCTACGCCTTCACGCGCTCGCTCAAGAACGCCCACCTGCTGTCGCAGCGCCTGGAAGTCGGCATGCTGTGGATCAACCAGGCGGCCGCCCCTGCGGCCGAGCTGCCGTTCGGTGGTTTGAAGGATTCGGGCTATGGCTCCGAGGGCGGCTCCGAAGCCGTCGAGGCGCACCTGAACACGCGCCTGGTCTCGATCATGAACGTCTGATGGCGGTGTGATCCTTGCCTGCAGGCACCTGGGTTCCAGAGGCCTGCTCTGTTTCACCTGTTCAGGAGCTAGGACATGCCGACACCTGCACCTGTGCTGCACCCCAGCGCCGCGGCCTTGGTGCGCGGCGAGGGGGACATGCTGCAAGACCGGGCCTATTTCCGCCGGCTCGGCGTCCCCTACGACGTCCAGGGCCTCCTGGGCGTGCTGCGCAACCACAAGCCCAGGTCGGCCATGCCGCTGGCCTGCCACAGCCTGGCGGACCTTCATGCCACGGAGGCCCTGCCGGTTCTCAAGGAACTGGCCGACTTTTCGATGCAGGACGTCAAGGCCACCTCGGTCCTGGCCGTGGCCCGGCTCTGTGGGGCCGAGGCGACGGACTGGCTCACCGAATGCCTGGTGCGCAAGGGAACGCTCAAGAGCTATGTGCTCTGGGCCCTGGCGGCCGTAGCCGACCCGCGGGCCTACCCGGCCGTGAAGGCCTGGTCTGACCCCCTGATCCGAAAGCTTGAGCGCAAGCCCGAGAAGCCTGCGCTCTCCAACCTGGTGTTTGCCATCGCTTACCTCGAACAGGTGGCGCAGATCCACCCCGAGGCCGTCGGCTTGCTGGCACGCTTTGAAGCCGTGGCGCGCACGCTCCCCCCGGGTGACTTGTCGGAATTTCGCAGCTTCACACGCATGTTTGCGAGGAGTGCGGCCACCACGGACCCTGTACCCGACTGGCTGGCGCAGGTGGTGGCGGCCCTCCCCTCAGAGTGCCGGCTGCATCAGTCGAGCCCGGACATCGGCCGCGTAGGTCCGTCCGACCTTGGCGGTCTTGCCCCCCGGGAACACGACGCTCAGTGAGGAGTACCGGCCGACCGACACATGGGCGATCGCGCCCAGGCGGACCAGCGTGCTGCGGTGGATGCGCATGAATTCCCCGCCAGGCAGGCTGCGCTCCAGGTCGGACAGGCTCTCGCCGTGCAGGTAATCCCTGCCGTCCGCGTGGATGCGCGCGTAGTCGCGCTCCGCCTGGATGTGGGTGATGCTGCTGCACGGAATGCGCAGGTAGTTGTGGCCCGATTTCACCCACAGGTCGCTGGTGCCGGCATGGCGGTGCGCGGCGGCGGCGGCTGCGCTGCGTAGGCTGGCAATGACTTCCTCCAGCTCCGCGATCCGGTCCTGGCGGCCTTGCGACAGCACGGCCTGGCGCGCACGCTCCAGGGCCAGGTGCAGGCGCCCCGGGTCGATGGGCTTGGTCACGTAGTCGATGGCATGGGCGTCGAATGCGCGGCGGGCCTGGTCGTCGAAGGCGGTCACGAACACGACGGCGGGTGCCGGGGCGGGCAGGTGGGGTACCAGGTCGAAGCCGCTGCCGCCGGGCATCTGGATGTCCAGCAGGACAATGCGCGCGTCGAACTCCGCCAGCCTGGCGAGGGCCTGCTGCACGGTGGCCGCTTCCGCGACCGCGCCGACCCAGTCCAGGCGCTGCAGGTGCCGTATGAGCCGGCGCCGTGCCAGCGGCTCGTCGTCCACGACCAGCACGTCGATGGGGCCCATCATCCGGTCCTCCAGGGCAGTTCGATCTCGGCGCGAAACTGCCCCCCATGGGTGCGGGCGCTGAACCTGCCGCTTTCGCCAAAGCGCATGCGCAGGCGGTCCGCGACATTGCGCAGGCCGATGCCGAAGCCGACCACGGTGTCCGCCGACGGGCGCCCGCCGGCCGGCAGATCGTTCTCGACCACCAGCCGCAGAACGTCCTGCTGGCGCAGCGCGCGGATGGTGATCTGCGTGTGCGCCGCGGACTGGCCCACACCATGCTTGACGGCATTCTCGATCAGCGGCTGCAGGATCAGGCTGGGCACGAGCGCGCGCCGCACCTCCTCGGGGGCCTCCACGGCAAAGCCCATGCGGTCGGAGAAGCGCTCCTGCTCGATCGCGAGATAGTCCTCCTGCAGCACCAGCTCATCCGCCAGGCTGACGTCCTGCAGGGGGTCGATGGTCAGCGTGGTGCGCAGGAACATCGACAGCGACAGCAGCATGCGGCCGGCACGCGCGGTGGCGCCTTCCTCGACCAGGCCGGCGATGGAGTTGAGGGTGTTGAACAGGAAATGCGGGTTGGCCTGGTAGCGCAGGGCGCGCATCTGGGCGTGCAGGGCCTCCTCGCGCGCGGCGGCCAGGCTGCGTTCGCGATCCCGCACCTCGAAGGCATAGACCATGGACACATACAGGCAGGACCAGCCGAAGAACATCGCCATGCTTGAGACCATGGTGTAGCCGAAGTTGCGCCAGCTGAAGTCGGGCACCTCGGGCGCCACGTAAAAGCGGTAGACCTGGAAGTCGAACAGGCTGTACAGCGGCGCGCAGGCCATGGACAGCGCAAACGCCATGGCCGCCTTGAACAGGATGCCGCGGCGGCGCAGCCGGAACAGCAGTGCCGACATGCCGATGGTGAGCAGGGCGCCGAAGCTGTTGAGCACCAGCTTGCCCGAGAGCGATTCGAGCGGGTCGACGCCAGCGATCCCCCACAGGATGCTGTCGCTGAGCAGCACGGCACTCCAGAACACCGCGGCCAGCTGCAATGTGGTGCGGCGCAGGCCGGACCAGGCGCTGGCGGCGGCATCGCCGGGCAGGTCGGTGGTGTCGTTCGTCGACGGTGGGGGTCCGTTCGTCGAAATGTGCATTGCTTCGTCGGACTGGGAAGTCGTTGGAGTTTGCGGTGGTGGGAGTCTCGCCAAGAATTCTCCCGGGTCCTCTCCATTCCGGGAATGGGGGCCTTCCAGACCCTGGTTCCCGTCGGATGGATTCTGGCCCATCCCCATTCCACCCTTCACCGCAATGGATCTGACGCTACGGCCCTTTCGCGAATCGCTCGAGCAACTGCTGCACAGCGCCGACCTGCCCAGCCTGCATGCACAGGTGCAGCAACTGGCGCAGGCGCTCGGCTTCGAGCATTTCATCTATGCGCTGCGGGTGCCGGAGCACTTTGCGCAGTCGAGCGTTTTGCTGGTGGATGGCTACCCACCAGGCTGGACCCGCCACTACATGGCCCACGACTACCATGCGCACGATCCCATCATCCGCTATTGCAGCCGCAACATCCTGCCGGTGCTGTGGCACGAGGTGCCCGGTGATGGCCCCGGCCCGCAGGCCCGGCGCGTGATGGGCGAGGCAGCCGAGCACGGGCTGTGCACCGGCCTGAGCGTGCCGCTGCACACGCCCCACGGGGAGCTTGGTATCTTGAGCGGCACGGTCTCGCGCACGGGCCGCGCCGCCCAGGCCGACATGGCACAGGTGCAGGCGCATGCGCACCTGCTGGCCAGCTATGTGCACGAGGCCATGCGCCGCCTGGCCCCCATGCCGCTGCAGCCCCCTGCGCTGAGCCCGCGCGAGCAGCAGGTGCTGCGTTGGGCCGCCGACGGCAAGACCTCGTGGGAGATCTCGTGCCTGTTGCACATCTCCGAACGCACGGCCAATTTCCACCTCAACGCCATCGCGCAGAAGCTGGGGGTGTTCAGCCGCCAGCATGCGATTGCGCGGGCCCTGCTGCTCGGCCTCATCCAGCCGCGTCCGTTCTGATCGCGTCCCTGCAGGCATGCGCTGCCCCCGCGGGGGATGGCCGGCTTCTTGACAGGCGCCGATAAAATACATAGCATGATATATATCAAAGGAGAATCATGGTCCAGGACACGGTCAAGGAGCTCGGGTTCCTCACCCTCGGCACACGCTTTCGGCGCATCGGTGAGTCGCTGCAGGCGCAGACCCAGGCGCTCATGGCCCGGCATGGCATCGACCTGCCCGCGGCCCACTTTCCATTGCTCGCGGCGCTCGATCGGCACGGCCCGCTGGGCGTGGGGGAGCTGGGCACGGCGGTCGGCGTGAGCCAGCCGGTGGTCACGCGCTCCCTGCACGGGCTGGAGGCAAGCGGTCTCGTGGAGTCGCGCACGCTGCAGGAGGATCGGCGCATCCGCAAGGTGCAGCTCAGCGAGGCCGGGCAGGCGCTGGTCGAGCGTGCCCGGCGCGAGGTCTGGCCGGTGATCGAGGCCTCGGTGGCCCAGATCTGCGCGCCGCTCGAAGGCCCGCTGCTGGAGCAGCTGTCCGCGCTCGAAGCGGGCCTGGAACACACCTCGCTGCTGCAGCGCGCAGCCGTCTCCATCGCGGCACAGCCCGCGCGATCCAAAGGAAAGGCATCCCGATGAACAGCTCCCTCGACCGCCCCGTGTGGGCTTCGCTCCTCCATGCACCGCAGCTTGCCGAAGGCGGGGACCTCGCCAGGCGCTACCGGCGCGACGTGAACCTGTTCGCCTGCGCACGGGACGACGATGGCGCCAGCCTTGCCGCGCTGGCCAGCCTGGTGGGGGCGGGAGAATCCGTTTACCTGGCGCAGGTTGCCCCGGTCCAGGTACCGCCGGGCCTGCAACTCGTGCGCAGTGCCCAGGGGGTGCAGATGCTGGCCATGCAGCCCGTCGCGCCTGTGCCAGGCGAAGAGGCCGTGGTGGTGCTTGGCGATGCCGATGCGCCCGAGATGCTGGCGCTGGCGCAACTGACCGAGCCCGGTCCCTTCCTGCCGCGCACGCACACCATGGGCCGCTTTGTCGGCGTGCGTATTGGGGGTCGCCTGGCCGCGATGGCCGGCGAGCGCATGCGCTTTGCCGGCGCCACCGAGGTCAGCGGGGTCTGCACCCATCCCGACTTCAGGGGGCGCGGCCTCGCGCGCCGGCTGTCGTCCGTGGTGGCGCATGCCATCCAGCAGCGTGGCGACCAGGCCTTCCTGCATGCCTGGGTCAGCAACCACGCGGCCATTGCGCTCTATGAAAGCCTGGGCTTTGAGACCCGCACGCAGGTGCAGGTGGCCGTGCTGGCGCGCTAGGCTGCCTGTCCGGCGGGCTTGCCGATGCTCACCGCGTGCGCAGTGACTCGGCCATGACAAAGCGCCGTTTGCCGGCCTCCTTGGCGCGGTACATGGCGCTGTCGGCCTGCTGCAGCAGGGCCTCGCAGCTGGCCAGGCCGGTGGCGGCATGCGGGCCGTAGCTGGCGCCGCCGATGCTGGCGGAGATCTGCAGCACCAGGCCTTCGATCAGGAACGGGGATGCCAGGCTTTCCACCAGCTTCGCGGCCACCTTGGCCGTGCCCCGCAGGCCCGGCTGGACCAGGGCCACGGCGAATTCGTCGCCCCCCAGCCGCGCGACCAGGTCGCCGCCGCGCACCCCTTGCAGCAGGCGCTGCGCGGCCTGCTGCAGCAGCGCGTCGCCCACCGCGTGGCCATGGGCGTCGTTGATGCCCTTGAAGCCATCGAGATCGACGAACAGGATGGAGACGTTGCCCCCGTTGCGGTGGGCCTGCGCCAGCTGCTGCTGCACGATCTGCCGGAACAGCGAGCGGTTGGCCAGGCCGGTCAGCATGTCGTGGTGGGCCGCGTGTTTTGCCGTGTCCAGCAGGTGCGCCGCCTGCTTCAGTGCGTGGCCGACCTTGTCGGCCTCGGTCAGGCCCAGGGGCGGCACCACGATGGGGGCGCCCGAGCCCAGGGCCAGCGCCGGTCCGGTCAGGGCCTGCACGGCGCTGGCGATGGATCCGCCGATGCGCCAGGCCAGGAGCAGGCTGGCGGTCAGCATCAGCACCAGTCCCGCGAGCAGCCAGGCGACTGTGCGCAGCAGCGGGGTGCTCAGGCTGCTGCTCGGAATGCCGATGGAGACCGCCCAGCCCGTGGCCGGTGAGCGGCTGAAGGCCGAGAGCACGGGGATGCCTTCCAGGGTCACGGCATCCACCGAGTCTTCGTCCACCTGGGCCAGCCGCTGCAGTATCAGCGGGGCGCCCTTGGCACCGACAAAGCGCCGCATCTCGTGGCTGCGCGCGACGATGCTGCCCTCGGTGTCGTAGATGGAGACGATCCAGTCCCGGGCCAGGTGCTGGTTGTTCAGCAACTGGGTCAGCCGTTCGGGCCACAGGCTGGCCCTGAGCCGCAGGTCTGCAGTGGGGACCTTGCCAGTGCCCCCCGGCGCCACGGGCACCGCGATCGTGACGGCGGTTTCCTTCTCGAAACGGGCCTGCAGGAAGGCCGCTTGCGAGAAGGAGGGGGTGGGGCGGGGGTGGGGGGAGGGTGTGGTGGCAGCGTGGGTGCCCGGTGGCAGGCGGGTGTCCATCAGCACGCTGCCATGGCCGTCCTCCAGCACCAGGGCCGCCACGTGCAGGTGGCCCAGCGCGTCCTCGGCCTGCAGCTGGAAGGCGGGCAGGTTGCCGGCCAGCAGCAGGCGGGACGTCGACAGCACCCTGAGCCCCGATTCGACACCGGCGAGGTCCTTGTCCACGGTGGCGATGATGGCGCGCGCGGTGACCACGAGGGCCCTGGCCTGTTGCTCGCGCAGCCGCTGGTAGTCGTAAACCATCACCACCACGGCCATCAGGGACACGGGCAGGCTGGCCGCCACCACCAGGAACACCAGGCGCGATCGGATGGTCGGCGGCATGGCGCCATAGACCGAGATCAGCAAGCTTGTGACCAGGAACAGCGCCACCAGCCCGCTGATGGTGAAGCCCAGCCAGCTGCCACCGATGCCGGTCGGACCGGCGCCACAGATGCTGCCGGGGGCAAAGCTGGCGGCCGCCATGCCGGTGTAGTGCATGCCGGCAATGGCGATGCCCATGACCAGGGCGCTGGCCGTCTTCTTGCGAAAGCCCGTGAGCACGGTTTCGTGGCGCAGGCGAAAGCAGATCAGCAGCGCGGCGGTCGCAGCGCCGATGGCAAAGAGAACCGAGAGGGCGAACAGCCAGGGGTCGTAGGTGATGCGGGGACGCATCTGCAGCGCTTCCATGCCCAGGTAGTGCATGGCCGCGATGCCCAGGCCCATGAGCGCCCCCGCCCCCAGCAGGCGCTGCCAGCCCAGCTGCGGCTGGCTGACCGTGTGCAGGGCCAGTGCCGAGGACAGCACGGCGACCAGCCAGGACGCCAGCGTGGTGCCGGCACCGTAGGCCAGCGGCACCGGCAGCGAAAAGGCCAGCATGCCGACGAAATGCATGGACCAAATGCCGGTCCCCATGGCCAGGGCGCCGCAGCCCAGCCACAGCAGCGCGCGGCGCGCATGGCCGATGGCCGCGGCCACCCGCGAGGCCATGTCCAGGGCGACGAAGGATGCCACCACCGCCGTCGCGACCGACAGCAGCACCAGCACCAGGTCGTGGCTACCCTGCATAGGGGCCCGGGATCGGGCCCCAGCGCGGGGCTCCAGGCATGCACAGGCTCATCGACACCTCCCGTGGGAAACGCAGGGATATCCTCATCGGACAACCATGCTAGCGGTTCCCTGCGGCGTCTGAAAGCTTTGCTTTGCACGCCACCCGGTGGCTGGATCCCGCCATGGGCAGGCTGGCCGCCAGGCCTTTGCAGCGGGGTAAAAAAAAGCCCGCTCCGATGGGAATCGGTGCGGGCTTGGGCACCCCATGCGCGAGGCCTGGGGCGCCAGTGCGGGATGCTCTCAGTGCTTTTCGGGTGCGGGTGGCAGTGGTGGCGAGACGGCGCCTTCGGCCTGCACGAAGCTCAGCGTGGTCACGTAGCTGGCTTCGCCGTATTTTTCGCCCTGGGCTTCGCCGGGGGTCTTGTCGGTGTGGTGCACTTCGGCCACGTACTGGCCCTTCCAGGGGGTCAGGAACTCCACGGTGCCGTCATCGGCGGACTGGGCTTCGCGGCTCCAGCCGGCGGGCGAGACCAGTTGCACCTTGGCCTTGGGCAGCGGCTTGCCGTTGAACACGACCTTGAGCTGGCCGGGCTTGCCGGTGGGCACCAGGTCCAGCGCTTGGCCGGGCGCCACGGGCTGGGCGAGGCTCGCAACCCAGCGGGCCGAGGGCTGCCAGTACATGGCGGGCAGGTTGCGCTTGCTGCGGTCGATCAACGGATAGGTGGCGGCGGCGAACAGCGTGTCGGCGTTGCCGGTCACGGTGTAGGCGAATGCGTCCTTGGTGAGCTTGCCTTCGACCTTCTGGCTGGTGGTGCCGGCGCGCTGCTCGAGCACGGGCACGCCCTTGAACTTGTCCAGGGAGCCGGGCGAGGTCTCGCGCAGGTTGTCGTTGAACTCGCCGAAGTGCAGGCGGGCCTGGCCGCCGGCGTTTTCGAGCCAGACCTGGTGGGCCTGGGCGGCGGTGGCGGCGGCCACCAGGGCAAGGGCGGCGGCGGTGCGAAGTGCGAAGGTCATGTGAAAGGCCTTTGAGAGTGAGAAAGAGAGTAAATGAGAACGATGGTGATTATCGTTGCACTTTACAAGTCCACTTGCGCGGACAGGGAGACCGTGCGCGGGCGGCCCAGGTAGGTGCCGTTGAGCCAGTACTGCCGGTCGGTGAGGTTGGCCATCGACAGGCGCCAGACCACGGGCTTGCCCGAGACCTTGGCGGCATAGCGCAGCCCGGCATCGAGCAGCGTGTAGGCGGGCAGTTGCTGGGTGTTGAGGGCATCGCGCTGCTGCTTGCCGGTGTAGAGCACACCGCCCGTGAGCGCCAGGCCGGGCACGGCGGCGATGTCCTGTTCGGCATAGAGCTTGGCCTGGACCTCGGCGACGTTGGCTGGCGTCTTGCCCTGCAGCGCCGGGTTGGAGGTCTGCCGGGTCACCTGGGCGTCCAGCAGGGTGACGCCGCCCCACAGCGTGAGCCCGGGCAAGGCGCGGCCGCTGGCGGTGAATTCGACGCCCTTGTGCACCTGGCGGCCATCCTGCACGTACACCGGTGCGGCGGGGTTGGTGGTGGTGTCGGTGTACTGCAGGCCCTTGTCGATCTGGAACAGCGCTCCGGTCAGCAGCATGTGGCCGAGTTCGGCCTTGACCCCCAGCTCGGCCTGCTTGGATAGCAGGGGCGGCAGGATGGCGCCCGCATTGACCACGGCGCGTCCACCCGCAGTCAGCGGCGCCGTGCCGCCCTTCTCCAGGCTCTCCATGTAGTTGGCATACAGCGTGATGTGCTCCAGCGGCTTGAACAGCACCGCCACCGAGGGCGTGGTACGGCTGTCGCCATAGCGGGCCGTGGTGGCACCCGCGGCGTTGTAGCTGGTGTCCGTGATGCTCGCGTGCGTGAGGCCGACCAGGGCCGACCACTGCGCGTTGAACTCCACATGGTCGCCCAGCACCCAGTTGCCGTAGCGCGAGCGCTGGGCGATGTACTTGGCGCCCGTGATGCTGAAGGGCGGTGCGGTGAGCGCCGTGGGGGCGGCGATGTCCATGGGGGCGGAGGTCAGCGTGGCCCAGCCGCCTGCCGAGCTCAGGAACGGGGTGCGCTCGTCGTGGTCGCCGTACCAGCCCGCGGTGAGCTTGTGGCGCAGGCTGCCGGTCTGCAGCTTGCCGTCCACCAGCGCGAAGCCGCCCAGCGCCTGGACATCGGGGTAGTCCCAGGCGCTGGCCTGCACGCGGTAGCGCCCCGGGACCCCGGTAACGAAGAGGTTGTTGGCCGCGATGAGGTCGATGTCGCTCTTGCGCTGCGTGAGGCCGGTGCGCACGGTCAGCGCCTCGCTGGCGCGCCAGGTCACGCGCGCGCCCCACTGGGTCTGCGTGGTGTCGGTGCGCGTGAAGGGCTGGCCATAGGCGCGGTGCAGGTCGGGCGCTGCGGGAAACGCGGCCCCCGGGTCTACATCCCAGAAGGGCTCGGTGCCCTGCATGTGGTAGGTGCTGCGCGAGGCATCGAACTGGAGCTGCAGGCGGTCGCTGAGGTTCCAGTCCAGCGCACCGCTCACCAGTCCACGCCGCAGGGACTGGCCGTCGAGCCGCAGGTCGCCGTCCTGTGCCACCGCGTTGAGGCGGTAGGCTAGGCGGCCGTCGGCGTCCAGCGCACCGCCGAAGTCGCCGTGCACCCGCAGGTTGCTGCCTTCGGTGATGCCGGCGGTTACGCGCGCCAGCGGCTGGTAGACGGGGCGCTTGAGCACGTAGTTGATGGTGCCGCCCACGTTGCCGCTGCCATAGAGAAAGCCCGACAGGCCGGTGAGCACCTCGATGCGTTCCTTGTCCTCCAGGTCTGTGTTGACGTAGGTGGTGGTGCTGGGTACTCCGTCGATGCGCTTGGTGGAGCCGACGCTGAAGCCGCGCATGGCGACGCTGGTGAAGAAGCGCGACTGCGGTCCCTGCAACTGCACCACGGGGTTGTAGCGGAAGGCATCGTCGGGCTTGCTGGCCTGCAGGTTCTGCAGCAGCTCGCTGGTGGTCACGTGGACCGAGAACGGCGTGTCCAGCAGGGGCAGATCGGCCAGGGGGCCGAGCTGGCGCACCTGGGCGGGGCGGTAGCCCTGCGCAGCAGCGCCATCGCGTTCGCTGGCGGCTTCCTGGATCTTGACTTCGGGCAGGGCCTGCTGGGCCTGGGCCGTGGTGGCCAGGCCGAGCAGCGCGGCCATCATGGGTGTCAGTGTGCGTGGCATGGCAGTGTCATCTCTTGGAAAGAGGCAGGCGGGCCCTTGGTGGCCGCATGCCGTGGATCACAAAGAATTGGCTGCCTTTGCAGGACACGCTGGTCCGCGCCGGTGGCTGGAGAAATTCGCACGGACCACCGGGCAGCCTGCGCAGCAGTCCGCAGGTCGCCCGGTGGCCGCAAGGCCGGGGTCAGAAGTCGACGCTGGCGCTCAACGTGAAGGCGCGCGGGGCACCCACCACCAGGTAACCCGAGCCTGGGTAGCCGCCCACCGAGGCCCAGTGATTCTTGTTGGTCGCGTTGTCGATGCGCGCGCGCAGCGTGACCAGCTTGCCGCCCATCTCGGTCAGGTAGCGGGCACCCAGGTCGAGGCGGTTCCAGCCGGCCACGCGCAAGGTGTTGGTGGCGTTGGCGTAGCTCGATCCGGTGTGCACCAGGCGGCCGTCGAGGGCCAGGCCGCGCACGCCGGGTACGTCCCATTCCAGCCCCAGGTTGGCCTGCAGCTTGGGCACGCCGATCACGCGCTGGCCTTCGGTGAGGGCCGAGCCGGTGCGCTGCTGCTTGGCTTCGAGCCAGGTGGCACCGCCGAGCACGCGCAGGCCGGCAACGGCCTCGCCCTGCACGGCCAGTTCCAGGCCCTGGTGGCGGTCCTTGCCATTGGAGCCGAAGATGCCGGCGGCATCGACCACGGAGCGTGGCTTGTCGGTGGAGAACAGCGCCAGGCTGCCGCCCACGCGGCCGCCGTCGTATTTCACGCCGATCTCCTTTTGCTTGGAGACATAAGGGGCCAGCATGGTGCCCCGGTTGGCCGCGGTAGAGGGGGCTGTTTCGCCCTGGCTCAGGCCCTCGGCATAGTTGGCGTAGACCGACAGGCTCTTGTCCAGCTTGTACAGGGCACCGAGCAGCGGGCTGGTGCGGCTCTGGTCGTAGCGGTCGGTCTGCGCGCCGGTGCCATAGGCGAAGTTGGCGATGTCGAACTTCTGGTGGCGCAGGCCCAGGGTGATGAGCAGGCGGTTGTCCAGCACCGACAGCGTGTCGCCCAGGGCCACGCTGCTCAGCTTGATGCGGCCCGTGGTCAGCGGGTTGCCCATCACGCCGCCGCGCAGGGCATTGGCGCTGTAGCCCGGCAGGGCCGTGAAGACCGGGTTGTAGAGGTTGGTGGCCTGGGTGTTGCCGAAGTCCATGACATAGGCGTTCTTCTTGTCCAGGCTGAACGTGGACGCGGCGAGCACCCACTCGTGGCCGATGCTGCCGGTCTGCAGCTTGCCGCGCAGGCCCAGCTCGCCGGTGTTCACATTGTCCTTGCGGTTGTTGTCGAAGCGGTAGGTCGTGCCTGCGCCCGTGGCCGCATTGGCCACCGAGAGGTTGGCCAGCGAGTTCGACTCCGTGCCGCTGCGCGCACCGGCGGCAGCCCAGGCGGTGATGTTGGAATTGATGTCCCACTCGCCGCGCAGCGTGCCGAAGGTGTCGCGCTCGTTGGAGAAGGCCCAGGGCTGGGCGAAATTGGAGCTGCCGTCGGGTGCCGTGGGCACGGCGGTCGCCGTGGCGCCCAGCGTGACATTGGTGCGCGTGCGGTTGAGCTTGTGGTCCTGCCAGCCGATGTCGCCCGACAGGCGCACGTCGCGGCTGCGCCAGTCCAGGCCCACGGCGACCAGGCCGAGCTTGGCCTTCTCGTCGTCGACGGCCGTGCCACCGTTGTGCGAGGCCACGTTGACGCGGATGCCGGTATTGCCATCGGGGCCGAAGCGGCGTGCGATGTCGGCCGCCACGTCGCTGTGGCCGCCGCTGCCCGCGCCCACGCTCACGCGGTTCAGCGGCTCATTGGGGGCGCGTTTGGGCAGCAGGTTGATGGCGCCGCCCAGGCCGCCGCCACCGGGGTTGGCACCGTTGAGGAAGGACGAGGCGCCGCGCAGCACTTCCACGCGCTCGAACAGCTCGGTGGCGATGTACTGGCGTGGCAGCAAGCCGTACAGGCCGTTGTAGGCCGTGTCGTCCGAGCCCAGGATGAAGCCGCGGATGAAGTACGACTCCTGGAAGTTGCCGAAGCCGCGTGCCACGCGCACGGTCGGGTCGTTCTGCAGCACGTCGCCCACGCTGCGGGCGTGGCGGTCCTGGATCAGTTCATTGGTGTAGCTGATGGTGGAGAACGGTGTTTCCATCGCATCGCGCGTACCCAGGATGCCCACGCGGCCGCCGCGCGCCACCTGGCCGCCCGCATAGGCAGGCGACAGGCCTTGCGCAGAAGCATCGGCGCTGGCGTTCACGGTGACGGTGGAGAGCGTCTTGTCGCTGCCGGCAGCGGTCTGCGCGAGTGCGGCTGGCAGGGCAAAGGTGCACAGCAGTGCGGCGGCCAGGGCGGCTGGCGTGTGTGCCAACAGGGGAGGGCGATGGGTCGTGTGCATGGTGGTCAGGAGAAGTGGACGGTGAGGTCGATGTCAGAAAGGGGTGGCAGGGTCATCGCTGGGGTTCGAATCTGCAGGGGCCGCAGCCGCAGCCGGAGTGGGCCGCCAGGCGAACCAGGCCATCACGGCCACGGGCAAGCCCAGCCCGATCCAGGACCACCAGTCGCCCCAGCTGTCGGAGATGAGGGCGGTGGCCAGGCCGCTGGCCGTGAGCAGCCCGAGCACGATGGGCCAGCCCCAGAGGGTGCGAAACGGCGTGGATGCGTTCCTGGTCATGCGGCGCGCTCCGGGTGGGCGGCCAGGGAGGCCGTGGCGCTGGCGGGCAGGCCGGTGGGAGCTGCAGGGGCGGCAGCCGAGGCCGGCGCCCGGCGGCGCAGCCACAGGTACAGGCCGCTGCCCAGCACGATGATGGTGGCGATGTCCAGCAGCGCCCAGATGATCTTCATCGGCATGCCGCCGTAGTCACCGAAGTGCAGCGGCTGCGAAACCAGCAGCGCCGTGAGGTACCAGGGCAGTTGCGGCGCGGCCGTGATCTGGCCACTGTGGGCGTCGACCAGGATGGGCTGCAGCAGGCGCGAGGTGAGCGGCTCGGCGCCGCGCACGAAGACGGTGTTGTGGTGCGGGCTCGAGAACGACGTGCCCGGGAAGGCGATGAACGACAGCTTGGTGCCTGGCGCATGGGCGCGTGCCACGTCCACTGCCTGCTGCAGCGGGCCGCGCTGGTCCATGGCGATCACGGGCTTGCCCTTGTAGGGTGCGAGCAGGGTGGATAGCTGGTCGTACTGCCAGTACTTGACCATCAGGTCGGCCCAGGTGTTGATCATGCCGGTGGCGCCGACCACGAGGGCCCAGACCAGGGTCACGATGCCCAGTAGGTTGTGCAGGTCCAGCCACTTCACGCGCGTGGAGCGGTCGCGCCGCACGTCGCCGAAGCGCAGCTTGCGCATGAAGGGCGCGTACAGCACCACCCCGGCGACGATGGCCACCAGCAGCAGCAGGCCCATGAAGCCCAGGAACAGCTTGCCCGGCAGGCCCGCGAACAGGTCCACGTGCAGGCGGAACATGAGGTTCATGAAACCCTGGTTGGTGGGAATGTCGGACAGCACCTGGGCCGTGCGCGCATCCACCGCCACGGACTTGAAATCCTCGGTCGGGTCCGGCGTGTGCGTGAGCGTGACGAACCAGACCTTGTCGTCGTCCTCGGCCTGCGAGACGAACTGCACGATGCGCGCCGGGTGCACGGCCTTGGCGGCGGCGATCACGGTGTCCAGGCTGGCGCGCGGCGTGCCCTCGGGCATGGCGGGCGCCTCGACTTCGGTGCCCAGCAGGTGGCCGATTTCGTGGTGGAAGATCAGTGGCAGGCCGGTGATGCACAGCAGCAGCATGAAGGCCGTGCAGATGAGGCTGGACCACTTGTGGGTCCAGGACCAGCGGCGGATGGCGGTGGGTGACAGCATGGTGCAGGGTTTCTCGGGCCGGAAAAGCTTGGAAACGTGGAAACAGGGCGATGGAAGAAGCCCCCACGGCGGCGTGCCGAGGGGGCTTGGCAGGTTGATTTTACGATGCAAGTAAGAATGATTTGCTTTTGCGTTATTTTTGCGTTGTTGTTTTGATGGCAAAAAAAGGCCCGGTGCGCCTTGGGCGAACCGGGCCATGCAAGGACCTGGGGACTGCCAGGCGCTCAGTAGCGCGCCTTGAGCGCCAGCGTCACGCGGCGTGGCTCGCCGTAGAAGTTCTGGCGCGCGATGCCCGAGACCTTCTCGTAGTAGGTCTTGTCGAACAGGTTGTCCACCGAGAGGTTCAGCGCCAGCTGGTCGTTGATCTGGTAGCCCACCTGGGCGCTGGCCAGCACGTAGTCGCCCGAGGTGATGCGCAGCGCGCCGCTCTGGGCAAAGAAGTCGCTGCGGTAGGAGAGGCCGCCGCCGACGCTGAAGCCGCGCAGCGCGGGCGAGGTGAAGGCATAGCGCGTGAAGACGTTCACGCTGTGGCGCGGCGTGACCGGGCTGAACACCTGGCCCTGCTGGGCCACGGGTGCGCGCAGGTAGAGCGTGTCGTTGTAGGCATAGCCGGCCAGCACGTCCCAGCCGGGCTGCACCTGGCCGCTGACCTCGGCTTCGAACCCTTGCGAACGCACCTTGCCGCCGGCGAAGAAGGCTCCGGCCAACCGGGAGTCGGCGATGGCGCGGTCCTCATCGATGATGCGGAAGATGGCGGCATGCGCCTGCAGGCGCTTGTCGAGGAACTCGCCCTTCAGGCCCACTTCCACCTGCTTGCCGGTGCGGGGATCGAGCAGCTGCTTGTTGATGTCGAGCTGGCTTTGCACGACAAAGGTCTCGGAGTAGCCGGCATAGGCCGTGTACTGCGGGTGGAAGTCGTAGAGCACTGCCAACGAGGGCACGAACTGGCGGCCCGGATCGGCGACGCTGGTGGCGGCGCCGTTGCTGGTGCTGCGCGTGACCGCGTCGGCCCAGCTCAGGCGGCCGCCGGCCAGGAGCTTGACCTGGCTGGCCAGGCTGATCTGGGCCTGGCCATACAGCGCGTTTTCGGTGCGCGTGGTGATGGCGGAGTAGCCCGGCAGCACGAGCGCCGGGTAGGGGGCGCCGTAGTTGGGCGTGAGCAGGTTGGCCTGGACCGGCGTGCCGTAGACGAAGTTGTTGTCGTAGCTCTTGTTCTCGCTGCGGCTGGCACCCACCAGCAGGCGGTGTGTGCGGCCGGCCACGTCCACCGGCAGGCTGGCGAACAGGTCGTAGTTGCGTGTCTTCACATGGGTCAGGCCGTCCACCATTTCCATGGTGAAGTTGCCATTGGGACTGAGCGCGCTGTTGGCGCGGGCGGCGCTGTAGAAGGCGGTTCGGTCGACGTCGCGGGCCGACAGGCGCACCGTGCCGCCGCCCGACAGGCGGTGCTCCAGCTCGGCGAAGAGGTCGGTGGTCTCCAGGTCCTGGCGGTTGGAGGCCAGGCCCGAGAAGGAACTGCGCGGCAGGCTGGCCAGGCGGCCATCGGCATAGGTGGGCAGGCCCTGGTCGATGGAGGCGCGCACGCGCTGCCGCGCCCCGCCGATGGACAGCGTGGTGGACGGGGCGATGTCCCATTCCAGCGTGCCGTAGCCCAGGCGCTTGTTGTTGAACAGGGTGGCGACATGGCTGTCGCGGTCTTCGGCCACGGCCACGGCGCGGGCACGCACCGTGCCGCTGGCGTTGAGCGCGCCGCCCACGTCCACCGTGCCGCGGCGCAGGCGGAAGGAGCCCACGGCGGCATCGGCGTTGAGCATCAGCTTGCCCGGTGCGCGCTTGCGCACCAGGTTCACCGTGCCGCCCGGCTCGCTGCCGCCCTGCAGCAGGCCGGCGGGGCCGCGCAGCACCTCGATGCGGTCGTACATGGCCGTGTCCAGCGTGCTGTAGTTGCCCTGGGGAATGGGCACGCCATCGAGCTGCAGGGCCCCCAGGTCGAAGCCACGCGACTGGAAGGTGTTGTAGTTGCCCGCGCCGTCAAGGCGGGTCACGGTGATGCCGGTGCTGAACTTGATGGCGTCCTCCACCTTGGTGACGTTGCGGTCGTCGAGCTGCTGGCGCGTGATGACGCTGATGGACTGCGGGATCTCGCGCGGTGCCTGGTCCATCTTGCCCACGCTGACCTGGCGCGCCGTGTACTGGCCCGTGCCTTCGGTGGCCGGGGTGTCGGCGCTGTTGGTCACCTTCACTTCAGGCAGGGCGGCGTCCTGTGCGTGGGCGGCCGTTGTGGCCACCAGGCAGCTGCAGCCAGCCAGCAGGGCCAGGGTGGTCAGGGGAAAACGCGGGGCCGCGGTGCGGCTGCGGGTGGGGGATTCGGTGTGCATCATGGCTCGAAGGGAGAGGGTCGGGCGGGTTGGGGTGCGATCAGAAGCGGGTACGCAGCGTGAGCTGCAGTGCACGGGGCGAGCCCGGCAGGATCAGGTTGTCGTTGCTGCCGTGGGACGACACGTAGTACTTGCGGTTGGTGAGGTTCTTCACGTTCACGTCCAGACCCCATTGGCCCAGCGTGTACTGCAGCGCTGCGTCCAGCGTGGTGTAGGCGGGCAAGGTGACCAGGTTGGTGAGCGAGGTGTAGCGTTCGCCCACATGGCTCACGCCGCCGCCCAGGCGCAGGCCGTGGCCCATGTCCTTCATGGCCCAGAGGAAGGCCGAGTTGCGCGGGGTGAGCGCGGCCACCTTGCCTTGCGAGGGCACGTTCACCGTGGGCAGCTGGCTGCTCGCGGCCGTGGCCAGGGACCGGGTCATGCGGCCATTGAGGAAGGCATAGCCTGCGCTGACGTCCCAGCCGGACAGCCGGCCGCTGCCGGTGATCTCCAACCCGTTGGTGCGCTGCGTGCCCACGTTGATCTGGCGCGCGGGGTTGGACGGGTCGGTGTTCTTGATGTTGGTGCGTGTGAGGTTGAACAGCGCACCGGTGAAGTTGAGGCGGCCGTCCAGCAGGTCGAGCTTGACGCCGATTTCCTTGTTCTGCGTGATCTCAGGGTCGTTGGCGGTGTTGTTGGCGGCCAGCGCAAAGGTCTCGCCCGAGGGCTGGAACGACTTGCTGTACGACAGGTAGTACGACACCTGCTCGCTGGGCTGCCAGACGATGCCGGCGCGCGGGCTGAACTTCTTGTCGGTGCGCGCCAGGCTGGCCAGGGTGCGGTCGAAGCGCGTCTCCTGCTTGAACACGTCGTAGCGTGCGCCCACCAGGGCCTTCCACTGTGGTGCCAGCGTGATCTGGTCCTGCAGGTACAGCGCGGCGGTGCTCTGCTCGGTGTGGCTCGGGATGGCGCCGGTGGCCGCGTAGGCACTGGCGGGAACAGCCGGCGTGGGCACGTTGCCGGGGTTCAGGATGTTCACGCGGTCCACCACGCCGGCCGAGATGGACTCGGCGCGCTTCTTCTGGCGGCCCAGTTCCATGCCCATCAGCCATTCCTGGCGCAGGCCGCCCAGGCTGTTGCGCCAGGTCAGGTCGGTCTGGTTGAATACGCCGCTCTCGTCGCGAAAGACCAGGCTGCGGGTGCGGCCGACGGTCATGGTCACGGGGTCGGTGGTACCGCCGGGCAAGGTGTTGTAGCGGTCCAGCGTGTAGTCGTACAGGCGCGTGACATTGCGCACCGACCAGTCGTCATTGACACGGTGGTTGAGCGTGGCGGTGAACGCCTGCGCGTTGCTGGTGCTGGTGTCGTCCTGCACTGCCGTGCCCGAGCCGTAGTAGGTGCTGGCCGGCACGTTGACGGGGCGGCCGTTGAGGGCCGGGATGCCGAAGTCCGTGAGGCGCTGGTCACGTGCGTCGGTGTATTGCAGCAGCAACTGGGTCTCGGGGGCGAGCTTGAGCGCCAGCGAGGGCGCGAAGTTGTGGCGCTTGACGAACTGCTGGTCGCGGTAGCTGCCCGAATCCTCGCCCGCCACATTGAGCCGGAATGCGGCGGCATCGCTGATGCCCACGTTCACATCGGCCGTGGCACGGCGATAGTCGTGGCTGCCCAGGCCCAGCGTGGCCTCACCATGCGTCGAGCCGAACACCGGCTTCTTGGTCACGCGGTTGATCAGGCCGCCGGACGAGCCACGGCCATACAGCACGGCTGCGGGACCCTTGAGCACTTCGATGCGCTCGATGTCGGCCAGATCCCGGAAATACAGCGCGTCGTCGCGCACACCATCCACAAACTGATCGGCGATGGCGGTGAAGCCGCGGATCACCACCTGGTCGCGCTGGCCGTCGCCATGGCTCATGGCCACTCCGGGCACGTTGCGCAGCGCATCCTCCATGGAGCGCGCGCCCTGGTCGCGCAGCAACTGGCCAGGCACCACGTTGACCGCCTGGGGCACATCGCGCAGCGGAGCACTGCCCTTGGTGGCCGTGCTGCTGGCCGCGGGTGAGTACGCGTCGTCTGCAGCGCCCGACTGGATGGTGACCTCGCCCAGGGTCCGGGGCATGGGGGCGGGCTGGGCCAGCACGGGAGCGCCGAAAGCGGCGATCAGGGCTGCGGTCAAGGGGGTGCGTGCGGCGGAGAGCAGGGGATGCAGAAGCATGGGAGACCTTGAATGGGAAACGGCAATGAGGAAAGATGCGAAGCCGGCAGGAGGTTGGTGTGGAGCGCAGGGGCTGGCCATCCATCACCACCCTGCGGCCCAGGCCGCAAGGCCAGCGGCCAGCGCCACGCCTGCCAGGCGGGGCGCGCGGCGCGGCTGCCAGGTCATCACGGCCGTCACGGCCACGGCCGCGACCGACAGGGCGATGGTCCAAGCCGTCACCCCGAGCGATGCCGGCACGCCCGCAGGGGGCTGTGCGGCCAGCCACAGCGACAGGGCCAGCAGCAGCCAGCCCGCGCGGCGCCACTGGGCCAGGCGCGGGGCAGCCGCTTCACGGCACAGGGCATCTTCGTGGTGGCGGTCCATGCCCAGGGCGATCGCGGACCAGGCGGCAAAGCAGAGGAAAAAGGCGGACATGGCGAATGGCTCCTTCAGGCCTGGGCGGCTGGCCGGGCATCGGGCGCGGCCATGGCTGCGGGCCTGCGCGTGGCCTTGCCCGGCAAGGGCCGGCCGGGGCGCAGGCGCCAGGCCAGCCACCCCAGCAGCACGCCGGTGGCCAGGAACGTGAGGTCCATGCCCGCCCAGAGCCAGTCGCCTGCGGGCAGGCTGACGCCCAGGTGCGGGGCCGTGGTCAGCGCATTGAGCAGCGGCAGCGCTGCCCAGGCGGCGCCGGCCAGGGCCAGCACCACCGACCAGCCGCGGCGGTTGGGGAACAGCACGCCCCAGAGCAGGGCCACGCCCCAGGCGCCGAAGAAGTACGAGAGTTCGGTGTCGGGCCGCTCGGGCGAATCGAGCGGAATGAGCCGGTTGGATGCCATGTACACGGCGCAGGCCAGCGGCAGGCCGGCCAGCGAAGCGATGTTCAGGCTGGCCACCAGGCGCTGGCCAAAGGGCAGGCGCGCGGGGGCATCGCTGGCCGCAGCGCCCTTGCGCTGGCCCTGGGCGCTGCGCTTGATGGACCACAGCACCATGCCGGTGGCGATCATCAGGCTGCCCAAGAGGCCGAAGCCCACCAGCACCCAGCGCATGCCCGGGCCGGCAAAGCGGCCCAGGTGCAGGCCGTAGAGCACGCCGTAGGTCACGGCGGCGGGCGAGGTGGCGTCGGTCTGCTCCAGCACGGCGCCGGTGGTGCCGTGGAACAGCATCCGCTCGGGCCGGTACTGCAGGCGGTCGCCCTCGTGGCGCGTGACCTCCACCACTGGTGTGCCCTGCGCGTCGCGCCGTGCCTGGATGCCACCGATGCGCCCGCCCTCCCAGCGTGTGCGCGCGGTCTCCAGGATGGGGCCGAGCGCCAGCGCGGGCAGGGGCTCGACCTTGTCGCCGGGGTTGCGGCGCACACGGCGCTCGGGCTTCTCACCCTGCAGGTCGGCGAAGTAGGTCTGCGAGTCCACGCCCTTGGGGCCCTGGTAGGCCACGGCGATGCCTGAAGGCATGTACAGGGTGTGGAAGATCATCAGCCCGCTGAAGGTGATCATCAGGTAGAAGGGCAGCACCAGCACGCCGGTGACGTTGTGTGCGTCGAGCCAGGCGCGCTGCCCGCCCTTGGCCGGGCGGAAGGTGAAGAAGTCCTTGAAGATGCGCCGGTGCGTGACCACGCCCGTGAGCAGGGCGATGAACATCAGCATGGTGGCCACGCCCACCACCCAGCGGCCCTCGATGGCCCAGCGGCCCTTCTGCGCGGTGCGCAGCTCGAAGTGGAAGCGGTAGAAGAACTCGCCGCCCATGGTCTTGCGCGCGTCCACGGTCTCGCCGGTCTGCGGGTTCATGAGCAGGGTCTCGAAGCGGCCGTTGCCCGTGTCGCGCCACAGCAGCGTGATGGCGTTCTGGCGCTCATCGGGCATGCGCATGATCCACTGGGTGACGTCGGGCACCTTCCTGTTCATCGCCGCCACGGCACGCTCTGCCACATCGCGCGTGGGCTGCGGCATGCCATGCAGCTCGGGCCGCATCCACAGGTTGATCTCGGTCTTGAAGAACGACAGCGTGCCCGTGAGGAAGATCGCGAACAGCAGCCAGCCCAGGACGAGGCCGGCCCAGGTGTGCAGCCAGGACATGGCCTGGCGAAAGCCTTCGCGCGCCTGTTCGCGCGCTGTTCGCGGTGCGGGGGAGGCAGGGGTGGTATCGGTCATTGCAGTTTCTCCAGCCAGCGCGGCGCCATGGCGCCGGCGCCCAGCAGCAGCGCGGGCAGCAGGGTGCCGCCCCAGGCGCCCCAGGCCGTGCGCGCGTAGAAAGCCCAGCCTGCGGCGCCCGCGTAGACCAGCCAGGGCAGCATGGTGGCGGTGAGCACCGCTTCGACGCGCGGCATGGCCAGGGCCAGGGCGAGGGACAGCGCGGCCGTGAAGGCGGCGGCCAGCGCATAGCCGCCGGCGGTGGCGGCCAGGGCGCGCGAGGTGATGGCCAGGCGGTAGCGCCAGGCGGGGCGGGTCGCTTTCATGGGCGATCAGGCGTTGGAATGGGCGGGGAGACGCGTCGTGGCGACGCGGTCGGTGGACTCGGCCTGGCGCTGCTGCAAGAAGCGCGGGGCAGGCCACCACGGGATGCTGGCTGCGGGGCGCGGGGCCCCGTCTGGCTGGCTGACGGCTCTGGGGCCAGTGGACATGCGTGGCAGCGCGCAGGGCGCCCGCAGCGGGTCAAAAGGCCTTCGGGTCGAAAGTGTAATTTATGAGAAGCATTCGCATTTGTAAATGTGAACGCTTGATGTGCAAATGCAACGGTCTGTACCGTGCAGGCATAAAAAAACGGGCCGATGGCCCGTTTGGAAAAACGTGGGGGTGGTTGTCGTTCTGTGCTGCCGCTGTCAGTTTCCGGTCTTCTTGTTGTCGAGCCTGCTCGCTGGCTTCGTGGGGCGACTCGTGAATGGGAGCGCTGGCTCAGTCCTCTTCGCTCATCTGCGACTGCAGGTAGTTCTGCAGGCCGATCTTGGCGATCAGCTCGATCTGGGTTTCCAGGAAGTCGATGTGCTCTTCGGTGTCGTCGAGGATCTTTTGCAGGATGTCGCGCGAGACGTAGTCGCGCACCGTCTCGCAGTGGGCGATGCCTTCCTTGATGGTGGCCTGGGCGCCTTTTTCGGAGCCCAGGTCGCAGCTGAGGATCTCTGGCACGTCTTCGCCGACCTGCAGCTTGGCCAGGTCCTGCAGGTTGGGCAGGCCGTCGAGCATGAAGATGCGGTCCATGAGCACGTCAGCGTGCTTCATCTCGCCGATGGACTCCTCGTACTCCTTCTTGGCCAGCTTGTCGAAGCCCCAGTGCTTGAGCATGCGGTAGTGCAGGAAGTACTGGTTGATGGCCGTGAGTTCGTTCTTGAGCTGGGCCTGCAGATGGCCGATGACCTGTGCGTCGCCTTGCATGGGGAGACTCCTTGTTATGTTGTTTCGCTCCCGATTGTCGTGAGGCCGCAATGCGGGCGCAAGGCAAGACCCCTTTGTGGCGCATTGGCTGCGTGTGATGCTGAGTTGTGTTCGTGTTTGGTGCCCGCAAGCGGCACGGCCCGCTGCGTTGGCACGCAGCGGGCCGTGATCCCGGAAGGCGGGGGACGGGGTTATTGCGCCCGTGCGTTCTGCGGGGAGGGCGCGGCGGTGGTGGTTGCGCCTGCGGCCTGCTGGCGGTCGCGCCAATGCGCCGCGCCCAGCCACACGGTGGGCACCAGCACCAGGGCCAGCGAGATCATCTGTGCAATCGTGCCTTCGGCCAGGTCCTCGGTGTTGGCATGCCACCAGGCATTGTCGATGCCGGGGATGAGGTTGCCTTCGGTGAACTCGTGCAGCGCATAGACCACGAGCTGCACGGCGAACACGGCCATGAACCACGAGGTCACGCGAAAGAAGCGGCCCAGGTTCACCGCGCGGCCATAGCGCGTCCAGGCCCAGGCGATGGCGGCCGCCAGGGCCAGGCCGGCAAGGCCGCCCCAGACCATGTAGCCCAGCTCGGCGCTGCCGGCCAGCGAGGCCAGCATGGTGGCGGTTTCCACCCCTTCGCGGCCCACCATGAACAGGGCGAACAGGAACACGGCCAGCCAGGCCTGTGGGCCTTCGAGCACGCTGGCGCGATCGATGCGGGCCGCGATCTCCTGCCCCATGCCCTTGCCGGCGCTGCGCATGTGCACCACGCACCAGGCCACGGCGGCGGCGGCCACCAGGGCCATCACGCCTTCGGCCACGGGGGAGAGGGCGCCCACGCGCGACAGCAGCCAGCCCAGGCCCAGCGACAGCAGCAGGGCCACCACCACGCCCGCGCGCAGCGGCGTCAGGAGGTGCAGGCGCCCGGTCTTGCGCAGGTACAAGGTGGCGATGGCCACGACCAGAAGGGCTTCGAGCCCTTCGCGGAAACAGATGAGCAGGGTCTGGAACATGGAGGCAGGTCTTTGCTATGGATGGTGAGCCGGTCCGCCCAAGGGCGAAACCTGGCTCTTGTGACCGGTTCGGAGGGAATTGGCAGCAGCGGCCAAGGCGGTGCCGCGGGGCACTGGCAGCGCCTGCGGCCCGCGGATTATGCGCTTAACGAGAATCAATCTTATTTGGAGTGTTTGACATGGCACAAGGGCCGCGCTTGTGGCCGCCTTGCGGCCAGGTCCGCGGCGGTGCATTGTCTTGATATAGTCATAGACAATTGATTCAATCAAATCAATTAATTGGATTGATGGCCTTACTGGGCCTAAACTTCATTCCGTAGTCAGTTCAACCCACCCTTAAGGAAACAGCAATGTCCCTGATCAACACGCAAGTTCAACCCTTCAAGACCACCGCTTTCGTCAACCGCAATGGCAAGGGCGAGTTCATCGACCTGACCGAAGCCGATCTCAAGGGCAAGTGGTCCGTGCTGATCTTCATGCCTGCAGCGTTCACCTTCAACTGCCCCACCGAAATCGAAGACGCTGCCGACAACTACCCCGAGTTCCAGAAGGCCGGCACCGAGGTCTACATCGTCACGACCGACACGCACTTCTCGCACAAGGTCTGGCACGAAACCTCGCCCGCCGTGGGCAAGGCCAAGTTCCCCCTGGTCGGCGACCCAACGCACCAGCTGACCAACGCCTTCGGCGTGCACATCCCTGAAGAAGGCCTGGCACTGCGCGGCACTTTCGTGATCAACCCCGACGGCATCATCAAGACCGCCGAAGTGCACTCCAACGAAATCGCCCGCGACGTCAAGGAAACCGTGCGCAAGCTCAAGGCTGCCCAGTACACCGCCGCCCACCCCGGCGAAGTCTGCCCCGCCAAGTGGAACGACGGCGCCAAGACCCTGGCTCCTTCGCTGGACCTGGTCGGCAAGATCTGATCGGCTGATTGCATCGGCAGAGCGCCCCTTGGGGCGCTCCCCAGCCGGACAGCGTCATGGCGCGCGTGCGCCATGCCGTCCGGCTTTTTTTCGCCCATTTTTTACGCTCTGTTGCGGACCCGGGCTTGCCACAAGCGGCCTTGGCCCCCACCCTACAAGCCAGAACTCGAAAGGACACCACCATGCTCGACGACCAACTCAAGACCCAGCTTGCCGCCTACCTGGAGCGCGTGACGCAGCCGTTCGAACTGGTGGCTTCCCTGGACGACAGCCAGACCTCCCGCGAGATGCTGGAGCTGCTGACCACCATCCAGTCCCTGCGCGGCGACAAGATCAGCCTGCGCACCGATGGCCAGGACGCACGCAGGCCCTCGTTCAGCCTGCAGCGCGTGGGCAGCACGAATTCGCTGCGCTTTGCCGGCCTGCCCCTGGGCCATGAGTTCACCTCGCTGGTGCTGGCGCTGTTGTGGACCGGCGGCCACCCACCCAAGGTCGAGCCCGAGGTGATCGAGCAGATCGCTGCGCTCGACGGCGACTTCGAGTTCGACGTCTACATGAGCCTGACCTGCCACAACTGCCCGGACGTGGTGCAGGCGCTGTCGCTCATGTCCATCGTCAACCCCAAGATCAAGACCACCGTGGTCGAAGGCGGCGCTTTCCAGAAGGAAGTGGCCGACCGCGAGATCATGGCCGTGCCCATGGTGTTCATGAACGGCAAGGTGTTCGCCTCGGGCCGCATGTCGGTCGAAGAGATCGTGGCCAAGCTCGATACCGGCGCCGCCGCCCGTGACGCGGCCAAGCTGTCGGCCAAGGCACCGTACGACGTGCTCATCGTCGGTGGTGGCCCTGCCGGTGCCGCAGCCGCGGTGTATGCCGCCCGCAAGGGCATCCGCACCGGTGTGGCGGCCGAGCGCTTCGGTGGCCAGGTCAACGACACGCTGGCGATCGAGAACTACATCTCGGTGCTGGAGACCGACGGTCCCAAGTTCGCGGCGGCCCTGGAAGCCCACACCCGCGCCTACGACGTGGACATCATGAACCTGCAGCGCGCGGACAAGCTGATCCCGGCCAGCGAACCCGGCGGCCTGATCGGCGTGCAACTGGCCAACGGCGCCACCTTGCAATCCAAGACGGTGATCCTGTCCACCGGCGCGCGCTGGCGCAACGTCAACGTGCCCGGCGAAGCCGAGTACAAGAACAAGGGCGTGGCCTACTGCCCGCACTGCGACGGCCCGCTGTTCAAGGGCAAGCGCACGGCGGTGATCGGCGGCGGCAACTCGGGTGTCGAGGCCGCGATCGACCTGGCCGGCCTGGTGGCCCATGTCACGCTGGTCGAGTTCGCCGACCAGCTCAAGGCCGACGCTGTGCTGGTCAACAAGCTCAAGAGCCTGCCCAATGTGAGCATCCACACCAATGCGCAGACCACCGAGATCACCGGTTCCGACGGCAAGGTCAACGGCCTCAAGTACAAGGACCGCGCGACGGGCGAGGAGCACCTGGTGGCGCTCGAAGGCGTGTTCGTGCAGATCGGCCTGGTGCCCAACACCGAATGGCTCAAGGGCACGGTGGAGCTGTCCAAGTTCGGCGAGGTCATCGTCGACTCGCATGGCCGCACCAACCTGCCCGGCGTGTTCGCTGCCGGCGACTGCACCACGGTGCCGTTCAAGCAGATCGTGATCGCCGCAGGCGATGGTTCCAAGGCTGCCCTCAGCGCCTTCGACCACCTGATCCGCATGCCGGTGCTGGCCAAGGCCACGGCCGAAGCCGTGCCGGAAGCCGTGGCGGCATGAACCTGCACGCCCAGCGGTGAAAGCAAGGGAGCCTTCGGGCTCCCTTGGTGTTTTCAGGGGGCTGCCATGCGCTCGCCCAGTAGGTGCACCAGGCCCTGTGCCAGCTCGCCGCGCCAGGCGTAGTAGTCGTGCCCGCCCGCGAACTCCTGGTAGTGCACCGGGTAGCCCTTGGCCTGCAGCACGGTGCGCAGGTGGCGGCTGGTATCGAGGATGCCGCCGCCATCGCCGGTGAGCGTGATCTCCATGAGCCCGGCCGTGATGAAGAAGCGCAGCGGCAGGCGTGCGCTGGCGGCGAACTCGCGCGTGAGCCATTCGCCCTCGCCGAAGCGTTCGAAGTCGGGCGCGCGCGGCACATTGCGCGGCCCCCACCAGAACGAACCCGACAGCGCGAGCACATTGCCGAACACGCCCGGGTGGCGGTAGCCCGCAAACGCCGCGGCCAGGCCGCCGTAGCTGGAGCCGGCCACGACCACGTCGCGCGCGCCGTGCGAGATGCCGGGCTGGCGCGCGCGCAGCCAGGGCATGAGCTCGTGCGCGAGGAAGTCGGCGAACCCCGGGTTGGCCGGCAGCTCGGTGCCGCGCAGGGCCGGAGCCGGGTGGCCCACGAACACCGCGGCCAGCGGCGGGATGCGGCGCTGGGCGATCAGTGCGTCGAGCAGGGCGGGCACATCGGCGCGGTCCAGGTAGGCATCGCGGTCGAACAGCACCAGCAAGGGCAGCGGCTGGCCCGTGGCGGGGGGGCCGGCAGGTACAGGCTCACATCGCGCTCGTTGGCCAGGCGGGTGCTGGCCAGGCGCAGGTGCTCCAGTGTGCCGCGTGGGGCGCTTGCGCCATCGCGCCAGGGCTCTGCCAGGGCACCTGGCAGGCGCAGCACCGGGCGCGGGGCCATGGGCTCAGCGCTGGCGGGCGTGCGGCTGGGCCGCAGGGGCCAGCGTGCCGCCTGGTTGAGCGGGTCGGGCCGTGCCACGGCGTCCTCGGCCCTTGCGCGCGCCATGCGGTCCGCGCCGGGTGGCACCTCGGCATCGGGCACCAACTGGTAGGAGGCGCGCAGGCCCCGGGGCACGCGCAGGCTCAGGTACCACACATCGCTCTGCCCGAGCTGCGTGAGCGCAAACCCGTTCTCCGAGCGCATGGCCCAGGAGACCTTGACCGTGCGCGTGGCCGGCGTGCCGCGCCACAGGAAGGTCAGCAGCGCCTCGCTGGCGTGGGCGCCGGGCTCGACCAGCGGACCACCGTGGGCGGCTGCCTCGCGCCAGAAGGCCTCGGTGCCTTCGCCTGCGGCCAGGGCCGCGTGCAGGCGCACGAGGCGCGGGCTTTCGAGGGCTGCCGCCCGTGGTTCGGCAACCGCGGGCGTTGCGGACTGGGCGGGTGCCAGCCCGGGCGCGCAGGCCAGCAGGGCGGCCAGCAGCAGGGCGGTGGTGCGGGCAACGGGGCGCCGGTCAGAACTTCGCATGCAGGGCCAGGTAGTAGCGGCGGCCGTCTTCGTTGAAGTCGGCCGAGGTCGTGCGGTCGAAGGTCTTGTTCGTCAGGTTCAGGATGCCGCCGCGCAGCGTGAGTGCGTCGGTGATGCGCCAGCCCGCAGTGAGGTCGGCGATGGCGTAGCCGGCCTTCTGCACCTTGTTCTGGCCATTGGAGGGTACGCTGATGTACTGGGCGCTGTGGTAGCGCAGGCTGCCGCTCACGGTGAGTTGCCCGGTGGCGCGCCAGTCGGCACCCAGGTTGACGACGTGGCGCGGCCGGTAGGTCAGCGGCAGGGCGATGGCGCCGCTGGTGTTCTTGGCGTCGGTGTAGGTGTAGTTGGCGCGCAGGTTCCAGGCGGCCGAGGGGCGGGCCGCCCAGCTCGCTTCCAGCCCGCGCGAGCGCACGCTGGCGATGTTCTGGTAGCGGAAGATTGGGCGGCCATCGGGCAGGTAGCCGACGAAGTTGTCGTAGCTCGGCGCCAGCGCGCGGTCGGCCGTGCGGTTGGTGATGTCGATCATGTTCTTCAGGTCGGTGTTGAAGAACGTGAGGCCGCCGCTGTGGATGCCCTGGGCGAACTGCAGGCCCAGCTCCTGGCTGGTACCGGTCTCGGGCTTTATGGCGTTGCTGCCCACGATGTAGCAGCCCACCGTGGCGCTGCCGCAGGACACCGATCCCCAGTTGGGGCTGCCCTGCAGCAGCGTGGGCGCGCGGAAGGCGCGCGACACGCCGCCCTTGACGGTGAGGGCATCGCTCAGGTGGTAGACCGCGTAGGCGCGCGGGCTGTTGTGGCCGCCGAAGTTCTCGTGGTGGTCGAAGCGGTTGCCCAGGGTGATGGCGAGCTTGTCGCTGATGCGGATCTCGTCCTCCACGAACAGCGCCCACTGGCCGATCGAGGTCTCGGGGCTGGCATTGAAGCCCGCCGTGCCCGGCAGGCCGCGCAGGTTGGCCGGGTCGTTGAGCTTTTCATGGCGCACTTCGAAGCCTGCCGTGACGAACTGGTTGCCCCAGGCCACGGGCAGGTTGAGCTTGCCGTTCAGGTTGCTGGTGCTGGCCTTGTTGGGGTTGACCTGGCCCGTGACCATGCCGGTGAGGTTGCGGATCTCGTCGGCGGCATAGGTCAGCTCGGTGTTGCCGAAGCCCCATTGGCCCCTGTGGCGCAGCGCCACCGCATCGCGCTCCATGAGGAAGCCCGCGTGGTCGCGCCGGCTGGTGTCCACGTCGGCGGTGATGCTCTGGCGGGTATCGGGCGTGAGAGCCAGCTGCGCGCCGAACAGGCGGTTGCGGATGTGCTGCAGCCCGGTCTGGCGTGTGCCCGAGGCCGGCAGGGAGTTGATCGCGCCGTCGGCATCGCGCTGGTCGTAGGCGCCCGTGAGCTTCAGGCCCAGCAGGTCGGTGGCGATGGGGCCGGCCAGCGAGAAGCCCGCCAGGCGGCTGTCGCCAGCCTGCTTGTCCTGCTGCAGCACGGTCTCCACACGGGCCGAGCCGCGCCACTGCTTGCCCACCGGGCGCGTGATGATGTTGACCACGCCGCCGATGGCGTCCGAGCCATAGAGCGAGGACATGGGCCCGCGCACGATCTCGATGCGCTCGATCTCGTCGCTGGCCACCCAGCCCGTGTCGTAGTCGTTGCCGCGGAACATGGCCGAGGTGGCGTTCACGCGCTTGCCGTCGATCAGCATCAGCGTGTAGGCCGAGCCCAGGCCGCGCAGCTGCACGCCGGGCACCAGGTTGCCGCTGCGGCTGAGCGTCACGCCCTCCACCGTGCCCAGCAGTTCGGCCAGTTCCTGCACGGGGCGGCGCTCGATCTCCTCGCGGGTGATCACGGAGATGCTGGCCGGTGCCTCGCGCAGCTCCTGCTCGTTGCCCGAGGCGGTGACCACGACGGTGGAGAGGGCCGGGGTGGCAGGGGCGTCGGCGACCGCCTGCGCATGGACCCCGGCTGCGGCGAGGGCGGCGCACAGCGCGGTCAGTGCCAGGGGGAGGGTGTTGGTACGGAAATGCATGCAGTCCTCGGATCTGTTGTATGTTCTAAATGAGAATGAAACCTGTTTATCATTTCACGCTTCCGCCCCCACGGGCCTCTGCCATGTTGGACATTCCCCCAGAAAGCTTTGCGCTGTACCCAGAAATGCCCGTCCTCGGGCTGCCCGAGCTCACGCGCAACCTGCACCTGCTGGGCGGTGACTACCAGGTCAGCGGCATGCAGACGGCACCGCGCGAGGTGCTGCGCGGCAGCATGGAGACCCTGGAGCTGCGACCCGGCCTGGTGCTCTACCGCACCGAGCTGCAGGACCTGTGCACGCTGCGCACCTCCAACCTGCTGTACCCCGGACTCAAGCTGTGCATGCTGGTGCAGGGCAGTTCCGAGCTGTCGTACGGGCGGCGCAGCTTCGTGCTCGGCCCGGGGGCCGGGCGCACCGCCGCCGCCCTGGTGGCACTGGCCGAACCCGACCGCTTCACACGCCATTGGCAGAGCGGCCGTGCCGAGCGCAAGGTCTCGCTCACGCTGATGCCTGAATGGCTGGAGGCCAACGGCGTGGCCAATGGCGCCGTGCGCGCCTTCTGCCGCCAGCACCTGGCCGTGGCGCCATGGCGGCCCTCGGCGCGCGCCATGGCCCTGGCCGACCAGATCGGCCGCCCGCCCGAGATGGCGCCCGGCCTGCGCCGCCTGTGGCTGGAGAGCCGCTGCCTGGACATCGTGGTCGAAGCGCTGGACGTGATCGCGCGCCAGCCGGGCGCGACCGCTGGCGAACTGAAGGCCCTGGATGCCCAGGACGCGCTCGACGCGCGCAGCCACCGCCGCCTGCGCGAGCTGCGCGACTTCCTGGACAGCGGCGGCGCCGACGCCATGCCCCTGGCCGCCATCGCGCGCCTTGCGGGCATGAGCGCATCGCACCTGCAGCGGCATTTCCCCAAGGTGGGCGGCACCTCGGTGGTGGACTACCTGCGCCAGCGCCGGCTGCTGCGCGCGCGCCAGGCGCTGGAGCGCGGTGAGGCCGACGTGGCCGGCGCCGCAGCACTGGCCGGCTATGCCAGCGCGACCAACTTCGCGACGGCATTTCGCCGCTGCTTCGGCATCACGCCACGGCAGGCGCGCCAGCGCTTGTGAAGACACAGTTGGAGACAGGTCAATGTGTATTGATAATTATTCTCATATAATCACCCGATAGCCAGCCACAGCCAGCCCGTCTCCGAAGGGGCTTCCGGCGTCCGAAGCCAGCTCTGTTTCCACATACGTCTCAGAGAAAAAAGGGTTTCCTGCCGTGGCGCAACCAATCAACCAATCCCCCCGTTTCGCACTCCGTCCGCTGGCCTTGCTGGCCGCCTTGGCGTGCGCCTCCTTCACCGGCGTCCAGGCGCAGACCGCGGGCGCACCCGTGCAGATCGTGGCCGCGGGCCCTGCGCTCAAGGAGGTGGTGATCAGCGGTTCGCGCAGCGAGCAGAACCCCGACGACCTGCCGATGAGCATCGACGTGATCAACGCGCGTGCGCTCGAAGAGGGCCAGGTGCGCGACATCCGCGATGCGGTGCGCGAGCTGCCCAACGTGTCCGTCACGCGCTCGCCGGCGCGCTTCTCGCTGGCCAGCGGCTCCACCGGCCGCGAGCAGAACGCGGGCTTCAACATCCGCGGCCTGGACGGCAACCGCGTGCTGATGATGGTGGATGGCATCCGCCTGCCGCGCAGCTATGTGTTCAGCGCCAACGCCTTCGGCCGCGACTACCTGGACATGGGCCTGCTGCAGCGCATCGAGGTGGTGCGCGGTGCCACTTCGGCGCTGTACGGCTCGGACGGCATGGCCGGCCTGGTGAACTTCATCACCGTGGAACCCGAGAACTTCCTCAAGGACGGCAAGACGCTGGGCGGCCAGGTGAGCGCGGGCTACGATGGCGACGACCACGGCAAGCGCCTGGGCGCCACGGTGGCGGGCCGCGTCAACGACACGGTGCAGTGGCTGGTCAGCGGCAGCGTGAACCGCGCGCGCGAGCTCGACAACATGGGCACCAACGATGCGGCCAACGCCGACCGCACCCTGCCCAACCCGCAGAAGGACCAGGGCGGCGCGCTGCTGGCCAAGGTGGTGCTCACCCCCGGCGGCGGCCAGCGCCACGCCTTCACGGTGGAGCACGTGGACAAGACCTCCGACTACGAGCTGCTCACCGCGCGCTCCAAGCCGCCGCTGGCGGCCACGTCCACGCTGTCCTCCAATTCGTCCACCGACATGCAGCGCAGCCGCGCCACCTGGGAGGGCAGCTGGCGCCTGAACGCCGGCTTTGCCGACGATGTGAAGGCCACGCTGAGCTTCCAGGACGCACATTCCCGCGAGTACGCCTTCGAGGACCGCAACACCGCCGCCGACCGCGTGCGCGACGTGACTTACGACGAGCGCAGCTGGCAGGCCAATGTGCAGGGCAGCAAGGTGCTGCGCACGGGCGGCAACTGGGTGCAGAAGATCACCTACGGCATCGACCATTCGTCCGCCAAGGTCACCAACCTGCAGGACGGCGTGACGCCGCCCGTGGGCGAGACCTTCCCGCTCAAGCGCTTCCCCGACACCACCGAAACCAGCACCGCGCTGTATGTGCAGGACGAGATCGTGAACGGCCCCTGGAGCGTGACGCCCGGCGTGCGCTTCGACACCTTCCGCATCAAGGCCGACCAGAGCGGTTTCGGCGCGCAGGCGGTCTCGCTCTCGGGCAATGCCACCTCGCCCAAGCTGGGCCTGCTGTACCGCGCCACCGACGCCTGGAGCGTGTTCGGCAACTACGCGGCGGGCTTCCGTGCGCCCAACGCCGGCCAGGTCAACGCCTTCTTCGAGAACCCGGTCAGCAACTACAAGACGGTGCCCAACGGCAACCTCAAGCCCGAGAAGAGCCAGAACTTCGAGATCGGCGTGCGCGGCCGCATGGATGCGCTGTCCATCGAAGCCGCCGCCTTCACCGGCCGCTACAAGGACTTCATCGAGGACCTGCGCCAAGTGGGCGGCACTGGCGCGCCGGGCAACCCGCTGGTGTTCCAGTCGGTCAACATCGGCCGCGTCAAGCTCAATGGCTTCGAGGTCAAGGGCGACGTGCGCTGGGGCAACGTCGCCGGCGGCCAGTTGAGCACGCCGTTCGCCTACGGCCAGACGCGCGGGCGCGACACCGCCACCGGCAAGCCCGTCAACACCGTGGACCCCTCGCGCCTGACGGCTGGCCTGCGCTACGACACCAGCGCTTTCATGGTGCGCCTGGACATGACGCACGCCGCCGCCAAGAAGGCCGAGGACGTGACCCTGGCCACGGGCAGCACGCAGTACCTCACGCCCTCGTACACGGTGCTGGACCTGTCGGGCCAGTGGCGCATCCGCAAGGACCTGCGCCTGAACGCCGGCATCTACAACCTGACCGACAAGAAGCACTGGCGCTGGGCCGACGTGCGCGGCCTGGCCGCCAACGCCAACTTCATCGACGCCTACAGCCAGCCCGGCCGCGCCGTGCGCGTGTCGCTGGTGGCGGACTTCTGATCGACCGTTCGAACCCATCCATCGCGCAAGGAGACAGACCATGAGCCATGCATCCGACAGCCCCGCCTCCAGCGGCCATTGCGACGAGGAGTACAGCCTGCCCTGCGCCGAGGCGCTGCTGGCCGGCACCCTGGCGCTGATGACGGGCTATGTGCAGGCCTGCTGCGACAGCCACCGCGATGCGATGGGCCGCAAGATCACCGCCAACCTGCAGATGCTGGCCGACGCCGAAGGCTTCACGCCGCATTTCCGCACCGTGGTCTGGAGCCTGCAGGGCCGCTGGGCCCAGCAGAGCGCCGGGCAGGCGGCCGATGCCGCGAATGCGGCCCTTTCTGCGGCAGAGCAGCGCCGCGCGCTGTGGATCCCCGCCCCCGAAACCGTCCAATGAGCATGACCTCTTCCCACCAACCCGACCCCAACGGCGTGCGCCTGCAGACGGCCCCCGCCATCCGCGAGCAGTTCGCCGCCATGCGTGCCACCGGCAAGCGCGCCAAGGATGCCGCCGAAGCCCTGGGCCTGTCCGAAGGCGCGGCCATCGCCGCGCATGCGGGCGAGCACGAACATCCGCTCAAGGCCGTGCCGCTGCAGGGCTCGTGGCTGCAGCTGCTGCAGTCGCTCGAAGCCTGCGGCCCGCTGATGGCACTCACGCGCAACGAGGGCGTGGTGCACGAGAAGACCGGTGTCTATATGAACATCTCGGCCACGGGGCCGGTGGGCATCGCCTTGAGCGAGGGCATCGACCTGCGCCTGTTCTTCGCACAGTGGCATGCGGGCTTCGCGGTGACCGAGGCCGCCGCCGACCCGGCACGCCCGCCCCAGCGCAGCCTGCAGTTCTACAATGCCCACGGGCGTGCGGTGCACAAGGTCTTCGTGCGCGAGGCCACCGACCTGGCCGCCCTCGATGCCGTGGTGCAGCGCTTTGCGCAGCCCAGCGCGGGCTATGTGTTCGGCGCAGCGCCGCCGGCCGAGGTGCCGCGGCCCGATGCCGAGATCGACGCCGCCGGCCTGCGCGCAGGCTGGGCCGCGATGCAGGACACGCACGAGTTCTTCGGCCTGACCAAAAAGTTCGGCGTGGAGCGCCAGCAGGGCTTTCGCCTGGTGGAAGGGCAGTTCGCCTGGCGCCTGGCGAAGGAATCCGTCACCGCCGTGCTGCAGCAGGCAGCGGCGGGCGGCCTGCCCATCATGGTCTTCGTGGGCAGCGGCGGCTGCATCCAGATCCACACTGGCCCCGTGGCCAACATCAAGCCGCTGGACACGCCCGGCGGTGCGCAGTGGATCAATGTGCTCGACCCCGGCTTCAACCTGCACCTGCGCTCCGACATGGTGGCCAGCGTGTGGCTGGTGGAAAAGCCCACCGCCGACGGCGTGGTGACCTCGGTCGAGGCCTTCGACCATGCGGGCGAACTGATGGCCATGTTCTTTGGCGCGCGCAAGCCCGGCCAGGCCGAGCTGCAGGGCTGGCGCGACCTGGCGGCTGGCTTGCCGCGACAGCAGGAGCTGGCCCATGCCGCGTGATACCGGGTTGATCGAACGCCGCCACCTGCTGCGCGGTGCTGCGGCGTTGCCCTTGTCCCTTGCCTTGGGCCAGGCCCATGCCGCAGGGGCTGCGCGCATCGTCTCGCTGGGCGGCGCGCTGACCGAGGTGGTCTACCTGCTGGGCGCACAGGCACAACTGGTAGGCACCGACACGACGAGCCTGTTCCCCGAGGCCGCGCTCAAGACCGCCAAGGTCGGCTACATGCGCCAGCTCTCGGCCGAGGGGCTACTGTCCCTCAAGCCCGATGCCGTGGTGGGCACCACCGAGGCCGGCCCGCCCGTGGTGCTGGACCAGGTGCGCAGCGCCGGCGTGCGCGTGGAACTGGTCAAGGCCGACCACACCTGGGACGAGGTGCAGCGCAAGGTGGCCACCGTGGGCCGTGTGGCGGGCCGCGAGCGCGAGGCCGCCGCCCTGCAGGCCGATCTCGATGCCCAGTGGGCGGCGGTGCAAAAGAGCGTGGCCGCGGCTGCGCGGCGCCCGCGCGCGATCTTCATCCTCTCGCACAGCGGCAGCCCCATGGTGGCGGGCACCGGCACCGCGGCCGACGCGCTGATCCGCTTTGCCGGCGGCACCAATGCCATCACCCAGTTCGCGGGCTACCGGCCGCTCACGGCCGAGGCCATGGCCAGTGCCGCACCCGATGTACTGCTCAACAGCACCCAGGGCATCGAGGCGCTGGGCGGCGAGGCGGCCTTCTGGCAGCGGCCGGAGCTTGCGCTCACGCCCGCCTTTCGCCGCAAGGCCCTGGTGACCATGGAGGCCAGCCAACTGCTGGGCTTCGGGCCGCGCCTGCCTGGCACCGTGCGGGAGATCCAGGCGCGCCTGCAGGCGATCACCGCGTGAGCGGGCTGGCAACCGCCGTGCAGCCGGTCCCGCGGCGCGCTCCAGGGCGCCTGTCGCCGCGCACCGCGCTGGCGCTGGGCCTGGCGCTGGTGGCGCTGGCCTTTGTGTGGGCCAGCACCCAGGGTGCCTACGCCATCGCACCGGCCCAGCTGTGGCAGGTGCTGCTGCAGGCCGTGGGCGCTGCAGCGGTGCCCGAGCAGGCGCCCGAGTACCTGGTGTTCGTCAACATCCGGTTGCCGCGCCTCTTGATGGGCGTGGCCGCCGGGGCTGGCCTGGGCCTGGCCGGCGCGCTGATGCAGGGGCTGTTTCGCAACCCGTTGGCCGACCCCGGCCTGATCGGCGTGAGCAGCGGGGCTGCGCTGGCCGCGGCGCTCACCATCGTGCTGGGCAGCCACTTCCTTCCCGACATGCCGCGTACCCTGGGCAGCTGGTCGCTGGTGATCACGGCCTTTGGCGGTGGACTGGTGGTCACGGCGCTGATCTACGGGTTGGCGCAGGCCGATGGCGGCACGCGCATGGGGCTCATGCTGCTGGCGGGCGTGGCCGTCAATGCGCTGGCGCTGGCGGGCCTGGGCTACCTCAACTTCATCTCTACCGACGAGCAGCTGCGCAACATCCAGATGTGGCTGCTGGGCAGCCTGGGCGGGGCGCACTGGAGCGCCGTGGCCCTGGTGGGCAGCGTGGTCGCGGTGGCCTGCGGCCTGGGCCTGGCGCTGGCGCGCCCGCTCAATGCGATTGCCCTGGGCGAGGCACAGGCTGCGCTTTTGGGTGTGCCGGTGGAGCGCACCAAGCGCCTGGCCGTGCTGGTCACCGCACTGGCCGTGGGCGCGGTGACCGCGGCCACGGGCATCATCGGCTTCATCGGCCTGGTGGCACCGCACTGGGTGCGCCTGGTGGCCGGGCCCGACCACCGCGTGGTGCTGCCGTGCTCGGCCCTGCTGGGCGCCACGCTGGTGCTGGTGGCCGACGTGGTGGCGCGTACCATCGTCAAGCCCGCGGAGTTGCCGCTGGGCGTGCTCACCGCCTTCATCGGCGTGCCCTTGTTCCTGGCCATGCTGCGCCAGTTCCGGAGCAAGGTATGAGCGCCAATCCGCTTTGCGCCGGTGATCCACTGGTGTGCGATCAGTTGGGGGTGGGCCTGCCGGGCCGGCCATTGCTGGCCACCGTGCATGCCCGCCTGGCCCCGGGGCGTTTCACCGCGATCCTCGGCCCCAATGGTGCGGGCAAGTCCACGCTGCTGTCCATGCTCTCGGGCCAGCGCGCGCCGCGCTCGGGGGGGGTGAGCCAGGGGGGCCGGGCGCTCTCGGCCATTGCCGCGCTGGAGCTGGCGCGCCTGCGCGCCGTGCTGCCGCAGGAGACGGCGGTGGCCTTCGATTTCACGGTGCAGGAGGTGGTGGAGATGGGGCGCTTTCCCCACCGCCAGTCGCCCAGCCGGCACGAGGCACGCATTGCCCACGAGGCCATGGAGGCCACGGGCGTGGCCCACCTGGCGGGACGGGGCGTCAACACCTTGTCGGGCGGCGAGCGCGCACGCGCCCACCTGGCCCGGGCCCTGGCCCAGATCTGGGAGCCCCGGCCCGACGGCGCCACGCGCTGGCTGCTGCTCGATGAACCCACTGCCGCGCTCGACCTGGCGCACCAGCACCAGGCCATGGCCCTGGTGCGCCGCTGGGCGGTGGAGCAGGGCATCGGCGTGGTGGCCGTGCTGCACGATTTGAACCTGGCACTGCGCTATGCGCACGACGTGGTGCTCATGGGCGCGGGGCGCTGCGACGTGGGGCCCACAGGCGAGACGCTGGACGCCGCCGCCATTGCGCGCGTGTGGGGTGTGCAGTGCTCCGAGGTGCGCGCCAGCGATGGCACGCCGCAGTTCCTGGTGGCGGCCGGATGAAGCGCAGATGACGATTCGGTCATCTGCCGGCGCCTTGCCCTTGGGCGCATGGGGATATGCGCAGTGGCGCATGCTGCGCCGCGCCATCTTGTCACTAGAATGCGCGCACACCATGCGCCGCCTGCTGCTCGTCTTTCTGCTGCTGTTCATGCCGCTCCAGTCCATCTGGGCCGCGGCATCGCCGTACTGCGGGCACGAGGCAGCGCCGCAGGCATCGCACTTCGGCCACCACGTGCACGAGCACCAGGCCGATGGCGCGCATGCAGCGCCTTCCCTGGCGAGCGAAACACCGGACCACAAGGGCCTCGCCACCTCCGGCACGGCGGACATGGACTGCCATGCCTGCCACGGCGCGGGCAGCGGCATGGCCTTGAGCGCGAGCGTCCAGGCCATCGTGGTCTCGGTGGGCCGTCCAGCGCCCCAGATGGCACCGGCCTGGGTGCACCCCCCGCTTTCCCGCCCCGAACGCCCCAACTGGTCCGTCCTCGCCTGAGCGGCGAGGCGGGCTGCGGGTAGCCCCTTCCTGACGATTCCACGCTGCCCTGGCGGGCAGCCGCGGCGCGCGCGTGCGTGCCGGGTGTCGTGCCTTGCCGATTTCAACCCCGTGGCCCGTAGCCACTGCAGAGGAATCGGATGCAACGAACGAGAAGAACGAATCACACCCCACGGCTGTGCATGGCGGCCGTGGTCGCCCTGGCGTGGGCGCTGGCCGGCAGTGCCGCGCTGGCCCAGTCACCACCGGCACCGCCACCGCTCACGCTCAAGGCCCTGTTCGACAGGGCCTGGGAGCGCCAGCCCGAGGCGCAGTCGGCCGCGCTGCGGCGCGAGTCGGCGCAGGCCGCGCGCAGCGGCGCGGCGTCCTGGACGGCCGAACCCGCGGCACTGGAGTTGTCCACCAAGAGCGACCGCCCCGGCAGCAACCAGGGCAGCCGCGAGGTCGAGCTGGGCGTGGCCCTGCCACTGTGGCTGCCTGGTGAGCGCGCACGCAAGGCCGCGCTGGGCGATGCCGAGATCAAGGCCGTGGAGAGCCGCCGCCTGGCCGCCCAGCTGCAGCTGGCCGCGAGCGTGCGCGAGGCCTGGTGGGCGCTGCAGCGTGCGCAGGCCGAGCTGGGCCTGGCGCAGGACCGGCTGCAGAGCGCGCAGCAGCTCGCAGCCGACGTGGCGCGCCGTTTCAAGGCCGGCGACATGGCCCGTGCCGACCAGACCCAGGCCGATGGCGCCGTGGCCCAGGCCGAGGCCGCCGTGGCCGAAGCCCTGGGGGCACGCGATGTCGCGCAGGCGGCCCTGGCGGCCTGGGGCGGCCAGGAGGTGCTGCCCGACGCTGCAGAGCCCGAGGCCGAAGCCTTGCCCGCGGCCGGCCTGCCCGCTGACCACCCGGCCGTCGCCGACTGGCAGGACCAGGCCGAGGTGGCGCGCCGCGCCGCCGACCTGGCCGCCGTGCAGACCCGTGCCAATCCCGAGCTGACCGTGGCTGCCACGCGCGGGCGCGAGCAATCGGGCGAGCGCTACCTGCAAAGCTTCACCGTCGGCGTGCGCGTGCCCCTGGGCGGCGGCGACCGTGCGCGCGCCAAGGAGGCCGCCGCACGCGCCGACGCACTCGACGCCGAAGTGCGCGCCCGCGTCGAGCAGGACCGGCTGGCTGCCGACGTGGCCGCTGCCACGGCGCGTGTGAAGGTCACCCAGGCCCAGCGCGAGGCCATGGCCCGCCATGCGGCACTGGCGCGTGACACGCGCGGTTTCATCGACAAGGCCTTCCGCCTGGGCGAGGCCGACTGGCCCACGCGCCTGCGCGTGGAACTCGAAGCCGTGCAGGCCGAGCGGCAGCTCGCGCGTGCCCGCATCGATGCTGCCGCCGCCGTCTCCACCTTGCGCCAGGCCCTGGGCCTGTTGCCGCAGTGAGCGCCCCGCCTCCCCCGAACCCATTTTTGTGACCACCATGCAATTCCCTTCTTTCTTTACCACCCTGGGCCTGGCCCTGGTGCTGGGGCTCACGCCCCTGTGGGCCCATGCCCATGGCGACGATGGCGCAGCGCCCGCCGCTGCGGCCGGCACGTCCCTGCCACGCTTTGCCGCCACCTCCGACCTGTTCGAGCTGGTTGGCGTGCTCGATGGCAAGCAGCTCGCGCTCTACCTCGACCATGCGGGCGACAACAGCCCCGTGAAGGAGGCGCAACTGGAGCTGGACATTGCCGGCACGCGCGTGCCCGTGACCCGCGTCGCCGAGGGCGAGTTCCAGGCTGCGCTGGCGGCACCGCTCGCAGAGGGCGTGAGCCCCGTCACCGCCACCGTGGTGGCCGGCTCCGAGACCGACCTGCTGGCTGGCGAGATCGATGTACACGCCGCAGCCCATGCGCATACCGAGCCCGTGGGCCGGAGCAACGCGCTGCTGGCCGGTGGCGTAGGCGCCGTGCTGCTGGCCCTGGCCGCCGTGTGGGGCCTGCGGCGTGGCCGCACCGCGCGCGTGGGAGGTGCAGCATGAAGCACTGCATTGCAACGCGCACCCTGGCGGCCTTGCTGCTGGCCGCCGGCCTGTACGCCCCGCTGGGCGCTGGGGCCGGCGAAGGCCATGACCATGGCGATGCCCCTGCGGCCGCCGACGGCAATGGCCCCAAGCGCCAGCCCGATGGCAGCGTGTTTCTGCCCAAGCCCGCGCAGCGCCAGCTCGGCGTGCGCACCCTGGTGGCGGCCGAAGGCCGCCATGCCAAGGCCTTCGAACTGGCCGGCACCGTGGTCATGGACCCGAATGCCGGCGGCAAGGTGCAGGCCGCGCTGGCCGGCCGGCTGGAGGCCGGGCCCAAGGGCCTGCCCGGTGTGGGCCAGGCGGTGCGCAAGGGCGAGGTGCTGGCCTATGTGGTGCCCACGGCGGGCGCCATCGAGCGCTCCAACCAGCTGGCCCAGCAGGCCGAGCTGCGCGCGGCGCGCGACCTGGCGGCACGGCGCGTGGCGCGCCTGAAAGAGCTGGCCGACACCGTGCCGCGCAAGGAGATCGAGGCGGCCGAGAGCGAGCTGCACAGCTTCACCCAGCGCCTGGGTGCAGTGGGTGCCGGCCTGTCCACGCGCGATGCGCTGGTGGCACCGGTCTCGGGTGTGATCGCCTCGGCCAATGCCGTGGCGGGCCAGGTGGTGGATGCGCGCGAGCTGCTGTTCGAGGTGGTGGACCCGGCGCGCCTGCGCGTGGAGGCCCTGGCCTACGACACGGCCCAGGCCCACAGCGTGGCCGGCGCCGCGCTGGCCGTGGGCGGGCAGCGCGTGCCGCTGCGCTTCCTCGGGGCGGCGCGCAGCCTGCGCGAGCAGGCGTTGCCGCTGCAGTTTGCCGGTGACTCAGCCGTGCTCGGCACTTTGGCCCTGGGCCAGCCGGTGCGCGTGTTCGTGCAGTCCACCGAGCAGGCCGCTGGTGTGCAGGTGCCCGTGGCTTCGCTGCTGCGCAACCCCGCGAACCAGACCATCGTCTGGATCAAGGAGTCGCCCGAGCGCTTCGTGCCGCGCGTGGTCACCTTCGTGCCGCTCGACGGCAGCTCGGTGGCCGTGACCTCGGGCCTCAAGGCCGGGGACCGCGTGGCCACGCAGGGCGCCACGCTGATCAACCAGGTCCGCTGAGGGAGCCGCAATGTTCAAGTGGCTACTCGAAAGCAGCCTGGCCAACCGGCTGCTGGTGCTCATCGCGGCGGGCGTGCTCATGGCCTATGGCGCCTTCACGCTCTCGCGCACGCCGGTGGACGTGTTCCCCGATCTCAACAAGCCCACGGTCACGCTGATGACCGAGGCCGGCGGCATGGCCGCCGAGGAGGTGGAGCAGCTCATCACCTTCCCGCTGGAGACGACCATGAACGGCCTGCCCGGCGTGGAGAGCGTGCGCTCCACCTCCAGCGCGGGCCTGTCCTTCATCTACGTCACCTTCGACTGGAGCACGGACATCTTCCGCGCGCGGCAGATGGTGTCCGAGCGCCTGTCGTCCATGGAGGAGGGGCTGCCCGTGGGCGTCACGCCGCGCATGGGGCCCATCAGCTCCATCATGGGCGAGATCATGCAGGTGGCGATCCCCATCGACGTGCAGCGCACCACGCCGATGGCCGTGCGCGAGTATGCCGACTGGGTGCTGCGCCCGCGCCTGCTGGCGATTGCCGGCGTGGCGCAGGTGATCCCCATCGGCGGTGAGGTGCGCCAGTTCCAGGTGCAGCCGCAGACGGCGCGCATGGCCGAGCTGGGCATCACGCACGACCAGCTCACAGGCGCGCTCAAGGGATTCTCGGCCAATACCTCGGGGGGCTTCCTGGAGCTCAACGGGCGCGAGTACCTGATCCGCCACCTGGGCCGCACCTCGCGCCTGGAAGACCTGCAGAACCTGGCCCTCACCGCGAAGAGCGGCCAGCCGGTGCTGCTGCGCCAGGTGGCCGAGGTGACCTTCGCCGCAGCCCTCAAGCGCGGCGACGCGGGCTTCGAGGGCAAGCCCGCCGTGATCCTCGGTATCCAGAAGCAGCCCACGGCCGACACCATCGCGCTCACGCGCAGTATCGAGGCGGCACTGGGCGAACTGAAGAAGTCGCTGCCCGCGGGCATGGAAACGCCGCGCGTCACCTTCCGCCAGGCGAGCTTCATCGAGGCCTCGGTCACCACCCTGCAGGGCAAGCTCATGGGCGCCTCGGTGTTCGTGGCGGTGATTCTGTTCGTGTTCCTGGGGACGCTCAGGCCCACGGTGATCGCGCTCACGGCCATTCCGGTGTCGATCTTCATCACGGCGCTGGTGTTCAAGTACTTCGGCCTGTCGATCAACACCATGACGCTGGGGGGGCTGGCCATTGCCATCGGAGGCCTGGTGGACGACGCGGTGGTGGACGTGGAGAACGTGCTGCGCCGCCTGAAGATGGACCGCGCCCGGCACCCCCAGCACCGGCTGCACCCGCTGGAGGTGGTCAAGCTCGCATCGATGGAAGTGCGCTCGGGCATCCTCTACGCCACGGCTATCATCGTGCTCGTGTTCCTGCCGCTGTTCGCGCTGCCGGGCATCGAGGGACGGCTGTTCGTGCCCCTGGGCATCGCCTTCATCGTCTCCACGATCGCGTCGCTGCTGGTGTCGGTCACGGTCACGCCGGTGCTGGCGTTCTACCTGCTGCCGCGCATGAAGAACCTGGACCATGGCGACACGCGCGTGGTGGCCTGGCTCAAGGCGCGCTACCGCGGCGGGCTCACCCGGGTGCTGGCGCGCCCGCGTGCCGCCATGGCGGTGAGCGCCGTGGCGGTGGTGCTGTCGGTGGCGGCGGTGCCGTTCTTTCCGACCACCTTTTTGCCGCCCTTCAACGAGGGCACGCTGCTCATCGGCATGCGCCTGAACCCGGGCGTGACGCTGGCCGAGTCGACCGCCCTGGCCAGCCAGGCCGAGGTGCTGGTGCGCCAGGTGCCGGAGGTCACGCACGTGGGCCGGCGCAGCGGCCGGGCCGAGCTCGATGAACATGCCGAGGGCGTGCACGTGAGCGAGCTCGACGTGGGCCTGCTGCCCGCGGTCGAGCTGAAACGCAGCATGGCCGAGGTGCAGGCCGACATCCGCAGCCGGCTGGCGCAGATGCCGGCTGCCATCGCCATCGGCCAGCCGATCTCGCACCGCATCGACCACATGCTCTCGGGCGTGCGCTCGCAGATCGCGATCAAGCTCTTCGGCGAGGACCTCGATACCCTGCGCGGCCAGGCCGATGCGTTGCGCGCGCGCCTGGCCAGCATCGACGGCCTGGCCGACCTGGAGGTGGAAAAGCAGGTGCTGGCACCGCAGATCACCGTGCGCGTGGACCACGCCGCGGCCGCCCAGTACGGCGTGCCCGCAGCGCAGGTGCTGGCCACGCTGCAGGGCCTGGTGGAGGGCGAGAAGCTCACGCAGATCGTGGAGGGCAGCCGCCGCTTTGCGCTGGTGGTGCGCCTGCCGGAGAGTGCGCGCTCGCTTGAAGGCCTGGCGCAGATCATGATTGAGACGCCGCGCGGGCGCGTGCCGCTGTCGCGCCTGGCCAGCATCGAGGACGGCGACGGCCCCAACCAGATCAGCCGCGACGATGGCAAGCGCCGCATCGTGCTCTCGGCCAATGCGCAGGGCAGGGCGCTGTCCGACGTGGTGGCCGACATCCGCAAGGTGGTGGGCGAGACGCGCCTGCCCGACGGCTACTTCATCACCCTGGGCGGCCAGTTCCAGGCGCAGGAGGAGGCCAGCCGTCTGGTGGGCATGCTCGCCGTGGTCTCGCTGGTGCTGATGTTCGTGGTGCTGTACACGCGCTACCGCTCGGCCACGCTGTCGGCCCTGATCATGGCCAACATCCCGCTGGCGCTGGTGGGCGCGGTGCTGGGGCTGTGGATCTCCGGGCAGCCGCTGTCGGTGGCGGCGCTGATCGGTTTCATCACGCTGGCCGGCATCTCGGTGCGCAACGGCATCCTGAAGGTCAGCCACTACCTGAACCTGATGCGCGTGGAGGGCGAGAACTTCGACACCGCGATGATCGTGCGCGGCTCGCTGGAGCGGCTCTCTCCCGTGCTCATGACGGCTCTGGTCACAGCCTTCGCGCTGGCGCCGCTGCTGCTGGAGGCCGAGCGCCCCGGCACCGAGATATTGCACCCGGTGGCGGTGGTGATCTTCTCGGGCCTGATCAGCTCGACCCTGCTCGACACCTTCCTCACCCCGGCCCTGTTCTGGCTGTTCGGCCGCCGCGATGCCGAGCGCCTGCTCGACGACCGGAGCGCCGAGGCGTTCTGACCTTTTTTCTCTCCGTTCCCCCAACCCTTGAAAGGACCTCCATGACAAGCAAGCATCTCCTGGCCGCGCTGGCGCTGGCCGTTTCGGGCGCCGCCTTCGCGGCCGGCGACCACAGCCATGGCGACGACCACAAGCCGCAGCATGGCGGCATCGTGGCCGGCACCCACGACATGGACTACGAGCTGGTGGCGCGGCCCGACGTGATCACCCTGCACCTGCGCGACCACGGCAAGCCGGCCAGTTCGCAGGGCGTGGGCGCCAGGCTCACGCTGCTCAACGGCACCGAAAAGTCCGAGGCCGTGCTGGTGCCGGCCGGCGAGGGCCGGCTCGAAGCCAAGGGCACGTTCAAGGTGGCGGCCGGCACCAAGGTGGTGGCGTTGGTGACCTTGCCGGGCAAGAAGCCCGCGAACCTGCGTTTTGCGCTGAAGTAAGCAGACACCCACGCCAGCCGGTGCGCAATCCGTCACGGAAGTGGCGCCCGGCGCATCGGCATGCACTGCGTGCGGCGCATGCCTGGCCTACCATGCCGGCATGCCTGCTTCCACCGACTTTGATTTCGCCGCGCTGGCCGAGGGCATCGCCCAGGCCAGCCGTGCCGCCCTGGCCGATATCTCCGGGCGCTGTGGCCCCGACGACCCCGTGTGCGCCTTCACCCTGTACACCGATGACGGCGCCATGACCGTCTGCCCGGCCCTGATCACCGAATCGCAGGTGCGCGAGCTCACCGAGCGCCATCCGGACGATGCCGGCTACTACCGCTACAGTTCCTCGGAATGGCCCCTGGAGGGCGAGGGCGCCAACGGCGCCTTCAATGACCTGTGCACGCTGGTGCGTGAGCACGTGCTGGCGCTGCCGGACGAGGGGGGCGATGCCGCCTTCACCGCCTTTCGCGCGCAACTGCTCGAAACCATGGTCCAGGTGCTGGAACGCCTGCGCCGTGAAGACCCGGCCTTCGCCCGTGAATCCCTGCTGCTGCAGGTCGCGGTCTCGGATGGCGACGAGCCTGCCGAGGCCCTGAACCAGTGGGTGGCCCGCCTGAACCCGCCGGCCCTGGCTGCCGGGTTCAAGGCCTGGACCGATTCCTGGGGTTGACGGCTGCCGCCGCCCCTGTCAATACACCAGCCGTTCGGGCCGGATCTCCTGCAGGATGGTGGTGGCGATCTCCTCGATCGACTTGGTGGTGGTGGACAGCCAGCGGATGCCTGCGCGGCGCATCATGGCCTCGGCTTCGGCCACCTCGTGGCGGCAGTTGACCAGGTCGGCGTACTTGGAGTTGGGCCGGCGCTCGTTGCGGATCTCGGACAGGCGCTCGGGCTGGATGGTCAGGCCGAAGATCTTCTTGCGGTGCGGCTCCAGCGCGGGTGGCAGTTGGCGGCGCTCGAAATCCTCGGGGATCAGCGGGTAGTTGGCGGCTTTCATGCCGTACTGCATGGCCAGGTAGAGGCTGGTGGGGGTCTTGCCGCTGCGGCTCACGCCCACCAGGATCACGTCGGCACCGGCCAGGTCACGGTTGCTCTGGCCGTCGTCGTGCGCCAGGCTGAAGTTGATGGCCTCGATGCGGTCGGTGTATTCCTTGCTGCGGCTCACGTCCGAGAAGCGGCCCACGCGGTGGTGGGACTTGATGCCCAGCTCCTCTTCCAGCGGGTGCACGAAGGTGCCGAACATGTCCAGAAGCATGCCCTTGCAGCCTTCCTGGATGACGCGCAGCACCTCCATGTTGACCAGCGTGGTGAAGACGATGGGCTTCTTGCCCTCGATCTCGGCCGTGTGGTTGATCTGGCGCACCGTCTGGTGCGCCTTGTCCACGCTGTCGATGAAGGGCAGGCGCACATGGCGCGGTTTCATCTCGAACTGGGCCAGGATGGCGTTGCCGAAGGTTTCCGCGGTGATGCCGGTGCCGTCCGAGACGAAGAATACGGTGCGCGTGTGCATGGTGCAGGGTCGTTGGTGGGGAAGTCGTGGTGCCGGGACTACAGGCATCGTAAGCAGGTTCCTGCATGTTCCCGGCGCGGCAGGCCTACAATTGTGTCAATTATCCAAATTTCTCAACCATGCACGCCGTCGGCACACAACCACAACGACAAAGCCTGATGAGCCTGTGCATGGCCGCTCGCCCCACGGTGCCCCTTGGTAGGGGCGGGCGCGCAGACGACCCGGTTTCAACTTCTGGAGCTTTCCCATGTCTGCACTTTTCAGCCCGACCGCCCTGGTCGTACCGTTTGAAAACCTGAGAATGACCGATGTCGAGTCGGTGGGCGGTAAAAACGCCTCCCTCGGCGAAATGATCTCCCAACTGCCCGAGGGCGTGCGCGTCCCGACCGGCTTTGCCACCACGGCACACGCCTTCCGCGAATTCCTGGCCCACGACGGCCTAGCCGACAAGATCAGCGCCAAGCTCGCCAGCCTGGACACCGAGGACGTGCGCGCCCTGGCCCGCGTGGGTGCGGAAATCCGTGCCCTGGTCGAGGCCCAGCCCTTCCCGGCCGACCTGCAAAAAGCCATCGGCGAAGCCTTCGCCACCCTGTCCGCGGGCAACCCGCAGGCCAGCTTTGCCGTGCGCTCGTCCGCCACGGCCGAGGATTTGCCCGACGCCTCGTTCGCCGGCCAGCAGGAGACCTTCCTGAACGTGGTGGGCATCGACGACGTGCTGCACAAGATGAAGGAGGTGTTCGCCTCCCTGTACAACGACCGCGCCATCTCCTACCGCGTGCACAAGGGCTTCGCGCACGACGTGGTGGCCCTGTCGGCCGGCGTGCAGCGCATGGTGCGCTCGGACCTGGGCGCTGCGGGCGTGATGTTCACCATCGACACCGAGTCGGGCTTCGAAGAGGTGGTTTTCATCACCAGCAGCTACGGCCTGGGCGAGACCGTGGTGCAGGGCGCCGTGAACCCGGACGAGTTCTACGTGCACAAGCCCACCCTCAAGGCCGGCAAGAAGGCCGTGATCCGCCGCAACCTGGGCAGCAAGCTGGTGCAGATGGTGTTCTCCAGCGCCGAGGAAAAGGCCGCGTCGGGAAAGCTGGTCAAGACCACCGACGTGCCCACCGAGCAGCGCAACCGCTACTCGCTGAGCGACGCCGACGTGCAGCAGCTGGCGCATTACGCGCTGGTGATCGAGCAGCACTATGGCCGCCCGATGGACATCGAATGGGGCAAGGACGGCACCGACGGCCTGCTCTACATCCTGCAGGCCCGCCCCGAGACGGTGAAGAGCCAGTCCAAGGGCCAGGCCGAGATGCGCTACAAGCTCAAGGGCCAGGGCACCGTGCTGGCCGAAGGCCGCGCCATCGGCCAGAAGATCGGCACCGGCCCCGTGCGCCTGGTGCACAACATTGCCGAGATGGACAAGGTCCAGCCCGGCGACGTGCTGGTGACCGACATGACCGACCCCAACTGGGAGCCGGTGATGAAGCGTGCCAGCGCCATCGTCACCAACCGCGGCGGGCGCACCTGCCACGCCGCCATCATCGCGCGCGAGCTGGGCATCCCGGCCGTGGTGGGCTGCGGTGACGCGACCGAGCTGCTCAAGGACGGCACCCTGGTCACCGTGAGCTGCTCCGAAGGCGACACCGGCCGCATCTACGACGGCCTGCTGGAAACCGAGATCACCGAGGTGCAGCGCGGCGAGATGCCAAGCATCAAGACCAAGATCATGATGAACGTGGGCAACCCCCAGCTGGCCTTCGACTTCTGCCAGCTGCCCAATGAGGGCGTGGGCCTGGCGCGGCTCGAGTTCATCATCAACAACAACATCGGCGTGCACCCCAAGGCCATCCTGGACTACCCGCAGATCGATGCCGACCTGAAGAAGGCCGTGGAGTCGGTGGCCCGCGGCCATGCCAGCCCCCGCGCCTTCTACGTGGACAAGGTCGCCGAAGGCGTGGCCACCATCGCTGCGGCGTTCTACCCCAAGCCGGTGATCGTGCGCCTGTCGGACTTCAAGAGCAACGAGTACCGCAAGCTCATCGGCGGCAGCCGCTACGAGCCCGAGGAAGAGAACCCGATGCTGGGCTTCCGCGGTGCAGCGCGCTATCTGAGCGCCGACTTCGGCGAGGCCTTCGCCATGGAGTGCGAAGCCTTGAAGCGCGTGCGCAACGAGATGGGCCTGACCAATGTGCAGGTGATGGTGCCCTTCGTGCGCACCCTGGGCCAGGCAGAACGCGTGACGCAACTGCTGGCCCAGCACGGCCTGCAGCGCGGCAAGGACGACCTCAAGGTCATCATGATGTGCGAGGTGCCGAGCAACGCCATCCTGGCCGAGCGCTTTCTGGAGTTCTTCGACGGCTTCTCCATCGGCTCCAACGACCTGACCCAGCTCACCCTGGGCCTGGACCGCGACTCGGGCCTGGAACTGCTGGCGCACGACTTCGACGAGCGCGACCCTGCCGTGCTGGCGCTGATTCACCAGGCCATCAAGGCCTGCCTGGCCCAGGGCAAGTACATCGGTATCTGCGGCCAGGGCCCCAGCGACCACCCTGACTTCGCGCAGTGGCTGGCTGCCGAGGGCATCTCCTCCATCTCGCTGAACCCCGACAGCGTGATGGCCACCTGGCAGCAACTGGCCGCAGGCTGAGGCCTTGCGCGCACGGGCATCTCAGCGCCATCCTGGCTGACCCGATGCCCGTGCTGCCCCGCTCCCCCATCAAGCCTGCCGAGCCCGAGCTCGCAGGCCCTTTTCCGCCCGACCTGCACGATGTGCGCCACCTGTGGCTCAAGGCCGGGTTGTTGCTGATCTGGGTGCTGGTGTCCTTCGTGGCCACCTACTTTGCGCGCGACCTGCAGTTCCTGGTGGCTGGCGGCTGGCCGCTGGGCTACTGGATCGAGGCCCAGGGCGCGGTGCTGGTGTTCATTGCCATCGTGGTTGCCTACGCCTGGGCCATGAACCGCTTCGAGCGCCAGGACGAGGAGCGCCGCCTGCTGGAGCAGGCCGCGGCCGCCCGGGCTGCCGAGGACGGCCAACCACTGGACGCGGCCTGACGCCATGCGCAGGCAAGAAGGCGGCTCTGCGGGCGCATCCCCCTCCGGCGCCGGGCCGGGGATGGGACCCAGTGCCGTCGAGAGGGCCTATTCCTGGCGCCTGCACCGCATCCTGGCGCTGTACATCGCCGGGGTGTTCGGCTTTCTGGCCCTGATGATCTGGGCCGAGCACCAGGGGCTGTCGCGCCACTGGATCGGGCCGATCTTCCTGTTCCTCACCGTCATGGTGTACGCCGGCATCGGCGTCTATGGCCGCACCTCGGATCCCGAGGAGTACTACGTGGCCGGGCGGCGCATCCCGCCCATGTACAACGGCATGGCGGCCGCGGCCGACTGGATGAGCGCGGCCTCGTTCATCAGCCTCTCGGGCGCGCTGTACCTGCAGGGCTTTGCGGGCACGCCCGGCCAGCCTGGCGGGCTGGCCTACCTGCTGGGCTGGACGGGCGGCTTTTGCCTGGTGGCGATGCTGATCGCGCCGCACCTGCGCGCCATGGGCCTGTACACTGTGCCCGATTTCTTCCACGTGCGCTTTGGCGGCCGCTGGCCGCGCGTGATCGCGGCGTTGGCCGCGGTGCTGTGCTCGTTCACTTACGTGGTGGCGCAGATCTACGGCGTGGGGCTGATCGCCTCGCGCCTGACGGGCGTGCAGTTCGAGATCGGCATCATGCTCGGCCTGGGCGGGGTGCTGCTGTGCTCGTTCCTGGGCGGCATGCGCGCCATCACCTGGACGCAGGTGGCGCAGTACGTGGTGCTGCTGCTGGCCTTTCTGATCCCCGTGTCCTGGCTGGCCTACAAGCAACTGGGCAGCCCGCTGGCGCCCCTGGTGTATGGCACGCAGATCACCAAGATCGCCGACCTGGAGGCGCAACTGCTCGACTCGCCCGCCGAGCAGCAGGTGGTGCAGGTCTACCGCCTGCGCGCGCAGGAGTTCGAGGAGCGCCTGAAGGACGTGGAGGCGGCCCTGGAGCGCGAACGCGAGAAGGGCCGCGAACGCATCCGCACGCTGCGTGCGCAGAACGCCGACGTGGGCCTGATCGTGCTGGCCAGCCGCGACCTGGCGGCGCTGCCGCGCGACCCGGCCGCCGCGCGCGAGCGCTGGACGCGCGAGATGCACGAGAACAACGAGCGCGCGCGGCCCCTGGGCGGCCTGCCGCAGCACAGCCAGGCCTTTGCCGGCGACCCCGACGGCACGCCCGAGGAGCAGCGTGAGTTCGATCTGAGCCGGCGCAACTTCATGGCGCTGATGTTCTGCCTGATGGTGGGCACGGCCGGGCTGCCGCACCTGCTCACGCGCTACTACACCTCGCCCACGGTGTCGGGGGCGCGGGCCTCGGTGGGCTGGTCGCTGTTCTTCATTGCCCTTCTGTACCTGAGTGCGCCCGCGCTCGCGGTGCTGGTGAAGTTCGAGGTCATGCACAACCTGGTGGGCAGCAGCTTCGAGGCGCTGCCCAACTGGATGGCGCAGTGGGCGCGGGTGGATGCCTCGCTGCTGTCGATCGAGGACGTCAATGGCGACGGCATCGTGCAGTTCGGCGAGATCCGCCTGGGGGCCGACCTCATCATGCTGGCCACGCCCGAGCTCGGTGGTCTGCCCTATGTGGTCTCGGGCCTGGTGGCGGCGGGCGGGCTGGCGGCAGCGCTGTCCACGGCGGACGGGCTGCTGCTGACCATCAGCAACGCGCTGGTGCGCGATCTGTATTTCCAGGGCTCGGACCGCGAGGCTTCGCCCGAGCAGCGCGTGATCCTGACCAAGTTCGCGCTGCTGGCGGTGGCGCTGTCGGCGGCCTTCGTGGCGGCGCTCAAGCCGGCCGAGATCCTGCCCATGGTCTCGGCCTCGTTCTCGCTCGCGGCATCGGCCTTCGTGCCGGTGATGGTGCTCGGGATCTTCTGGCGCGGCACCACGCGCCAGGGCGCCGTGGCGAGCATGCTCTCGGGCCTCGGGGTGGCGGTGTACTACATGCTCTCGCACGTGGTGGCCGTGAAGGCGCTGCTGCCGGCCTGGCTGCTGGCCGACGGGCTGTGGTTCGGCATCCAGCCGATCTCGGCCGGGGTGTTCGGGGTGCCGATGGGCTTGCTGGTGGCGCTGGTGGTCAGCCGCGTCACGCGGCCCGCGCCGCAGCTGCCGCGCGTCCGGTCGGAGATGTAACAGGGCCTCCCGGCTGCGCCCGAGGCGGTGCAAATCGGTACCGCCTGAAGGGACATGGAAAAACCCGACTTCTCAAGCGTCCCCAAACGTGACACCCTGTAACCCATGCTGCACGGCGAGCCTGGTGAGTGCCCGGCAGCCGCATGCAGCCCACAGTGGGCCATTTCAATAACGGGGGGATACATGGTTCTGGTCAAGACGCAGGCGGGGCAGGAAGCGCTCAAGGACCGCCATGGTGGGTTGACCTCGCGGCAGCGTTCTGCCTTCATCATGTTCGATGGCAAGCGCTCCACGGGCGAGGTGCTGGCGGCCACGGCGGCCATGGGCATCACGCAGGACGATGTGCAGGCCATGATTGCCCAGGGCCTGCTGGAGCCGCTGTCGAGCAGCGGCGCCGGGGCCGCGGTGGCTGCTGCAGCCGCCGCCAAGGGGAGCGGGCAGGCCGTGGCAGCCGCGGCTGCCGCCGCTGCGTCCAGCACCTCGTTCGAGGCCACGGTGGCGATGGAGGCCATCCAGGGCAGTGGGCGCTCCGAGCAGCAGCGCTACAAGGACGCCTATCCCATCGCGACGGAGCTCACGGCCGGCCTCGGCCTTCGGGGCTTTCGCCTGAACCTGGCGGTGGAGGGGGTGGGCAGCTTTTCGGACCTGGCCGCACTGGCCCCCAAGATCCGCGAGGCCGTGGGCGATGCCAAGTTCGCACGGCTGGACAAGGCGCTTTTTGACTGAGGCCGGCGGCAGGCGGCCATGAAGAAAGCGGCCCGTGGGCCGCTTTGTCGTTGTTGCCAGGGGGCGCTGAAATCAGCGGCCGACCTTGAGCAGTTCCACGTCGAACTTGAGCGTGGCGTTCGGCGGGATCACGCCGCCGGCGCCGCGGGCACCGTAGCCCAGGGCTGCGGGGATGATCAGCGTGCGCTGGCCGCCGATCTTCATGCCCTGCACGCCTTCGTCCCAGCCCTTGATGACCATGCCGGCACCCAGCGAGAACTCGAAGGGGTCGTTGCGGTCGCGGCTGGAGTCGAACTTGGCGCCTTGTTCGCCGTTGTTGTAGAGCCAGCCGGTGTAGTGCACAGATACGTTCTGGCCCTTGGTGGCTTCTGCGCCGTCGCCCACGGTGGTGTCTTCGTACTGCAGGCCGGATGCGGTGGTGGTGAGCGCCATGAAAATCCTTGTTGGCTTGTGGAGGGAGAGCAGGGGGCCGTTGCGGCGCAATCGGTCACTGCCGGTTGAAAGGTGCGCCCGATTTTACGCGGCAGGCTTCTTGACCCGGCTGGCCACCCAGCGCGTGGCAAAGGCCTGCACGTCGCTCAGGCGCTTGAGCAGGTCGGTGCCCGAGGGGGTGACGGTATAGCCGTCGCTGCCGTGGTCGACCAGGCCGGCCTCGCGCAGCTCCTTGATGCGGGTGTTGAGCGTGTTGGGGGTGATGCCGCCCACGCTGTCCTGCAGCAGGCGGAAGGTCTGGGGGTGTCCGTCACGCAGGGCCCAGAGCACACGCAGCGCATAGCGGCATTCCAGCCGCTCGAACAGCTGGTTGATGGCGAAATTTTCCTTGGAGCTCATGCAAGCTTCTCCTCGCGCGGTGTGTATGGAAAACAGTGGCGGCCCGCCGGACACTGCCCGCAAGACGCTGCGAATATAGCTTGGAAACGATTTTGCTACAAGTTTAATAGCTCTGAATGCAGCACTGATATAAGCAAACCCCGTTAACCACGGGCCTTTTTTGCGAAGTGTTGCGGCACTGCCACGGCGGGGCGGAACGGGTAGCATTCCGGCCGTCGGGCATGTCGCCTCGCGAGGAATCCATGGAATACAAGCACCTGCACGAGGCCAACCGGTTGTCCTGGAACGCAGCCACCCGTGCCCACAACCGCCACAAGGGCGACCAGGCCGCGTTTTTCCGGGCCGGCGGCTCGCCGCTGTTCCCTGAGGAGACCGCGCTGCTGGGCGATCTGCACGGCCAGGCCGTGCTGCACCTGCAGTGCAATGCGGGGCAGGACAGCCTGGGCCTCGCCCGCCTGGGCGCGCGGGTGACCGGCGTGGACATTTCGGACGAGGCGATTGCCTTTGCACGGGCGCTGTCCGAGGCCAGCGGCATCGCCGCCGGGTTCGTGCGCTCGGATGTGTACGACTACTTCGACGGGCTGGCGGCTGCGCAAGGGCCGGGCGGGGCTTTCGACACCGTGTTCAGCTCCTACGGCACCATCTGCTGGCTGTCGGACCTAGCGCGCTGGGCGCGGGGCATTGCCGGGGCGCTGCGCCCGGGCGGGCGCTTCGTCTTTGTGGAATTCCACCCCGCGGCCCTGGTGTTCGACCCGCAATGGCGGCCCCGCTACGACTACTTCAACGACGCGCCGGTGCCCGAGGCCGGCGTGGGCGACTATGTGGGCGAGACCCAGCAGGCGCGCGAAGGGGAGGGGTCGGGAGCGCCCGAGGCCTTCTCCAACCCCCACCCCTGCCACGAGTTCGCCTGGGGCATCGGCCGCGTGGTGGCGGCGTTGCTGGGCGCGGGCCTGCGGATCGAGGCCCTGGAGGAATACCCTTACATGAACGGCTGGTGCGCCTTCGAGGGCATGCAGGACCTGGGCGGCCGGCGCTGGGGCATGCCGCCGGGCATGGCGCGCATGCCGCTGATGTACTCCCTGGTCGCGCGCCGGCCGGAAAGCCCCTAAGCACGCGCCGCCAGGTGGTCCACCAGCAGGCGGGCGGCCGGGGTGAGGCCGTCCGGCCCGCGCCAGCAAAGGGCAAAGCGCCGGTCGGCCCAGGGATCGGACAGGTCGACGATGCGCACCGGCGCGGTTTCGGCGAAGGGCGCGGCCACCTCGCGCGGCACCACGCTGATGGCCAGGTTGGCGCGCACCACGCGCAGCGCGGCGTCGAAGTTGGAGACCTGTACCCGGTGCGCCAGGGCCTTGCCCTCCACGGCGGCGGCGCGGGTCAGCAGCAGCTGCACGGCGCTCAGCGCCGGCATGCTCACGAATTCGTGCCCCAGCACGTCGGCGAAGCGCACGCTCGCCTGCTGCGCCACCGGGTGGCTGGCATGGGCCACGATGGCCAGGTGGTCATGCCGGTAGCTGCAGGTGGCCAGGCCCGTGAGGTCGGCCGCGTCCCAGCAGATGCCGATGGAGGCGCTGCCCTCGCGGATGCCGCGCACCACGTCGGGGCTCACTCGCTCCTCCATGCTGATCTGGATGTCGCGGTGCGCCGGGTTTTGCAGAAAGGCCGCCACGTCCTCGGCCAGCGATTCGGCCATCACCGAGGCCGTGGCCAGCACGCGCACATGGCCCTTGATGCCGGTGGCAAAGGCGGCCATGTCGCGCTCGATCCGGCCCACGCTGGCGAGCATGGCGCGCGCATGCTCGAGCAGGGTTTCGCCCGCCGGCGTGGGCGCCATGCCGTGGCGCTTGCGCACCAAGAGCGGCGTGCCCACCGTGTCTTCGAGTTGCGCCAGCCGCTTGCTCACGGCCGAGCCGACGATGGACTCCTGCTCGGCCGCACGCGCAATGTTGCGGTGCTCGCAGACGGCCACGAAGAGTTTCAGCGTTTGCAGGTCGAGCGGTCGCATGCGGTCAGAGTTCAGATATTCCGATCAGGAATTTTAGGTGTTCCTAAATTGAGTTCATGTGGCGTGGTGGAATTTTTAAAATTCACCCACCCCATGACCACCGCGAGAAACACCGTGAACCCCCAGCCCACCACCGCCATCCTCCGCGAGGTCGGCCTGCGCGATGGCCTGCAGAGCATTGCCACCATCGTCTCCACCGCGCACAAGATCGAATGGCTGGACGCCGCCTATGCGGCCGGCCAGCGCGAGATCGAGGTCGGCTCCTTCGTGCCTGCACGCCTCTTGCCCCAGCTGGCCGATACGGCCGAGGTGCTGGCGCATGCGCTCACGCTGCCGGGCCTCAAGGCCTCGGTGCTGGTGCCCAACCTTCGGGGGGCCGAGCGTGCCATCGGGTGCGGCGCCCACCTGATGGTGGTGCCGCTGTCGGCCAGCCATGCGCACAGCCTGGCCAACCTGCGCAAGACGCCCGACGAGGTGGTGGCCGAGGTGGCGCGCATCCGCGCCGCACGCGATGCCGCGGGATCGCGCACGTTGATCGAAGGCGGCGTGGGTACGGCCTTTGGCTGCACCCTGCAGGGCGAGGTGGCCGAGAGCGAGGTGCTGCGCCTCCTGCAGGCCCTGCTCGATGCCGGTGCCGACCGCGTGAGCCTGGCCGACACCGTGGGCTATGCCGACCCGGCGGGCGTGCGGCGCCTGTTCGAGAAAGCCCGGGCCCTGGTGGGCGAACGCCTGGCCTGCGCGCACTTCCACGACACGCGCGGCATGGGCCTGGCCAATGCGTACGCGGCCTGGCAGACGGGCATCACCCGCTTCGATGCCTGCCTGGCCGGCATCGGTGGCTGCCCGCACGCGCCGGGCGCCAGCGGCAACGTCACCACCGAGGACCTGGCCTTCATGCTCGAACGCATGGGGGTGGCCACTGGCCTCGACGTGGCCGCGCTGCTGGCCCTGCGCCAGCGGGTGGCGGGCTGGCTGGCCGGCGAGACCCTGCACGGCACGCTGTGGCAGGCCGGGCTTCCCCGCACCCGCGCAGCCACTGCGGCCCTGGCCTGAACCGTTTATCGTCCTGCCCCATGAATGCTTCCCTGAACCACACTGCTGCTTCCCCTTCTTCATCCGCGCCTGCCGCATTGCCCCTGGCCGGCCTGCGCGTGGTGGAGTTCACCCACATGGTCATGGGCCCCACCTGCGGCATGGTGCTGGCCGACCTGGGGGCCGAGGTCATCAAGGTCGAACCGGTGGATGGCGACCGCACGCGCCACCTGCTGGGCGCCGGTGCCGGCTTCTTCCCCATGTTCAACCGCAACAAGAAGAGCATTGCGCTGGACCTGCGCACGCCCGAGGGGCTGGAGGTGGCCATCCGCCTGGCCTCGTCGGCCGACGTGGTGGCGCAGAACTTCAAGCCCGGCGTGATGGCCAAGTACGGGCTCGACTACACCGCCCTGTCGCGCCTGAACGAGCGCCTGGTCTACGTGAACCACGCGGGCTTCCTGCCCGGACCGTACGAACACCGCACGGCCCTCGACGAGGTGGTGCAGATGATGGGCGGCCTGGCCTACATGACCGGGCGCCCGGGCGATCCGCTGCGCGCGGGCACCAGCGTCAACGACATCATGGGCGGCATGTTCGGCGCCATCGGCGCCATGGCGGCACTGATGCAGCGCGCGGCCACGGGGCGCGGCCAGGAGGTCGATTCGGCGTTGTTCGAGAACAATGTCTTCCTGGTCGGCCAGCACATGATGCAGTACGCCGTCACGGGCCAACCCGCCGCGCCCATGCCCGACCGCATTTCCTCGTGGGCCGTGTACGACGTGTTCAGCGTGAAGGACGGCGGGCAGATATTCCTGGCCGCCGTGAGCGATGCGCAGTGGACCACCTTCTGCGACGCCATGGGCTATGCCGACCTCAAGACCGACGCCGGCCTGGCCAGCAACAACGACCGCGTGCGCGCCCGCGCCACGCTGCTGCCCGAGCTGCGCCAGCGCCTGGCGCTGCACACGGCCGAGGAGCTGTCGGCCATCTTCGAGCGCCACGGCCTGCCGTTCGCGCCCATCATGCGGCCCGAGCAGCTGTTCGACGACCCGCACCTGAACGCGACTGGCGGCCTGGCCGACATCACGCTGCCCGACGGCGAGCGTGCCGGCAGCACGGCGCGCGTGACCCTCTTGCCGCTGCGCCTGGATGGCCAGCGCCTGCCGGTACGCGCCGACCCACCCCGGCTGGGCCAGCACACGGCCGAACTGCTCGCCGGCCTGGGCTACACGCCGGCCCAGGTGCAGGCCCTTCAGGAAGCCGCCGCCGTGGCTTGATCTTTTCCCGCTCCCGCTCGGGCCTGAACGCGGCGGCAGTCTGCGTGTCCCGGGTGGTCCTCACATTTCTGGAGACAAGACCATGCCATCGACACCCACGCACTCCCGCCGCCGCGCCCTGGCCTGGGGCGCTGCAACCCTCGCGGTCCCCGGCCTCGCGCTGGCCCAGTTGGGCGACAAGCCCCTGCGCATCATCCTGCCGCTGTCGGCCGGCTCGGGCGCGGACGGTGCCATCCGGGCCATCAGCACCAGCCTGGCCAAGGCACTGGTGCAGCCGGTGGTGATCGAGAACCTGCCCGGTGCTGGCGGCATCACCGGCACCACGCAGCTGGTGCGCGCGCCCAAGGACGGTTCGGTGATCGGCGTGGTGTCCAACAACCATGTGGTCAACCCCAGCGTCTACAAGAACATCCCCTTCGACTCCATCGAGGACATCACGCCCCTCACCATCATCGGCGCCACGCCCTTCGTGCTGGTGGCGCACCCGGCAGTGCCGGCGAAGAACGTGAAGGAGCTGATCGCGCTGGCCAAGGCCAAGCCGGGCGTGCTGAACTACGGCTCGTCGGGCAATGGCACCATCCTGCACCTGGGTGCAGCCATGTTTGTGGAGCAGGCGCAGCTCGATATCAAGCACATCCCGTACAAGGGCATGGGCCCGCTGATGAACGACATCCTGGGGGGGCAGGTGCAGCTCGGCGTGGTGGCGGTGGCACCGGCGGCCGCGCACATCAAGGCCGGCACGCTGCGTGCCCTGGGCGTGAGCACGGCCACGCGCGTGCCCTCGCTGCCCGATGTGCCCACCATCGCCGAGCAAGGTCTGCCGCGCTACGAACTCGACGGCTGGATCGCCGCCGTGGCGCCGGCCGGCATCCCCAAGGCCGAGGTGGCACGCCTGGTCACCGGCTTCAGGAATGCCCTGGCCATGCCCGAGGCGCGCGATGCGCTGATCGCCCAGGGCTACGAGATCAGGCTCAGCACGCCCGAGGTCTCCGCCGCCTTCATGCGCAGCGAGCTGGCGCGCATGGCCCAGGTGGTGAAGAACGCGCACGTGACCATGGACTGATCGGCGCCCGCCACCGTGCGCTGCTGCCTCAGAACGTGTAGCGCATATTGAGGTTGAAGCTGCGCGGCGCGCCCCAGGTGTAGTGCAGGCTGCCGAAGTTGGTGACGCCCGAGAGATACTTCTTGTCGAACAGGTTGTTGATGTTGGCGCCCACGCTCAGGTGGCGGTTCACCTGGTAGCGGGCCATCAGGTCCACCAGCCAGTATGACTTCTGCGACAGCGCCGCGGCGTCGTTGCGGGTGGACGTCTCGCTTTGCCAGCGCGTGGCCGCGCCCACCGTCAGGCCCTGCAGCGCGCTGCCTCCCAGGCGGTAGGTGGTGCCCAGCTTGAACTGGTGCTTGGGGTGCTGGCTGGCACTGGTCAGGCTGCTGCTTTGCGTCACGTAGCTGCCCTGGGCTTGCCAGCCCTTGGCGATCTCGCCGGAAAGCTCGACCTCCCAGCCGCGCCGCGTGGCTCCTGTCACGGCGCGGTAGGCCATGTCGCCCGATGGGGTGAGGTTGCCGGTTTCCTCTGCGGTGTTGTCGGTCTTCATCCAGAAGTGGCTGATGCTGGCGTTCAGGCGCTTGTCGAAGAACTCGCCCTTGGCGCCGACTTCGTAGGTCACGCCTTTCTCGGGCGGCAGGGCGCGGCCCTGCTCGTCCTGGCCGCTCTGCGCCTCGAAGATGTTGGTGGTGCTGCCGTACAGCGAGACATTCGGTTGCACGTCGAACACCAGGCCCGCATAGGGCGTGACCACGCCGTGTTCCTTGAGGTCGTAGTTCCACCAGAAGGGCGTGGTGTCGCGCTGCGCATAGTCGGTCACGCGCACGCCGGTGATCAGCTTGAGCGGGTCGGCCAGGTGAAAGCGCCCTGCCGCATAGGCGTAGTGCTGCTTGCGCGAGAACAGGTTGGCGCCATAGGTGTAGCGGCTCCAGTCGGGCGTGGGAATCTGCGCGCCGCCATCGGCGTAGGCCAGGCCCAGGCTGGTGAGCGGCACGCGCACGCTGTTGCTGGTCTGCATTTCGCCGCGGTAGCGCGCCGTGCCCGCACCCATCAGCAGCTCATGCTTGCGGCCGAAGAGCTCGATGGGGCCCTTCACATCCAGGTTCACCGTCCAGTTGCGGTTGTCGATGTCCTGGTAGGGCGCGGTGGCGATGCTGTTGCGGTCGTACAGGTAGCCCAGCAGCATGTCGTCCATCTGCACGCTCTGGTGCGAGAACTGCAGCTTTGCCGACCAGTCGGCGGCAAAGCGGTGCTCCACGCTGCCGAAGACATTGAGCGATTCCTGCTCATAGCCGGCCCAGGGCGCGCCGGGGTTGAAGGAGCGCGGCAACCAGGCAACTGCTTCGCCCGTGCTGGTGGTGCGCTGGATGGGCTGGGTGCTGCCCATGCCGCGCAGCTCGCGCCGGCGCAAGGTGAAGCCGCCGTTGACGGTGGTCTGGGGCCCGATGTCCGCCTCCAGCGCGCCGAACAGCATCTGGCTGTTGCTCTTCTCATGATCGCGGAACGAATCGGCGTCCGATGCCGAGGCCACGATGCGCCCGCGCAGGCTGCCGCTGGCGTTGAGCGGGCCACTCACGTCGACGTCGCTGCGCAGGGTGTTCCAGCTGCCGGCGCTGGCGCCCACGTGTGCCTGGAACTCGGCCGTGGGCCGCTTGCGCACCATGTTGACGGTGGCGCCCGCGCTGCCATAGCCGTTGACCAGGCCCGAGGAGCCCTTGAGCACCTCGACGCGGTCGATCTCGGCCATGTCGTCCAGCGCGAACATGGTGCTGGTGAAGTAGTACCAGCCGCTGGTGAGCTGGCGCACGCCATCGGTCTGCAGGTTGACGCTGGAGCCGCGCGCCTGGAAGTCGGTGGCGTTGCCCTGGCGGTAGGTGCTGATGCCGGGCGTCTGCTCCATCACGTCGGTCAGCGTTTCCAGCTGGAAGTCGTCCATGCGCTGGCGCGTCATCACGCTGACGGACTGCGGTGTTTCGCGCAGCGAGAGTGCCAGGCCCGTGGCGGTGCCGCTGGGCCCGCGCGCGGTGTAGCTGCCTGTGCCCTCGGTGGTGGCATCGCTGCGCGGTGCCTCGGCCGTCACGCGCACTTCGGACAGGGTGACGCTGCCGGCGGGTGCCGCTGCACCGGCTGTTCCCGGCGATGGGGTGGGAATGGGGGCCCGGCGCAGGGTGTAGGTGCCGTTGTCGGCCACCACGGCCTGCAGGCCGGTGCCCACCAGCAGGGCGGCCAGCGCCTGGGCCGGTGTGTGGCTGCCCTGCAGGCCCGGGCTGCTGCGGCCCAGCACCAGGTCCGGCGTGTAGGCCAGCAGCACCCCCGAGGCCTTGGCAAAGGCCGTGAGCGCGGGCTCCAGCGGGCCGGCGGGGATGCCGTAGCTGGTGCTGCGGTTGGCCTGCGCGGCCTGCTGCTGCGCCTGCGCAGGGGCGGGCAGGGCCACGCTGGCGAGCAGTGCGCTGGCCAGCGTGGCCGCCAGCACGGCCGTGGGGCGCAGGGTGAAGAGGGTCGGGCAGGCGGTCGGGCGGGCAGCGGGGTGCCGGGGTGCGGTGGGCATGGTGGTCGGATGGAAGGTGAGAGGAAAGAAATGCGCTATTCCCTCCCTTGTCACGCGAGCGCGTGAAAGGTACAGACCCGGTGCAAAAAAAAGCAGCGTCCGATGCCGGGCTCAACCCCGGCCGTGCGGCGGGGCGCCTATGCGCACCCAGTAGCGCACGGGGATGCGCACTTCGACGGGCAGCACCTGGGCCAGTGACTGCAGGATGCGGTCCGTGTCCGCCAGCGGGAACACGCCCGACAGGCGCAGGTGTGCCACCTCGGGAGCCACGCTGACCATGCCGCCGCGGTAGCGCTGCAATTCGGCCGCGAAGTTCGCCAGCCGCATGTCGGAGGCCACCAGTACACCTTCGGGCCAGGCGGGTTCCACCGGGCCCGCGCTTGGTGCGGTGGCGGCACGGGGGGTGAGCCGCGCCGACTGGCCGGCATCGACGCGCACGGTGGCGTCCGGCCTGTCCAGGGGGCTCAGCTCCACTGCGCCTTCATACACGGCGACCTCGCTGGCCCCACCGTCGTGCCGCACGGTGAAGCGGGTCCCCAGCGCGCGGATGTGCCCAGCGGGCGTGTCCACCACGAACGGGCGGGGCGGTTGGGCGGCACCGTCGTGCGCCGTGGTGACGAGTACCTCGCCCTCGCGCAGGTGCAGGCGGCGCAGGCCCGCGGTGTAGCGCACGTCCAGCGCACTGCCGGTGTTGAGTACGATGCGCGTGCCGTCCGGCAGGGTGGTGCTGCGCTGCTCGCCCCGGGCCGTGCGCAGGTCGGCACCCCAGCCGCGCCAGGGCAGTTGTTCGTAGCCCAGCCAGGCGGCAATGCCCCCGGCGGCCAGGCCGCCGATGCCGCGCAGCGCATGGCGCCGGCGCGGCGATGCGGGGCCGGCCAGCGTGCTCACAGCGGTGGCGGCCGTCACCATGCCGGCCGTGCTGCGTCCGCGCAGGCGCGTGTCGGTGGCCTCGATCTGCTGCCAGGCCTGCTCGTGCTGCGGGTGGGCGGCGCGCCAGCGTTGCCAGTCGGCCCGGCTCTCGGCCGTGGCCGTGCCGGACCACAGGTGCACCAGCCATTGCACCGCGGCATCCACGACGGGGGCGGGCAGGGCTGTGCCGGTGTGCGGCGGCGGGTGGGCGCTCATGCGCCCGCCCCTGGAAAGTAGCAGTGCCGTATGGCGCGCGCCATGTACTGCTTGACCGAGCTGAGCGAAACGCCCATGCGCTCGGCAATCTCGGCATAGGGCATGCCGTCGAGCTGCGCCCAGAGGAAGGCGGTGCGCACCTTGGACGGCAGGCCGTCGAGGATGGCGTCGATCTCCTGCAGCGTTTCGAGCACGATGGCGCGGTCCTCGGGCGAGGGCGCCAGGGGCTGGGGCATGTGGGCCAGCGTTTCGAGGTAGGCGCGCTCGATCTCGCGGTGGCGCAGGTGGTTGGCCACCACGCGCTTGGCCACGGTGGTCAGGAAGGCGCGCGGCTCGCGGATGTCGGCCAGCACGGTGCGCGACTCGATCACGCGCAGGTAGGTGTCCTGGGCGAAGTCGGCCGCATCGTCCGCATGGCCCAGGCGCCGCAGCAGCCAGCTGCGCAGCCAGCCGTGGTGCTGTACGTAGAGGTCGGTCAGCGCGTGCGGGAAGGACATGGGGATAGAGCGGCGGTGTCCGCCGCGTGGCGACCGGAAGTGAAAAGCACAGGAATGATAACTATTCTTGTTTTGCTTCATTCCAAGACGGCCCTTGAGGTCAGATGGAGGCCAGCCAATCCCTTGACTTCTCAAGGTAAAGATTGTGCAAATGCAAATGGTTGTCATTCTCTGAAACTAGAATGTCGGCTTCGCATCTGGCGCACCCGTCTTCCTGCAAGGCAATCCGCGCGTACCCCTCCAGGAATGAACAAACCACAGGACAACCGGCGCCGGTCATACTGGCTCAAGACGCTGCACGAATGGCACTGGGTCAGCTCGGCCATGTGCCTCATCGGCATGCTGCTGTTCGCGGTGACCGGTTTCACGCTCAACCATGCCGGGCAGATCGAGGCCAAGCCCAGGGTGGTGAGCCAGCAGGCCACGTTGCCCGATGCGCTGCTCACCACGCTCAAGGCCGCACCGCCACCGCCCAAGGACCGAGGGCCGCTGCCTGCCGCGCTGCAGGATTGGGCGCGCACACAGTGGTCGGTGGACGCGGCGGGGCGCGAGGCCGAATGGTCGGCCGATGAGGTCTATGTCTCGCTGCCGCGCCCCGGCGGCGATGCCTGGCTGCGCGTGAACCTGGCCGACGGCGAGGCCGAGTACGAGCGCACCGACCGCGGCTGGATCTCCTACCTCAACGACCTGCACAAGGGCCGCAACACGGGCGCTGCCTGGAGCTGGTTCATCGACATCTTCGCCGCCGCCTGCCTGGTGTTCACGGTCACCGGCCTGTTCATCCTCAAGATGCACGCGGGCAACCGCCCCTTCACCTGGCCCATGGTGGGCATGGGGCTGGTGATACCGGTGGTGCTGGCGCTCCTGTTTATCCACTGAACCGAAAGAAACGAAAAATGCCTGTGACGAAGCATTTGCACCTGCGCTACAGCATGGCGCTGGGCGCCTGCCTGGGGGCCCCGGCCTTCGCGGCCGGACTGGGCGTGGGCGTGGAGATCCCGCGCCTGGACGTGGCCGAGTACCACCGCCCTTACGTGGCGATGTGGGTCGAGCGTGCCGACAACTCGGTGGCCTCCACCCTGGCCGTCTGGTACGACGTGAAGATGAAGAACGACGAGGGCGCCAAGTGGCTCAAGGACCTGCGCCAATGGTGGCGCCGCACTGGTCGTGACCTGGCCGTGCCCATCGACGGCGTGACCAGCCCCACGCGCCCCGTGGGCAAGCACCAGGTGGCCTTCAACGAAGGCACCAAGCAACTGGCCACGCTGCCCGCCGGCAGCTACAAGCTGGTGGTCGAGGCCTCGCGCGAGGTCGGCGGCCGCGAACTGGTGACGATCCCCTTCACCTGGCCCGCCGCCAAGGCCCAGCAGCTGAGCGCCAAGGGCAGCAGCGAGCTCGGCGAGGTCACCCTCGACCTCAAGCCCTGACAGCATCACCCCCCCATACCCGGAGACCTTCCATGCAATTCAAGACCCGTATCGCCACCTGCTTCGCCCTGCTGTGCGGTGCCTTCTCGGCCCAGGCCCACAATGTCTGGCTCCTGCCATCGACCACGGTGCTCTCCAAGGCCGAGTGGGTCACGGTGGATGCCGCCGTGTCCAACGACCTGTTCTTCTTCAACCATGTGCCGCTGGGCCTGGACAACCTCGTGGTGGTGGCACCCGATGGCTCCTCGATCAAGCCCGAGAACGCGCACCGCGGCAAGCTGCGCAGCGTGTTCGACCTGAACCTCACGCTGCCCGGTACCTACCACCTGGCCGTGGTCAACAGCGGCCTGAACGCCACCTACAAGGACAAGGCCGGCCAGAACAAGCGCTGGCGTGGCACGGCCGAGAAGTTCGCGGCCGAAGTGCCTGCCGACGCGCAGGACCTCAAGGTGACGCAGTCCGCCGGCCGCATCGAGACCTTCATCACGGTCGGCAAGCCCAGCGCCATCAAGCCCACGGGCCAGGGCCTGGAGCTGGTACCCGTGACGCACCCCAACGACCTGGTGAAGGGCGAGAAGGCCACCTTCGCCTTCCACGTCGACGGCAAGCCTGCGGCCAACCTTGAAGTGGTGCTGGTGGCGGGTGCCACGCGCTACCGCGACAAGGTCGGGGAGATCAAGGCCACCACCGATGCCAAGGGCGAGTTCAGCGTGACCTGGCCTGCCGCCGGCATGTACTGGGTGGACGCGGACGCCAAGGACGACAAGACCTCGTTGCCCCAGGCCAAGGAACGCCGCCTGTCGTACGTGGGCACGCTCGAAGTCCTGCCCTGACCAGTCGACGGTGAGGTTGCTGCGCGCATGACCATCAAGGTGCACTACGGCCCCGGGTTCGGGCGCGCAGCCGCAGGCGCTGCGCCCCTTGCCGCCCGGGTGTCGTTCGGCGGTGCCGGCCATGCCGCGCCGCATGCACCCGTGCGTGCGGCCGATTCCACGGCCTTGCAGATCCTGGCCGGCGAGGCCATGGGCACCACCTGGTCGGTGCGCCTGTGCAACCCGCAGTTCGCGCCGCTGGCGCCCGTGCGCGCTGCCATCGAGGATGCACTGGCGCTGGTCGTGCGGCAGATGAGCAATTGGGAGCCGGAGTCGGAGGTGTCGCGCTTCAACCGCGCGCCGGCGGGCAGCTGGCACACGCTGTCGCCCGAGTTCTGCGCGGTGCTGCAGGCCGCGCGGCACTGGGCGCTGGCCAGCGGCGGTGCGTTCGACGTGGGCGTGGGGGCGCTGGTGAGCCGCTGGGGCTTCGGCCCGCGGCCCGATCCGCATGCCGACCACAGCGCACCGGCGGCGATGCCTCTGGCGCCGGAGTTGTCGGCCCTGCGCCCGCCTGGCGCTGGCCTGGTGCTGCGCGATGATTCCATGCAGGCGCTGCAGCCTGGCGGCCTGCAGCTGGACTTGTCGGGCATTGCCAAGGGCTATTCGGTGGACCTGGTGGTGGACACCTTGCGTGCGCAGGGATGGACCGATTTCCTGGCCGAGGTGGGCGGCGAGCTGCGCGCCAGCGGCATGCGCCCCGGTGGACAGCCCTGGCGCGTGGCCGTGGCAGGCGAGGCCGCAGGCCCGGCCCGGGCATTGCCGTTGAAGGACATGGCGATCGCCACCTCGGGCGACCACTGGCATGCCTTCGAGCATGGCGGGCGGCGCTACTCGCACACCGTCGATCCGCGCACGGGTGAGCCGGTGGCCCATGCGCTGGCCAGCGTGACGGTGCTGCACCCCGAGTGCATGCACGCCGATGCCCTGGCCACGGTACTCACGGTGCTGGGGCCGGTCGAAGGCCTGGCCTTTGCCACAGGGCAGGGCGTGGCCGCGCTGCTGTGCGAGCGCACGGACCAGGGGGCCCGGTGGACTGCGACCCCGGCCTGGCGCGAGCGCATTCCCGAATTTCAATGAACTTTTCTGATCCCACTGTGCGGCTGGCCGCTGCCGCCGCCCTGGTGCTGCTGTACGCCGCCATGTGTGCCGCCATCTGGCTGCGCGAGCGGCGCAGGCACCGCGCCCAGGCCGCGCAGGCCCAGGCCCTGGCATCGGCGCGCGAAGGCGTGCAACCGCTGCTGGTGGTCTATGCCAGCCAGACCGGCCAGGCCGAGGAGCTTGCGCGCGAGACCGCGCGCCTCTTGCACACGGCCGGCGAGCCGGTGCACCTGTGCACGCTGGACCAGCTCGATGCGGGCCTGCTGGCGCGCAGCCGGCGTGCGCTGTTCCTGGCCAGCACCTACGGCGAGGGCGATGCGCCCGACAATGCCGCCGCGTTCCAGCAGGCCTGCATGGGCTCGGAGGAGGGCGCCGCAGCCGATCTGTCGCAGCTGCAGTACGGCCTGCTGGCCCTGGGCGACCGCCAGTACGCGCACTTCTGCGGCTTTGGCCGCCAGCTCGATGCCTGGCTGCGCGCACGCGGCGCGGTGCCGCTGTTCGAGTGCGTGGAGATGGACAACGGCGATCCCGCTGCCCTCACGGCCTGGCAGCACCACCTGGCCCAGGTCTCCAGCCTGAGCGAACTGCCCGCCTGGGAGGCCCCGGCCTTTGGCCCATGGACGCTGGCCGCGCGCAGCCACCTCAATCCCGGCAGCGCTGGGGCACCGGTGCACCTGGTCGAACTGGCACCGCCGGCCGGCGAGGTTGCGGCCTGGGAGTCGGGCGACCTGGTGCAGGTCTGCGTACCGGGCGACATGGCGCAACCGCGCGAGTACTCGATCGCCTCGCTCGCCAGCGATGGCCGCGTGCACCTGGTGGTGCGCCAGGCCCTGCGCGACGATGGCACGCCGGGCCTGGCATCGCACTGGTTGACGCATGGCGCGCCCGTGGGCGAGGCCGTGCAGATGCGCCTGCGCGCGCACCGCAATTTCCGGCTGGAGGACAACGCGGCGCGCCCGCTGATCCTGGTGGGCAACGGCACGGGCATTGCAGGCCTGCGCAGCCACCTGCGGGCCCGCGCACAGGCCGGGGCAGGGCCCAACTGGCTGCTGTTCGGCGAGCGGCAGGCGACGCACGATTTCCTGTTCCGCGATGAACTGCTCGCCTGGCAGGCCCGTGGGGTCCTCACGCGGCTGGACCTGGCCTTTTCGCGTGACGACCCGGCCCACAAGGTCTATGTGCAGGACCTGCTGCAGGCGCAGGCCGCCACCGTGCGTGCCTGGGTCGAGGAGCAGGGCGCCGCCATCTACGTCTGCGGCAGCCTGCAGGGCATGGCCCAGGGCGTGGACATGGCACTCGCCGGCCTGCTCGGGCCCGTGCCCATGGCCGAGCTGGTGCGCAGCGGGCGCTACCGGCGCGATGTGTACTGAGGGCGAGCCCTCATCGCATGCGTGCGTATACACGCGCCGCAGCACATGCCTGCGAATCCATCGGACGCGAATGGTAATGACAACGATTTTTGTTATTGATTGATACAGTCAACACCGCAGACAGCGCTTGCCGCTGTCGACCGTCGTTGAGCCGCAGAACAAAACATTTCAGAGCGCGTGGCACGGACCCTTTCCGTCGTTTTCCATCGTTGTTCCCTGGAGTGTTGTTCTCATGCCCATCCGCATGCCTGCCGGCGCCGCGTGCCCGCTGCGTCTTTCTTCCCTTTCCCTGCTGGTCGCCGCCGTGTGCGCGGGGGGCACTGCAATGGCCCAGGAGCCTGCCACGGCCCAGTTGCGCGAGGTGGTCGTCTCTGCCTCCGGCTTCGAGCAGGACATCAAGGAGGCGCCGGCCTCCATCACCGTGATCACGCGCAAGCAGCTGGAGCACAGCCGCTTCAACAGCATCGCGCAGGCGCTCGAGGACGTGGAGGGCGTGGACATCGGCACGGCCACGGACAAGTCGGGCGGGCTGAACATCAGCATCCGTGGCATGCCCAGCGACTACACGCTGATCCTGATCGACGGGCGCCGCCAGAACGCGGCCGGTAACGTCACCCCCAACGATTTCGGCGGCACGCAGACCAGCTTCATGCCGCCCCTGTCAGCCATCGAGCGCATCGAGGTCATCCGAGGCCCCATGTCCACGCTGTACGGCTCGGACGCCATGGGCGGCGTGGTCAACATCATCACCCGCAAGGTCGGCAAGACCTGGGCCGGCTCCTTCTCGGCCGACTACACGCTGCAGGAGGAGTCAGACTTTGGCGACACCCGCTCGGGCAAGTTCTACCTGAGCGGCCCGATCAAGGAAGACATGCTCGGCCTGTCCCTGCGCGGCAGCAGCTTCCGCCGCGGTGCATCGGACATCCGCTATGTGACGCAGGCCGGTAGCGAGGTGGTGCCCATCATGGGGGCCAACCCGGTCAAGTCCGAGGTCAACACCCTGGGCGCTCGCCTGGCACTCACGCCCAACCAATACCACGACCTCACGCTCGACCTGGACACGGGTCGTCAGACCTACGACAACTCGCGCGGGCAACTGGGCACGCTGGGTGTGCAGGGCGGCTATGCCCCCGAGCAGAAGTACCACCGCGACCAGCTCACACTGGCCCACACCGGCCGTTACGGTTTCGGCACATGGGACACGAGCTACATGCTCAACCGCACCGAGACCATCGGCCGCACCATTCCGCCCGGCACCCCCGGTGCGGTGCAGGGCACGGCGCGCGCGCTGGAGGTACAGAGCAAGGTGCTGGACACCAAGCTCATGCTGCCCTGGGGCAGCAACCACCTGACCACCGTGGGCGGCCAGTGGTGGGACGCCGAGATGAAGGACGGCGTGGCCCCGGGCACGTTCGCCTTCACGCAGAAGGCCGTGTTCGCCGAGGATGAATGGAGCCTGCTGCAGAACTTCAAGCTGACCCTGGGCGCGCGCTACGACAAGCACAGCATCTTCGGCGGCAAGGTCAGCCCGCGCGTCTATGGCGTGTGGAACGCGGCCCCGCAGTGGACCGTGAAGGGTGGCGTGAGCAACGGCTACAAGACGCCGCGCGTGGAGCAGCTGGCGCCTGGCATCAACGGTTTTGGCGGGCAGGGCACGATTCCCCTGGTGGGCAGCCCGGGCCTGAAACCCGAGACCAGCCGCAGCACCGAGCTGGGCGTGTATTTCGACAGCCCCGGTGGCTTTGCGGCCAGCGCCATGCTGTTCAACAACGACTTCAAGGACAAGATCACCAGCGGCCCGGGCCTGCTCAACTGCAGCTACAGCGTGGCGCCCAACCGCCCCGGCTGCGTGAGCTTCGGCAACTGGCCACGCGTGGACGCCTTCGGCCAGTCCATCAACGTCGACGAGGCCGTGACGCGCGGGCTCGAACTGAGCACCCGCATCCCGATCGCCAAGGCCTGGTCGGCCACGGCCAACTACACGTACACCCAAAGCGAGCAAAAGAGCGGGCCCAACGTGGGCAAGCCGCTCATGGACACGCCCGAGCATGCGCTCAACGCGCGGCTGAACTGGGAGCCTTCGCAGCAGTGGAATGTGTGGCTGCGTGCGGAGTACCGCAGCGAGCGTTTCCGGGATCCGGGGACCACGGCGGATACGCGGGCTGCGAAGGCTGCACTGGGGGACTTCAAGGCGTACACGCAGTTCCATGTGGGGGGCAGTTACCAGGTCACGCCGCAGTTCACGGTCAACGCGGCGGTCTACAACCTGTTCAACAAGGATTTTGTGGAGTACACGCCGTATACGGTGCCGGGGTCGCCTGCGGTGGTGAACTATCGGAATCTTTATACGAACAGCCAGGATGGGCGGCGTCTTTGGCTTTCGGCTACTTACGAGTTCTGATTGCGTGATTGCGTGATTGGGGGCGTCGCTTCGCTTTGATCGGGCGTGCTTGGTTTGAGGGCGGGGGCCGGGATGTGCGCCCGGCGGCGCAGTAACTTTCTCTTGGGCCGCCAAGAGAAAGTCACCAAAGAGAAGGCGACCCCCAGTCTGCGTCCCCCGTACGCCCTGTCGGGCGAACGGGGGCAGCCTGCGATGCAACTGGGGTGGTGCCGCAGAACTCGCTGCGTTCTTCGAACTCCGCTCAGACAGCTGCGGCAAGCTGGAGGACGAAGCGTGTGTGTCCTTCGGCACACGCACCCACCCCAGCTCCTGCGCTTCTCGGCGCAGCCAGCAGGGGTGGGGAGCGGGGTCAAAGACGGCTGCTGCTGCGCAGCTGCGCCGGGTGTCGATTACGCGCTGCGCGCTGCCGACGCCGAAGCGCAGCGAGGCAAATGGGGCCGAGCGAAGCAATGGCCCGTGTTGGTATCCACCCCCTTCTGACCGTGCCGAGAAGCGCAGGGCCTGGGGTGAGCGCGTGCCGAAGGACACGCGCATCGTTGTCTGGCTTGCCGCAGCTGTCTGAGCGGAGTTCGAAGAACGCAGCGAGTTCTGCGGCACACCCCAGGACAGAGCATCGCAGGCTGCCCCACTTGCCGCCAGGCGAGTGGGGACACGGGCAGCGGGGTCGCCTTTTCTTTGCCTACTTTCTTTTGGCGAAGCAAAAGAACAGTAGGTGCGCCGCCGGGCGCATACCCCGGCCTCCGCCGTCAATGCAAGCACGCGGCTCAAACAAGCCCCAAGCCGACAACAGAAAAATCAGGGCAGATCCACGCGAACAATCCGATCCGTAGCCGGCGGCACCACAGCCCCACCAGCCGCAGTGAAGTAAGCCTCCAACGCATCCAGATCCTGCCCCGCCCCCAACCCATCCACGCCTTGCGTGAAGACAGTGAAGTTATCCCCGCCCGTAGCCAGGAAGCTGCTCACCACCACCCGGTAGACCGCATCGGCGCGCAGCGGCTGGCCGTTGAGCAACACGCCGCTCACCCGCTGCCCCGCAGGCAACCGCAGGTCATAGCTGTAGGTGAACCCCTTGGAGACCGACAGCACCCGCGGGCTCTGCGCGGTGTTGGTGCCGCTGGCGAACTGCTGTTCCAGGATGGCCTTGACCTGCGCGCCCGTGAAGGACTGCACCATCAGGCTGTTGCCGAACGGCTGGGCCGTGAACATCTGGCCGTAGCGCACCTGGCCATCGGGCCCGGGCACCAGCACGCCGCGCACGCCGCCGGGGTTCATGAAGGAGATCTGGGCGGCAAGGCCCGGGCCCTGGGCCGCGAGCAATTGTGCGTCGGCGATTAGGTTGCCCATGGAGGTTTCGAGCGAAGGTGCAGGCTCGCGCGAGACCGGGCCGGTGAGGCGGCCCGCGGGGCGCTGGGCCTGGGGTTCGGCAGCGGCGCGGTAGCGCTCCACGATGGCGTGCACGCCCTCATCGCGCGCGAAGACGGGGAAGCGCTGGTCCACCGCGAAGGTGGTGGGGCCGCTGGTGAAGCCCTCGCCCTGCACGATGACCTGGCGCGCGCTCTTGCGCACCACGCGGCGGGTGGCGGTGTCCACGCGCAGGCTGATGTCGGTGACGTGCGTGCCGTACTGGCCTGCGCTGGTCAGCAGCAGCGGGTGCGCGGGGTTCACGGTGCCGTAGTCGCACAGGTAGGAGCGGTGCGTGTGGCCCGAGACCACCACGTCCACCGCCGGGTCGAGCCGCTCCAGGATGGGCACGATGTCGCCGCTCAGGCCCTTGCAACTGGTCTCGCCCAGGGCGGCCTCGGTTTCGCCGCCCTCGTGCACCATGACCACGATCACGTCGGCGCCCTGGGCGCGCAGGCCGGGGATGAGGGCGTTGACCGTGTCGGCCTCGTCCGCAAAGCGCAGGCCGGCCACGCCGGCGGGCGCCACCATGGCGGGTGTGCCGCGCAGGGTCAGGCCGATGAAGCCCACGCTGACCGTCACGCCGCCTTCGGTGAAGCGCTTGATGCCGGTGGGCGGCAGCAGCGGGCGGCCGTCGTCGTGCGCGGTGTTGGCCGCCAGCAGGCCGAAGTTGGTGCCGGGAAAGCCGGGGTTGAGCTGGCAGGGCTCGCGCACGGTGTGCTTCTCGCAGCCGCCGTTCTTCAGGCGCAGCAGCTCGCGCCAGCCCTTGTCGAACTCGTGGTTGCCCACGGCATTGAAGTCGATGCCCATGCGGTTGACGGCCTCGATGGTCGGCTCGTCGAGGAACAAGGCCGACACCAGGGGGGACGCGCCCACCATGTCGCCGGCCGCCACCACCGCATGGTGCCTGTGGAGGGTCTTCAGGTGCGCGATGGCGCTGGCCATGTAGGCCGCGCCGCCCGCGGGCACGCGCGCCGGGCCGCTGCCATCGGGCGCAGCCACCTGCAGTGCCATGCGCGGCGGCTCCAGGTTGCCGTGCAGGTCGTTGAAGGCGATGAGGCCGATGTCGATGTGCGTGGGCGCGGGCGTCGACGCGCAGCCTGCCAGCAGTGCTGCTGCCGCCAGGGCCATCGCCGTGGCGCATGCCCGGGCGCCACGGGTGCGGGCGGCGGAGCTCAAAGGAACGACGCCTGGATCGGGGCCACCTCGCGCACCACGTCCGCGCACTGGGCGCGGTTGCGCAGAGCGTGCTCGATCACCACCAGCGCCAGCAGCGCCTCGGCAATCGGTGCGGCGCGGATGCCCACGCAGGGGTCGTGGCGGCCCTTGGTGATCACCTCGGTGGGCTGACCGTGGATGTCGATGGACTCGCGCGGGCTGATGATGGAGCTGGTCGGCTTGATCGCGATCGAGACCTCCAGGTCCTGCCCGGTGCTGATGCCGCCGAGCACGCCGCCGGCGTGGTTGGTGCGAAAGCCCTGGGGCGTCATCGAGTCGCCGTGCATGGTGCCGCGGTGGGCCACGCTCTCGAAGCCGGCACCAATCTCCACGCCCTTGACGGCGTTCAGGCCCATCATGGCGTGGGCGATGTCGGCGTCGAGCTTGTCGTACAGCGGCTCGCCCAGGCCCACGGGCACGCCGCTGGCCGAGATGCGGATGCGCGCGCCGCAGGAGTCGCCGGCCTTGCGCAGCGCGTCCATGTAGTCCTCGTACTGCTGCACGTCGGCCACGGGGGCGAAGAAGGGGTTTGCGCGCACATGGTCCCAGCTCTCGAAGGGGATGGGCAGCTCGCCCAGCTGCGTCATGCAGGCGCGGAACTGCGTGCCGTACTGCTGGGCCAGCCACTTCTTGGCCACGGCGCCAGCGGCCACGGTGGGCGCCGTCAGGCGTGCCGACGAGCGGCCGCCGCCGCGCGGGTCGCGAATGCCGTACTTGTGCCAGTAGGTGTAGTCGGCATGGCCCGGGCGAAAGCTCTCGGAGATGTTGCTGTAGTCCTTGCTGCGCTGGTCGGTGTTGCGGATCAACAGCGCGATGGGGGTGCCGGTGGTCCTGCCTTCGTACACGCCTGAGAGGATCTCCACCGCATCGGGCTCGTTGCGCTGGGTGACGTGGCGGCTGGTGCCGGGGCGGCGGCGGTCCAGGTCGGCCTGGATGTCCGCCTCGGCGAGCGGCATGCCCGGCGGGCAGCCGTCGATCACGCAGCCAATGGCCGGGCCGTGGGATTCACCAAAATTGGTGACAGCGAATAGGGTACCGATGGTGTTGCCGCTCATGGGACCGATTATCCCAGAGTGGCGGAACCTGTTCAGCCGCCCGACTCTTCCTCGGGCCAGTCGCGGATATAGGCCTTGAGCATCTTGTTCTCAAAGTTCTGGCTGTCCACCACCGCCTTGGCCACGTCGTAGAAGCTGATCACGCCCATGAGCATGCGCTTGTCCATCACCGGCATGTAGCGCGCGTGGCGGTCCAGCATCATGCGGCGTACCTCGTCCATCTCGGTTTCGAGGGTGCAGGTCAGCGGGTGGTCGTCCATGGCCGAGCGCACCTGCAGCGTGCCCACGCTGCCGCCGTTCTTGACGATGGCCTGGATCACCTCGCGGAAGGTGAGCATGCCCACCAGGTCGCCAAGCTCCATCACCACCAGGGAGCCGATGTCGCGCTCGGCCATGATGTCCACGGCGTTGGCCAGCGGCTCGTCGGGGGTCACGGTGTAGAGGGTGTTGCCTTTGACGCGAAGGATATCGCTGACTTTCATGATCGGTCTCCAATGGGGCGAGCGGGGCGGCCACCGCCGGGGTGGCGCAGCTTGTTTCCGATCAAATATAGCCCACAATGCCTGCCAGCACCGACAACATGGGAGACATTGGATGCCCGGTTACTCCGACCCCGGCTTTGACACGCTCGCGCTGCATGCCGGCGCCACCCCCGATCCGGTCACCGGCGCACGTGCCGTGCCGATCCACCTGACCACCTCATTCGTCTTCGAATCGAGCGACCACGCCGCCTCGCTGTTCAACCTGGAACGGCCCGGCCATGTTTACAGCCGCATCAGCAACCCCACCAACGCGGTGCTGGAGCAGCGCGTGTCTGCACTGGAAGGAGGGGTGGGCGCCATCGCCACCGCCAGCGGCCAGGCCGCGCTGCACCTGGCCATTTGCACGCTGATGGGCGCGGGCAGCCACATCGTGGCCAGCACGGCGCTGTATGGCGGCTCGCAGAACCTGCTGCACTACACGCTGTCGCGCTTTGGCATAGCCACCACCTTCGTCAAGCCTGGTGACATCGACGGCTGGCGCGCCGCCGTGCGGCCCAATACGAAACTGTTCTTCGGCGAGACCGTGGGCAACCCGGGCCTGGATGTGCTGGACATCCCCGCCATCAGTGCCATCGCGCACGAGGCGGGTGTGCCGCTGCTGGTTGATTCCACCCTGACCTCGCCCTGGCTCATGAAGCCGCTGGAGCTGGGGGCCGACCTGGTCTACCACTCGGCCACCAAGTTCCTCTCGGGCCACGGCACGGTGGTGGGCGGTATCGTGGTCGATGGCGGCAGCTTCGACTGGGATGGCCCGCGCGCAGCGGGCCGGTTCGCCGAGCTCACTTCGCCCTACGAGGGTTTTCACAACATGGTGTTCAGCGAGGAAAGCTCGGTCGGCGCCTTCTTGCTGCGCGCGCGGCGTGAAGGCCTGCGCGACTTTGGCGCCTGCATGAGCCCGCACACGGCCTGGCTCATCCTGCAGGGCATTGAGACCTTGCCGCTGCGCATGGAGCGGCACATGCGCAACACGGCGCGCGTGGTCGAGTTCCTGGCCAGCCAACCCTTCGTCTCGCGCGTGGGCCACCCCATGCTCGACACCCACCCCAGCCACGCGCTGGCGCAAAAACTGCTGCCGCGCGGCGCGGGCTCGGTGTTCAGCTTCGACCTCAAGGGCAACCGCGAGCAGGGCAAGAAGTTCATCGAGGCGCTCAAGGTCTTCAGCCACCTGGCCAACGTGGGCGACTGCCGCAGCCTGGTGATCCACCCGGCCAGCACCACGCACTTCCGCATGAGCGACGAGGCGCTGGTCAACGCCGGCATCACGCAGGGCACCATCCGCCTGTCCATCGGGCTCGAAGATGCCGACGACCTGATCGACGACCTCAAGCGCGCCCTCAAGGCCGCGGAGAAGGCGGCCTGAGCCCGGCGATGGGAGCGCAGGCGGCACCCGCCATGGACTGGCAGGCCTTCGAGCAGACGCTGCTCGACGATGCGCTGGCGCAGGTGTTGCCCGCGCTGCAGGCGCACCCGCTGCGCGGCGATGTCTATGCCGTGGCGCTCGCGGGCATCTACCGCGAGCACGATGGCCCCATCCACCTGCCCACCGTGGCGATGAACAGCGAGGCCGCACTGGCCGGGGCCGGGGACGAGGCATCGGAAGGCGAGGGAACGCTCTACGAACTGCGCTGGAACCCGGCGGACTGGTGCTGGCCCGACATGGCGTCGGGCAGCGCCGCCATGGCCGCCGCCGAAGCCGCACTCGCGACCGAGGCCCAAGGGGGCGACGTGGCGCAGTGGGAGGCTGCGGACCGCCGCTGCATCGACGCCCTGGTGCGCGTGTGCCAGCGCCTGCGCGATGCCTTGCACGCATCGGCCGTGGCCGACCGGCTCACACCCGGCTTTGCCGTTCTGCTGCACGAGGACAGCGACGAGGGCGTTGCCATGGCCTTGCGCTGCCTGGGCGACGAAGCCTTTGCACGCCTGCTGCCAGGCCATGCCGCAGACCTGGCCGAAGAGGCGCGCGTGGCGGCCCTGCCCGAGGCAGAGCGCCTGCGCTACCACCTGGCCTGCCTGGCGCACCAGCCCGCGCCCGAACTGGGCCTGACGCGTGAGCAGGCCCAGCGCCATGGCGAAGCGGCGCAGCGCGCGCTGCGCGCTTTTGGCTCCGCTGCCATTCCGGCACTGCTGCAATTGCTGGTGCGCACCGAGACGCAGTGCGAGGCCGCGCGGCTGCTGGGCGAGATCGGCGCGGCCGCGCCCGAGGTGGTGGCTGCCTTGCGGGCCCAGGTGCTCCGGGCCGTGCCGCGCAGCAGCCTGCGCCATCTGGCCCAGGCCGGGCGCAATATCTGCGCCGGTGCGCTGGCCCACCTGGGCGACAGCGCCTGGCTGCTGCAGCAGGCCCAGGCGGGCAAGCTGGGCGACGAGTGCGTGGCGCAGGGCCTGTCATCGCCCTATGGCGCGTTCCGCAACCGTGCGCTGGACCCACTGCCGCTCGACTACCGCCCGGTCGAATCCCTGCCCGCCGTGCGGCCTGCGCTGCTGCCGCTGGTGGAGCAATGGCTGCGCCCCGGCAAGGGCACCTGCACCTTGCGCCTGCACGAGGTGGACGAGGCCCTGCGCGGCCTGCAGTCGCCGCTGACCGCGGTGCGCCAGCATGCGGCCATGGTGCTGGGCGAACGGGCCCTTGGCGCCGAGGCCGGTGCGCGCACCGTGCCCGCACTGGCCCATGCCGTGGTACACGACAGCGACGAGACCGTGCGCTACCTGGCCGTGCTGGCCCTGGACGACTGGCGTGGCGCGGCCGCCGCTCAGCGCCCGCTGGCCGAGGCCACAGCCCGAGGGGACGGCAGCACCAAGGTGCGTGACGCAGCGCAGCGCTGGCTCCAGGTGCTGGACGACCTGGCCGCCGGTGTGCCGCCACGCTGAGAGCGACCATCGCGCTGGCACGACAAGAACGACGAAACAAAGACAGACAAAGAGGAACCATCCGTATGCAGATCCAAGTCAACGGCCACACCACCTACTGCTACACCGGCGGCAAGGCGTTCAACCCCGCACTGCCCACCGTGGTCATGGTCCACGGCGTGCTCAACGACCACAGCGTGTGGGCGCTGCAAAGCCGCTACCTCGCCAACCATGGCTGGAACGTGCTGGCGGTGGACCTGCCGGGCCACTGCCGCAGCGCGGGCGAAGCCCCGGCCAGCGTCGAGGCGGGGGCGGACTTCGTCGCTGCGCTGCTCGATGCCGCGGGCGTGCGGCGCGCGGCGCTGGTGGGCCACAGCTTCGGTTCGCTGATCGCGCTGGAGGCCGCGGCCCGCCTGGGCGAGCGCGTGAGCCACCTGGTGCTGGTGGGCACGGCCTACCCGATGAAGGTCTCGCCCGCACTGATCGACGCGGCGCTCAACGAGCCCGAGAAGGCGCTGCGCATGGTCAACGTGTTCTCGCGCAGCACGCTGGCGCCGCCTTCGGGCGCGGGCTTCTGGGTCTACAACGCGGGCATGGCGTTGGGCCGCAAGGTGCTGCGCAGCAACAGCGCCGTGAATGTGTTCCACCGCGGCTTCGTGGCCTGCGACAGCTATGCCAACGGCGAGCATGCGATTGCCGTCGTGCAGTGCCCCGTGCTGTTCGCGCTGGGCGCGCAGGACCAGATGACCGCGCCCAAGGCCGCCCAGGGCCTGGTGGCGGCCGCGCGCGCAGCCGGCAAGCGGGTGCACACCACTAGCCTGCCCGTGGGCCACAACCAGATGAGCGAGGCGCCAGACGGTACGCTGATGGCGATCCGCGACTTCATTTCCCTGTCCTGAGCCAAAGGCCTCTCCCATGACCCTGCGCACCGCCCTGTTCGAGCTGGCCCGCCAGCACACGCTGGCCCGACCGGCCGCCACCCGGCTGCTGGGCCTGGCGGGGTTCGACCGCCCGCCTGCCGCCCTGCACACCACGCTGTGGCGCACCGTGGCGGTCATCGCCGCGGCGCTCGGCGGTCTGGGGCTGGTGATGTGGATCGCGGCCAACTGGGAGAGCCTGGGCCGCTTCATGCGCTTTGCACTGCTGCAGGGCTTTGTGCTGGCCATGTGTGCGGGCGCTGCGCTGCGTGCCGGAGCGCGCGCACCGCTGGCCATGCTGGCGCTGCTGGGCACGGGTGCGCTGTTCGCCTACTTCGGGCAGACCTACCAGACCGGGGCCGATCCCTGGCAGCTGTTTGCCGTGTGGGCCGCGCTCACGCTGCCCCTGGCGTTGGCCGTGCGCAGCGACGTGGTGTGGGTGCCGTGGACCCTGGTGGCCATAGTCGGCATCTCGCTGTGGGCGCAGGCGCACACGGGCCACAGCTGGCGCGTGTCGCCCGCGGACATGACGGTGCACCTGGTCTCCCTGGGCGCCGCGCTGGCCGTAGCGGCCGCCATGCTGCCGCAGGCGCAGCGCTTCACCGGCGCGGGCGTCTGGGCGCTGCGCACGGCGGGCACGCTGGCGCTGATGCTGGTCACGCTCACCGCACTCGGGGGCCTGTTCCATTCGCCGGTGGCGGGCCACTACGGCCTGGGCCTGGCGCTGCTGGCGGCGGCTGCGGCGCTGGTGGGCACGCGCACACATTTCGATATCTTCCTGCTCAGCGGTGCGGCGCTGGGGCTCAACATCCTGCTGGTGACCGGGCTGGCGCGTGCCATGTTCTCGGCTTCCCGCTTCGGGGATTTTGTGGGTTCGCTGCTGCTCATTGGCCTGGTGGCGGCGGGGCTGCTGGCGGCCACCGTGAATCTGGTGATGCGCCTGGCGCGCCGTGCTGTGCAGCAGCAAGGAGACGCAGCATGAGCGAGGTATCCGGTGATCCCGTGAATCTGTCTGCCAGCGCTGCTGTGCCCGTGCCCACGCCCGGTGCGCTTGAAACCATCGTGCAGGTCGCCGTGGAGCAGGGCATCCTGCCGGCCGGCGCCTCTGCGGCCGATGCGAACCGGGCCCGCGGCACGGCGCGCCCCTGGCCCGTAGTGCTGCTCACGGCGCTGGGCGCCTGGCTGGCCGCGCTGCCGTTGCTGGCCATGTTCGGCCTGTTCTTCGGCGAGTGGATCGTGCGGGATGCGGGTGCCTACGTCATCGGCGCCGTGGTGCTGGCCGGCGCTACTGCGGCCCTGCGCAGCAAGGACCTGCCGATCTTTCTGGAGCAGCTGGCGTTCCCCGCGCTGCTGACCGGCGCAGGCCTGCTGGGCTTTGCCTGCGGGCGCGACATGGGCCTGCAGCCGGCTGCAGCGGTCATGCTGGTGGTGGCGCTGGCAGTGGCCGCGCTCGTGGCCTTGCCCTGGCTGCGGGTGCTGCTGGGGGCGGGCGCGGCGGTGCTGTTTGCCGTGCTCATCTGGCCCGGTGCCGATGGCCGCTGGGCCCTGTCACCCCTGGTGCCCTGGAGCATGGTGCACGCCGTGCTCGCGGTGTGGGTGGGCCTGCTGCTGTGGCAGCGCCATGCGCTTGGCCGGGGTACGGCCGGCAACTGGCTGGCGGCGCTGCTGGAGCCCGTGGCCTGCGGCTGGCTGCTGGTGCTGCTGTGGGGCATCTGCGGCCTGTCGGGCCAGACCTTTCTGGTGGGCGGTGCGTTCGGTGCCGGCATCGGCGGCGAGCTGGTGCGCGAGGTGGGCCGTGAGGTCGGGCCGCGCGGCTACGCGCTGTGGTGGATGGTGCAGGCCGGCAGCGTGCTGCTGGCGCTGGCTGCCGCCGCGATTGCGCAGCGCGCCTGGCCGGTGCTGCGCCAGCCCCGCGCCGCCGTGGTGGCCCTGGTGCTGGCCCTGCTGTGCTGGTTCTCGCCCCTGCTGGGCAGTGCGCTGCTGGCCCTGGCCATCGCCGGTACCACCCGCCGCTGGGGCCAGGCCACCGCGGCCGCACTGGCCTGCACCTGGATCATGGGCGGCTTCTACTACCTGCTGGCCTGGCCCCTGGCCACCAAGGCCATGGTGCTCGTGGGCTGTGGCGCGCTGCTTGGGGTGCTGGCCTGGAGCGCACTGCGCACGCCACGTGCTGCCGCCACTGCGGTGCCTGGCCACGCAGCCCGCCACTGGGCCCACCGCGCCAGCCCCTGGCTGCTGGCCTTGAGCGCGGTGGCCACCGTGGCCGTGGCCAACATCGGCATCGCCGACAAGGAAAACACGATTGCCAAGGGCCAGAAGGTCTACGTGCCCCTGGCCCCGGTGGACCCGCGCTCGCTGATGCAGGGCGACTACATGCGCCTGCGTTTCACGCTGCCGCAGATGCCCGGTGTCGACCGGCGCGAGGCCGGTGTGGAAGGCCTGCTGGGCAGCCGGCCCTATGCCGTCGGCCGGCTCGATGCGCGCGGCGTGGTGGACTGGGAGCGTGTGGAAAAGTACGATGCCCCCATCGCCCCCGGCGAGTTCCGCATCCAGCTCACGCCCAAGAACGGCGAGTGGACACTGGTGACCGATGGCTGGTATTTCGCCGAGGGCGATGCCAGCCGCTGGGAGCAGGCGCGCTTTGGTGAATTCCGCGTGCAGCCGGACGGCAAGGCCCTGCTGGTGGGCATGGCGGACGACCAGCTCGTGCCCATCGGGCGGTGATCATTCTGCCGGCCGGGGTGCACGCCGCCATGCGGGCCAGCGCAGCAGCGTGAAGGCGCGCAGCAGCCACTCCACCGGCCCGTAGGCGTGCTGCGCCATCCAGCGGCGGCTCAGTGAAAGCTGTGCCGCGTACAGCGCCACGCAGCCCAGCAGCACCGCCAGCGGTGGCACCCGCCCCACCAGCGCCAGGCCGTAGGCCGTGAACACCAGCGCACCCACCAGAGACTGCAGCAGGTAGTTGGACAGCGCCATGCGGCCCGCGGGTTCGAGCCATGCGGCCAGCGTCCCGCCGCCGGGGCGGTGCTGCAGCGCCCAGAGTAACGCGGCGACATAGCCCAGTGTGAGGAACGGTGCCGTGGCCAGGTCCACGGCCAGCACTGCCGCAGAGACATGGTCGCTCGGGCGCACCATGCTGGTCTGCACCGTGGCATAGAGCAAGGCGCCTGCAGCCCCGATCGGCAGGCAGCACCACAGCCACCGGCGCAGGCGCGCTGGCTCTGATGCGGCGCGGGCCAGATAGCCCGAGCGGTGGGCCGCCAGCCCCAGCAGGAACATGGCCAGTGCGCAGGGCGCCTGCACGAACACCAGCACGAACCAGACGCCATCGGCCATATCGCGCCCGCGCTGGGCAATGGCGTCGAGGGCCCCGGCGCGGTAGGCCGCGGCGGCCTGCTGGGCCTTGGCATGGATCTCGGCCAGGGGCCAATCCATCGGCGGCGCCAGCGACATCAACCAGGCGAGCAGCCCCCAGCAGGCTGACACCAGCCCCAGCAGCGCCACGGCCAGCACCACCGCAGTGCCTGGCCGCAACCGGCGCATCAGCAGCAGCAGCGCGCCCAGCAGCGCATAGGTCACCAGGATGTCGCCCGCGAACAGCAGCCAGGCATGCGCCACACCCAGCAGCAGCAATCCCGCCAGGCGCCGCAGGAAGCGCGGCCCGAAGGCGCTGCCGGAGCGCTGGGCCGAGTCCATCTGCAAGGCAAAGCTGTAGCCGAACAGCAGCGAGAACAAGAGGTAGAACTTGGTCTCGAAGACCAGGGCAACGAACCAGCGCACGGCATGGTCCACGGGCCGCGAGAACGCAGGGTCGGCTACGCCGAGGCCGAAGTAGGTCGAGGCAAAGCTGCCTGCGTTGACGACCAGGATGCCCAGCAGCGCGAAGCCGCGCAGTGCGTCGATGGCGTGTTCGCGGCTGGGGCCGCCTGCGGGCGCCAGGGTTGCAGGGCCGGGGAGGGTGGGGGTGTCGAGCGGTGTCATGCCAGGGGCCCGATCACGGTCGCCAGCGCGCCCAGCACCAGCGTGCGGTAGGCGGTGCTGTCGAACGGCACCTCCACCATGGCGCGGCCAAAGGCGCCGTCTAGCAGCAGCAGCACCCAGTCCGCCGCCTGGGCCGCAGGCATGGACAGGCGCACCTGCCCACGCTCTACGGCCGCCTCCAGCAGTTGCACCAGCGCAGCCTTGCGCACCGCCTCGCCCTGCGCCACACAGGCCATGACAGCCGGGTTGCGCACTCCCTCGGCCAGCACCTCCAGGCCGATGCGGGTGTAGACGGGGTCCGCCAGCAGGGCCAGGCTGTCTTCCAAGATGCCCAGCAGCGCCTGGTACAGGTTCTGCTCCTGCGCGGCCTGGGCAAAGCGCTCGGCGGTCTCGCGCTGGTCCTCCTCCACGATGGCGGCAATGATGGCCTCCTTGGTGGGGAAGTAGTGGAACAGGTTGCCGGGGCTCATGCCGGCCTCGGCACAGATCTCGGCCGTGCGGGTGCCATGAAAGCCCTTGCGCATGAAGCACTCCACGGCCGCAGCCAGGATGTGCTGGCGCCGGGCCTGGTGCTGTGCGGGATTGAAGGTGCGCATAAGGAAAGGGCTATTAATAGATCAACCAGTCGATCTATTAAAACATTGCCCCTTGCACACTGTCAAACCCGGCACGCTTGTGCAGTGCACTTGGGCGTATAAAGCGCAGACAACAAAACCCCAAGGAGACAAGCCATGGACCTGAGCGCTGCGCCCACGACCCCCACCGATCCGCGCGCCTTCAAGAGCTTTGCGGAGTTCTACCCGTTCTACTTGACCGAGCACAGCAACCGCACCTGCCGGCGGCTGCATTTCGTGGGCTCGACCCTGTCACTCCTGTGCGTGGCTTTGGCGGTTGCCACCCGCCAACCGTGGTTTCTGTTAGTGGGGCTGCTGTGCGGCTACGGGTTTGCGTGGGTGGGGCATTTCGGGTTTGAGAAGAACAAGCCGGCCAGCTTCAAGCGGCCGCTGTACAGCTTCATGGGGGACTGGGCGATGTACCGGGATATCTGGCGGGGTCGCGTGCCGTTCTGAAGCGCCGAGGGACCTGGCAGCCTCCGGAGTCTTCGGTCGAGTCGATCCGGCGGCTGCCTTCTATCGTCAGTCCGCGGTTTCCCCGGAGTCCTTGATGATCCTGGCCCAACGGATCATCTCGCCCTCCACGTATTTCTTATGCTCCGCAGGTTCCAGGCGTGCGTCGGTCACGATACGCACGCCAAGTGCTTCCTCGCGCTGGATGAGTTCGGGATCCTTGAGCGCTGCCCGGATGGCGGCGTTCAGTCTGGCCAGCACGGCCGGTGGCGTGCTCTTGGGTGCGTACACGCCGTGCCATACCGACATCTCGAAGCCGGTCAGGCCCGCTTCTGCCAGCGTGGGCACTTGGGCAAGCGCGGGCAACGCCATCCGCTGCTTGCTGGTGACGCCAAAGACCTTGACCTTCTTCGCTTCGATCTGGGGCACGGCGTTGGTGGCCTGCTCGCACATCAGGTCCACCTGTCCGCCCATCAAGTCGGTCATGGCGGGCGCCGTTCCCTTGTAGGGAACGAAGGCCATTTTCGATTGCAGGGTGGCCTGCAGCACCAGTCCGCACAGGTGGGATGCCGAGCCCACGCCGGCATTCGCGAGGTTGACCTTGCCGTCGTTGGAACTGATTCATTTGCGAAGGTCGGCAAAGTTGTTGGCCGCCAGGCCTGGCTTGCCGATCAGGGTGGAAGGCGCTTCGTTGATGAGTCCGAGGTACTCGAAGTCTTCCAGCGTTCTGTAGGGCAGCTTCTTGTAGAGCGCGGGTGCCGTGGAGATGCCGATGTGGTGCACCAGCAGGGTGTAGCCATCCGGGGATGCACGTGCGACGCGCGCCGCGCCGATGGTGCCTCCCGCGCCCGCAGTGTTGTCGACGATCACTGTCTGGGCCAAAGGCTTGCGCAGGGCTTCTGCCAGATCACGGGCAATCTTGTCGCTGGGACCGCCAGCGGAAAAGGGGACAACCAAGGTAATTGGCTTGTCCGGAAATTCCGCCCATGCGGTAGTGCTGCTGCTGATCGCAATCAGTCCGATGGCTGCGGCTGCAGCCCCTAGCTTCAAAGTGCCCATGGCTTGTCTCCTTCAGGTTCTGTTTGTGAGGGGGTGATCAGGCGGACAGGGCCTGCATCTGCGCATACAGGTCGGCCTTGCCTTCGAAACCGATGCCCGGCAGGTCGGGCAGCGTCACGTGGCCGTCGACCACCTTCACGCCGTCCGGGAAGCCGCCGAACGGCTGGAACAGGTCCGGATAGGACTCGTTGCCGCCCAGGCCCAGGCCGGCCGCGATGTTCAGCGACATCTGGTGCCCGCCGTGCGGGATGCAACGGCTTGCGGACCAGCCGTGTTCCTTGAGCATGTCCAGAGTGCGCAGGTACTCCACCAGGCCGTAGCTCAGCGCGCAATCGAACTGCAGCCAGTCGCGGTCGGGGCGCATGCCGCCATAGCGGATCAGGTTGCGCGCGTCCTGCATGGAGAACAGGTCTTCACCCGTGGCCATGGGGTTCTTGTAGTAGTTGCGCAAGGCTGCCTGCAGCTCGAAGTCGAGTGGGTCACCTGGCTCCTCGTACCAGAACAGGTCGTATTGAGACAGCGCCTTGGCGTACTGGATGGCGGTGTCCAGATCGAAGCGGCCATTGGCATCCACGCACAGCTTCTGGCCGTCCTGCAGCACGCTGAGGATGGAGTCGATGCGGCGAAGGTCTTCGTCGAGCGAGGCTCCGCCGATCTTCTTCTTGACCACGGTGTAGCCGCGGTCGATGTAGCTCTTCATCTCGTCCTTGAGCTTGCCGTGGTCCTGGCCGGGGTAGTAGTAACCGCCGGCAGCGTAGACGAAGATATTGCGGTTGGGCGTGCCATTGCCATAACGGTCGGCGAGCAACTGGAACAGTGGCTTGCCTTCGATCTTGGCCACAGCGTCCCACACGGCCATGTCGATGGTGCCGATGGCGACGGAGCGCTCACCGTGACCCCCTGGTTTTTCGTTGGTGAACATCGCGTTCCAGATCTTGTGCGGATCCAGGTTCTTGCCGCTGTCATCGATCAGGGAATCAGGGTTGGCTTCGAGCACACGCGGGATGAAGCGCTCGCGCATCAGCTTGCCTTGGCCATAGCGGCCGTTGGAGTTGAAGCCATAGCCGACCACCGGTTTGCCGTCGCGAATCACGTCGGTGATTACCGCCACCAGGCTCAGCGTCATCTTGCTGAAGTCGATGTAGGCATTGCGAATGGGGGAGCTGATGGGGATGGTCTTTTCTCGGATCTCAACGATTTTCATGCGGTGCTCCATAGGTCAAAACGGGTGTCGGGGTCGGTATGATCCGCAACTGCACGGCGTTTGACCAATGCCGTTTTTCTTCTCTTCAGTGCTTTCAAAGCACCGCCCATGCACATCTCCTGGCTCGAGGATTTCCTGGTCCTGGCCGCGGTCGGAAACTTCTCGCGCGCGGCGGAAGATCGCCACATGACGCAGCCTGCCTTCGGCCGCCGCGTGCGCGCGCTGGAAGAGTGGCTGGGGGCGGAGCTGTTTGATCGCAGCACGCAGCCGGTCAAGCTCACTGAGGCGGGCCTGTGGTTCCAGGGCGTTGCGCCCGAGTTGCTCGCGGAGGTGGCGCGCCTGCCCGGTGCGGCGCGTGCGGTGGCCGAGGCAAGCTCCCAAAGCCTGCGTTTTGCAGCGACCCATGCCTTGTCGCTGACCTTCATGCCGGCTTGGCTGCGCAGCTACGGCGCGCACACCATGGCTGGTACCCTGCAGCTGGAGTCCGACATGCTGCACCGCTGCGAGGCGCTGCTGGCCCAGAGCAAGGTGCAGTTCGTGCTGTGCCACGCGCATGCGCAGGCACCCAGCCAACTGCATGCGCAGGGCTACCCTTCGGTCTGCGTGGGCTCGGACGTTCTGCGGCCCGTGTGCGCCATGGGGCCGGGCGGTGCAGCCCTGTACGGCCTGGAGCGCTCCGTCGCGGCAGCGCCGTTGCTGGCCTACAGCGCGGAATCAGGCCTGGGCAACATCCTGCACAAGACCCTCGACAGCGCGCTGGGCCGGCTGCCGACCCATACCGTCTTCACCGCGCATTTGGCGTCCGTGCTCAGGACCATGGCACTGGAAGGCCGGGGCATTGCCTGGCTGCCCCAGAGTCTGGTGGGCGATGACCTGACAGCCGGTCGGCTGGCCGCCGCTGCGGCCACGCCGCAATGGAACATCGAACTCGAGATCCGGGTCTACCGCTCCCACACTCAGATGGGGCGCGCCGCCGAGGCGCTTTGGGAGGCCGTGGTGTGCGAGGCCGCAGGCACCGGGCGCGCCACGCCCTGAAGCGCTGCGTGGGTCTCAGCGCAGCCGGAATACCGCCACCGCCTCCACCAGCTGGTGGGCCTGGCCGCTCAGGCTTCCGGCGGCGGCCGCGCTCTGCTCCACCAGTGCGGCATTTTGCTGCGTGGCGTCGTCCATGCGCACGATGGCCTGGGTCACGCGCAGCATGTCGCGGGTCTGCTCGGCGCTGGCCTGGCTGATCTCTTCCACCAGGGTGCTCACGCCGCGGATGGATGTGACCACTTCGTCCATGGTGCTGCCGGCGTTGCGCGCCAGGTCGGAGCCGGCCTGCACGCGATCCACGCTGGTCTGGATCAGGGCCTTGATCTCGCGCGCGGCGCTGGCGCTGCGCGTGGCGAGGTTGCGCACCTCGCTGGCCACTACGGCAAAGCCGCGGCCCTGCTCGCCGGCGCGGGCCGCTTCCACGGCGGCATTGAGCGCCAGGATGTTGGTCTGAAAGGCAATGCCGTCGATGACGCCGATGATGTCGGCGATCTTGCGCGAGCTGTCCTGGATGCCCTGCACCACCTCCACCATCTGGCCCACGACCTGGCCGCCGCGCTCGGCGACCGAGGCACCGCTCTTGGCCAGCTCGTTCGCGCGCTGGGCGCTGGCGGCGTTGTTCTGCACGGTCTGCTGCAGCTGCTGCATGGACGACGAGGTTTCGTCCAGCGACGAGGCCTGGTCTTCGGTGCGCATGCTCAGGTCGGTGTTGCCCTGGGCGATCTCGGCGCTGGCACTGGCCACGCCCTCGGCATTGGTGCGCACGCCCGAGACAACGCGCTCCAGGTTTTCCTGCATCGCAGCCAGGGCCTGCAGCAGGCGCGCGGGTTCGTCGTTGCCGTCGATGGAGATGGTGGTCGTCAGGTCGCCAGCCGCCACCTTGTTGGCCAGGGACACGGCCACGCGCAGCGGGCCCACTACCGAACGGGTGAGCACCCAGCCCGCAAATACACCCAGTGCGCTCACCAGGGCCAGCGCCACCAGGCTGCTGACCAGGGCCCGGCGCGCATCTTGCGCGGCCTGCTGGGCAATGGCGGCACTGCTGTCGGCCACCTGCCGGCTCAGCTCTCCCAGGAGCTTGGCAGGGCCTTGGTCGATGTCGGCCACGTCGGCATCACCGGCCGAGGCCACGAAGCCCAGCGACTGGAAGGCCTCGAAGCCCTTGCGATAGCCCTGGGCCATCTGGGTGTGGGCGTCGGCGAATTTCTGCAGCGCGGCGCGCTCGCTGCTGTCCACCAGCTGCGGTGCCAGCGCCTTGGCGGCATCGGCCACGCGCTTTTCGCTGGCCTGGAAGGCGTTCCAGTGCAGCTCGCGCTTGCGCGAGTCCTCGCCGCGCAGGAGCGTGTTCTTCCACTCCATCACCTGGGTCTTGAACTCGCTCTCCATGCGCGAGACCGCGCGCTCCTGCGCCACGCGCTGCAGCACGGTGGCGTCATAGGTACCGAGCGTGCCGTACAGCGCGGCAATCCCGAAGAGTGCCGCGCCGATCATCAGCGCCAGCACCAGGCCCAGTGCGCCCGCCATGCGGGTGCCGATGGAGTAGCGGGACATGTTCATCAGGAAATCCTTGAGCCTAGGCCTTCAGTTTGAGCAGGTAGACCATCACGCGCGCGGTGGTCAGGTCCAGTTCCATGAATTCGGTCAGGTCCTTGCCGGTGAGCCAGGAGGCGTCCCATTTGTTGGCCTTCAGGGTGCGCACCCAGGATTCATGCACGGTGGCCGCTTCCACGGCGGTCACCATCTCGGCCAGGCGTGCGGCAGAGACACCCTTGCCCGTGAACACGCCACGCCAGTTGGCCATGACGGCATCGATGCCCTGCTCGCGAAAGGCCGGCAGGCCGAACACGCTGCGCCGGGCCGACACGCCGATGGCACGCAGCTTGCCGGCCGCGATGGCCTCGCTGAACTCGCTGTAGCCCGACAGGCCCAGGGCGGCCTTGCCGGTGACCAGGGCATCCACCACCTCGTTGCCGCCCGCAAAGGGGCGGTAGACCAGTGCTTCGGGGCTGGCCTTGGCGGCGCGGGCCAGCACGCCCGCATAGATGTGGTCCACGCCGCCCGCGGAGCCGCCGGCCACGGGCAGGGCGGGCAGGTCGGCCTTCATGGCGGCCACCAGGTCCTTGGCGCTGCGGATGGGAGACGACGCCGGCACGGCGGCCACCAGGTAGTCGCTGGTCAGGCGCGCGATGGGCTGGATCTGCGTCAGGTCCACGGCAGGCTTTTGCAGCGCCACGGCGCCCACCATGACCATGCCGCCCATGAGCAGGGTGTTGGGGTCGTTGGCGTATTTTTCGGCGTAGCGGGCCAGGCCGATGGTGCCGCCCTTGCCGCCCACGTTCTCGTACTCCACCTGGTCCACGGCACCGGCCCCCACCAGGGCGGCACCCAGCGCACGGCCGGTCTGGTCCCAGCCGCCGCCCGCGTTGGCGGGGATCACGATGCGCAGGTTGCCGGCCAGCTTGGCGACCTTGGCAGGTGGGCGGGCTTGGGCCAGCACGGTGCTGCCCAAGGGGGTTGCCAGGGCGGCAAACGCGGCGGCACGGGCCAGCACCTTGCGGCGCTGCGTGTTCTCTGGTGTGGTGGCGGTCATGGCATTCCCTCGGTAAGCGGATGTATCCAGTCGCCATGGTGGGCGCTGAAACTGTCATTTGGCTGTCCAGGGTATCAGGGTATACGCCGAAGCGGGTGACATCTGTGGCCGCCACGCCACCATGGAAAACGCCCTGCGCCGCGGGTGCGGGGCAGGGCGTCGGCGGTGGCGAAGGCCCCCGCCAGGGGACGTTCGCCAGAGCTGTTGCTTACAGCGAGTCGATGAAGCTGCGCAGCTTGTCCGAGCGGCTGGGGTGCTTCAACTTGCGCAGCGCCTTGGCTTCGATCTGGCGAATGCGTTCGCGCGTCACGTCGAACTGCTTGCCCACTTCTTCCAGCGTGTGGTCGGTGGACATCTCGATGCCGAAGCGCATGCGCAGCACCTTGGCTTCGCGCGGCGTGAGGCCGTCCAGGATGTCCTTGACCACGTCGCGCAGGCCGGCCTGCATGGCGGCGTCGATGGGGGCGGTGTTGGCACCGTCCTCGATGAAGTCGCCCAGGTGGCTGTCGTCGTCGTCGCCGATGGGGGTTTCCATCGAGATCGGCTCCTTGGCGATCTTCATGATCTTGCGGATCTTCTCTTCCGGGATCTCCATCTTCGCAGCCAGGATGGACGCATCGGGCTCGAAGCCGAACTCCTGCAGATGCTGGCGGCTGATGCGGTTCATCTTGTTGATGGTCTCGATCATGTGCACCGGGATACGGATGGTGCGCGCCTGGTCGGCGATCGAGCGCGTGATGGCCTGGCGGATCCACCACGTGGCGTAGGTCGAGAACTTGTAGCCGCGGCGGTATTCGAACTTGTCCACGGCCTTCATCAGGCCGATGTTGCCTTCCTGGATCAGGTCCAGGAACTGCAGGCCGCGGTTCGTGTACTTCTTGGCGATGGAGATCACAAGGCGCAGGTTGGCCTCGATCATTTCCTTCTTCGCGTCGCGCGAGGTGGCCTCGCCCTCGTTCATGCGCTTGTTGATGTCCTTGAGCTCGGTCAGCGGCACCACCACGCGGGCCTGCAGGTCCATCAGCCTTTGCTGCAGTTCCTGCACGGGCGGGATGTTGCGCGCCATCACCGTGCTCCAGGGCTTGCCGGCGGCGGCCTGCTTTTCCACCCATTGCAGGTTCAGCAGGTTGGGCGGGAAGTCCTTGATGAAGGTTTCCTGCGGCATGCCGCACTTGTCCACGATGATGCGGCGCAGCTCGCGCTCCTTCTTGCGCACGTCGTCCACCTGGCCGCGCACCATGTCGCACAGCTTCTCGATGGTCTTGGCGGTGAAGCGGATGGTCATCAGCTCTTCCGACAGGGCGTGCTGGGCCTTCACGTAGGCAGGCGTGCCGTAGCCTTCCTTGTCGTAGATCTTGTGGACCTTCTCGAACAGGTCCCGGAGCTTGTCGAAGCGCTCGAGGGCCTGCTTCTTGAGCTCTTCGAGCTTCTTGGTCAGCGCCTTGGAGCCGCCCTTGCCGTCGTCGTCGTCGGCTTCGTCGAACTCGTCGAAGTCTTCCTCGGCCACGTAGTCGTCGGCCTCGTTGGGGTTGGAGAAGCCGTCCACGATGGTGGAGATGACGACCTTGCCTTCGCGGATCTCCTCACCCATGTTGAGGATCTCGGCGATGGTGGCGGGCGATGCGCTGATCGCCTCCATCATGGCCATCAGGCCGCCTTCGATGCGCTTGGCGATTTCGATTTCGCCTTCGCGGGTGAGCAGCTCCACCGTTCCCATTTCGCGCATGTACATGCGCACGGGGTCGGTGGTGCGGCCGAATTCGCTGTCCACGGTGGACAGGGCGGCTTCGGCGGCTTCTTCGGCTTCTTCTTCACTGGCGCCCGTGGGGGCGTTGTCGGTGATGATCAGCGCCTCGGCATCGGGCGTCTGCTCGTACACGGCCACGCCCAGGTCGTTCAGCGTGGTGATGACGGCTTCGAGCGTTTCGGCATCGACCAGCTTGTCGGGCAAGTGGTCGGAGATTTCGACGTGCGTGAGGTAGCCGCGCGTCTTGCCCAGCTTGATCAGGGTCTTCAGGCGCGAGCGGCGCTTGGCCAGGTCTTCCTCGGACAGGACGGTCTCGTCCAGGCCGAATTCCTTCATCAAGGCCCGTTCCTTGGCCTTGCTGATCTTCATGCGCAGCGGCTTGACCTTCTCGGCCGTGGGCGCGGCCTCGGCTTCGGTCTCGACTTCACCTTCCAGGTCGGCTTCGATGTCCGACAGGTCGGCGTCGTCGCCGCTCTCTTCGGCGCTTGCGCCGCCGGCGGCTGCCTTGGGCTTGCGGCCACGCTTGGCGGGCACCTTGGCCTCGGCCGTGGTGGCACCCGCGGCCTTGGCTGGACGGCCAGGGCGCTTCTTGGGGGCTTCTTCGCCGTCTGCCTCGACGGCAGCCTTGGCGCGGGCTTTCTTGAGTTCTTCGGGGGCTTCCGTCTTCTCGGCAGACTTGTTCACAGGCACTGGTTTCACTTTCTTGGCGGCAGGGGCGGGCGCAGCGGCGGCTTTGGAGGCCGCGGCCTTGGCGGGAGCCTTGGCCGCAGTTTTGGAGACGGCCTTGGCGGCGGGTGCTGGAGCGGACTTGGATGGCTTCGCGGACTTTTGAGCGGGCATGAACAACCTCAGAATCAAAAACGGACACAAAGAAAACGCAAGCGCCACAGATCCCGGCGCGGGTGGCACTGCAAAAGCCGTGCTTTTGCAGCTCGAGGGGCATCCCTCAGGGGCAAGATGTCTGGGCGAACATTTGGTGTGCAGTCCTTGCGATGGGTGGGCGGTTGTGCGCGTTTGTCACGGTGGCCCGGCTCGGAGGTGCTGCTGTCGCTCTTGCCTAACCCTACATTATACCATCTGGGCCGATTTCAAGCCGCCTTGACGGTTGCACCCAATAAAACAACACGTTTTTGCTCCAGAACGCGGTAGCGCTCCAGGGCGGTGGGGTCCTTGGCCGCCTGCAGGATCAGCAGTTTCTGTTGTTCCTTGATGTCTTCGATGAGCATCCGGTTCAGTAGATCCCGCAATTCCAGCCGGAGTTCCGCCAGTTCGCCCTCGGTCTGGGCGTGGGCGCCGGTCATCACCTTGACGCCCAGTTCCTCGCATTCGTGGTCGCGCAGGCTCTCGCGCAGCACCGCCCAGGCCTGCGGGCCGTGCTCGTGGAACTGCGCTTCCAGCCAAGTGAACAGCGGTCCATGAGGCGCCGGCAGGGCGCACAGGGCGGTGTGGTCGTCGTGGGTGAGCTCTTCGAGAAAGCCCATGTGCGACAGCAGCAGGCGCGCAGCGTGGTCTGCCCGGCCCATGGCGGGGGTGCGCGGCAAGCGCGGCTGGGGGCCCCAGGGAGAGTCCTTGTCCTTCTTTTTCCACTTGCCGCCGCTGTTGACCCATTCACTGCCGCCGCCCTTGCGGAAGGGGGGCTTGCCATTGCCAGCTCCGCCGCTTCCACCACCGCTGTAGCCGCCATGGCCACCATCGCTGTGGCCCTGGTATCCGCCGCCCACGTAGTCGGGCCCATGGGAGGGCTGCCAGCCGTCCAGGTCGGGCGGGGAGGCGCCCCAGGGGGGCTCATCGGCATACGGGTTGGCGGCTTCCTGCGTGCGTGAAGGCCGCTGCTGGGGTGCCGGCGCTGCGGCGGGAGCGCGGGCTCCGCCGGGGTTCCACAGCTCGGAGAGGTCACGCGCATTGAGCTGCGTGAGCTCGGCCAGTTCGCCCAGCAGCTGGCGCTTGAGCACCCCATCGGGCAGCGCCGTCCACAAGGGGCGGGCGTTGCTGGCCATGTGGGCGCGGCCCTCGGCGGTGGTCAGGTCGCAGCCGTCGCTGGCCGATTCGACCAGGAAGCGGCTCAGCGGCACGGCCTCGCTCACGTGCCTGGCAAAGGCATCCGTGCCATGGGCGCGGATGAAGCTGTCCGGGTCGTGCTCGGCCGGCAGGAACAAAAACTTGATGCTGCGCGTGTCCGTGGCGTGGGGCAGGGCGCCATCGAGCGCCTTGCGCGCGGCGCGCCGGCCGGCGTTGTCGCCGTCGAAGCTGAACACCACCGCCTCGGTGAAGCGCAGCAGCTTTTGCACATGCTCGGGCGTGCACGCCGTGCCCAGCGTGGCTACGGCGTTCGGAAAACCGAGCTGCGCCAGCGCCACCACGTCCATGTAGCCTTCGGTCACGAGCGCATAGCCATGCTCGCGGATGGGTGTGCGCGCCTCGAAGAGGCCGTAGAGCTCGCGCCCCTTGTGGAACACCGGGGTTTCGGGCGAATTGAGGTATTTGGGCTTGTCGTCGCCCAGCACGCGCCCGCCAAAGCCGATGCATTCGCCCTTGACGTTGCGGATCGGGAACATCACCCTGTCGCGAAAGCGGTCGTAGCGCTTGCCCTGGCCCTCTTCGCCCACGATGACCAGGCCGCTTTCCTCCAGCAGCGGGTCGTCGTAGTGCGGGAACACGCTGGCCAGGCTGCGCCAGCCCTCGGGCGCATAGCCCAGGCCATAGCGCTTGGCCACCGCGCCCGAGACGCCCCGGCCCTTGAAGTAGGCAATGGCGCGCTGCGACTCGCGCAGCTGGCGGCGGTAGGCGTCACCGGCTTTTTCCAGCACGTCGGTCAGCGTGGCCTGCTTCTGGCGGGCGGCGGCGGCACGCTCCTTCTCCTGCGGGGAGATGTCGTCGTCGGGCACCTGCAGGCCCACCTGCTGGGCCAGGTCCTGCACGGCCTCGACGAAGCCCATGCCCGCATGGTCCATGAGGAAGCCGATGGCATTGCCGTTCTTGCCGCAGCCAAAGCAGTGGTAGAACTGCTTGGTAGGGATGACGTTGAAGGACGGCGACTTTTCCCCATGGAAGGGGCACAGCCCCATGAAACTAGCCCCGCTCTTCTTCAACTGGACGTAGCGGCCCACGATCTCGACCACGTCGGTGCGGGCAAGCAGTTCCTGGATGAATGACTGGGGGATGGACACCTGGGCATTTTCCTCCATCTGCAATGCCCGCGGTTGGGCCCTGAATCCGGCTGCCCGGCCCCTGGGCCAGGTTGTCCCTGAAAGACGAACCTGCCGAACCAGCGCATTGGGCCGCTATTCATCCACTAGCATTCCCGCCTCAAATCACAAGGAACAGTACATCATGGGATTCATGAACTGGCAGGAAAAGAGTGCAGACGTGCTGCAGCAGGGGGGCGTGATCGCGCCGGATGAGCGGCTGCCCTGGCCGCAGACGGCGGCCATGGGCGTGCAGCACGTGATCGCCATGTTCGGCGCCACGGTGCTGGCGCCCATCCTGATGGGGTTCGACCCCAACGTCGCCATCCTGATGAGCGGCGTGGGCACGCTGATCTTCTTCATCGTCACCGGCGGCAAGGTGCCCAGCTACCTGGGTTCGAGCTTCGCCTTCATCGGCGTGGTGATCGCGGCCACGGGCCATGCGGGCAGCGGCCCCAACGCCAACATCGGCGTGGCGCTGGGCGGCATCATCGCGTGCGGCCTGCTCTACACGCTGATTGGCGTGCTGGTGCAGGCCATCGGCACGGGCTGGATCGAGCGCTTCATGCCGCCCGTGGTCACCGGTGCCGTGGTGGCCGTGATCGGCCTGAACCTGGCGGGCATCCCCATCAAGAACATGGCAGCCAGCAACTTCGACAGCTGGATGCAGCTCGTGACCTTCGTGAGCGTGGGCCTGGTGGCCGTGCTCACACGCGGCATGGTGCAGCGCCTGTTGATCCTGGTGGGCCTGATCGTGGCCAGCATCATCTACGCGGTGCTCACCAACGGCATGGGCCTGGGCAAGCCGATCGACTTCTCCATCCTGGCGAACGCCGCGTGGGTGGGCATGCCCAACTTCGCCGCACCGGTGTTCAGCGGCAACGCCATGCTGCTCATCGCCCCGGTGGCCATCATTCTGGTGGCCGAGAACCTGGGTCACATCAAGGCCGTGACGGCCATGACCGGCCGCGACCTGGACCGCTACATGGGCCGCGCGTTCATCGGCGATGGCGTGGCCACCATGGTGAGTGGCGGTGTGGGCGGCACGGGCGTGACCACCTATGCGGAGAACATTGGCGTGATGGCGGCCACCAAGATCTACTCCACCGCCGTGTTCCTGCTGGCGGGCGTGTTCGCGCTGGTGCTGGGCTTTTCCCCCAAGTTCGGCGCGCTGATCCAGACCATTCCGCTGCCGGTGATGGGCGGGGTGTCGATCGTGGTGTTCGGCCTGATCGCAGTGGCCGGCGCCAAGATCTGGGTGGACAACAAGGTGGACTTCTCGCAGAACAAGAACCTCATCGTGGCCGCCATCACGCTCATCCTGGGCACGGGCGACTTCACGCTCAAGTTCGGCCAGTTCGCACTGGGTGGCATCGGCACAGCCACCTTCGGCGCCATCCTGCTGTACGCGCTGCTCAACCGCAAGGAATGAGCCGCCAGGAAGGACGGACGGCCCGCGGGTTGGCCCTGAATGCGGCGGCATGGCCCTTTGGTCTAATGGCCCGATTGCCCTTAGAACAGGTTCTCAACTGCCAAGGAACGCCGCCATGCCCCCTATGTTCGACCAGCACCTGGAGCGCAACAGCGCCAACTTCGCGCCCCTGTCGCCCCTGTCCTTCATCGAGCGCACGGCCGAGGTCTACCCCGACCGCCTGGCCATCGTGCACGGCAGCCTGCGCCAGACCTGGGGCCAGACCTATGCGCGCTGCCGCCAGCTGGCCAGCAGCCTGAACCGGGCCGGCATCGGCAAGAACGACACCGTGGCGGCACTGCTGCCCAACACGCCGCCCATGGTGGAGGCGCATTTCGGCGTGCCCATGGCCGGCGCCGTGCTCAATGCCATCAATACCCGGCTCGATCCCGAGACCATCGCCTTCATGCTCGACCATGGCGAGGCGCGCGCCATCATCGTCGACCCGGAGTTCACCGGCACCCTGGCCAAGGCCCTGGCATGGCGCAAGTCCCAGGCGCCGCTGCTGGTGCTCACGGTGCAGGACGCCGTGTACGGCCCGGCCGTGCAGGACCTGGGCGGCACGGACTACGACGCCTTCGTGGCTGCAGGCGATGCCAAGCACGCGTGGGAACTACCGGCCGACGAGTGGGACGCCATTGCCCTGAACTACACCAGCGGCACCACCGGCAACCCCAAGGGCGTGGTCTACCACCACCGCGGCGCGGCCACCAATGCCATCAGCAACGTGCTGGAGTGGGATATGCCCAAGGGGGCGGTCTACCTGTGGACGCTGCCCATGTTCCACTGCAACGGCTGGTGCTTTCCGTGGACGGTGGCGGCACGCGCGGGTGTCAACGTCTGCCTGCGCCGGGTGGAGGCGCAGGCCATCTTCGACGCCATGCGCGAGCATGGTGTGACGCACTACTGCGGCGCACCCATCGTGCACGGCATGCTGGTGAACGCACCCGATGCCATGAAGGCCGGCGTGCCCGCCGGCATAAAGGCCATGGTGGCGGGTGCCGCGCCGCCGGCCTCGATGATCGAGGGCATGGAGAAGATGGGCTTCGATCTCACCCATGTGTATGGCCTGACCGAAGTCTATGGCCCAGCCACCGTGTGCGCCAAGCATGCGGCCTGGGACGAACTGGACATCGGCGAGCGTGCCCGCCTGAACGCCCGCCAGGGCGTGCGCTACCACCTGGAGCGCGACGTGCGCGTGCTCGACCCCGCCACCATGCAGCCCGTGCCGCAGGACGGCGAGACCATGGGCGAGATCATGTTCAAGGGCAACATCGTGATGAAGGGCTACCTCAAGAACCCCAAGGCCACGGACGAAGCCTTCGCAGGCGGCTGGTTCCACAGCGGCGATCTGGCCGTGCAGTACCCCGACGGCTACATCAAGATCAAGGACCGCAGCAAGGACATCATCATCTCGGGCGGCGAGAACATCTCCTCCATCGAGGTGGAAGACGTGCTCTACCGCCACCCCGCTGTGCTGGCCGCCGCCGTGGTGGCACGGCCCGACCCCAAGTGGGGCGAGACACCCTGCGCCTTTGTCGAACTCAAGGCCGGCGCCACGCTCACGCCCGGGGACATCGTGGCCCACTGCAAGCAGCACCTGGCGGGCTTCAAGGTGCCGCGCGCCGTTGTGTTCGGCGAGCTGCCCAAGACCAGCACCGGCAAGATCCAGAAGTTCGAGCTGCGCAAGCAGGCGGGTTCTGCCAGCGCCATCGACGTTTGAGGACCTGTTCAAAAGCAGCAAGAGGGCGGCCGGCGTCCAGTGATATCGCGTGCATTCGTGCACTTTTCCTCATCGCTGCGTTGTTCTCACCAGACAGTGCGGCCTGCGAGGACATGCGCGCACTGTAATCAATGGGCTGACCCTGTTCCTCGCTGTTGACGTCCTCATGTCCCAACCCGTTGCCCTCATCGCCCGCATCCCGCTGACCGAAGCGGCCTTCAAGAAATTCCTGCGCAGCAAGGCCGCCGGCTTGCTGGCCGACTGCATTGCCGACGAGCTGATGCAGCCTTCCAACGCCTATCCGGTGTTCCGCTACCTCAAGCCGGAGCAGGCGCTGTTCGCGTTTTTCTATTTCAACCACGGCAATGCTGCATTCCTGCGGGAATCCCGCGAATGGCAGGCCTTGCAGCAGCTGGCGGCGCATGCCACCGGGCCGGGTGGCTTCGTGCTGCACAGCCTGGATGCGCTGAATCTGTTCGACGACACCGTTGCCGCCTACCAGGTGGCGGACGGGCGCTGCACGGAAACACCGCTGGCGCTGGTCCAGGGGCTGGACCAGCCGGCATTCCTCAAGGAATGCAAGAGGCACTTCTTTCGTGCCACCGAGGTCCACTTCGCGCTGCAGTTGCCCAAGGGGCGCATCGTGGACAAGTCCATTGCCAAGCGCAGCCTGGCGCGCGTCGAGGCGCAGCGCATCGAGCGCCTGGCCGACAGCTTGCACGAGGCGAGCTTCGTGCAGCCGATGCATCTCTTCGGCGACTACTTCTTCAACGGGCAGTGCGTTTATCACAAGGCCGGCGACATCACGCCGCTGCCCGAGATCGATGCCGCGAGCTTCCGCCCTGCCGCATGGGGCGGCACCGATGCGCGGCACGCCGTTGTCGCAAGGCAGGTCCTGCAGGTGGACGTCGCCAGCTTCCAGATGCTGCAGAAGGGAGAAACGGAGTTCTACAAGGACCAGGCGCAGGTGTTCTCCACCGACTTCCATGGCGAGGCGACATGGCCCCGGCAGCTGCGGCGCATACCCCAGGCCGACGCGCACAGCTTCAAGCTGCGGGGCGATTTCCTGGCCGAGGACGCGCACCATTTCTACTTTCGCGGCAAGGTGGTGCCGCGTGCCGACATCGGCACCTGCCGGGTCGAGCCGGCGGGCTACTTCCATGACCTCAAGCTGCTCGTGGGCGAGCATGCCGTGTACCTGGGCGCGGACCGCCTGCCGCTCGATGCCGCGAGCTTCCGGCTGGAGCACGACCTGCCGGTAGAGGGCACAGGCATCGCATTCGTCAACGCCTATGTGGTCGGTGATGCCAGCGGGCGCTACCTGCTGGATCGGGAGTGTCTGCCAAGCGGTCGATTCGACGGCTTGCGGCTCACGCCCGTGGCGGACCTGGCGGCTGCGCAGGTACTGCTGGCGCAGAGGGGGCAGGCCTACCATGACCGCAATCAGCCCGGGCAAGGCCGCCCTTCGATGCCCCACCCGGCAAGCCCGGATGACCGGGCCGCTATTGGCGCCTATGCAGACCTTTTTGCGCGTTGGGCCAGCGAGCACTTCGATGCGGAGTACGCGCGCGATCGCCTGGATGCCGACGGCTCGCTGTACCGCGATGTCAACAACTACTTTTATGCGCTGTTCCAGCTGGGCCGGCCGGCCGAGGTGATTGCTTTTTATCCGCGCATAGAGGCAACCGCCTGGTTCAATCCCCACCTCTTTCACCACACCGCCTGCAGCTACGCCGCCCTGGGCCGCGTGGACGAGGCACTGGAGGAGGTGCGCCGGGCCATGGTCTATCGCTATCCGCACCTCGACAAGCTCTGGCAAGACCCCGATCTGTCGGCGCTGCACCAGCACCCCGAATTCCAGGCCATGGCCGAGCAGGCACGGCAGACCTCCACACCTCAGGTGTCGCCGCAACTGCTGGATTCCATCCTGGAACTGCCGCCCATCGACGGGCAGCACGGCACCCGGGCGCTGGGCGGATTCTTGCGCCGGCTGGCGCTTGGCACTTCGTTCGCACCGCTGGCCGATGCGCAGGACCCGGCGCGCGACCACCCGCTGCGGCAGGTCTTCACACGCTACCTGAACCACCACCTGGTGGAGGGCACGGCATCGAGGTCCTATGCCCGCAACTCACCCAACCAGGGCGATTTCTACCTGGCCTACCGCGCGCATCCCTACCTGCATCCTCTCGCACACTGGAAGCGCTTCGAGGGCACCTACGCAGCAGCACATTCCTATGCCAACACCGTGGATGCGAACGCCATCGTGGCCGCGGCCCGGTCGCTGCTGCCCACCCTGAAAGCCGCTGTCGCTGCGGCGCAGGCGGCGGGCGATGCCGAGGTGCTGGCCGACATCGAGCGCGAACGTGAATGCAACGGCTTTTTTCGCCACCTGATGGCGCAGGACTGAGCTGCGCTGGCTGCCCAGTCGTTCAGTCCAGGGGCGGCAACTGCGCCTGCAGCCACTGTGCAAAGCACTGCGCCTCGGGCGCCGCGTCAGGTGCCAGGCCGTAGTAGTGGCGCGTGAGCGGCAGGCGCAGCGCGGGCAGGGGGCAGACCAGGCGGCCGGCGGCCAGGTCGTGGGATACCAGCGAAGCCGGGGCCAGCGCAAAGCCCAGGCCATCGATGGCCGCCTGCAGCACGAAGTGCAGGTGGTCGAACTGCAACTGGCCTGCGGGCCGCAGGCGGGGCGTTCCCACCTGGCGCTTCCAGTGGTCCCAGTCGTCGGGGCGCGAGCGCGACCACAGCAGCACGTGGGCGGCCAAGCCGCGGGGTTCGGCCAAGGCTGCGCTGGCGAACAGGGCCGGGGTCCCCACGATCAGCGCCTCGTCCTGCAGGAAGGGCTGCACGGCGATGGAGGTCGGCCAGCCCGTGGTGCGGCCCCGGCGGATCGCCACGTCGAAATGCTCGCTGGCCTGGTCCGGCGGGACGGTGCTGGTGACCACCTGGGGTGCGATGCCGGGGAACTGCGCCACAAATGCCGGAAGGCGCGGAATCACCCAGCGCACCGCGAACGAGGGGCGCACGTTGATGGTGACCGTGCGGGCGGGCGCGTCCTGCATCAGCGACTGCGCGGCAGCGCCAATCTGCGCAAGCGCAGGGGCCACCTCGGCAAAGAAGCGCTGTCCCTCGGGCGTGAGCGACACCTGCCGCACGCGCCGCTCGAACAGCGCCACGCCCAGGAACTCCTCCAGCGCCTTGACCTGCCGGCTGATGGCGCCATGCGTCACGAACAGCTCGGCCGCCGCCAACGTGAAGCTCTGGTGGCGCGCCGCGGCCGCAAAGGCGCGCACAGCATTCAGCGGGGGCAGGCGGGGTGTCATGCGTGCGATTTTCTCACGCATGGCGGACCGTAAACTCGTTTGTCGCCAGCGCTGCCGCACTGCACCATGGCGGCCATGTTCTGCCCGATCTTCGCCATCAACCCCTGGAACCTGCCATGACCGCTACCGTCGCCGATACCGCCCATTCGATCGAGAGCATTGCCCAGCTCGAAGCCCTGTTCGGCACGCCCGGCGAAGCATCGCTGTCCAAGGAGGTGCCTTTCGTGCACCCGTCGTACCGCGCCATGATCGAGGCCTCGCCCTTCGCGGTACTGGCCACCTCGGGCCCGGGCGGGCTCGACGCCTCGCCGCGCGGCGATGCGCCGGGCTTCGTGCAGGTGCTGGACGAGCGCACCCTGCTGCTGCCCGAGCGGCGCGGCAACAACCGCGTGGACAGCCTGCGCAACATCGTGGCCGACCCGCGCGTGGCGCTGCTGTTCCTGATCCCCGGCGTGGGCGAGACGCTGCGGGTCAATGGCCGCGCCAGCATCACCACGGCGCCGGAGCTGATGGAGCGCTTCGTGGTCAGCGGCCAGGCGCCCAAGTGCGTGGTGCGCATTGCGGTGGAGTCGGTGTATTTCCAGTGTGGCCGCGCCATCCTGCGCTCGCGCCTGTGGGAGGCGGTGGACCCCGCCGCGCCGCGGCCCGTGCCCACGCCGGGCGCGATTCTCTCGGCCATCAGCCAGAGTTTCGACGGCGCAGCCTACGACCAGGCGCTGCCCGAGCGGCAACGCACAACCCTCTATTGAAACGAAAAAAAGGCCGCTGCAGGCGATTCGCCCGCAGCGGCCTTCAGGATCAGATCACAGCGAGCGCAGGAAGGCCAGCAGCGCCTCGCGGTCGGCCGTGGGCAGGGCCTCGAAGCGGCGGCGTGCGGCGTCGGCCTCGCCACCGTGCCAGAGCACCGCTTCGGTCAGCGAGCGGGCGCGGCCATCGTGCAGGTAGCCCACCTTGGCGGCCTGGCCCGCGCCCATCACCTTGTCGGTATAGCCGATGCCCCACAGCGGCGCGGTGCGCCACAGCGCGCCCGTGGCCTGGCCCTGCGCGAAGTTGTCGGCCAGCTCGGCGCCCATGTCGTGCAGCAGCAGGTCGGAGTAGGGCTTGATGGTCTGGTCGCGCAGCTCGGCGAACAGGTGGCCCGAGCCGGTCTTCATCTCGGCCGTGTGGCAGGCCACGCAGCGCAGGCTGTCGAACAGCTTGCTGCCCAGGGCCACCTGCTGCGGGTTCACGCGGTGCTCGTCCAGCGGCGCCACGCCCTTGGGGAATCCGCTGGCCTGGCTGCGCTGGGCCGGCACGGCCACCAGGGCCAGGTAGTTGGAGATGGAGGCCAGGTCGGCCTCGGTGATGCCGGGCTTGCGCGCGCCCGATGCGCAGGCGCTGGGGCCGTAGTTGCAGTCGCGCGAGGGGTAGACGGTGGAGGTCACCGACATGTCCTGCAGCAGCGCCGTGGAGGCCTGCTGGCGCAGCGTGGCCTTGGACGCCTTCCAGCCGAAGCGGCCCAGGCGCACGGCGCCGCTCTCGGGGTCGTAGACGTAGTTGGGCACGCCCTTGACGCCATCGGCATCCGGGGTGGCGCGTGCGCGCGCCAGGATGTCGGCCTCGGGCACGGCCTCGAGCAGGCCCATGCCGATCATGGGCGGTGCGGCGCGCAGCGAGTGCACGGCCGGCACGGGGCCGTCGAAGCCGAGCACGGGCTTGCGCAGTTCCACCACCGTGCCATCGGCCAGGCGCACGTTGCGCGTTTCGAACTTCGCCACGCGCACGCTGTTGCCCCAGTCCTGCGCCTCGCCGGTGGCGGCGCGGGCGTTCATCTGCAGCACGCTGCCGTAGCGTGGGTGCGGCTGCTGCTGGCCGCCATCGCCCAGGCTGGCAGTCTGCAGCGACATGCTGTCCAGGCGCTGGTTGACCTGCATGGGCGCAGGGCTGCGGCCGTTGTTGATGTGGCAAGCCACGCAGGCCGACTGGTTGAAGTGTGTGCCCTGCAGCTTGGCGGCGGGCAGGTAGGGGTCGTTGCCCGGCTCGCTGTGGGCCCCGGTGTCGAAGCTGGTGTGGATCAGCCGGCGCCCCTCGACGAAGCGCTGCATGTTCTGCATGCCCACGTTGTTGAACGGCTGCTGGAACATCGAGGCGCCGTTGTCCGAGTAGTTGTACGAGACCGAGCCCGTGCCACCCGAGAGCGTGATCGCCGGCAGCGGCGCCGAGTTCAGCCGTGGCTGCACGCCATACCAGGGCACCAGGCCCGTGCCCACCACGTACAGCCATTCGGCCGAGTAGTAGCGGATGCCGCCGGTGTCGCCCTTCCCGGCCATGGATTCGCGCGTACTGAACATGGCGGGAGAGACTTCGATGGCGTCACCGGCCACCAGCGCGCGCGAAGGCACGTTGGTGCCGTTGGGCAGGCCGTCGGCGCCCAGTCCGCCGTGGCCCGGGTAGTCCTTGATGCGCAACGTGCAGGGGCCATTGATGCCGTCGGGGCTGGCCAGGCGGCCATTGGCCGGGTAGGGCGTGGGCGTGCAGACCTTGGCGTTGCGGTCCACCAGCTCGCCCGGGTTCATCCAGCCGTAGCCGGTGACACCGGGCCGGTCGAAGGCGCGGAAGAACGCCGTGTCGCCCGCCAGGAAGTCCACCGTGGTGTAGCGGTTGACCACCAGCGTGGGCTTGGTGACGCCCGCCACGCGGCTGTTGTCGATGATCTCCATGCCCCAGGTGCGGTTCTGGAAATACTGCGTCACGAAGGTCAGGTGCGCGCCGGGGCCCTTGTCCACCGGGGCGCCCGTGACCAGGTCCACCGTGTCGTTGGGGCCGAAGCCGATCTCGTTCCACTCCTCGCCGCGTTCGCGGCCATGGCGCCCCAGGGCGCGTGCGCCGAAGCGCGTCACCAGCGTGCCATCGGCCAGGCGGAACTGGGTCAGCTCGGCCGGTTCGGCCGAGGCGGGCAGGGGCGCCAGCCCCTGGCCATTGGCAGGGTAGCGCCAGGCCGAGGTGGTGCCTACGCCCTGGGTGTTGTCGGTGCCCGGTGTCTTGAACTCCACCTCGAACAGCGAGTAGCCGTAGCCACCGGCCCGCGCCACGCCCTGCAGGCGGATGTAGCGTGCGCTCATGCCCAGGTTCAGGAATTCCTCGGTGCCGCCCTTGCCGTTGGTGATGTAGCGGACCTGCGTCCAGCTCTCGCCGTCCTGCGACACCTGCAGCGCGTACTCCTTGCCGTAGGAGCGCTCCCAGACCAGCTTCATGTAGCCCACATCGACCTTGGCGCCAAAGTCGAACTGGATCCAGGCATCGTCCACGAAGGTGCTGCCCCAGCGGCTGTTCGGGTTGCCGTCGATGGCGGCGCTGGCCGACATGCCGGGGTTCTCCACAGCAGAGGAGGTGGCCTTCACCGGTTTGATCGCCACGCCCGGCTGGGTGGGCGCCGCTGCTGCCACCTCGTAGGCGGACTTGTGCTGGACGTACACCACTTCGGACGAGGACTGCGAAGCCCCCTGGCCGCTGCCGCCGCTGTCCGAACTGCTGCCGCCGCCGCAGGCGACCAGGCCCAGGGCCAATGCGCTCAAGGCGCCCCAGCGCGCACCGCGATGCGCGCCCTTTTTCATCGTGTGCTGCATGCTGTTCCCACCCCGGATCCATGTGTGTTTGTTGTGGGCAAATCATAGGCATGCAGGCCATTGCGCCGTCTACCGCAGTTGCGTGGGCGCCTCAGTTAATTTGCGTTAATTAATTGCAAAACGTATGCAGACGTATCTGCCAAGGGTCCGTTGTGGGTCCATGTCTATCGGCGCGTGGCTTGCCCCCTGGGTTCTCCCTGTTTTGGGGCGGTTGCATATGGATGCACTTTGGTGGGCGCCACGGAAATATTTCATTTGGCAGCCAACTGGGTTAATGGCACGTGGCCGCGCGGATGGTTGCAGTCTCTTCGGCTGGAGCTATGGGACGCGGGTGTACAGCCAATTGGCAGGCGTGCGAAGATGCTTTGCAAAGCCGCATGCAGCGGATCTAATCTCCCAACCGCCAGACGCCAGGAACCCCGCAATGACCCAGTCGCCTCCTTCCCTGCCCCTCAACGACGGCCGCTCCATCCCCCAGCTCGGCCTGGGTGTCTGGCGCACCCCGGCCGATGCCACCGCGCAGGCCGTGAAGGCCGCGCTGGCCTCGGGCTACCGGCACATCGATACGGCAGCCATCTACGGCAACGAGGCCGGGGTGGGCGAAGGCCTGCGCGCCAGTGGCGTGGCGCGGGATCAGGTGTTCATCACCACCAAGCTGTGGAATGCCGAGCAGGGCTTCGACAGCACGCTGCGCGCCTTCGACGCCAGCATGCAGCTGCTGGGCCTCGATGTGCTCGACCTGTATCTGATCCACTGGCCCTGCCCCTCGCGCGAACTGTATGTGGACACCTGGCGCGCTTTCATCCGCCTGCGCGACGAAGGGCGTGTGCGCTCCATCGGTGTCTCGAACTTCGAGCCCGAGCACCTGGACCGCATCGTGCAGGAGACGGGCGCCAAGCCCGTGCTCAACCAGATCGAGCTGCACCCGCGATTCCAGCAGCACCGGCTGCGCGACTACCACGCCGCCCACGGCATCGCCACCCAGGCCTGGAGCCCGCTGGGCCAGGGGCAGTTGCTGGAGGATGCGGCCATCCAGGCCATCGCCAGGAAGTACGGCAAGACCGCCGCCCAGGTGGTCGTGCGCTGGCACATCGACATGGGCCATGTGGTGATCCCGAAGTCGGTGAACCCGGGCCGCATCGCCGAGAACGCGGGTGTGTTCGACTTCGCGCTGGACGCGCAGGACATGGCGGCCGTCGCGAAACTGGACCAGGCGGAGGGGCGCATCGGGCCCAATCCGCTGACGGCGGCGTTCTGAGTGGGCACGCGCCGGACACTGCCTGGCGCCCAGCCCGCTATTGCGGAGAATCGGTATCGCGATCCTTCGCGGAGGATGCCGAGCGCAGCTTGCGCTCGTACCCGTCCATCTCCTTGAACGCCACGATCTCGCGCCCGCGGTACTGGGCGTACTCGGCCATGAAGGCCTGCGTGTCTGCATACGGGCCGGCGATATGGCCCGGCCGCTTAGAGTCGGCAAAGAACCAGGTCTGGCCATCCCGCTGGAACGAGGCCACCCAGTGGCGGCGCAGGGTGTTGCCACGGATGGCGACCGGGTTGAATTCGATCATCACGTAGCCGGGGCGCGAGGCCGGGTCCACGGCGCGCAATGTCTCCACGGCAAAGCGGGACAGGTCCACGCACACGCCACGGGGGTTGGCAAAGAAGGCCGCCGGTTCGTGGATGGGCATGCGAGCGCTGCGGCTGCGCTGGGTCTCGGACAACTGCATGGCGCGCTGCAGGTCGTACTCGAAGCGCGCACCTATCCAGGTGTTCACCTCGGCCGCACCCTTCCAGCGCTGCAAGGCTTCGGCATACGAGGCCGGTGCGTCGGCCAGGGCCCTGGTGGTGCGGCCCGGCTCCGGCGCATCCGAGGCCGGGTCGGCGGTGCTGCCAGCGGACTCGGCCAGCGGCGCTCGCGCAGTGCAGCCAGCCGCCAGGCTGGCGGCGGCGATGACAAGCGTTCTTCGTTGCATGGCTGGTGTCCCCGGTTCCTGGGCTCTATGGAGTGGCGCCCCGCGACAAAGGTTCCCTGCGCAGCGGAACTCAGGCCTGCTCTGCCGCAAACCCCGTGGCCGCATCGCGCAGGGCCTGTGCCAGCAGCGCCACCTCCGCGTACTGCGCCCCTTCGGAGCGCTGGAACAGGGTGATGGGCGGCAGCGTCCAGCCAAAGCGGTGCGGCACGATGGCCACGCCGGCAATGCGCACCAGCTCCTGCGCGATGTCGGCCGGCACGATGGAGACGGCGCGTTCGCTGGCGGCGATCAGCTCGCCAATGATCTTGGACGACAGGCTCTCCACATAGGCCTGCGGTGGCGCCACGCCCGCACGCAGAAAGAAGTCGGTGATCTGCTCGCGCATGGGGGTCTGGCGCGCGCCCAGCACCCAGTCGAGTTCGGCGAGCTCGGGCCAGGACAGCGGGCGCCGCGCCAGTCGTGCTGCCAGTCGGCGGTGGGCGATGAGGCGGGGTTCCTGGTGGTAGAGCACCTCGTGCACCAGTCCGTCCATGTCGAGCACGGCCGAGGCGCGGCCTATCACGCAGTCGAGTTCGTGCGCGCGCAGGCGCTGCAGCAGGTGGTCGCTGGTGCCCTCGTGGATGCTGACGGTGGCGCGCAGCCCGCGCGGCCGGGTCTGTCCGATGGCGGCGGCCAGCAGGCGGCCTGGCACGAAGGGGATCACGCCGATCTGCAGGTGGGCGGCGCGGCCGGCGCTGGTGGCCTCGATGTCCAGCGCCCAGTGGGTGAGGTCCTGCAGCATGGTGCGTGCTCGGGCCAGTGCCAGGGTGCCGAGCGCGGTGGGCACCATGCCGCGCGGCAGGCGCTCGAACAGCGGCGCACCGAAGAGTGCCTCGAGTTCGGCCAGCGCATGGGTGATGGCCGGCTGGCTGGTGGCCATGTGGTGCGCCACGCGGGTGAGGGTGCCGTGCGTTTCGATCTGCTGCAGCAGCACCAGGTGCCGCATCTTCAGGCGAGAGGCCAGCCGGGCCTGCAGGGCCTGGGCGGCGTCGGTGTCGTGGGGTGGCATGGCGGTCTGGAATGGGTATGCGGAAAATCGCATGGGTGAATAGTAATTGCTGATGGTTTGCTTATATGGAGCGACCACAATCCGTGGATGCCTACGGGTGCCGTACGGGGCGGGCACCAGGCAACAACAGCAGTAGCGGGGGCAGGCAATGGATTCGTCGGTGTTCGTGATCGTGGGGCTGGGCGCGGCGGCCGCAGGCTTCGTGCAGGGCTTGTCGGGCTTTGGCTTCGGCCTGACGGCCATGTCGCTCTGGGCCTGGACGCTGGAGCCGCGCCTGGCGGCGGTGCTGGTGGTCGCGGGCTCGCTCACGGGCCAGGTGCTGGCGGCGTTCTCGGTGCGCCGGGGCTTCGACAAGCTGCGCCTGCTGCCCTTCGTGCTGGGCGGGCTCGCCGGCATCCCCATCGGCGTGGCGCTACTGCCGCGGCTGGACATGGACGCCTTCAAGCTCGTGCTGGGCGTGCTGCTGGTGCTGTGGTGCCCGGCCATGCTGCTGGCCAAACAGCTGCCGCGCATCGCGCGCGGCGGCCGGCTGGCCGATGCGGTGGTGGGCATGGCGGGTGGGGTGATGGGCGGCATCGGCGGCTTCACCGGCGTGCTGCCCACGCTATGGTGCACCCTGCGCGGCTGGGACAAGGATGCCCAGCGCGCGGTGATCCAGAACTTCAACCTGTCCATGCTGCTCGTGACCATGGTGGCCTACCTGGCCACGGGCATGGTCACGGCGCCCATGCTGCCCTACCTGGCGGTGGCGCTGCCGGCCATGCTGGTGCCCGTGCTGCTGGGCGCGCGGCTGTACCACGGCATCAGCGAGGCGCGCTTTCGCCAGATCGTGCTGGGCATGCTCACGCTGTCGGGCGTGGCGATGCTGGCATCCGCCTTGCCCAAGCTGGCGGGATGACGGGGCCTTCAGATTCCTGACGGCCCAAGCACGCGCAGCCCGGCACGCTCTAATATCTCCACCGGCAGTGCGCCCTGCGCTGCCGCGACAGACAACAACACTGGAGACATATGACGACAAAAGCAATCTCTGCATGGGCTGCGTGCGCAGCCATGGCCCTGTCCTTCGCTGCCACGCCCGCCCTGGCCGACGTGTTCACCAAGGAAGAACTCATCAAGGTCAACAAGGAAGCCGCGGGCGGCGGCAAGGGCACCCTGATCGGTGAATACGCATTCACGCGCGACAAGGCCCTGAAGGACCAGGCGATCAAGGAAATCAGCTGGCTGACCCTCAAGCCCGGCGACTCCATCGGCTACCACAAGCACACGACGAACGAGGACACCTACATCATCATTTCGGGCCGTGGCACCTTCAAGGACAAGGATGGCAAGGATGTGCCGGTGAAGGCCGGGGATGTGACCATCGTGCGCAAGAACGAATCGCATGGCCTCACGAACACGGGCACCGAGCCGCTGGTTTTTGTGGATGTGATTGCAGAGCAGTAATTTCCCTGCATGCATGTGCGATCTGTTTTGAACGGCATGCTTTAGTCGAGGGCGGAGGCCGGGTCTCGGCCCGGCGGCCGAGGTACTTGTTCTTTGCTTCGCCAAAGAAAAGTACCCAAAAGAAAGGCGACCCTGCTGTCCGTGGCCCTTCGCTTCGCTGCGGGCAACCTGCAATGCCTCGAAGCTGGGGTGCGCCGAAGAACTCCCTGCGCTGCCTCTTTGAGGCAGCTCCGGTCAAACAGCTTCGGCGAGCCAGATGACGAAGCGCGTGTGTCCTTCGGCACACGCGCCACCCAAGCTCCTGCGCTTCTCGGCACGTCCAGAAGGGATTGGGGCCCCACACGGGCCATTGCTCCGCTCGGCCCGGTCTGCCGTCGCTGCGCTCGGCCTGGGCAGGGCGGCTGTGCCCAGCGCGTGACCTATACCCGGCGCAGCTGCGAAGCAGCAGCCGTCCCTGACCCCGCTCCCCACCCCTGCTGGCTGCGCCGAGAAGCGCAGGGCCTGGGGTGGGTGCGTGTGCCGCAGGACACACGCACTTCGTGATCTGGCTCGTCGCGGATGTTTGAGCGGAGTTCGAAGAACGAAGCGAGTTCCGCGACGTCACCCCAGGACCGAGCATCGCAGGTTGCCTGCAGCGAAGCGGAGGGTCGCAGACTGGGGGCCGCCGTCTCTTTGGTGACTTTCTCTTGGCGGCCCAAGAGAAAGTTACTGCGCCGCCGGGCGCACATCCCGGCCCCCGCCCTCAACCAAGGCATACGGCAAGATTCCAGAGAGACCAGAGACCAGCTCAATCCCCCATCACCACCCCCTCACGCCGCGGATCAGCCCCCCCAAACCACAACTTCTTCCCATGCGCATGCCCCCGCGTGATGGCTTGCAGCCCACTGGTCATGTTCATCTCCCGCACCTCCGCCCCCCGCGCCCGCAAGGTCTCCACAGTGAGCGGAGGGAAACGCTTTTCCTCCAGCAGCGAGGGCCCGTTCATCGAACCGAAGTTGGGCAGGTTGATCGCCTGCTGCGGCATCAGCCCCCAGTTGAACACGCCATACAGCGTCTTGGCCGTGTAGTGGATGATGGCCGCCCCGCCCGGGCTGCCGCCGCTCATCAGCAGCTCGCCCGTAGCCTTGTCGAACACCAGCGTGGGCGACATGGACGAGCGTGGCCGCTTGCCCGGTTGCACGCGGTTGGCGATCGGCTGGCCCTGGGCATCGGCCGGGGCAAAGCTGAAGTCGGTGAGCTCGTTGTTGAGCAAAAAGCCCTTGACCATCTGGCGCGCGCCGAACTGGTCCTCGATGGTGGTGGTCATGGCCACCGCATTGCCCGAGGCATCGACGATGCTGATGTGGCTGGTGCCGTACTCGGGCTGGTCGGGCATGGGCGCGTAGCTGGTGGCCACGGCGCCGGGCTTGCCGGGCTGGGCGACCTTCAGGCTCTGCGTGCCGATGAGCTTGGCGCGTTCTGCCAAATAGGCCGGGGCGATCAGGCTGGCCCAGTTGCCGGCGGGCGGCTGCACGAAATCGGGGTCGGCCACGTACTGGGCGCGGTCGGCAAACGCCAGGCGCGCGGCGTCGGTGTACAGGTGCAGCCAGTCAGCCGTGGGCAGGTCGTTTTCGAGCGGCATGGCGGCCGCATCGGTGTTCTTCAGGATGCCCAGGATCTGCGCGATGGCGATGGCGCCCGAGCTGGGCGGCGGAAAGCCGCACATGCGGTAATTCTTGCTGGCCACCTGGTAGTCGTGGCACAGGGGCTCGCGCTTCCTGGGCTGGTAGCCGGCCAGGTCGGCCAGGCTGAGCTTGCCCGGGTTGGTGGGGTGCTTTTGCACCTTGTCCACGATGGCCTGGGCGATCTCGCCCTCGTGCAGGGCCTTGCTGCCCTCGGCCGCGATGCGGCGCAGCACGGCACCGAGCTCGGGGTTGCGCAGGTTGAAACCCACGTCGCGCGCATCGCCATCGGGCTTGTAGAAGTAGGCCGCTGCCACCGGGTCCTTCTTGAGGTGGGCGTCGGCTGCAGCCAGGGTGTTCAGCCGCGCGCTGACCTTGAAGCCGCCTTCGGCCAAGGTGATGGCAGGCTGGAATAGCGTGGCCCAGGGCAGTTTGCCGTGCTCCTTGTGCGCCATCTCCAGCATGCGCACGGTGCCGGGCACGCCCACCGAGCGGCCGCCCACGACCCCGTCGTGGAAGGGCACGGGCTTGCCGTCCGCGCCGAGGAACAGTTTTTCGTCGGCGGCCGCCGGTGCCGTTTCGCGGCCGTCATAGGCCTCCACCTTGGTGCCGGCGCTGTGCAGCAGGAAGGCGCCGCCACCGATGCCGCTCGATTGCGGCTCGACCAGTGTCAGCACCATCTGCACCGCAATCGCCGCATCCAGGGCCGAACCACCGGCCTTGAGGATCTGGTAGCCGGCATCGGTGGCCAGCGGGTTGGCGGCGGCCACGGCGAACTTTTCGGTGGCCCAGCCGGGCTTTTCGGTGTAGCCCGAGGAGCCTTCGGGCTGGGCCGGCACCGCGTATTCGAACCGCGGGGCACTGGTGCAACCGGCCAGCAGCGCGGCCAGGGCCAGCAGGGTCAAGGTGGGGGTGGTCTTGCGCATTGCTTGTCTCCAAGGGGGCTGGAATACGGGCCATGGTAAGGCGCCTGCACGGCGGCCGCGCGCTTTTTTTACAGGATGCTACAAGCGCCCGAAAGGGTATTGCCGGAGGCTGGCCGCCTTGCTCAGGCCGGCACCGGCCCGGCACGCCGGTCTTCCACGACGAAGCGCGCCAGCGTGCTGGCGCCGCTGTCCTCGCGCAGCGGGTCGTCCAGCACGCGCAAGCTGGTGGTCCAGCGCCCAGGGGTGATGTCGGCCAGGCCATAGCCGCGCTGCTCGCAGCGGGCCAGCAGCACATGGGGGCTGTGGCGCACCACGGCGTCCACCTTGTCCTGCGTGCTGCCCGAGCGCGAGCTGATGGAGGTACCGCAGAACTCGCTGGCGATCACCGGGGCATCGGGCCGCGCCGCGTCGGCCAGCACACGGCAGACGTAATTCTGGTGGATGTCGCCACCCAGCAGCACGGTATTGCGCGGGGCATGCTGCGTGATGGATTGCAGCAGGCGGGTGCGTGCGGCCGGGTAGCCGTCCCAGCTGTCGGTAGAGACCACGCCCGAGGGGTAGTGGCGCGGCGAGAACAGGGTCTGCTGCGCGATCACGCTCCAGCGGGTGCGGCTGTCCCGGGCATCGCTGGCCAGGCCCGTGTCCAGCCACTGCTCCTGGGCCGTACCCAGAAAGCTGCGGGCGGGTTCGGCCAGTTCGGCACAGTCCCTGGGGCGCACGGCGCCGGCACCGCTGGCACTGGCGGTGCGGCAGGCCTGCAGGCTGCGGTACTGGCGGGCATCGAGCACATGCAACTGCGCCAGGCGGCCCCAGGGCAGGCGCCGGTACAGCTGCAGGGCCGTGTAGTCGCGCTGCACCAGGCTGGAGGGGCGCAGGGGCATGTTCTCGTAGAAGGCCTGCCAGGCGGCGCTGCGCTGGGCCAGGAAGGCGGCGGGATCGCCCTTGCCCGTGCGACCGGCGTAGTCGTTCTGTACCTCGTGGTCGTCCCAGGTCACCAGCCAGGGGCAGGCGGCGTGGGCGGCCTGCAGGGCCGGGTCGCTTCGGTGTAGCGCGTAGCGGTCGCGGTAGTCGGCCAGGGTGGTGGCCAGGCGCAGGCCGTGCACGCGGGCCAGGCCCGAGGTGTCCCTGGGGCTGGCGTACTCGTAGATGTAGTCGCCCAGGAAGAGCACCAGGTCCGGCGCATCCGCGCGCACATGGCGCCAGGCCGCATAGTGGCCATGCTCCCAGCGCTGGCACGAGGCAAAGGCCAGGCGCAGACGTTCGGGCAGGGCATCGGCGGCGGGCGCGGTGCGTGTGCGGCCGGTGGCGCTCACCGCGTCGCCATGCATGAAGCGGTAGTGGTACCAGCGGCCCGGCGCCAGGCCGGCCAGTTCGACGTGCACGCTGTGGCCCAGGCCCGGATGCGCCGTGGCCTGGCCGCGCTGCACGATGCGCTGAAAGCCGTCGTCGTCGGCCAGTTCCCAGCGCACGGTGAAAGCCTGGCTGGCGTGGCTGTCGTCGGGGATCAGCCGTGTCCAGAGCACCACGCCATCGGCACTGGGGTCGCCGCTGGCCACGCCCAGGGCGAAGGGGTTGGCCTGCTGGCGCTGCGGCTGGCCCCAGGCCCAGCGGGGCAGGGCGGTGGTGGCTGCGCCGTGGGCGGCCAGCAGCAGGAATGCGCGGCGCTGCTGGGGAGTCACCGGCGGGGGCTCATGCAGCCATCACGCGGTTCTTGCCCGAGCGCTTGGCCAGGTACATGCTCTGATCGGCGCGCTTGATCGCGTCGAAGCTGCTCTCGCTGTCGTGCAGCTGGGCCACGCCCGCGCTGAAGGTGATGAGGATCTTCTCGCTGCCCTGCAGGAAGAAGCGCGTGGTCAGCTCGCGCTGCAGGCGCGTCATGGCGGCCACGCCGGCGTCCACGGTGGTGTCGGGCAGCAGCAGCACGAACTCCTCGCCGCCGTAGCGGGCCAGCAGGTCCTGCGGGCGCATCACCTCGCGCGTGACCTGCGCCAGGTGCACCAGGGCGGCATCGCCCACGCTGTGGCCCAGGCGGTCGTTGATAAGCTTGAAGTTGTCGATGTCCAGCAGCGCAAAGCACAGCGGTGCACCCAGGCGCCGGGCGCGGGCGATCTCGCGCTCCATGGCCTCGTCCAGGCCCTTGCGGTTGAGGCTGCCGGTCAGCGGGTCATGCCGCGCCTGGGCGCTGGCACGATCGAGTTCCTGCTGCAGCTTGGCGACTTCGGCGCGCTTGACCTCGGTGCGTTCGCGCAGGTCCAGCAGCTCGGTGTGGGTGAGCTTGGTGTCGAGCGCCATGCTGCGCGTGGCGGTCATCACCTCCTCGAGCACGGGTGCGATCTCCTGCAGGCTGCTGGCCTTGCCGATGAGGTCGGCGCAGCGCTCCATGGTGCCCTGGTAGGTGGTGCTGGAGGCCGTGATCTGCGCCAGGCGCTCGATAAAGGTGGCCAGCAGGTCCTTCATCTGCTCCTGGGCTTCCATGGAGCGCGCCTTGGCCTCGGTCTGCTTGAAGATCACGTCCTTGAGGCGCAGCTGCACGTCGTCGAGCCGGCGCAGCGTGAGCGGCGGGGTGGAGGCGGTCATCAGCGCCTCGGCCTGGCCCTGCAGCCAGCGGTCGTCGGCGCTGAGCACGGCGATGTTCTCGAACACCATGTGCAGCAGTTCCAGCAGCCCGGCGCGGATGGCCGCCTGGTCTTCCGTGGCGAACGACAGCCGGTAGGTGAAGTTGCCCAGCATCAGCATCAGCGTGGGGATGAGGGGGGCGGGCTCGCGCAGGAAGGTGGTGAGCTGGGCGGCCATCTCATGCACGCGCGCATCGTCCTCGCCCAGCGCGGGCAGGGTGTTGTCGATCAGGCGGGCGAGCAGCTCGGCCAGGTCCTCGGGCAGCGTGGCGGCAGGCGCCGCGGTGGGCAGCTCCACCGGCGAGGCGGCGGCAGGGCTCAGGCCCAGGTTGGCGTAGCCCACGAGCACGCTCTGCAGGCTGCTCCAGTCCTTGTTGGCGACGGCCTTCTCGAACTGGCCGAGCAGGCGCTTTTGCGCCGGGGTCTGGGCGGGGATCAGCCGCAGGATGCCGGCCAGCTGGGCCTCGGGAAACGGCGCGGCACTGCGCACACCAGCGATCTCATCGTAGATCGCCAGGTAGTTCTCGGGTGTCGGGGCCAGCCGGCGGGTCGATAGCTGCTTGAGCGTTTCGCGTGCGATTTCGTAGGGTTGACGGTCGGCCATGGGCGGGCACCAGTAACAGGGGCTGCGATGAACCGCGAGTTTGACACAGCGCCATGTTTCCCGTCGCGAGCGCCGCCCAGGGCGTCAGTTTTTGGTGTCAGTTGTTCATTGCGCTGTGTGCCACACACGACGCATGAAACTGGCACGACCAACGCCAGTGCCCCCGCGCAAGGGCCGCCCCGCCGCGCTGGGGGCGTCCCCCTCCCAGATTGCGAAGCAATATGAGAGAGGGGGAAGGCGCGAAGCGACTCAGGGGGGGCATTTCGCTTCAGTTGACCATGACCAGCTTGCCCATCACGCCGCGCGAGCCCATGTGGGCGTAGGCGGCAGGCAGCTCGGCCATGGGCATGGTGCGGTCGATCACGGGCTTGATCCTGCCCTTGGCATACCACTGCGCCAGCTCGCCCATCATCGCGGCATTGGCCTTGGGCTCGCGCTTGGCGAAGTCACCCCAGAACACGCCGACGATGGAAGCACCCTTGAGCAGTGCCAGGTTGAACGGCAGCGCGGGGATGGGGCCCGAGGCAAAGCCCACCACCAGGTAGCGTCCGCGCCAGGCGATGGAGCGGAAGGCCGGCTCGGCGAAATCGCCGCCCACGGGGTCATAGATCACGTCCGGGCCCTTGCCGTCGGTCAGGGCCTTGATGGCCTCGCGCAGGTTGTCCTTGCTGTAGTTGATGGTGGCGTCGGCCCCGATGGAGGTGCACAGCGCGCATTTCTCGTCGCTGGAGGCGGCTGCGATCACGCGCGCGCCCATGGCCTTGGCGATCTGGATGGCCGACGTGCCCACGCCGCCTGCGGCGCCCAGCACCAGCACCGTCTCGCCGGCCTTGAGCTGCGCCCGGTCCACCAGCGCATGGTAGGAGGTGGCGTAGATCATGATGAAGGCCGCCGCATCCACGTGCGAGAAGCCCGGCGGCAGCGGCATGCACAGGGCGGCCGGTGCGATGGTGTGGGTGCCGAAGCCACCGGTGCCCGACAGGCAGGCCACGTTCTGGCCCACCTGCAGGTGGGTGACGCCTTCGCCCACGGCCTGCACCACACCCGCGTACTCCGAGCCGGGCACGAAGGGCAGCGGCGGCTTCATCTGGTACTTGTTCTGCACGATCAGCAGGTCGGGGAAGTTCAGGCTGGCGGCCTTGATCTCGATCAGCACCTCCCCCGCCTTGGGCGTGGGCGTGGGCAGTTCGGTCCAGGCCAGGGCCTCGACGCCGGTGGGGTTGGTGCAGAGCCAAGCGTGCATGGGAAAAGTCTCCTGTCAGTGATGCGCCGGATGATAGGCGCGCCGTCGCGGCCCGTGATGTCCCCCGAGCGACCGGGGCCCGCCCGCTTCGGTCGCGTCCTACAATCCCAGGCAAACCCGATCCCAATCCATGAAGATCCTGATTTCCAACGACGACGGCTTCCAGGCCCCTGGCATTGTGGCGCTGCACGACGCGCTCAAGACACTGGCGGGTGTGGAGGTGGAAGTGGTCGCGCCCGAGCACAACAACAGTGCCAAATCGAACGCGCTGACCCTGCATTCGCCCCTGTCCGTGCACAAGGCGGCCAATGGTTTTCGCTATGTGAACGGCACGCCGGCCGACTGCGTGCACATCGCGCTCACCGGGCTGCTGGGCTACCGCCCCGACCTGGTGGTCTCGGGCATCAACAACGGCGCCAACATGGGCGACGACACCATCTATTCGGGCACCGTGGGGGCGGCCATGGAGGGCTACCTCTTCGGCGTGCCGGCGATTGCGTTCTCCCAGGTGGACAAGGGCTGGGGCGAGATCGAGGCGGCCGCCGCCAAGGCGCGCGAGATCGTCGAGCAGATGCGGGCGCAGAGCCTGGTGACCGAGGTGCCCTGGCTGCTCAACGTGAACATCCCCAACATGCCGCTGGCGGCGCTCAAGCCCATCAAGCTGTGCCGGCTGGGGCGCCGGCATGCGGCCGAGCGCGTGATCGTGCAGGAGAGCCCGCGCGGCGAGGCGATGTACTGGATCGGCAATGCGGGCGCGGCCAAGGACGATGCCGAGGGCACGGATTTCCATGCCACGGCGCAGGGGCATGTGGCCATCACCCCCCTCAAGGTGGACCTCACGGACCACGACAACCTGGGCTACTGGGCGCAGACCGCCTCGAAGCTCGCGGCGGGCATGTGATGCAGCGACGTCCGGGCTTTCCCGCCAGGCTCCCGGGCAGCGGTACGCCAGCGCCGCGCCCGGCTGGATCGGGTGTGGGCGCAGGCGCCCCCAAGGGCGCCGGCGCCGGGCTGGGCCAGCGGGCTCCGGCCGCCACGGCCGTGGGCGTGGGGCTCGATTCGGCAGCGGTGCGCAACCGCATGGTGCAAAAACTCGCGGCCGGGGGCATCACCTCGCCCGCCGTGCTGCAGGCGCTGGCGACGGTGGAGCGCCACCGCTTCGTCGACAGTGGCCTGGTCAACCAGGCGTACGAAGACACCAGCCTGCCGATCGGCCTGGGGCAGACGATTTCCAAGCCCAGCGTGGTGGCGCGCATGTGCGAGCTGCTGCTGTCGGCCGAGAGCGCCCGGCCGGCCGGCCTGGGCCGGGTGCTGGAGATCGGTACCGGCTGCGGTTACCAGGCGGCCGTGCTGGGCCTGCTGGCGCGCGAGGTGTACACCATCGAGCGCCTGCGCGGCCTGCACGACAAGGCGCGCGACAACCTGCGCCCGTTTCGCCTGGCCAATGTGCACCTGATGCTGGGCGACGGCATGGTCGGTTACGCCAAGGGCGCGCCCTACGCGGCCATCATTGCCGCAGCCGGCGGCGATGCCGTGCCACAGGAATGGTGCGACCAGCTGGCGGTGGGCGGGAGGCTGGTGGCACCCATGGCGGTGGCCGGCGGCCAGCAGATGTTGCTCGTGATTGACAAGACCCCGCACGGGTTGAAACAAAGCGTGCTCGAGCCGGTTCATTTTGTCCCTCTAAAATCGGGGATTGCCTGAAGGGAAATGCTTATGTTGGTATCGCGTGGTCTTGTTGCAGGGTTTACCGTGGCGTTGCTGCTGGCTGGCTGTGGAACCCGAATGAACAAGGCCCCTGTGGAGGACCGGGGAACCTACGCCGGGGCCATGACCACGACCGGGTCGCCGCAGCCCGGTGGGGTGGCCGCGCCCATCAAACCCCTGCCTGGAGCGGAGAATGCCGGAAAGCCCGGTTACTACACCGTCAAGCCGGGGGATACGCTGATCCGCATCGGCCTGGAAAACGGCCAGGGCTGGAAGGACATCGCGCGCTGGAACAACCTGACGAACCCCGATCTGATCGAGGTGGGCCAGGTGTTGCGCGTCGTCGCGCCGGGCACGACCCCGCCGCCCGTGATCGCCGCCGATACCGGCGTGGTCACGCGCCCGGTGACCTCCACGACCATCACGCCATCGGCGCCGACGGCCACCCCGTTGCCGCCCGCCTCCACCGCCAGTGGCGCCAAGCCGACCACGCCGCCGCCGGCTGTGGTGGCGGCGCCCACGCCGGCACCGAGCGCCGGCGAGGACGACCTGAACTTCATCTGGCCTGCATCGGGCTCGCTGCTGGCCGGCTTTGACGAGGCCCGCAACAAGGGCTACGACATCTCCGGCAAGGCCGGCGATGCGGTGCTGGCAGCCGCGGATGGCCGCGTGGTCTATTCCGGTGCCGGCCTGCGGGGCTACGGCAACCTGGTGATCCTCAAGCACAACAACACCTTCCTCACGGCCTACGCGCACAACCAGACGCTGCTGGTCAAGGAAGACCAGTCCGTGCGCAAGGGCCAGAAGATCGCCGAGATGGGCAGCACCGACGCCGACCGCGTGAAGCTGCACTTCGAGATCCGCCGCAACGGCAAGCCGGTGGACCCCGCACGCTACCTGTCGGCGCGTTGAGCGCCGTGGTGGTGGCGCCCGCCCAAGTCCCCGAACCCGGCCAGCCTGGCAGCCCTGACGAGGAGTGGGCCGGCGAGGAGGCGGGAGGGGCCGACGAGGCCGAGGTGCGCCAGATGCAGGTGGGCACGGCCCAGCATGCGGCGCGCCTGGACAAGGCGCTGGCCGAGCTGGTGCCCGAGTTCTCGCGCAGCTACCTGCAGCAACTGCTGGGCCAGGGGCTGGTGCGGATCAACGGGCAGCCGGCCACCAAACCCTCGCTCAAGGTCAAGGCCGGCGATGCCCTGGCGCTGGAAATGCGCCCCACGCAGCAAAGCCAGGCCTTTCGGCCCGAGGCGTTGGACATCGACGTGGTCTACGAGGACGAGCACCTGCTGGTGGTCAACAAGCCCGCCGGGCTGGTGGTGCATCCGGCCCCCGGCAACTGGAGCGGTACCCTGCTCAACGGCCTGCTGGCGCGGGACGCCAAGGCGCTTATGGTGCCGCGTGCAGGCATCGTGCACCGGCTGGACAAGGACACCAGCGGCCTGATGGTGGTGGCGCGCGAGCGTTCCACCATGGACGCACTGGTGGCCATGATCGCCGCGCGCAGCGTGCACCGCCAGTACCTGGCGCTGGCCCACAAGCCCTGGGCGGGCCCGGCCCGGCGCACGGTGCAGGAGCCCATCGGCCGCGACCCGCGCAACCGCCTGCGCATGGCCGTGGTGGACCTGGCCAGCCATGCCGGCAAACCGGCGCGCACGGATTTCCGCCTGCTCGAAGGGGTGGGCGCGGGCTGCTGGGTGGAGTGCACGCTGCACACCGGCCGCACGCACCAGATCCGCGTGCACATGGCCTCCATCGGCCATCCGCTGGTGGCCGACGTGCTCTATGGTGGCGCCCCGGTGGGGGCCCTGCAGCGCCAGGCGCTGCATGCCTTTCGCCTGGCGTTCACCCATCCGGTCACCGGCCAGCCGCTGGAACTGCATGCGCCGCTGCCCCCGGACATGGGCGCTGCCCTGTCTTTCTGGGGCCTGCGTTACAATGGCGCATAGCGAAACGCAGTATCTGTGTTTCCAGGCCTGACCGGCCCTGGGGCGTGCACACCGCGCCCCGAACCCGAAGACGGAATCCCGCCGGGCCCCCAGCGTCGCGCCAGCGGCCGCGCAGTTTGCGCCCCTTGATGGATGAAATCCCTGCTGCTGGTGCGGCCCCTGTCACGACACGTGCCGCCTTTTTTCCCGGAATCGCTGAACCATGAACACGGTGGATGCCAAACGGGTCCTTGAGACTGCCCTGATTTGCGCGCAGCAGCCGGTGGCGCTGCGCGAGATGCGGGTGCTGTTCAATGACGCCCTGGGTACGGACACGCTCAAGCTGCTGCTGCTCGACCTGCAGCGCGACTGGGCCCACAGGGGGGTGGAGCTGGTGCAGGTGGCCACGGGCTGGCGCCTGCAGAGCCGCCCTGAAATGCGCGAGTACCTGGATCGGCTGCACCCCGAGAAGCCGCCCAAGTACACGCGCGCCACGCTGGAGACGCTGGCCATCATTGCCTACCGGCAGCCGGTGACGCGCGGGGACATCGAGGACATCCGCGGGGTGACGGTCAACAGCCTGATCATCAAGCAGCTCGAGGACCGCGGCTGGGTCGAGGTGATCGGCCACCGCGAGACGGTGGGCCGGCCTTCGCTGTTCGCCACCACGCGCCAGTTCCTCGATGACCTGGGCCTGGCCTCGCTGGACCAGTTGCCCATGCTGGAGGACGCCTCGGGCCACGCCAACGTGCTGGAGGCCATGGCTGCCGCAGCGCAGGGTGTGATCGAGGAGCCGGTGGAGGAGGGGGGCGCAGCGGAAGCTGCGCAGCAGCCCGAGGGCGATGCCCCGGAGCCGCCGATCGGCGAGCTGGCCGATGGCGGCGCCACCACGGCCGGGCCTGTCCAGCAGACCCTCGCTGGCCTGGAGGGTGGGGCTGTGCCGGAGGAGGACGCCGATGCCAACGGTTACCACGACGATGACGACGATGACGATGGGCTTGTGGCAGCCGCTGCTGCGTGGGCATTGGACGCCGCCGAGGTCCTGCTGCCGGACGATGTGCCGGGCGGGGCCGTGGAGGGCGGGGCTGCGCAGTCGGGCGGGTCGGTGCGGCTCGATGGCGACAGCCATCTGGTGGCCGGCGACGATGCGGCCCAGGCAGGTACCGCTTTGAGTGCGGACGATTTGAACAAGACGGAGCGGGGCGACGATGCTTCCCGCGACGATGATGAGGATGCCCCACAGGGCGTCCCGGGAAAGCTGACATGAACGACGATTCGACGACCCCCGACCCCGCCACCTCCGGTGCCGAGGCTTCCACACCGCCTGCCAAGCCACGCCGCGCACCGCGCAAGAAGGTGGTGGCCGACGATGCAGCCACTGCAATGGCGCCCGCCGAGGCTGCGGTGCAGCCGGCTGCAGAGGCCGAGCCTGCGGTGAAAAAGCCCCGCAAGCCACGCCAGCCTCGCGCAGAGGCCGAGGTGGCTGTGGTGGCCGAAGCGCCCCAGGCGCAGGAGCCCGCGCCGCAGCTCGTAGTGCAGGAGGTGCTGCCCCTGGTCGACATGCAGCCCGTGGCCGCCCAAGCGGCCCCAGCTGCTGCTGGCGACGCAGAGGATGCGACACCGCCGGTGCTGGTCGAGCGCGCGCCCGGCGCGCGCATCTATGGCGATGCCCCGCGCGCTGAACGTGGCGATGGCCAGGAGCGCCGGGACGGCCGCAAGGAGGGGCATGGCAAGGGCCAGGCCCACCCTGGCCCGAAGGGTCCCAAGGGCCCCAGGCCGCAGCAGGGCGTGCAGGGCTACCAGTTCGAGGACGTGGTCTCCGGCCAGTTCGATGCGGACGAGGAATCCGACGAGGCGGTGCCCCTCAAGCGCGTGCTGCTGCCCCAGGTGGAAACGCCCAAGCTGCACAAGGTGCTGGCGCAGGCCGGCCTGGGTTCTCGGCTGGAGATGGAGCAGCTCATTCTGGAGGGCCGCATCTCGGTCAACAGCGAGCCGGCCCACATCGGCCAGCGCATCCAGTATGGGGACCAGGTCAAGGTCAACGGCAAGCCCATCCGCTACCGCATCGACCCGCCGCCAGCGCGTGTCATCGCCTACCACAAGCCCGTGGGCGAGGTGGTCTCGCACGACGACCCGCAGAACCGCCCCACCGTGTTCCGCAAGCTGCCGCGCCTGCAGCAGGGCAAGTGGCAGTCCGTCGGTCGACTGGACCTGAACACCGAAGGCCTGCTGCTGTTCACCAGTTCGGGCGAGCTGGCCAACAAGCTCATGCACCCGCGCTTCGGCCTGGAGCGCGAGTACGCCGTGCGCGTGCTCGGCGCCCTGAGCAACGAGGAAAAAGCCAAGCTGATCGAGGGAGTGCGCCTGGACGATGGCATGGCCGCCTTCGGCTCCATCGAGGATGGCGGCGGCGAGGGTGCCAACTGCTGGTACCGCGTGACCATTTCCGAAGGCCGCAACCGCGAGGTGCGGCGCATGCTGGAGTCGGTGGGCCATGCGGTCAGCCGGCTCATCCGCATCCGCTACGGCGCCATGGTGCTGCCGCGCGGCCTCAAGCGCGGCGCCTTCCTGGAGCTGGACGAAAGCGACATCCGGGCCCTGGTGAAGGCCGCCGGTGCCGGGCGTGACCCGGTCGAAGACCGTGGCGATGCCGCGCCGGGCGAAAGCGCCCCGGCAGGCAACAAGCGCGGCAACAACATGCGCCGCGGCGGCCCGCGCGGCGATGGCAGCCGCCGTGACCAACCGCCGGGCGCGGGTGGTGGCAACGGCCCGCGCGGCCAGAAGCCCCGCCGCGATGGCGGTGGTGGGCAGGGCGGCCGGGGTGGCAATGGCGGTGGAGGCAACAACAATGCCGACCGCGCGCGCGGCGGCTCGGCCCAGCCCGATCCGATGAAGACCTCGGTCGGCTACATCGGCACCGACAGCCTGTCGCGCCATCGCCAGGCGCAACGCGCGCCCGGTGGCGGCGGCGGTGGTGGTCCCCGCCGCGGCCGTGGCCGTTGATTCACAGGGGTTTCCCCGTGCAAGGTTAGAATCGAGGGTTTTGTCCACTGGGCAAAAGAATCCGCACCGTTTATATCAATCCAATCAGGAAAATCACCATGGCAATCGAACGCACTCTCTCCATCATCAAGCCTGACGCAGTCGCCAAGAACGTGATCGGCCAGATCTACGCCCGTTTCGAAGCCGCCGGCCTGAAGGTCGTGGCTGCCCGCATGGTGCACCTGTCGCGCCTGGAAGCCGAGCAGTTCTACGGCGTGCACAAGGCACGCCCCTTCTTCAAGGACCTGGTGGACTTCATGATCTCCGGCCCCGTGATGATCCAGGCCCTGGAAGGCGAAAACGCCATCCTGAAGAACCGCGAACTGATGGGCGCCACCGACCCCAAGAAGGCAGAAGCCGGCACCATCCGCGCTGACTTCGCCGACAGCATCGATGCCAACGCCGTGCACGGTTCGGACGCTGCCGAAACGGCTGCCGTGGAAATCGCTTTCTTCTTCCCCGGCCTGAACATTTACACCCGCTGAGATGGTGGTCCCCATGCTTGAGCCCACCCCGGTGGGGCGGCCGCACCATGGGGACGACTGCGAGCGGTTACCCGAAGGGATGCCGCTATGACGACCACGACTGAAACGACCGCTGCGGTCGCCGTGCCTGCCGCCAAGGCAGTGGCGAGCCCGGCGACAGGCACCAACCTGCTCGAATTCGACCTCGACGGGCTGGCCGCCTTTTGCGAGAAGCTCGGTGAGAAGCGCTTTCGCGCGACCCAGCTGTTCCGCTGGATCCACCAGCGCGGCGCGCACGATTTCGATGCCATGAGCGACCTGGCCAAGGCGCTGCGCGACAAGCTCAGGGGCTGTGCGCATGTGCAGGCGTTGCCGGTCATCACCGAGCATGTCTCGGCCGACGGCACCGTCAAGTGGCTGTTCGATGTGGGCGGTGGCAATGCCGTCGAGGCGGTCTTCATTCCTGAGGACGATCGCGGCACGCTGTGCATTTCTTCCCAGGCCGGCTGCGCCGTGGGATGCCGTTTCTGCTCCACCGGCCACCAGGGCTTCAGCCGCAACCTCACCACAGGTGAAATCGTGGCGCAGCTGTGGTTTGCCGAGCATGCGCTGCGCAAGCGCCTGGGCAAGGACGAGCGCGTCATCTCCAACGTGGTGATGATGGGCATGGGCGAGCCCCTGCAGAATTATTCGGCCCTGGTGCCGGCCCTGCGCGTGATGCTGGACGACCATGCCTATGGGCTGTCGCGCCGCCGCGTGACGGTGTCGACCTCCGGCGTGGTGCCCATGATCGACCGGCTGGCCCAGGACTGCCCCGTGGCCCTGGCCGTTTCGTTGCATGCGCCCAACGATCCGCTGCGCGACAACCTGGTTCCCCTGAACCGCAAGTACCCGATCGAAGAGCTGCTGGCTGCGTGCAACCGCTACCTGGAACATGCGCCGCGCGACTTCATCACCTTCGAATACTGCATGCTGGACGGGGTCAACGACCAGATCGAGCATGCGCGGCAACTGATCGAGCTCGTGAAGCCCGCACGCGGCGCGGGCGTGCGCTGCAAGTTCAACCTGATCCCGTTCAACCCGTTTCCTGCGTCGGGCCTTTTGCGTTCTTCACACGCGCAGGTGCAGGCCTTTGGCAAACTGCTGAGCGACGCGGGCATCGTGACCACGGTGCGCAAGACGCGCGGTGACGATATCGATGCCGCCTGTGGTCAATTGGCCGGTGACGTGAAAGATCGCACAAAAGCCGCGGAACGCATGGCCAGACAGCGCACAATCGCGCTCAAACCGGTGACCTGACACAACAAACACTTGAAGGAGGCTCTACATGGTGGGATTGGTTGAACGCTGGCAGCGCATGGGCCGCTCTGCGCTCCTGGCCTGTGGGGTGGTGGCATGCGTGGCAGGGTTTTCGGGCTGCACGAGCACCAGCAGTGGCGGCACATCGGCCGCCCAGGGTGGTGGTGCTGTGTTCACCCCCTCCGACGAGCCCGAGGCGCGCCGCCGCGCGCGCATCCGCCTGGAGCTGGCGACCAATTACTTCGAGAACGGGCAGACCACCGTGGCGCTGGACGAAGTCAAGCAGGCCCTGGTCGCCGATCCTACCTATGCCGATGCCTTCAGCCTGCGCGGCCTGATCTACCTGCGGCTCAACGAGTTCGGCCAGGCCGAAGAGAGCTTTCGCCGCGCACTCGGCCTGCGCGGCAACGACCCCAACCTGCTGCACAACCTGGGCTGGCTGCACTGCCAGCAGCGCAAGTACGCCGAGGCCGACCAGAGCTTCGTGACGGCGCTGGCCAACCCGGCCTACACCGCGCGCGGCAAGACGCTGATGGCGCGCGGCCTGTGCCAGGTGGAAGCCGGCCAGGTGGCCGAGGCTGAGCAGTCGCTGCTCAAGGCCTACGAGCTCGATGCCTCCAACCCGGTGGTGGGCTACCACCTGTCCAATCTTCTGATGCGCCGCAATGAGCTCACGCGGGCGCAGTTCTATATCCGCCGCCTGAACAACAGCGATTTCGCCAACGCCGAAACGCTGTGGCTGGGCATCAAGGTCGAGCACGGCCTGGGCGACACGGTCGCGCTGCGCCAACTGGGTGATCAATTGCGCAGGCGCTTCCCGGATGCGCGTGAGACGGGTGCCTATCAGCGTGGGGCTTTCAATGAGTGATTCGGTGGCAGGGGTTGCGGTGCATGAAGAGGCACCTGGTGGAACGGGGGGGCGCACGGCCGGGACATTGCTGCGCGAGGCGCGCATGGAGGCCGGCCTGCACATCGCGGCGCTGGCCGTGGCCCTGAAGGTACCGGTCGCCAAGCTGGAGGCCCTGGAGGCCGACAATTTCGCGGTGCTGCCCGACACGGTGTTCGTGCGCGCCCTGGCCTCGAGCGTGTGCCGTACCCTGAAGATCGACGCGGCGCCCATCCTGGCGCTGCTGCCGCAGAGCAAGAGCCCGCGCCTGGTGGCGGGCAATGCCGGGATCAACGCGCCGGTCAAGGGCAGCAGTTCCAGTGCGGGCAATGGCTCCTTCGCGCCGGCATCGTCGGGCGGCAAGAAGTCCTGGGCCATCACCGTGGTGGTGCTGGCCTTGCTGGCGGGGGCCTTGGCCATCATGTTTGTTCCTGCCGATCGCAATCCGTTCGGCAGCAGCGCGGGCGACGAGGCGCCGGTGTCTCCACCCGTCGCCGCGCAGGAGCCCCAGCCCCCGGTGGCTGCGGCCTCTGCTTCCACCTCCACCTCCAGTGTGGCGGTGTCTCCCGCACCTGTCTCGGCGGCGCTGCCTGCGCCTGCGGCAGCTCCTCCGGTTGCGGTGGCGGCCAGTGCGGCCGCCCCGGCCGCCGCTGCCGCTGCTGCGGCATCGACACCCGAAGCGGCTGCGGCCGTCTCGGCCTCCAGCGTGCTGACCCTGAGCGCGCGTGGTGCCTCGTGGGTGCAGGTGCGCGATGCCAGCGGAACCATTGCCCTGCAGAAGAATCTGGCGGTGGGTGAGTCGGTGGCCGTCTCCGGAACCCTCCCCTTGTCTGTGGTGATCGGCCGGGCCGATGTGACCGATGTGTTTGTGCGTGGCAAGCCATTCGCGCTGACCACCGTTTCGCGCGAGAATGTTGCGCGTTTTGAGGTGAAATAAGTGGACAAGTCCCTGACCGATCTGGCCCCGGTTGCCATTGCCCAGCCAGCGCCCCGGCGTTCCCGCCAGGCCCGTGTGGTCTGGGGTTCGCGCGTGGTCACGGTCGGGGGCGATGCGCCGGTGCGCGTGCAGTCCATGACCAATACCGATACGGTGGATGCCATCGGCACCGCCATCCAGGTCAAGGAGCTGGCGCAGGCCGGCTCCGAGTTCGTGCGCATCACCGTCAACACGCCCGAGGCGGCGCAGGCGGTGCCCTACATCCGCGAGCAGCTCGACCGCATGGGCGAGACCGTGCCGCTGGTGGGGGATTTCCACTTCAACGGCCACCGGCTGCTGACCGACTATCCGGATTGCGCGCAGGCGCTGTCCAAGTACCGCATCAACCCCGGCAACGTGGGCAAGGGCGACAAGCGCGACCGCCAGTTCGGCCAGATGATCGAGGCTGCCATCCGCTGGGACAAGGCCGTGCGCATCGGCGTCAACTGGGGCAGCCTGGACCAGGAGCTGCTGGCCCAGCTGATGGACACCAACAGCCGCCGCGCCCAGCCCTGGGAAGCGCGCCAGGTGATGTACGAGGCACTGATCACCTCGGCCATCGAATCGGCGCGCCGCGCGGAAGAAATGGGCCTGAACGGCGATCAGATCATCCTGTCGTGCAAGGTCAGCGGCGTGCAGGACCTGATCTCTGTGTACCGGGCCCTGGCGCAGCGCTGCGACTATGCGCTGCACCTGGGCCTGACCGAGGCCGGCATGGGCACCAAGGGCACGGTGGCCTCGGCCACGGCGCTGTCCATCCTGCTGCAGGAGGGCATTGGCGACACCATCCGCGTGTCCCTGACCCCGCAGCCGGGCGAGGCCCGCACCCAGGAAGTGGTGGTGGCCTCCGAGATCCTGCAGTCGCTGGGCCTGCGCGTGTTCGTGCCCAGCGTGACGGCCTGCCCCGGTTGCGGCCGCACGACCAGCACCACCTTCCAGGAGCTGGCCAAGCAGATCGACGACTACCTGCGCGCGCAGATGCCCGTCTGGCGCGTCAAGTACCCGGGCGTGGAAAAGCTCAAGGTCGCGGTCATGGGCTGTATCGTCAACGGCCCGGGCGAGAGCAAGCATGCCGACATCGGCATCAGCCTGCCCGGCACCGGCGAGGCGCCTGCCGCCCCCGTGTTCATCGACGGCGAGAAAGCCCTCACCCTGCGTGGCGAGAACATCGCCACCGAGTTCCACCAACTGGTGGAGAACTACATCGAAAAGCGCTTTGGCGGCTCCCATCCGGTGGCCGCTGCGGCGGTGGGTGCCCCCGACGGCGCACTTGCCTAGCCGGGCGGCCGACGCCCCTGCGACAATCGCACCCGACGGGCCTGACGGCCCAGCGAGGCGGCATTCCTCCCGGAGCCGTCTCCCGCCCCCTATCCAACTGGAAAGCCATTGCTGTGAGTAAAGACGTATCCGCTGCCGCCGCCAAGCCCGAGAAGCTGGTGGCGGTCAAGGGCATGAACGACATCCTGCCGCCCGACTCCGCCCGCTGGGAGTGGCTGGAGGACAAGGTGCGCCAATTGATGGCACGCTATGCCTACCGCAACATGCGCACGCCCATCGTCGAGCCCACGCCGCTGTTCGTGCGTGGTCTGGGCGAGGTGACCGACATCGTCGAGAAGGAGATGTACTCCTTCGAAGACCGCCTGAACGGAGAGCGCCTGACCCTGCGCCCCGAGGCCACGGCCGGCGTGGTGCGCGCCGTGGTCGAACACTCCATGCTGTACGAGGGCGGCAAGCGCCTGTATTACATGGGCCCGATGTTCCGCCACGAGCGTCCCCAGCGCGGCCGCTACCGCCAGTTCCACCAGATCGGTGCCGAGGCCCTGGGCTTTGGCGGCCCCGAGGTGGACGCCGAGCTGATCCTGCTGGCGAATGCGCTGTGGAAGGACATCGGCCTGACCAACGTGCGTCTGGAGCTCAACAGCCTGGGCCAGCCCGAGGAGCGCAAGGCGCACCGCGCGGCGCTGATCGCCTACTTCGAGCAGAACGCTGACCAGCTCGACGAAGAGGCGCGCCGCCGCCTGCACGCCAACCCGCTGCGCATCCTGGACACCAAGAACCCGGCGATGCAGGCGCTGGTGAATGCGGCGCCCCGTCTTATCGACTTTCTGGGCGCCGAGTCGCTGGCGCACTTCGATGCGGTCAAGGCCATTCTGGACGCCAACGGCGTGGCCTGGACGGTCAACCCGCGCCTGGTGCGCGGCATGGACTACTACAACCTCACGGTGTTCGAGTTCATCACCGAACAGCTGGGCTCGCAGGGCACCATCTGCGGCGGTGGCCGCTACGACTACCTGATCGAGCAGATCGGCGGCAAGCCGGCGCCTGCCGTGGGCTGGGCCCTGGGCGTGGAGCGCGTGCTCGAGCTGGTCAAGGAGCAGGGCGCCGAGGTGCCGGCCCTGGTGCCGGACGCCTATGCCGTGATCCCCGGTCGCGCCGCCTTGCCGACCGCCATCCGCGTGCTGGAGCAATTGCGGGCGGCGGGCGTGCAGGTGCAGATGCATGGTGCGGCCACGGCCAGCGAAGGCATGGGCAGCATGAAGTCCCAGTTCAAGAAGGCCGATGGCAGCGGCGCGCAGTATGCTTTGGTGTTTGGCGACGACGAGCTCGCCCGCGGCACCGTCACCGTGAAGTCCCTGCGCGATGGCGCAGGGGGTGCCCAGGTGGAGCAGCCGCTCGCCCATGTGGCCGATTGGGCCGCCACCCTACAATCCAACCGTTAATTCTTACCTACCTCCATGGCAAATCACTTAGACCTCGAAGAGCAGGAACAACTGGACCAGCTCAAGCATTTCTGGAACCAGTGGGGTACCCTCATCAGCTGCGTGCTGATCGTGGTGTGCGGTTCGCTAGCCGCATGGAACGGTTACCAGTACTGGCAGAGCCGCCAGGCCACCAAGGCCGCGGCGCTGTTCGACGCGGTCGAAGTGGCCAACCGCACCAAGGACCAGGCGCGTGTGGAACAGGCCTTTGGCGACCTCAAGTCCAGCTATGCCGGAACGCCGCAGGCGGCCCAGGCCGGTTTCCTGGTGGCCCGCGGCCTGGTCGAGGCGGCCAAGCCCGATGAGGCGCGCGAAGTGCTGGCCTGGGTGGCGGCGAATGCGGGCGACGACGGCTTCAAGGCCCTGGCCAGGCTGCGCCTGGCCGCCGTGCTGACCGAACAGAAGAAGTACGACGAAGCGCTGGCCCAGCTGTCGGGCTCGCTGCCCGCGGCGTTCGACGGCGTCGCCGCCGACCACCGGGGCGACATCCTGATGCTGCAGGACAAGCGCACCGAGGCCCTGGCCCAGTACACCAAGGCCTACAAGGCCATGAGCGAAGACGTGGAATACCGCCGCCTGGTGGAAGTCAAGCTCAACGCACTGGGCGCCAACCCCGCCGCCGAGACCGTGGCTGCCGCCAAGGCGGCGGAGGCCGCCAAATGAGCGCGCGCAATCCATTGCGCCCGGTTCGTGGCCTGGCCTTGCTGACCCTGGCGGCCGCGCTGGCCGGCTGCTCGATGATGCCCAGCGGCTCGTTCTGGGGCGGCTCGCCCAAGCCCGTGCCGGCCGACCTCGGCGCCAACGTGCCCGTGCTCGGCGTGCGCCAGGCATGGACCGGCAAGGTGGGCGCGGTGGCAGGCCTGTCGCTGGACGTGCGCGTGAGCGGCACCACCGTGACCCTGGCTTCGGCCGATGGCACGGTGGCCGCCATCGACGCCCGCACGGGCGGCGATGTCTGGCGCCTGGCCCTGGCCGAGCCGCTGTCTGCCGGTGTCGGCAGCGATGGCAAGCTGGCTGCCGTGGTGGCGCGCAGCAATGCGCTGATCACCATCGATGCCGGCCGTGAGCGCTGGCGCCAGCCCATGGCCTCGCAGGTCTTCACCGCTCCGCTGGTGGCCGGTGGCCGCGTGTTCGTGCTGGCTGCCGATCGCACCGTGACGGCCTTCGATGCCGCCACGGGCAAGCGCCTGTGGACCCAGCAGCGCCCCGGCGAGCCCCTGGTGCTGCGCCAGGATGGTGTGCTGCTGGCCGTGGGTGACACCCTGGTGGTGGGCCTGTCCGGCCGCCTGGTGGGCCTGAACCCCGACAACGGCAGTGTGCGCTGGGAGGCCCCGCTGGCCACCTCGCGCGGCACCAACGACGTGGAGCGCCTGGTCGAGCTGGTGGGGCGCAGCAGCCGCGTCGGCGAATCCGTGTGCGCCCGGGCCTTCCAGTCGGCCGTGGGCTGCGTGAACACGGTGCGCGGCAACGTCGCCTGGACCCAGCGTGCCGCGGGCGCCGAGGGCATCGACGGCGACAAGGACGCGATCTTCGGCACCGAGAGCAATGGCGCTCTGGTGGCCTGGAACCGCAATGACGGTACGCGCCTGTGGGGCTCTGACCGCCTCAAGCACCGCAAGCTGACCTCGCCGCTGCTGCTGGGCCGCTCGGTGGTGGTGGGCGACGACACGGGCCTGGTGCATCTTCTCTCGCGCACCGACGGGGCCCCCCTCAACCGCCTGACCACCGATGGCTCCGGCATTGCCGCGGCACCGGTGGCGGCGGCCGACACCCTGGTGGTGGTCACCCGCAACGGCGGAGTGTTCGGCTTCCGCCCGGAATAATGGATCGTATTCAATGAAGCCAGTTATCGCCCTCGTGGGGCGGCCGAATGTCGGTAAATCCACGCTGTTCAACCGCTTGACGAAGTCCCGCGACGCGATCGTGGCGGACTTCGCCGGGCTCACGCGTGACCGCCACTACGGCAATGGCAAGCAGGGCAAGCACGAGTACATCGTCATCGACACGGGGGGCTTCGAGCCCGATGCCTCCACCGGCATCTACCGCGAGATGGCCAAGCAGACGCAGCAGGCCGTGGCCGAGGCCGACGTGGTCGTCTTCGTCGTCGATGCGCGCGCCGGCGTCTCGGCACAGGACCATGACATCGCCAATTACCTGCGCCGGCTCTCCAAGCCCTGCGTGCTGGTGGCCAACAAGGCCGAAGGCATGGTCGAGGGCGTGCAACTGGCCGAGTTCTACGAGCTCGGCCTGGGCGAGGTATTCCCGGTGTCTGCCGCACACGGCCAGGGCATTCGCAGCCTGGTGGAGATTGCGCTCAAGCCGCTGAACCTGCCCGACCCCGACGAGGCCGATGCCTCGGACGACAAGAGCGTCATCAAGCTCGCCGTGGCGGGCCGCCCCAACGTGGGCAAGTCCACGCTGATCAACACCTGGCTGGGCGAGGAGCGCCTGGTCGCCTTCGACATGCCGGGCACCACGCGCGATGCGATCACCGTGCCCTTCGAGCGCAACGGCCAGCGCTTCGAGCTGGTGGATACGGCCGGCCTGCGCCGCAAGGGCAAGGTGTTCGAGGCCATCGAGAAGTTCTCGGTGGTGAAGACGCTGCAGGCCATCGAATCGGCCAACGTGGTGCTGCTGCTGCTCGATGCCACGCAGGGCGTGACCGATCAGGACGCGCACATCGCGGGCTACATCCTGGAGAGCGGCCGCGCCGTGGTGCTGGCCGTGAACAAGTGGGACGCCGTGGACGAGTACCAGCGCACGCTGCTGGAGCGTTCCATCGAGAGCCGCCTGTCCTTCCTGAAGTTCGCCTCCATGCACTTCATCTCGGCCAAGAAGCGCCAGGGCCTGGGCCCGCTGTGGACCTCCATCGTGCAGGCGCACAAGGCGGCCACCTGCAAGATGTCCACCCCGGTGCTCACCCGGCTGTTGCTGGAGGCGGTGCAGTTCCAGGCGCCCAAGCGCTCGGGCATGTTCCGCCCCAAGCTGCGCTACGCGCACCAGGGTGGCATGAACCCACCGGTGATCGTGATCCACGGCAACTCGCTGGAGCACGTGACCGACGCCTACAAGCGCTTCCTGGAAGGGCGCTTCCGCAAGGAATTCGATCTGGTGGGTACCCCGCTGCGCATCGAGGTCAAGACGTCCCACAACCCCTTTGTGGACAAGGACGAAGGCTGATTCCGAAGTCCCCCGACCGTATTCGCGGCGGGGGATGGGTAATGCAAGTGCTGCACTGCAGCATGGTTATTGCAGCGACATGATTCTGTGCATGGCACTCAAGAGTAACCATCTGTTTCTGTGGCTGCATAATCTCCAGAGGCATTTCCCTGGCAAGCACCCCGGTCCGGCGTGAAGAAAGGCCGGGTTGGCGAAAGGCCATGCCAACCGGCGGCAAAACTCTGACTTTGCTGTGGTAAGGTGGTGGTTTACAACAACATTTTTGAACACGGAGAATATCGTGAGCAATAAAGGCCAACTTTTGCAAGATCCTTTCCTGAACGCACTGCGTAGGGAGCATGTGCCCGTTTCCATCTACCTGGTGAACGGTATCAAGCTGCAAGGGCAAATCGAATCGTTCGACCAGTATGTGGTGTTGCTGCGCAATACCGTCACGCAGATGGTCTACAAGCATGCCATCTCCACCATCGTGCCTGGCCGGGCGGTCAATTTCTCGACGGCCGAAACCCCTGATGCAGACGGCGCCGGCAACTGAGTTGCGGCATCCAGTTCAGCATTCAATCCTGGGTCTGATGGTCATGGGCGGAGGCCATCCGCTTTGAGCGCTCCCGCATCTTCTGACGCGGGTGGTGGTGCCTCGGTATTGCTGGTGGGGGTGGACTTCGGTCTTCCCCATTTCGATGGCGAGCTCGAAGAACTGGGCCTGCTCGCGCAGACGGCGGGGCTCAACCCCGTCGCGCGCCTGACCTGCAAGCGCAAGGCGCCCGATGCGGCCCTGTTCGTGGGCAGCGGCAAGGCCGACGAGATCCGCACCCTGGCCCAGATGCACGGTGCGGTGGAGGTGCTGTTCGACCAGTCGCTGAGCCCTGCACAGCAGCGCAACCTGGAGCGCCACCTGGAGTTGCCGGTCTCCGACCGCACCTTCCTCATCCTTGAAATCTTTGCCCAGCGCGCCCGCAGCCACGAGGGCAAGCTGCAGGTGGAGCTCGCCCGCCTGCAGTACCTGAGCACACGCCTGGTGCGCCGCTGGTCGCACCTGGAGCGCCAGACCGGCGGCATCGGTGCGCGTGGCGGTCCGGGTGAAAAGCAGATCGAACTCGACCGCCGCATGATCGGTGAGGCCATCAAGCGCACGCGCGAGCGCCTGTCCAAGGTCAAGCGCCAGCGTTCCACGCAGCGCCGCCAGCGCGACCGGCGCGATACCTTCACCATCTCGCTGGTGGGCTACACCAACGCCGGCAAGTCCACGCTGTTCAATGCGCTCGTGAAGGCGCGCGCGTATGCGGCCGACCAGTTGTTCGCCACGCTCGACACCACCACGCGCCAGCTGTACCTGGGCGATGCGGGGCGCTCAGTGTCGCTGTCCGACACCGTGGGCTTCATCCGCGACCTGCCGCACGGCCTGGTCGATGCCTTCCAGGCCACGCTGCAGGAGGCGGTCGATGCCGACTTGCTGCTGCACGTGGTCGATGCCTCCAACCCCCATTTCCCCGAGCAGATGGACCAGGTGCAGCGCGTGCTGCACGAGATCGGCGCCGCCGACATTCCGCAGTTGCTGGTGTTCAACAAGCTCGATGCACTCGATGCCGAGCAGCAGCCTGCGTTGCTGGAAGACCAGTACGAAGTGGAAGGGCAGATGGTGCCCCGCCTGTTCGTGAGTGCACGCTCCGGCCAGGGGCTGGACAACCTGCGCCGCGTGCTGTCCGCGCGGGTGCTGGAAGCCCGGGAGGACATGACCCCAGCTGATGCTGCCCCATTGCCAGCCCACGAGGGGTGATTGGGCACAATGCCGTTTTGATCGATGCCACCAGAGAACCAGAGACTTTGCGCATGAATTTCCAAAATCGCACCCTACGCTGGGCTTCGCTGCCAGAACGTATCCGGGGCATGTTCAATCTGAACGACCCCCGCTGGGGCCGTGGCGAAGACAAGCCGGACGACGGCGCCCGCCCGGACGACCGCCAGCCGGCGCAGCCCCCCGCAGGCAACCGCGGGCGCGAGAACAACAAGGGCCAGGGCAACGGCCAGCCGCCGGACCTGGACGAACTGTGGCGTGACCTCAACCGCAAGCTCGGCGGCCTGTTTGGCGGCAAGGGTGGCGGTGGTGGGCGCGGCACGGGGGGCTCCGGCAACGGAGGCTTCCAGCCGCCCGACATGAAGAGTGCGGGCGTGGGCGTGGGCCTGATCGCCGGCATCGTCTTCGTGATCTGGATGGGCACGGGCTTCTTCATCGTGCAGGAAGGCCAGCAGGCCGTGATCACCCAGTTCGGCAAATACAAGAGCACGGTGGGTGCGGGCTTCAACTGGCGCCTGCCTTACCCGATCGAGCGCCACGAGCTGGTGTTCGTGACGCAGATCCGCTCGGCCGACGTGGGCCGCGACAACATCATCAAGAGCACCGGCCTGCGCGAGTCGGCCATGCTCACCGAAGACGAGAACATCGTCGAGATCAAGTTCGCCGTGCAGTACCGCCTGAGCGATGCGCGTGCCTGGCTGTTCGAGAGCAAGAACCCCTCGGACGCCGTGGTGCAGGCCGCCGAGACGGCGGTGCGCGAAGTCGTGGGCAAGATGCGCATGGACACGGCCCTGGCCGAGGAGCGCGACCAGATCGCCCCGCGTGTGCGCGCGCTGATGCAGACCATCCTGGACCGCTACAAGGTCGGTGTCGAGGTCGTGGGCATCAACCTGCAGCAAGGTGGCGTGCGCCCGCCCGAGCAGGTGCAGGCTTCGTTCGACGATGTGCTCAAGGCCGGTCAGGAGCGCGAGCGCGCCAAGAATGATGCCCAGGCCTACGCCAACGATGTGATTCCGCGCGCCGTGGGCTCCGCCTCGCGCCTGAACGAAGAAGCGGCCGCCTACAAGGCCCGCATCGTGGCGCAGGCACAGGGTGATGCGCAACGCTTCTCGTCCGTGCTGGCCGAGTACCAGAAGGCGCCGCAGGTCACGCGCGACCGCATGTACCTGGAAAGCATGCAGCAGATCTATGGCAACGTGACCAAGGTGCTGGTGGATTCCCGCCAGGGCTCCAACCTGCTGTACCTGCCGCTGGACAAGATCATGCAGAGCGTGGCCACGGGCACGCCCGCGGCGCTGGAGTCGCCGCCGGCCAATGCCGCATCGACCGTGGTGCCAACCTTGCCACCGACGTCCACTTTTTCGAATGACCTCCGGGCGCGTGACAGCAGTCGCACACGCGAACGTGAATCCCGCTAGGAGCAGCTCGTGAACAGAGTCGGATTTATCGCATCCACCCTCCTGGTGGTGCTTGCACTCATGAGCTCCATGCTCTTCGTGGTGGACCAGCGCCAGTTCGGCGTGCTCTACGCGCTCGGGCAGATCAAGGAAGTGATCACCGAGCCGGGCCTGAACTTCAAGTTGCCGCCGCCGTTTCAGAACGTGACCTACATCGACAAGCGCCTGCTCACGCTGGACAGCCCCGATACGGAGCCCATGCTCACGGCCGAAAAGCAGCGCGTGGTGATCGACTGGTATGTGCGCTGGCGCATTTCGGAGCCCACCCAATACATCCGCAATGTGGGCCTGGACGAGAGCGCCGGGGCCATGCAGCTCAACCGGGTGGTGCGCAACGCCTTCCAGGAAGAGATCAACAAGCGCACCGTGAAGGAGCTGCTGTCGCTCAAGCGCGAAGCGCTGATGGCCGACGTGAAGCGCGAAGTGCTGGAAACCGTGCGCGGTGCCAAGCCCTGGGGCGTGGATGTGGTGGACGTGCGCATCACGCGCGTCGACTATGTCGAGGCCATCACCGAGTCGGTCTACCGCCGCATGGAGGCCGAGCGCAAGCGCGTGGCCAACGAGCTGCGTTCCACCGGTGCGGCGGAGGGCGAAAAGATCCGCGCCGATGCCGACCGCCAGCGCGAGATCGCCATCGCCAATGCCTACCGCGATGCCCAGAAGCTCAAGGGTGAAGGCGATGCCGAAGCTGCCCGCATCTACGCCGAGGCGTTTGGCCGCGATCCGCAGTTTGCGCAGTTCTACCGCAGCCTGGAGGCCTACAAGTCCAGCTTCAACAAGAAGAGCGACGTGATGGTGGTGGACCCCTCGTCGTCGGAGTTCTTCAAGGCCTTCCGCGGTGGCACAGCGCCCGCGGCGCAGCCTGCGGCACCGCGCAAGTAACACCCCGCGCCTGCGCTTGCCAGGCGCACAGCGGCAGCCCTGCACCGTGGGGTTGCCGCTTTTTTTTGGGGAGCCGCTCCCGTCCGGTGGGACGCGGCCGGCTCCCCGGGTTTTTCCGCCCCGGTCACCCTCGCGGCAGGCCCCCATTTGGGGTGCTTTGCCGGTGCCGGTAGAATCACGGTTTTAACAGCCTCCCCTTTTCTCCATGTCTGCTTGGGTCCTGCCGGATCACATTGCCGATGTCTTGCCGTCCGAAGCGCGGCACATCGAAGAATTGCGTCGCGGGCTGCTCGACACGGCGCGCTGCTATGGCTATGAGCTGGTCATGCCGCCGCTGTTGGAGCACCTTGAATCCCTGCTGACGGGCACTGGCGAGGCACTGGATCTCCAGACCTTCAAGCTGGTGGATCAGCTGTCGGGTCGCTCCATGGGCCTGCGTGCGGACACCACGCCCCAGGTGGCCCGCATCGATGCCCACCTGCTCAATCGCAAGGGCGTGACGCGGCTGTGCTACTGCGGCCCCGTGCTGCACACCCGCCCCGATCGCCCCCATGCCACGCGCGAGCCGCTGCAGTTCGGCGCCGAGATTTACGGCCATGCCGGGCTGGAGGCCGACCTCGAAGCCCTGCAGCTGGCGCGTGAGTGCCTGCGCGTGGCCGAGGTGCGCGACACCACCATCGACCTGGCCGACGTACGCATCGTGCGCAGCCTGCTGGCCGGTGTGGCGGTGGATGCACCGCTGCTCAGCCGTATCCATGCCGCCCTGGCGGCCAAGGACGCGAGCGAACTGGCGACGCTGACCCGTGACTTCCCTGCGGCATCGCGCCAGGGGCTGCTGGCGTTGCTGCAGCTGTATGGCGACGAGTCCGTGCTGGCTGAGGCCGACAAGGCCCTGAAGCACATCGCCGGCGTGTCCGAAGTGCTGTCACACCTGCGCTGGCTGGCGTCGCGCCTGGACGGTGCCGTGGTCACCTTCGACCTGGCCGATCTGCGTGGCTACGCCTACTACAGTGGCACCCGCTTTGCCATCTACGGCAAAGGCGCCAGCGATGCGCTGGTGCGCGGCGGGCGCTATGACGAGGTGGGTGCCGTGTTCGGCCGCAACCGGCCTGCGGCCGGCTTCAGCCTGGACATCAAGCAACTGGTGAGCGTGGTGTCCCCGCGCGCCCTGAAGGCTGCCATCCGCGCGCCCTGGGGCGAGGCGAGCGATGTGAATGCCGCCATTGCCGCGCTGCGCCGTCAAGGCGAGACGGTGGTATGTGTTCTGCCTGGGCATGGGAGCGAAGTCGATGAGTTCCACTGTGACCGAGAGCTGGTGCAGATTGCGGGCCAGTGGGTCGTGCAGGCTGTTTGATCGAGTTAATTGCAATTGAGAATTGGGTCTGAGATGAAAGCAACCAAAGGTCGCAACGTAGTGGTGGTCGGAACCCAATGGGGTGACGAAGGCAAGGGCAAGCTGGTCGACTGGCTCACCGAGAGCGCGCAGGGCGTGGTCCGGTTCCAGGGTGGTCACAATGCCGGCCACACCCTGGTCATCAACGGCGTGAAGACTGCGCTGCACCTGATCCCCAGCGGCATCATGCGCCCGGGCGTCAAGTGCTACATCGGCAACGGTGTGGTGCTGTCGGCCGCCAAGCTCTTCGAGGAAATCGAAGGCCTGGAGAAGGCGGGCGTCGAAGTGCGCTCGCGCCTGCGCATCAGCGAGGCCTGCCCGCTGATCCTGCCGTTCCACGCCGCCATCGACGTGGCGCGCGAGGCTGCACGCGAGCAGGGCGGCACCGAGAAGATCGGCACCACCGGCCGCGGTATCGGCCCCGCCTACGAAGACAAGATCGCCCGCCGCGCCCTGCGCGTGCAGGACCTCAAGTACCCCGAGCGTTTCGCCGCCAAGCTGCGCGAGCTGCTGGACCTGCACAACCATGTGCTCACCACCTACCTGGGCTCGTCCAAGTTTGTCTTCGGCGATGCCTTGAAGCCCTACATCCAGGACGGCAAGGTGCAGTTCGACGTGGTGTACGCCGAAGCCATGCGCCATGCCGAGCTGCTCAAGCCCATGATGGCCGACGTTTCGCGTGAACTGAACGAAGCCAACAAGGCCGGTGCCAACCTGCTGTTCGAAGGCGCGCAGGGCACGCTCCTCGACGTGGACCACGGCACCTACCCGTATGTGACTTCCAGCAACTGCGTGGCCGGCAACGCTGCTGCCGGCTCGGGCGTGGGCCCCGGCATGCTGCACTACATCCTGGGCATCACCAAGGCCTACTGCACCCGCGTTGGTGGCGGTCCGTTCCCGACAGAGCTCGACTGGGAAGTGCCTGGCACGCCCGGCTACCACATGAGCACCGTGGGTGCCGAGAAGGGTGTGACCACCGGACGCAGCCGCCGTTGTGGCTGGTTCGATGCCGCGCTGCTCAAGCGCAGCGCCCAGGTCAACGGCCTGTCGGGCCTGTGCATCACCAAGCTCGACGTGCTCGACGGCCTGACCGAGTTGCTGCTGTGCACCGGTTATGAACTCGACGGCGAAAAGATCGACCTGCTGCCCATGGGCGCGGAAGACATCGCACGCTGCACGCCGATCTACGAAACCCTGCCGGGTTGGACGGAAACCACCGTGGGCGTGACCGAGTACGCCAAGCTGCCCGAGGCAGCACGCCGCTACCTGGAGCGCATTGCCGAAGTCACCGGTGTGCCGGTCGACGTGATCTCCACCAGCCCGGACCGCGACCACACCATCATGATGCGCCACCCCTACGTGGCCGACTGACCTGCCATACCCCCGCCCTGGCCTCGCACCGGCAGGGCGGTGCCGCATGGCGCCATGTGCTGCGCGGCAAACGCATTTTTCGTATTCCCTCTATATAGCGATGAGGGGTTGCCCTGGCGCTGTTGCCGTGTGATCCTCTCATCTACAAGCCATCACCCCCAGGAGCCCCGCCCATGTTGACCGAAGACGGCAAACACCTGTATGTCAGTTATGACGAGTACCACAGCCTGATCGAAAAGCTGGCGCTCAAGGTGCACCAGTCGGACTGGGAGTTCGACACCATCCTGTGCCTGGCACGTGGTGGCCTGCGCCCCGGTGACATCCTGAGCCGTATCTTCGACAAGCCCCTGGCCATCATGTCCACCAGCTCCTACCGCGCCGAAGCTGGCACGGTGCAGGGCCACCTCGACATCGCCCGTTTCATCACTACCCCCAAGGGCGAAATCGCCGGCAAGGTGCTGCTGGTGGACGACCTGGCCGATTCGGGCCACACCCTGCATGCCGTGATCGACATGCTCAGGACCAACTACGCACCCATTACGGAACTGCGCAGCGCCGTCATCTGGACCAAGGGCATGTCGACGTTCACGCCCGACTACTCGGTGGAGTTCCTGCCCACCAACCCCTGGATCCACCAGCCCTTCGAAGGCTATGACAGCCTGAGCCCTGCCAAGCTGCTGGAGAAGTGGCGCGTGTGACGGGCCCTGGCGCCGGACACAGCAAAGAAGAGGAGGGCGCAAGCCCTCCTTTTTCTTGGTGGCTCCCGCGCTGGCTCCTTGGATAGCACCCATGGCCATGCAACTTTTTCGGGTTTTCCCTGCAGTCCCTGCAAAGTAGTGCTATAGTCGAGGGCTTCGCTGCACGGAGGTCCTTCTTTGGAAGTTCTGGGCAGACGGAGGCGGAGTTTGAAAAAACTTCGGTAGTTTTAGAAAAGTCGCTGATTTCTCGGTATACAATCTAAGGCTGCGCTGACAAGAGCTGACTGCTGAAAGGTGGTTGAACTTGAAGGTGTTGGGGGTGGTTGATGATGGTTGGCAGAGATGCTGAGCGAATCAAAAACTTCCAAAAAGTTTGACGGAACTTAAAAAACCGTGCTAGAATTCAA
>NZ_JBWKNZ010000008.1:0-325034 GCF_059415825.1 Acidovorax sp. GW821-FHT10A04
GCGCCGATGATAGTGCGGGTTCCCGTGTGAAAGTAGGTCATCGTCAGGCTCTTACAGCCCCAAATCCCCTCAGTCCCTAAAGGACTGGGGGGTTTTGCGTTTGGGGAAACGAAAATGCACCTCGTCTTGCGGGGGCACGAATAAAACCGCAGCACGCGCCTGCACACCTGGCCTCTGGCGGGTGTGAACGACGATCGGGTTGGGATCGGGCGCCTGTGCGCCGCAGGGATCAGCAGCCTTGCCGCTGCCCGTCCACGAAGACCAGCAATTCACCTTTGCCGAAGGCCGTCCAGTCTTCATTGACCGTGAGCGGAGCCGTCACGATGATGGCCACGCGGTCGGAGGCGGTGGTCTGGGTCGCGAAGTCGATGCGCACGTCCTCGTCGGACAGCTGCGCTTCGCTGAACGGGTGCTTGCGCTCGATGTAGTACAGGTTCGTGGACGCATGGGCCCACAGCGCCTGCCCATTGGAGAGCAGGAAGTTGAAGGTACCGTGCGGCGCGATGCGCGCGGCCAGTTCCTTGAGGGTGAGGGTCAGCTCGGCAATGCTGGGCACGCTGGCATGCGACTTGGCCAGCTCCTGCATGATCCAGCAGAACGCATGCTCGCTGTCCGTGTCCCCTACGGGGTGGAAATGCGAATGCAGGCGCGGCCGGAAGTCCTTGAGGTCGCCGTTGTGGGCAAACACCCAGTAGCGTCCCCAGAGCTCGCGCACGAAGGGGTGGCAATTCTGCAGACTCACCAGGCCCTGGGTGGCCTTGCGGATGTGCGCGATGACGTTGCGGCTCTTGATCGGATAGCGGCGGATCAGCTCGGCCACCGGCGAATCCACGGCCGGCAGGTGGTCCACGAAATGCCGCAGGCCCCGGTCCTCGAAGAAAGCAATGCCCCAGCCGTCGGCATGGTCCCCCGTATTGCCCCCCCGCTGCGCGAATCCCGTGAAGCTGAAGGTCACGTCCGTGGGGGTGTTGCAGTTCATTCCGAGCAGTTGGCACATGCTTGCAAGGATACCGGGTCTGAAGGCCTCAACGGGGTGGTGCGGGCTCTATCGCTGGTGCAGTGGGCGCCTGGCGCAGCTGCCAGGCCGCCACCAGGGCCAGCAGGCACAGCGCGGTCAGCATCAAAAATGTCTCGCCAAAGGCGGCGATGCGTGCCGGGTTGCTGGCGCCCGCTGCGAGCGAGGCCCCATGCGCGCCCATGCGCCATTCGAGAACGATGCCGCACAGGCTCACCCCGGCAGCCCCGCCGAGCATGCGCAGGAAGCCGATGGCGCTGGAGCCTTGCGATATCAGCGACTTGTCCAGCGGCCGCATGGCGCCCAGGTTGAGCGATGGCAGGATGAAGCCCAGCCCGATGCGCCCGAGGATCGCAAACACCACCAGCATCCACAGCGGGGAACCCAGGCCCACCACGACCATGAGGCCGAAGGACAGGGCCAGCAGGGCCAGGCCGATGCTCACCAGCAGGTGTGTGGGCTGCCGGTCGGCCAGCCGGCCCACCAGCGCGATGGTGATGGCCAGCACGAAGCCTGCGGGCAGCATGATGGTGCCCACATGCGAAGCCGACAGCTGCAGGCCAAGCTGCATGAACACCGGCAGCAGGTAGGTGGAGCCGAACAGCGCCGTGCCATAGATGAAGGCCACGATGCTGCCCATGGCGAACTGCCGGTACTGGAAGAGCCGCAGGTCCATCAGCGGCTTGCGACCCTGCCCCAGCTGCCGGCGCTGCCAGCCGATGAACAGGCCCGTGGCGACCACGGCGCCGGCCAGCAGCAGGATGGCTTCGGAGACGGTACCCCCGTGCAGCGCCACCAGCCCATTGAGCAGGCACAGCGTGCCAGCCGTGCCCAGTGCCAGGCCGCGCCAGTCCAGCGCTTCGCCGTTGCGGTTGGCGGCCACGCCGCCCGGAGCCGTGACCGGCACGAACTTGTAGGCCAGCCAGATCGAGGCCAAGCACAGCGGCACGACCATGAAGAAGATGGAGCGCCAGCCGAACCAGCCGACCAGCAGCCCGCCGATGCTCGGGCCGATCGCCGGCGCCAGCACCACGCCCATGCCGAAGATGCCGCTCGCACGGCCCTGCTCATGGGGTTGGAAGGCATAGAGGATGATGACGGCCGGAATGGGCTGCACCACACCGGCCGCGAGGCCTTCGGCCACGCGCGCCAGCAGCACCAGGCCGAAATCGCGCGCCAAGCCGCCGCCGACGCCGCCGGCCAGCAGCAGCAGCATGGCGCCCACGTAGGTGGCGCGGTAGCCATAGCGCGACAGCAGCCAGGGCGTGGTGAGCATGGACACCGTGGTAGCCACCATGAAGCCCGAGGTCACCCACTGGGCGCGTTCCTGGCCCAAGGTGAAGTAATGGCTCATGTCCGGGATGGCCACGTTCACGATGGTCGAGGACATGATCGACGCCATCGTGCCGACCATGACCGAGAGCAACAACAGCCAGCGGTAACGCTCGCCATGCCGTTCGCGCAGGGCGGCGAGGGAACCGGAAGACGGCTGTGTTGTCATGGAGGGGTTGGGCTGGCTATCAGTGGCGAAGAGGGCCGCCGAGAAAGGGGCGAAGGCGCGCAGCGCCCCAGGGGCATGTACCTGCTACGTCCGCTCCGACCACAGCTTGCCGCCCGTGGCCCAGTTCTCGCGCTTGATGTCGGTGATCAGGATGTCCACCGACTCGGGCGAGCCACCCAGCACCTCGACGGACACACGGGTGATCTCCTCCACCAGCTTGCGCTTTTGTTCGACGGTACGGCCTTCCATCATTTCGACGTGGTACGTGGGCATGGTGTGCTTTCTTCAGGAAAAGAGGTTGTGGGAAGTCCAAATCATATCGGCTGGGGGGCCGGTGGCTGGATCGTTCCCGCGCTCCCGTCCGACCCGCGCGCGCAGCCAGGGCAGATGCAGCGGAGGCCCCGCTGCTCAGCGGGCAGGCGTGCCAGCGCCGCGGGCGACACCGGGGTACTCATGCACCAGCACTCCTGCGCGGGCAGTCCGGCCGCCACTGCGCATTGGTTGGGCTGGCCGCACAGGGGACAACGGGACGGGCTGGAAGGCGCGAGGGTGTCGTGGGACATGGCCTGTGCAGTGTAGGTGCTGGCCGTGCCCTGTGGGGACACCAGCCGGGGTTCCCGAGGTCGGCGAAAGGGCGCACCGAGGCATCGGGTTCCTGGTCTAGGATCGGTATCGGGTTCGGGCTGCATCCTCCTGGTGTGCAGCTGGCTAGAATGGAACGCACTTGCAAGGGTAAAAAATACAATGTCCACCATTGCTGCCAAGGTTCAGTCCCAGATCTCCGAGCTGATCATCAGCGGTCAGTTCAAACCCGGCACCCGCCTCGACGAGCGGGTGCTGGCCGAGCACTTCAACGTGTCGCGCACTCCCGTGCGCGAGGCATTGCGCCAACTCGCCGCACGTGGGCTGACGCAGCTGCTGCCCATGCGCGGTGTGGTTGTCATGGAAATCAGCGTCAAGGAGCTGGCCGAGATCCTGCACGCAGACTGCGAGCTGGAGGCCCTGTGCGCGCGGTTGGCCGCAGAGTCCATGACCACCATGGAAAAAACCGAACTGCGCTACATCCACGAGCGCTCCAACGAATACGTGGCCAATGGCGACCTCGACAAATACCTCGAGGCCAACCGCGAACTGCATCGCCTGATCCTTGAAGGCGCGCACAACGCGGTGATCAGCCAGATGGTGGGCGAGATCCGTGATCGCCTGAGCCCCTACCGCCAGTACCACCCGGCCGAGACGGACCGCCTTGTGACATCGCACGATGCCCACAAGGAGATCGTCGAGGCCATCGCCGAGGGCCACGGCGAGAAGGCCTACCTCGCCATGCGCGCACACAACGCGCACCTGGGCAATGCGGCGCTGCGGGCCCTGCGCCAGGCGAAGGAGGCCGAAAACACCGTGGAGCAGGCGCCCTCCCCGACGCCGCCAGCAGGCAAGCGTGCCCGTTCGACGGCGGCGCCCTCGGCGAAGATGGGCGTGCCCCCCGCTGCACGCAAGGCCAAGATGCCTACCTCAAAGAATACCAAAAAATAATTTGGTATACCAGGTGATGAGGATCGCCTAGAATCGCGGCAGCTTCTTCAGAAGGTGCCGTGCTCGGCTGCGCGCTGTCGGTCCTGCTTGCAGGGCGGCCCGGCCATCGGCAGCAGGCGCGTCTTCCACCGTCTCTGCCGGCGCAAGCGCCGTCGGGTCGTGGTGGGTGCCGGCGACCGGATGGGGGCGCTCGCACTCTTCAACTTCGACAAGGACTGGTGATGCTCGACAAGGCAGGCATGCACGCGCTTTTCCAGGGCGCGCGTTCGCACAACGGATTCCTGGACTCCCCGGTGCCCGAGGCACTGCTGCGCGATCTGTACGACCTGGTGAAGTGGGGCCCGACCAGCGCCAACTGCGCGCCCCAGCGCATCCTCTTTCTGGTCACCCCCGAAGCCAAGGCACGCCTGCTGCCTGCCCTCAGCCCGGGCAATGTGGCCAAGACGGCGTCTGCACCCGTGATCTGCATCCTGGGCTATGACCGGCGCTTCCACGAACACGCCGAGACCCTGTTTCCGCACAACCCCGGGCTGTACGACAGCTTTGCCCGCGACGAGCGCCATGCCGAGACCACGGCCTTTCGCAATGCCACGCTGCAGGCCGGCTACTTCCTGCTGGCGGCCCGGGCCCTCGGGCTCGATTGCGGCCCCATGTCCGGGTTCGACGAAGACCTGGTCAACACCCGCTTCTTCCCGGACGGCCGATGCCGTGTGAACTTCCTGTGCAACCTCGGGCAAGGCGATCCCGCCCGGCTGTTCGGCCGGCTGCCGCGGCTGCCGTTTGACCAGGCCTGCTCGGTGCTGTAGGCCGCGGGCGCGCCCCCACGTGCCGCAGGGCATGCAGGGTGGGGAAGCCTCGCATTGAAGTTTTGTATTTTATTGTGTATTCTTGGTATACCAAATAAAAACGAAAGGAAGACAATGTACCGAGTGCTCGCAGGAATTGCCCTGGCGTTGTGCGCCACTACCGGCCTCGCGCAGGCCTGGCCGGCCAAGCCCATCACCATCGTCGTGCCGTTCGGCGCGGGGGGAAACACGGACACGATCGCGCGCCTCACGGCCAGCCATCTCACCAAGGCGCTGGGCACTGCCGTGGTGGTGGACAACCGCCCCGGCGCCTCGGGCCTCATCGCCGCCAAGCAGGTGCTCGGGGCCCCGGCGGATGGCTACACCCTGTTCATGGCCACGGCCACGCAGATGGTCACGGCGCCCTTCGTGAACCCGAACTTCAACTACGACCCGGCCAAGGACTTTGCGCCGGTGGTCAACATCGGGGCCAATGCATTCGTCATTGCCACCAAGGCCGCACTGCCGGTGAAGAACCTGGGGGAACTGGTGGCCCTGGCCAGACAGCAGCCCGGCAAGCTCAGCTACGGCAGCGGAGGGACGGCTGCGCTCACCCACCTGTCGGCCTACATCTTCACCAAGCGGGCCGAGATCGACATGGTGCATGTCCCCTACCGGGGCGGGGCCCCGGCCATGACAGACCTGCTGGGCGGCGTGATCGACATGTACTCGGCCAGCCCGTCCGAAGTGATTTCCCAGGCGAGCGGGGGAAAGATCCGTCTTTTGGCCATCTCCAGTGCCACGCGCTCGAAGGAGCTGCCGAACGTGCCGACCATCGCCGAGACCTTTCCCGGCCACGAAGTCACCACCTGGAATGGCCTCGTGGCGCGCGCAGGCACGCCGCCCGAGGTGCTGGACCGCATCGCCGCGGAGGTGCTCCGCATGAAGGACGACCCGGTGGCGCTGCAAAAGCTCGAAGAGGCCGGTGTGGTGCCGCTGTTCACGGCGCGCGCCGCATTCGGTGCGCAGATCCAGCGTGAGCTGGTGATGTGGGGCAAGGTGCTCAAGAACTCCGGGATCCGCGCCGAGTGAGGCAGCGGCCCGCAACTGCATGAATTCAAGAAAGGAAATTGCAATGAACTGGTTTGGAATTGCCACCTACATGGCAGGCACGGGCAGCAAGGCGCCGCGCATGGGCCTGGTGGTCGACAATGCTGTCTACGATGCGCAAACCGCCGTGCAGGCGGTCACACCCGCCGCGCCGCCGATGCCCGCCGAACTGGGGGCCTTGCTGGCGGGCTGGGATGCGTCTGCCGCCACGCTCCAATCGCTGGAGTCGGCCGCGCTGGCCATCCGCGAGGGGCGCATCCAGCCACCTCGACAAGAGGGGGCGCTGTCCGTTCCCTATGCGCCCGCCCGCATCTTTGCCACCGCGTCCAACTACTACGAGCATGCCGCGGAGATGGGCACCCAGCTGGCGGCGCGCAGCGAGAGCTCGCCCTACATCTTCATGAAGGCCGAGACCAGCGTGACGCCCACGAAGACCGCCGTCGTCATGCCCGACAGCACGATGAAGCTCGATTGGGAGGTGGAACTGGCGGTGGTCATCGGCCGCGGCGGCCGCAATATCGCACTCCAGGATGCCTACGCGCACATCGCCGGCTACACGGTGATCAACGACGTCAGCGCCCGCGACCTCACGCGTCGCACGGACTACCCCTTCTCGCACGACTGGTTCCGCGGCAAGAGCTTCGACACCTTCGCACCCCTGGGGCCGTGGTTCGTTCCCCGCGATTGCGTGGGGGACCCGATGGACCTGCGCATGCAGCTCACGGTCAACGGCGAGAGCATGCAGGACGCGAGCACGAAGGGCATGATCTTCAACATTGCCGAACAGATCGCCTACCTGTCGAGCATCCTCACGCTCAAGCCGGGCGACCTGATCGCCACGGGAACGCCCACGGGCGTGGGCATGGGGCGCGGCCTGTTCCTCAAGCCGGGCGACGTGATGGTGGCCTCGATCGCGCAGATCGGCTCCATCGAAAACCACGTCATTGCAGCGCCCTGAACAGCGCGCGCCACAGATTCACACGCAACGGAGTTCGCCATGGAAAAGCTCAAACCCCGCCGCCTCGGGCACATCGTGCTCATGGTGCGCGATATCCAGAAGTCGGCCAGGTTCTATACCGAGGTGCTGGGCCTCGAGGTCTCGGACTGGATCGGCGAGAACATGGTCTTCCTGCGCGCGGGAACGGACCACCATGACCTCGCGCTTGCGCAACTGCCCGCCGACTCGCCGGACCTGAACGACCTGCCGCGCTACTCGCGGCCGGGCCTGGAGCATTTCTCCTACCTCATCGACAGCCTGGAGGAGATGGAGCGCTCGGTCCGGGTGCTGCAGGCGCACGGCGTGGAGATCGTGCGCGGCATCGGCCGCCACGGACCCGGCAACAACCTCTTCTTGGTGTTCAAGGACCCCGATGGCAACAACGTCGAGGTCTACTGCGACATGACCCAGATCCCGCAGGATGCCGGGCACCAGGCCGAGGTCTGGGAGCGCAACCTGGAGAGTTTCGACCAGTACCGTCTCGAACGCTTCGTCGTGCCGCCGCCACCGCATCTGCTGGCGTCCAAGACCGGGGGAAACAAGGGCTCCTGAGCGGCCCGGGATCGCCACAGGGGAAAGAGGCGGTGCACCAGCGGGGCACCGCCTTTCGTCCTGCAAGCCGCGTCAGCGCGGGGGGATGGCCGTGGCGGGCTCGCGTCCCGCAAAACAATCCGCCAGGCTGGCGAGCAGCGCCGCCGTCTGTGCCGCCTGGGAGGCTGGCGAGCGCCCTGCCAGGTGCGGTGTGAGCAGCACATTGTCGAGTGCGCGCAGCGCCGCAGGAACCTCGGGCTCGTACTCGAACACATCCAGGCCTGCGCCGGCAATGCCGCCGGTCCGCAAGGCCTGCACCAGGGCTTCGGTATCGACCACCGAGCCCCGCGCCACGTTCACGAAGAAGCCCTCGGAGCCCAGGGCTGCCAGCACCGGGCCATCCACGATGTGGTGGGTGGATGCGCCGCCCGGGCAGGCGGCCACCAGATAGTCGCTCGCGCCTGCGAGCGCGAGCAGACTGGGCTCGTGGCGGTAAGGCAAGCCGTTGCGCGGGCTGCGCGTGCAGTAGCGCACCTGCATGCCGAAGCCGAGCGCGCGCAGGGCGATGGCCTGCCCGATGCGCCCCATGCCGATGATGCCGAGCGTGGCGCCGTGGAGCGTCGGGCGCGCCGCCCGCAGGCCGCACCAGCCGCCCGCGCGCATGGCCGCGGTGAGCGCGCCGTAGCCACGGCTGAGGGCGAGCAGAAAGCCCAGCGCATGGTCGGCCACCGTCTCGTCGTTGGCACCGGGGGCATTGGCCACCACGACGCCGCGCCGTGCGGCCGCGCCCATGTCCACCGCCTCGTAGCCCGCGCCGAAGGCGCAGACGATGCGCAGCGCGGGCAGCCGCTCCAGCTGCTCGGCGGACAGGCCCGTGGTGCCGTTGGTCACCACCGCTGCGATGTCATCCCAGGGCACGGAGTGGGTGTCCATGCCGTCGTGCAAGGTGTAGGTGCTGGCCAGGGCTGCCCGCGTGGCCGCGGGCAGCGGGATGAGCGCCAGTATGTGCAAACGCTGCACTGTGCGCTCCGCTCAGCCCGCGGCGGCGGGCGCCACCTCTTTGACCGCCCCCTTCCAGCCGGACTCGGTGATGTCGAACACGATGCCGTCGGGCGTGCGGTACTTCACTTCGTAGAACACGTTGGGGTCGGTTTCCTTGCGGCCCGTGAGGTAAGTGCCGCCTGCGGCGACCACGCGCCTTTCGGCCTCTTCGAGGTTGTCTACCCACATGCCGAAGTGGATCACGCCCCGCACGTCCTTGAGCTTCTCGTAGCCGGGAACCGCCTCGTCCTTGAAGTTCAGCAAGGCCACGTTCATCACGCCATCGGTCATGTACCAGCCGCGCATGGCGCGGCCGGCGCGGGTCATGCCGAAAGCTTGCTCGAAGAACTGGGCCGCGGCCTCGGGGTCGCTGACCGACAGGGCGATGTGCCTGAGTCTTTCCATGGTGAATTTCTCCTGTTGTGTATATCGACATGGAAAGTATAGTGAATTCAAGTTTGTTTGGTATACCAAAACATCAATGTGTATAATTTTCAGCATGAACAACGCATCGCAGCCCCTGGGCTCGCTCAGCGCGCAGGACCAGGCCTTGCTCGACGGCATCGGGCCCCGCTGGGCCGAGGACATCAACCGGCACCGTGACCTGGTGGTGCGTGCCTATACGCCCCTGGTCCTGCAGGCCGACAACCGCGGCATCGAAGTGGCCCGCGACCTGCCCTACGGCACAGCGCCGCGCCAGGTGCTCGACGTGTACAGCCGCGGCGAATGGGCCGGGGGGGCGCGCGACGTGCTGGTCTTCTTCCATGGCGGGGCCTTCATCCGTGGCAGCAAGAGTGCCAACGGCGCCATCTACGACAACGTGGCCTACTGGTTCGCGCGCCAGGGCTGCGTGGCGGTGAATGTGGAATACCGGCTGGCCCCGCAGACCGCATACCCGGGCGGCGCCGCCGACGTGGTGGCCGCCGCCCGCTGGGTGCGGGCCCACATCGGGCGGTTTGGCGGCGATCCGGCGCGCGTCTTCCTCATGGGCCACTCGGCCGGGGGATCGCATGTGGCCAGCGCACTGTTCGACCCGGCGCTGGCAGAGCGCCTCACCCCGGCCGACACAGCGGGGGCCATGCTCGTCAGCGCACGGCTGCGCGCCGACGTGCTGCCGGACAACCCCAATGCCGATGGGGTGCGCGCCTACTTCGGCGAGGATGCCGCGCTGTACGAGCAGCGCTCGCCCGCCAGCCACGCGGGCCAAAGCAATGTGGCCCTGTTCATCGCCGTGGCGCAGTACGAGAACACCCACCTCGACCGCTACGGCCAGGAGTTCCACGCCCGCGCCTTGGCCAGCGGGCGCACGGCGCCCACGCGCTTCGCCGTCATGCCGCGGCACAACCACACCTCCATCGTCGCCCACTTCAACAGCGGCGAAGAAACCCTGGGCCCGCAGCTGCTCGATTTCATGCGCGCAGCGCGCTGACACGCCCCGACCCCTTCTCCACTCCCTTGCGCACCGACACCATGCAAAGCACCCGCCCCCTCAAGGTCCTCGCTCCGGCACTCACTCCCTTCCATGCCGACCTGTCCGTCAACCGGCCGGCGTTCATCGCGTTCTGCCGCTGGCTGGTGGCGCAGGGCGCCGGGCTGGCCGTGTTCGGCACCAACAGCGAGGCCAATTCGCTGGGCCTTTCCGAAAAGATCGAGTTGCTGGAGGCACTGGTCGATGCCGGCATTCCGGCCGGTGCCATGGTGCCCGGCACCGGCTTGTGTTCGGTGCCCGAGACCGTGGCCCTGACCCGGCGTGCTGTCGAACTCGGCTGCGCCGGTGCGCTGGTGCTGCCGCCCTTCTATTTCAAGCCCGCGACCGATGACGGGTTGTTTGCCCACTATGCGCAGGCGATCGAAGCCGTGGGGTCGGAGCGCCTGAGGCTCTACCTCTACCACATCCCCCAGTTCACGGGTGTCCCCATCTCCTGCGCGCTGATCGAGCGGCTCCTCAAGGCCTACCCCGGTACCGTGGCCGGCATCAAGGACAGTTCGGGTGACTGGGCCAACACCGAGCGCGTGCTGCGTGAATTCCCGGGATTCGAGGTCTTTCCCGCATCGGAGGCGCTGCTCGAAAAGGCCTTGCCGCTGGGGGCTGCGGGCTGCATCTCCGCCACCGCCAACGTGCAGCCGGGTGCCATCGCGCGGGCGCTGCAGGCCTGGGGGACCCCCCGTTTCGGGGCCCTGCAAGCACAACTCAAGGTGGTGCGCAGCCTGTTCCAGGCCCACCCCATGATCCCCGCGCTCAAGGAAGTGGTGGCCCGGGAGTTCGAGGACAGCGCCTGGCGCCATGTGCGCCCGCCGTTCGTGCCGGCCGAGGCGGCCTGGGCCGAAGGCCTGTGCACGCAACTCGCCCAGGCCGGCTTTCGCATGGATCGCCCATGACGGCGCCCACCCTGCCGCGCCCCCTGGGTGCCTATGCGCGCTGGCGGCGGGCCGGTGACCTGGTGTTCGTCGCCGGCGTCAGCGCACGCCTGCCGGGGGGCGAGATCGACGGTGTCCTGCGCGAGGGCGACGCGGTGCGCCACGACGTGGCCGCACAGACCCGCCGCGTGCTGCAGACCATCGACGCGCTGGTGCAGGAAGCGGGTGGGGCAGGTCTGGCCGACTGCGTGGACATGCAGGCCTTCCTGGTGCGCGCCGAGGACTTCGCCACCTTCAACGCCGCCTATGGGGAGTTCTTTCCTGGCGACGCCCCCACCCGCACCACCGTGGTCGTGCGCGCCCTGCCGCACCCCGACATGGTGGTCGAGATCAAGGCCATCGCTTGCGTGCAAGTAACCAGTAGCCAGTAGCCGCCCACAGTGCATGCAACTGGCGCGCCCCAGGCCAGTGCTCCCGCGCAAGGGCCGCCCCGCCGCGCTGGGAGCGTCCCCCTCCCGACTCGCGCAGCGAGTCGAGAGAGGGGTGAAGGCGCGCAGCGCCTCAGGGGGTGACTCATCTCATGCCGGAACCGGCATCCCCTGCAAGGCCTTCACTTCCTGCAGGGAAAAGCTCGTGCGCACATGCTTGACGCCGGGCAGGCGCCGCAGCCTGTGCTGCATCAGTGCCGAGTAGGCATCCAGGTCCTGGGCCACGACCACCAGCACGAAGTCTTCGGGGCCCGAGACCCCGTGGCACATCACCACCTCGGGGATGTCGCGCACGGTGGCCTCGAAGGCCAGCGACAGCGCCTCGTCCTGGCTGTCGATGGTGATGGTCGCAAAGGCCATCACGCCCCAGCCCAGGGCGCGCCGGTCCAGCCTGGCGCTGTAGCCGCTGATCAGCCCCATGTCCTCCAGCCGCTTCACGCGCCGCCAGCACGGCGACTGGGAGAGATGGGCGCGTTCGGCCAGCTCGGAGGAGGTGAGCCGCGCGTCACCCTGCAGGGCATTGAGCAGCAGTCGGTCGGTGGCGTCGAGGGCAATGGGCATGGTGTTTCCTGAAAGGGTGGATGGCGGGAATATCTAGACCTGTACCCCCTGAAACGGGGGCGCGATTGCAAAGAAATTTCGGCGGTCACGGCATAGACTACGTTTCATGAATACAAAAATCAATTCTGGTATTCCAGATGTAGCAGTTGATGTCCAGAACGCCGCTCCCATCTCCTGGGAGGATTGCCTGGCACGTGACGCCGCCGACCCCCTGGCCCCGGTGCGCCAGCGATTCCAGCTGCCCGAGGGCGTCATCTACCTGGACGGAAACTCCCTGGGCGCGATGCCGCGCGCGGTGCCGGCGCGCATGCACCGGGCCATCGAGCAAGAGTGGGCCACCGGGCTGATCCGCTCCTGGAACGACGCCGACTGGTACCCGGCGCCCCAGCGCGTGGGTGCGCGCATCGCCCGGCTCGTGGGGGCCGAGGACAATGAAGTCATCGTGGCCGACTCCACCTCGGTCAACCTGTTCAAGCTGCTCGTGGCGGCGCTGCGCATGCGGCCGGGGCGCAGCCTCATGCTGGGCGAGCGCGGCAACTTCCCCACGGACGCCTACGTGGCCCAGGGCGTGGCCGAAATCACCGGCACGCAGTTCCGCGCCGTGGAACCCGAGGAGGTGCTGGCCGCGCTGAACGAGGACGTGGCCGTGCTCGCGCTCACGCATGTCAACTACAAGAGCGGCCAGGCCTACGACATGGCCGCCGTGACGCGGCGCGCGCACGAGGTGGGCGCGCTCGTGATCTGGGACCTGGCCCACACCGCAGGCGCCATGCCCTGTGCGCTCAACGATTGCCAGGTCGATTTCGCCGTGGGCTGCGGTTACAAGTACCTCAATGGCGGGCCCGGGGCTCCGTCGTTCGCCTTCGTGGCCCGGCGCCACCAGGAGGGGCTGCGCCAGCCGCTCACGGGCTGGCACGGCCACGCGCGGCCCTTCGCATTCACCCACGGCTACGAGCCCGCGCCTGGCATCGACCGCATGCTCGTGGGCACGGCGCCGCAGCTCGGCCTGATTGCGCTGGAGGCCGCGCTCACCGCCTTCGACGGTGTGGACATGCAGGCCCTGCGCGCCAAGAGCGTGGCACTGACCGGGCTGTTCATCGCCCTGGTGGACCAGGAGCTGGGCGCCCACGGCTTCGGCCTGGCCACGCCGCGCGATCCCGCGCTGCGGGGCAGCCAGGTCTCGCTGACGCACCCAGAGGGCTACGCCATCGTGCAGGCGCTGATCGCGCGGGGCGTGATCGGTGATTTCCGCGCACCCGACATCCTGCGCTTCGGCTTTGCCGCGCTGTACCTGGGCCATTGCGACGTGTGGAACGCCGTCGCCGCGCTCAAGAGCGTCATGGCCGAAGGCGACTGGCGCAAGCCAGAGTTCACGGCCCGCAAGGCCGTCACCTGATTCCCGTCCTGCAGACCATCACCACCATAAAAGAGGAGACAAAGAACGTGAATCGAAAGAACAACACCATCCGACACTGCATGCCCGCCGCGGTCGCGGCCTGGGCCCTCGCACCGACGCTGGCGCTCGCGCAGGTGACGCTGTCCGGCTTCGTCGATCTGAATCTCGAGATCGCCAAGTCCGGCGGCGGCACCCAGCGCAGCCTGGTGTCGGGGGGGCTGAACACCTCGCGCCTGCAGTTCAAGTCCGTGGAGGACCTGGGCGGCGGGCTCAAGGCCACCGCCGTGCACGAGCTGACCTTCCGCGCGGACTCCGGCCAGGCCGGGTCGCCGCGCCACACCTATGTCGCCTTGGGCAGCAAGGAGTGGGGCGAGGTCAGCGCGGGCCGGCGCGACCTGCCCTCGGCCGAGATGTACGGCTACATCGACCCGACCTTCTCGGGCGACTACAGCCCCATCAGCAACACGCTGCTGTACTTCGCACCCTGGCGCGAAAGCAACGGGATCTTCTACACCTCGCCGCGCGTGGCCAACCTGCAGGCGCGCATCGGCACCACCTTCGGCCGCGAGGACGGCAGCAAGGACGCCAAGGCCACGAGCATCGCCATCGACTACTGGAACAAGGACCTGTACCTGATGGCCGCCGTCGACCGCCAGTACCGCCGCGACCTGGACAGTCCCGAGCGGATGCGCCACTCCAGCGACCACTACCTGGGCGGGGTCTACTCCATGGGGCCGCTGGACCTGACCTTCCTCTACCACCGCTACAACGGCTACTACGCCTATCCGCCCTATGTCGGCTTCGCCTCCAAAGGCAATGACGTGCAGCTGGGCCTGCGCTACGAGTTCAATGCCCTGCAGCGCGTGTTCGCCAGCGTGGTGCGCAAGAACGACCGGCCGAACGCCGCGCTGTCGGATGCCACGAGCTGGGTGGCCGGCTACCTGCACGGCCTGTCCAAGCGCACCGACCTGTACACGATCGTGGGCGCGGTGCACCACGCCCGCGACTCGGAGCTGCGGTTCCCCGTGAGCTTCAACCACGCCACCCCCCTGTCCAACGAAAACCCGCGCGGCGTGCAGATCGGCATGCGCCACAAGTTCTGAAGGAGCGAATGACCATGAAACCCACTACCACCCTCCTGGCCTGCCTGCTGAGCGCCGGCCTGGTCGCACCCGCGCTGGCCCAGACCATCGTGCCGCCGCCCGAGGGCGCGGCCCGGCTGCCCGTCAAGGAAGAGCGCGAAGAAGCCAAGGGAACGCCCGGCGAACCGGCGCGGCCCGCCGCCGGCAGCTATGGGCTGGATGCCAGCGGCGCCTTCCGGCACCCGGCCGAAGCCCCGGGCATCGGCGGCACGCACCCCTTCAAGGGCAGCCTGGACTACCTGGACCAGAACAGCTACCTGCACAACACCAAGGTCGAGGCACGCTACCCCGACATGCTGGGCAGCCCCTACCACTCGTGGCAGACCACGGTGGACATGGAGGGCCGGCGCTACATGGTGATCCACGAGAAGTCGTTCTACAAGGTGTTCGACATCACCGACCCGCGCGCTGCGAAGAAGGTGGCCGAGAAGAAGTGGGCCTGGGGCAGCAACGAGCACCCCTTCGGCCCGCTCACCATCCAGTTCAATGAAAAGCTGGGCAAGCATGTCGCCGTGCAGTGCTATGAAGTCACGCGTTTTGGCATCCTGGAGAACAAGTACAAGCCCGAGCAGAAGGCCAAGGTCGACCTGATTCGCCAGCAGCCCATCCTGCGCGGCTTCCGCGTGTTCGAGGTGGGCAGCCCCGACCCGGCGCAATGGAAGAAGCTCTCCGAGCTGCCGCTGGACAGCAAGGCCGTGGCCGACCAGTTTCCGCAGCAGGGCTCTGGCTGCGGCGACGTTCCGGTGTACTGGGGTGGCAAGTACCTGTTCGTCTCCGGCGCACCCGACGACAGCTTTGCCAACCAGGAGTACGCCAACTTCCTGTACAACCCGGCGCAGATGGCCTTCGACCTGAGCGATCCGCGCAAGCCGCAGCGCTTGTCGACCTGGTGGGTGCCGGGTGCGCGCACCGGCGAAGAAGAGGAATACCGCAAGAACCCGCGGGTCGGCAAGAAGACCGCGTGGATGGGTGCGCGCATGCCGCTGTTCATCCCGCGCGATCCCGAAAAGGGGGGCAAATACGGCTACGCGGCCATGGGCGGCATGGGCTTCCATGTGATCGACGTGTCCAACTCCGGCGCGATGAAACGTGTGGGCCACCTGGACATGCCCGTCAGCCAGGCGGGCACCGAAGGCGACAACGTCGACGTGAGCCAGGTGGAGAAGACCGGCATCGTCTACTTCAGCGGCTACCCGCTCAACGAGGACTGCTACGAGCCCTACAAGGACATCTATGCGATCGACGTGAAGGACCCGACCAAGCCGCGCATCCTGGCGACCCTGCCGCGCCCCACGCCACCCCAGGGCGCGCCCTTCACCGACTACTGCCAGCGCCGTGGCAGTTTTGGCCCCAAGCGCAGCGGCTACTGGCACCAGCCGGGAACGCCGAGCGGCAAGTACCTGGTCTACGCCTTCTACAACGCGGGCGCGCAGATCTTCGACGTGAGCAACCCGGCGCAGCCGAAGATCGCAGGCTACTTCGTTCCCCCGACCGTCGACCCCAAGGTCAACCAGCACTTCGGTGACCAGACGCACGGCGTGTTCATCGAGTGGGACCGCAACCTGATCTGGGTCTTCACCAACCACGGCGCTTATGCCGTGTCGTCGCCGCTCCTCGGGGCTCCCAAGTCCGGCCTGTGAATCTGCAAGAAGAAGGAAGATTGATGCCATACAGCCAACATTGGATGATCGGTGCCACCCTCGCGCTGCTGGGTGCGGGCGCCTGCGCGCAGGACGTCGTGCGCATCGGCCACGTGGGCCCCACCAGCGGTCCCATCGCCCACCTGGGCAAGGACAACGAACTGGGCGCGCGCATGGCCATCGATGAACTCAACGCCAAGGGCGTGGTCATCGGCGGCAAGAAGGTCAAGCTCGAACTGCAGGGCGAGGACGACGCGGGCGACCCGCGCCAGGGCACGGCGGCCGCACAGAAGCTCGTCGATGCCAAGGTGCACGCCGTGGTCGGCCACCTCAATTCGGGCACGACCATCCCTGCGTCCAAGATCTACAGCGATGCGGGCATCGCGCAGATCTCGCCCTCGGCCACCAACCCCAAGTACACGCGCCAGGGCTACAAGACCACCTTCCGGGTGGTGGCCGACGACGTGCACCTGGGCGGAACGCTGGGCAAGTACGCGGTGAACGTGCTCAAGGGAAAGAGCATTGCCGTCATCGACGACCGCACGGCCTACGGCCAGGGCGTGGCCGCCGAGTTCGAGAAGGGCGCCAAGAGCGCGGGCGGCGCCATCGTGGGCCATGAGTTCACCACCGACAAGGCGGCGGATTTCATGGCCATCCTCACCAGCCTCAAGGCGAAGAAGCCCGATGTGATCTTCTTCGGCGGCATGGATTCGGTGGCCGGCCCCATGCTGCGGCAGATGAAGCAGCTGGGCATCCAGGCCCGGTTCGTCGGGGGCGATGGCGTCTGCACGGCCGAGCTGCCCAAGCTCGCCGCGGGCGACATGGCCGACGGCCAGGTGGTCTGCGCCGAAGCCGGTGGCGTGGAGGGCGCGCAGAAGAAGGGCATGGACGACTTCCGCGCGCGCTTCAAGGCGACCACCCGGAGCGAGGTGCAGGTCTACGCCCCGTACTCGTACGACGCGGTCGGCGTGATCGTGGCCGCCATGGTCAAGGCAGGCTCCTCCGAGCCTGCCAAGTACCTGCCGGTGCTGGCGCAGACCAAGGGCTACCAGGGCGTGACGGGCAGCATCAGCTTCGACGCCAAGGGCGACCTGCAGGGCGGCGCGCTGACCCTGTACACCTACAAGGCCGGCCAGCGCGAGGCCATCGGCGTGGTGCGCTGAACGCGGCGGCCAGCGAGCGACCAAGGCTTGCCTCCATGCCCTGCGGCATGGAGGCTTTTTTTTGGGCGTGTGGCGGGCGCAGGGGGAAGGGGTGGATTCTCCATTGCTCGCGATTGGTGTTTTTGGTATACCTAAACATGTTTATGTATTCATTGTGAAGAAATCACCAACCACGAGGATCTCTATGAACTCTTCCATGCACCGGGCTTTGGCCCTGGCGGGCTGCGCCGCCCTGCCGCTTGCCGCGTTGGCCCAGCCGGCGGATGCCGCCCGGGTCAGCCTCTATGGCTTTCTCAAGGTCGATGTGGAGCAGGTGCGCGCATCGGGCACCGCGGGGGCTGCGGCCCTGCGCGCCAACCGCCTGTCCAACAACCTGTCGGTGCTGGGTTTCCGGGCCCGGGAGGACCTGGGGGGCGGGATGGCCGCCTGGGCCCAGTTCGAGGGCAATGTCCGCGTGGACACCGGGGACGGGCCGTTCAGCGGGCGCAACACGGCGGTGGGGCTCTCGACCCCGGCCGGCGAGCTGGTGCTGGGGCAATGGGAGGCGCCGCTGCGGTTCACCTCGGTGTATGCCATCGACCCCTTCACGGCCGGCATCTTCGCCTCCAACTCCATCATGGGCAACGGCTTCGCGACCGCGGCCAACGGCCAGTCACCGGCCTCGTTCGACCGGCGCCAGCCCAATCTGCTGCAGTACTGGTCGCCAGCCATGGGGGCCTGGTCGCTGCGGCTGGCCTATGCCATGCCGGAGGAAAAGACCGACCAGTCCTCCCCGGACATGGTCAGCGGCCTGCTCAGCTACCGGGACGGCCCGCTCTATGCGGCCTGGGGCTACGAGCTGCACCGCGCCTACTTCGGCGCGCACAGCCGCGACGATGCCCACCGCCTGGCACTGGCTTACACCTTGGGACGGACCCGGCTGCGTGGCAGCTGGGAGCAGTTGCGCTACGAGCCCGCACCCGGCCAGTCCCTGCGGCGCAGCGCATGGCAGGTCGCCGTGACGCACCAGCTCGACGACTGGCAGGAACTGGCGCTGTCCTACGTGCAGGCCCAGGCAGCGCGGGGCAATGCCGCCAGCGCCGTGGGCGGCATCGGTCTCCCGGGTCGCGACTCGGGCGCCCGCCAGATCTCGCTGGGCTACACCTATCGCCTGTCCAAGCGCACGGACCTGTGGGCGGCCTACACGCGCATCGCCAACGGCGCCACGGCGGCCTACAACCTGTCGGCCAACGGCATCGGCGGCCTCAAGCCGGGGCAGGACCCTTCGGGCGTGGGTATTGGCATCACCCACCGCTTCTGAGTAGCGGCCAGAAAAAACGGCACCCGAAGGTGCCGTCGTAGTGGGCTGGTGACTCGGCTCAGGCAGCTGCAGTGGCCTTGAGCTTCAGGCGCCAGGCGTGCAGCAGCGGCTCGGTGTAGCCGCTGGGCTGGGCCATGCCCTTGAAGACCAGGTCGCAAGCGGCCTGGTAAGCCATGCTGGTGCCGAAGTTGCCGGCCATGGGCTGGTACAGCGGGTCACCGGCGTTCTGGCCGTCCACCACGGCGGCCATGCGCTCAAAGGTCTCCTTGACCTGGGCTTCGGTCACCACGCCGTGGCGCAGCCAGTTGGCCATGTGCTGGCTGCTGATGCGCAAGGTGGCGCGGTCTTCCATCAGGCCCACGTTGTGGATGTCGGGCACCTTGGAGCAGCCCACGCCCTGGTCCACCCAGCGCACGACGTAACCCAGGATGCCCTGGGCGTTGTTGTCCAGTTCCTGCTGCTTCTCGGCATCGGTCCAGTTGGGCGTGGCGGTCACGGGCACGGTGAGCAGGCCGGTCAGCAGGTTGTCGCGCTCGGCGTTCACGTCGGTTTTTTCCAGGCCGATCTGGATCTCGCTCACATTGACCTGGTGGTAGTGCAGGGCGTGCAGCGTGGCGCCCGTGGGGCTGGGCACCCAGGCGGTGTTGGCGCCGGCCTTGGGATGGGCAATCTTTTGCTTGAGCATCTCGGCCATCAGGTCGGGCATGGCCCACATGCCCTTGCCGATCTGTGCCTTGCCGCGCAGGCCGCAGGACAGGCCCACGAGCACGTTGTTCTTCTCGTACGACTGGATCCAGGCGCTGGTCTTCATGTCGCCCTTGCGGATCATGGGGCCGGCCAGCATGGCGGTGTGCATTTCGTCGCCCGTGCGGTCCAGGAAGCCGGTGTTGATGAAGGCCACGCGACTCGCCGCGGCGGCGATGCAGGCCTTGAGGTTCACGCTGGTGCGGCGCTCCTCGTCCATGATGCCCAACTTCACGGTGTCGGTGGGCAGGCCCAGCAACTGCTCCACGCGGCCGAACAGGTCGCTGGCAAAGCCCACTTCGGCGGGGCCGTGCATCTTGGGCTTGACGATATAGACGCTGCCCTTGCGGGAGTTGCGGATGCCATTGGCACCGTGGCCTTGCAGGTCGTGCAGGGCGATGGTGGTGGTCACCACGGCGTCCATGATGCCCTCGGGGATCTCGCGCTCCTTGCCCTGGGCGTCGGTGTACAGGATGGCCGGGTTGGTCATCAGGTGGCCCACATTGCGCAGGAACATCAGCGAGCGGCCATGCAGGCGCACGCCACCGGCCTTGCCATCGGGGGCCGTGTACACGCGGTCGGCGTTCAGGCCGCGCGTGATGGTCTTGCCGCTCTTGGCGACCTGCTCGGTCAGCGTGGCCTGGATGATGCCCAGCCAGTTGCTGTAACCGAGCACCTTGTCCTCGGCGTCCACGGCGGCCACCGAGTCTTCGAGGTCGAGGATGGTGGACAGGGCGGCTTCCAGCACCAGGTCGCTCACGCCGGCGGCGTCGCTCTGGCCGATGGGGGTGCTGCGGTTGATCTGGATGTCCAGGTGCAGGCCGTTGTGCTGCAGCAGCACCGACGACGGGGCTGCGGCATCACCCTGGTAGCCCTTGAACTGCGATGGGTCCTTGAGGCCCGTGCTGCTGCCGTTGGCCAGCGCCACCACCAGCTGGCCGCCTTCGATGCGGTAGCCGGTCGAATCCTTGTGCGAGCCGCTGGCCAGGGGCGCCGTGTCGTCCAGCACCTGGCGCGCGAACGCGATCACCTTGGCGCCGCGCACCGGGTTGTAGCCCTTGCCCTTGTCGGCGCCATCGGTCTCGGGGATGGCATCGGTGCCGTACAGGGCGTCGTACAGGCTGCCCCAGCGCGCATTGGCGGCGTTGAGCGCATAGCGGGCGTTCAGGATGGGCACCACCAGTTGCGGGCCGGCTTGGGTGGCGAGCTCGTCGTCCACGTTGGTGGTGGTGGCCTGCACGTCGGTGGGCTGGGGCACCAGGTAGCCGATCTTTTCCAGGAAGCCGCGGTAGGCCACCATGTCCGTGATGGGGCCGGGGTTGGCCTGGTGCCAGGTGTCCAGCTCGGTCTGCAGGCGGTCGCGCTCGGCCAGCAGGGCGATGTTGCGCGGTGCCAGGTCGGCGACGATGGCGTCGAAGCCTTTCCAGAACGCGGCGCTGTCCACGCCGGTGCCGGGCAGCACCTTGTCTTCGACGAAGCGGAACAGGGAGGTGGCCACTTGCAGGCCGTGGATGGAAGTGCGGTCGGTCATGGAGTGCCTTGGGCGTTGGATGTGAAAAAAGCGGCGCCTGCCATTGCAGGCCATGGGCACACTGTATTGCAAATGTTTGTCGATATAAATATGCTCAAAAGCTGGAAACCAATGACTTTTTCGCACAAATCGAGCGGCGCCTCGCCTGCTCATCTTCCGGATCCACGCCATGGACAAGCTCAAGGCCTTTGAATCCTTCGTCTCGGTTGCCACGCGCGGCAGCCTCACCGCCGCCGCCAAGGCCGAGGGCGTGGCACCGGCCATCATGGGCCGGCGGCTCGATGCGCTCGAGGAGCACCTGGGCGTCAAGCTCCTGGTGCGCACCACCCGGCGCATCAGCCTCACGCACGAGGGCAGCGCCTTCCTGGAGGACTGCCAGCGCCTGCTGTCCGACGTGGCCAACGCCGAGGCCAGCGTGTCCGAGGGCGGCGTGAAAGCCACGGGGCACCTGCGCATCACGGCGCCGGCCGGTTTTGGCCGGCGCCATGTGGCGCCGCTGGTGCCACGCTTTCGTGCCGAGCATCCGGACGTGACGATTTCGCTGAACCTCAGCGACCGCGTGGTGGACCTGGCCGGCGAGGGCTTCGACTGTGCCGTGCGCGTGGGCGACCTGCCCGATTCGTCCCTGGTCAGCGTGCGCATTGCCGACAACCGGCGCCTGTGCGTGGCCACGCCCGGCTACCTCAAGCACCACCCGGCGCCGCGCCACCCGGGCGAGCTGCCCTCGCACGACTGCCTGACCCTGTCGAGCGAAGCCTCGCAGACGCGCGGCTGGGCCTTCCGCATGCCGGTCGAGGGCGGCGGTACCGAGGTCGTGCACCTCAAGCCCGGCGGCCCCCTCGACTGCTCCGACGGGCAGGTGCTGCACGACTGGTGCCTGGCCGGCTATGGCATTGCCTGGCGCAGCACCTGGGAGGTGGAGGCCGAGATCGCCGCCGGCCGCCTGGTCGAGGTGCTGGAGGAGTTCGCCGCCCCGCCCAATGGCATCTACGTGGTCTTTCCGCAGCGCAAGCACATGCCGTTGCGCGTGCGGCTGTGGATCGACTTCCTCAAGCACCACTATGCACAGCCCGCCTTCTGGCGCGGCATGCCGGCCCCCTGACCAGGGTCTTGCGCCTGGATGCCCGGCCCCGGCCATGGCAGACTGCACATCCCATGTCCGAGCCCACGCTGCTGGTCGCCGACGACCACCCCCTGTTCCGCACTGCCGTGCTGCATGTGCTGCGCGAGCGCCTGCCCCAGTTCCGCACGCTGGAAGCTGCCAGCGCCGCCACGCTGGGCAGTGCGCTGCAGGAGCATCCCGAGGTCGAGCTGGTGCTGCTGGACCTGAGCATGCCCGGCGCACATGGCTTCTCGGCCCTGCTGCATGTGCGGGGCGAGTACCCGCAGTTGCCGGTGGTGATCATCTCGTCCAACGACCACCCGCGTGTGATCCGCCGGGCCCAGCAGTTCGGTGCCGTGGGCTTCATCCCCAAGTCCGCTCCGGCCGAGGCCATGGGCGGGGCCATTGAGGCCGTGCTGGCCGGTGACAGCTGGTTTCCGCCGATGGCGGCCGAGCGCTCCGAGGCCGATGCCGAGCTGGCTGCCCGCCTGGCACAGCTCACCCCCCAGCAGTTCCGCGTGCTGCTGTGCCTGGCCGACGGCCTGCTCAACAAGCAGATCGCGGGCGAACTGGGCCTGGCCGAGAACACCGTCAAGGTGCATGTCACGGCCATCCTGAAAAAGCTCGCCTGCCACAGCCGCACCCAGGCGGCCGTGCTGGTCAAGAGCCTGGAGACCGAGGACGCTGCCTGAAGCGGGGCCTCATCGCTCCCGGAGGCGCAGCAAGGTCTGGCTCACCAGCGCCCGCAGCGCAGGCGCGCGCACCGGCTTGGCGAGGAAGCCCCAGCCGCGTTCGGCCGCCTGGCGGCGCAGCGTGGCATCGCGCTCGGCGGTGACCAGGATCACCGCGGGGGCCTGGCCCCAGCGCTGGCACAGCGTGGCATAGACCTCGGGGCCCAGGTGGCCGCCTTCCAGGTGCACGTCCAGCAGCACCAACTGCGGCGCCTGGCCGGGTTGGGCCCGTGCCAGCGCCTCGCCCGCACCGCCGGCCAGCGCTACCTGGCACCCCCAGCGCTCCAGCAGGGCCCGGGTGGCGGCGCAAATCGGGCCGTCGTCCTCGATCACCCAGGCGCTGCTGCCATGCAGCGGGGCGTCCTCGGGCGCTTGCTGCGCGGCGCTGGCGGGTGGGGCCATCTGCTGTTGCAGAGAGGCCGGGTCGCCCAGCGGCACCAGCACCCAGAACACGCTGCCGCGACCGAGCTGCGAGCGCAGCCCGATGGGGTGGCCCAGCAGGCGGCCCAGGCGCTCCACGATGGCCAGGCCCAGGCCCGCGCCCCGGTCGTCGGCTCGGCCCTCGTCCAGGCGGCGGAACTCCTCGAAGATCTCGCGCTGCAGCGCCTCGGGGATACCCGGCCCCTGGTCGTGCACCTCGATGCGCAGATGGCCGCTGCCTACGCGCCGGCAGCCCACCACGATGCGCCCGTGTCGGCTGTAGCGGATGGCGTTGGAGACGAAGTTCTGCAGAATGCGGCGCAGCAGGTTCTCGTCGGTGCGCACCACCTGGCGCGTGGCCACGCAATGGAGCGTGAGGCCCTGGCTCTCGGCCAGCACGCCGAAATTGTGGGCCAGCACCTGCAGCAGTGGGCCCAGGGCCACGTCGTGGATGCGCACCTCGAGCTGGCCGGATTCCATGCGCGAGATGTCGAGCAGGCTGTTGAGGATCGCGTCCTGCGCGGCCAGGGCCCCATCGATGCTGTCGGCCGCATGCCGGCCGGCATCGTCGTGCAGGTGGCCGCGCAGCAGCGAGGTGAACATGCGCGCCGCGTTCAGCGGCTGCAGCAGGTCGTGCACGGCCGCCGCCACGAAGCGGGTCTTGTAGCGGTTGGCCTGCTCGGCCTCGTGCCGGGCGGCGTCCAGGTCGCGCGTGCGGTCGGCCACGCGCTGCTCCAGCGCATCGGCCAGCGAACGCAGCTCGCGCGCAGCGTTCTTGTAGCTGGTGATGTCGGCATAGCTGGTCACGAACCCTCCCTCGGGCAGGGGGGTGCCACGGATCTCCAGCACGGTGCCGTCGTCCTTGGCGCTTTCGTGCAGGTGGGGCAGGCCGCCGCGCAGGTGCGACAGGCGCCGCTCCACGGATTCATCGACCGGGCCGGGACCCAGCAGGCCGCGCCGTGCGTTGTGGCGCAGCAGGTCCTCGATGGGTCGGCCCACCTGCATCAGGTCGGCGGGGTAGCGAAACAGCTGCACATAGCGCGAGTTCCAGGCCACGAGCCTCAGGTCAGCGTCGATGATGACCACGCCCTGGGGCAGGTGCTCCAGGCTGCGGGACAGTCCCATGTCGGCCTGCTGCGCGGCCTGCACGATGCCGTCCTGCGCGGTGCGTAACTCCTGGGCGTGCTGCTGCAGCACGGTCTCCAGCTCCTGGCGGCTGCGCTGGCGCAGCGAGGCCAGGCGCTGGCGCTGGCGCACGAACAGCACCAGCAGGGCCAGCGCCAGCCAGCCGCCGCCGCCGGCCGCCGCCGCCCAGCGGCTGTCGGCCACGCTGCTGTGGGTCTCGTGCACCAGGTGCAGCTGCCACGGCGTGCCGGGCAGGGGCTGGGTCTGCCACAGCAGGTGGCCGGGCACGCCGGGCAGGTCGGCGGTCTGCATGCGCACCAGGCGGCCGCCGTTGTCCATGTGGTCATCCACCCGGTAGTCCAGCGGGCGCAGCGGCTGGTCGGAGTACTGGCGCGTGGCGGCCAGCTCACGGCGCTCGGCATCGTCCAGGGGCTCCAGCAGCCGGTAGCGCCAGGCATCCTGGCTGGCCAGGAAGACCACGCCGTGCGCGTCGGACGCGAGCACGATGTCCTCGGTCTGCAGCCATTCGCGCTCCAGCTCCTGCAGCGCGATCTTGATCACCACCAGGCCGAGCGGCTCGCCCTGGTCGTTGCGGATGGCCTGCGACAGGAAATAGCCCGGCTCCCCCGTCGTCACCCCGATGCCGTAGAAGCTGCCGCTGCCCTGGGCCAGGGCCTGCTGCACATAGGGCCGAAAGCTGTAGTCCACGCCCACGTTGCTGGTGGCGCTGCGCCAGTTGCTGGCCGCCACGGCCAGGCCCTCGCGGTTGATCAGCGTCAGGGTGGAGGACTGGCTCGCGCCGTTGGCGCGCTCCAGCTTGAGGTTGAGCTGCTCCACCTGGGCCGGGCTGCGCGCTCGGCTCAGCGCGTCATACAGCTGCGCATCCAGCGCCAGCACCTCGGGCAGGGTGCGGTAGCGGTCGATGCGCTGGCCCAGCGTCTGCCCGTACAGGGCCAGTTGGCGCTGCACGCTGTCGCTCTCTTCGTGGAGCGAATGCCGCCAGGCCCATTGCCCGGCCACGAACATGCTGGCCGCCATGCCGGCGAGCAGGATCAGCACAGTCCAGAACTTGCGGCGGTGGGGCAGGGGCATGGCAGGGGCGGGTGTCCGCAGGCAGGTTTCGGTGCGCAATCGGCAGGGAGCGAAGGGCCGCACGCACCGGTGCGGTGCGCCTGGGAGTGTGCCGCAGCTTCTCCGGGGCTAAGTATTTCCACTAGGTGCTGCGGGTGCTCTCCCTATGGCGGCGCCAGCGACTACTACCAATTAGCTATCTGCTGAAACGGCTTGCAGCGGTACAAACGGCAGCCTCGACGCACCCCGCTGGTGCGGTTCCCGTGACTTCTGGAGTCCCCCATGCATGCCATCCCTGCCCAGGCCGCCCAACCGGTGCGTTTGCCTTTCTACCGCCAACTGTACTTCCAGGTGGTGATCGCCATTGTCCTGGGGGTGCTGCTGGGCCATTTCGAGCCGGCCTACGGCGAAGCGCTCAAGCCGCTGGGCGATGCCTTCATCAAGCTGGTGAAGATGATCATCGCCCCGGTGATCTTCCTGACCATCGTCACCGGCATCGCGGGCATGTCGCAGCTCTCCACGGTGGGCCGCGTCTTCGGCAAGGCCATGGCGTACTTCCTGTTCTTCTCCACGCTGGCGCTCATCGTCGGCCTGGTGGTGGCTAACGTGGTGCAGCCCGGCGCGGGCATGAACATCAACCCGGCCGACCTGGACCAGACGGCCGTGAAGACCTACGTGGCCAAGTCGCATGAGATGACGCTCACCGGCTTTGCCATGGACATCATCCCCAAGACCCTGGTCAGCCCCTTCGTGGGCGACAACATCCTGCAGGTGCTGCTGGTGGCCGTGCTGTTCGGCATCGGCCTGGCCATGGTCGGCGAGGCCGGCCGCCCGGTGCAGAACTTCCTCGAAGCCCTGACCAGCCCCGTGTTCAAGGTCGTGGCCCTGGTGATGAAGGCCGCGCCCCTGGGGGCCTTCGGCGCCATGGCCTTCACCATCGGCAAGTTCGGCCTGGGCTCGCTCGTGAACCTGGCCTGGCTGGTGGGCTCGTTCTACATCACCTCGCTGCTCTTCGTGCTGGTGGTGCTCGGCTTCGTGTCGCGCCTGTGCGGCTTCTCGGTGCTCAAGCTGTGCCGCTACCTCAAGGCCGAGCTGATGCTGGTGCTGGGCACCTCGTCGTCCGAGTCGGCCCTGCCCTCGCTGATGGAAAAGATGGAAAAGGCCGGTTGCAGCAAGTCGGTGGTCGGCCTCGTGGTGCCCACGGGCTACTCCTTCAACCTGGACGGCACCAACATCTACATGACCCTGGCCGCGTTGTTCATCGCCCAGGCCACCAACACCGAACTCACGCTGGGCCACCAGGTCGCCCTGCTGCTGGTGGCCATGCTCAGCTCCAAGGGCGCAGCCGGCGTGACGGGCGCGGGCTTCATCACCCTGGCCGCCACCCTGGCCGTGGTGCCCGAAGTGCCCGTGGCCGGCATGGCGCTGATCCTGGGCGTGGACCGGTTCATGAGCGAATGCCGCTCGCTGACCAACTTCATCGGCAATGCCGTCGCCACCGTGGTGGTGTCGCGCTGGGAAAACGCGCTCGACTACACGCGCCTGAATGCCGCCCTCGACGGCCACCCCTTGCCGGACGCCGTCGCTGTCCCGGCACCCGTGGTGCCTGCCGACGTGGCCGTCGTGGCACGCCCCGCCGCCTGACCGGCGAAGGACCCGCGCCACAGCGGCGCCACGCTACACACCAAGGTGCATGCCTGCAAGGGCATGCACCTTTTTTTCTGCATGAACCGCCTGCCCCCGGGCAGTGTCAGGAAAGGCGCCTACTTCGATCGGGTCGTTCCTCGCGCACAATCGCCGCGAAACCGACCAACCCAAAAAGGATCCGCGATGACCCTCGAAGCCGTACTGGCCGCCCTGCACCTGGTGGCCATACTGACCCTGGTGGTGTTCCTGTCGAGCCAGGCCGCGCTGTGCCGGGTGGAATGGCTCAACGCCGCGGTGGTGGAGCGCCTGGCGCGCCTGGATGCCATCTACGCCGCATCGGCCATGGTGCTGGTGGCCACGGGGCTCGCGCGCGTGTTCTTCGGCGTCAAGGGCATGTCCTGGTACATCTCGCAGCCCATGTTCCACCTCAAGATCACCCTGGTGGTGGCCATCGCCATCGTCTCCATCTTCCCGACCATCGCCTTTCGCCGCTGGCTGCGCCAACTGCGCGCCGACGGCAAGCTGCCGGACGCCGCCGAGGTGTCCCGCGTGCGCCGCCTGGTGATGGTCCAGGCGCATGTGATCCCCATCGTCGCGGTGATTGCAGTATTCTGGGCCCGGGGCTGGTAAAAAAGAAAACCCGCCGGGCAGCAGGCCAGGCGGGTTGGTCTCGGCCGGCGGGTCGTCCCGCTCAGGGCATCATTTCTTGAGGCATTCGCTCATGAAGGCCTTGCGCTCGTCGCCCTTCTTGCCGGTGGCGTCGGCGTTGCAAGTCTTCATCTTGTCCTGCTGGGTGGCGGGCTTGTTGGACAGGCAGGTCTTCATGAAGGCCTTGCGCTCGTCGCCCTTCTTGTCGGCCGCCTCGGCGTTGCAGGTGGCCATCTTGGTCTGCTGCTTGGTGGGCGCTGCGGCAGACGCTGCCGGTGCCGCGGGCGCGGCGGCTGTCGCTGCCGCTGGCGCCGCAGCCTTGGTGGCCGGGGCATCGGCAGCATGGGCTGCGCCCAGGGAGAGAAGCAGGCCCAGGGCCGTCAGGGAGAGAAGCTTTTTCATGGTGTAGTGCTCCGGTGGTAAGGGCATCCAATGCAACCCGCATCGGATTGCCCGATTACAACGTACGGGCATCGACCGGCGCTGACATGTCGGGCAGGCTGCCAGAATTCTTTACGATCTGTTGCGCGGGCGCAGCGCCTTTGGGGGCCTGCCAGGGCCGGATTTGGTGGCGTGGGCAACACACCCCGCCAGGGCGTTCGCGGCCGGCCCCGTAAAATCCCCCGATGCTCTCTGTCAAACACGATCTGCTGGCCGCGCTCGCGGCCGAGCTGGACATCCTTTCCCCTGGCGCTGGCGCCAAGGCGGCGTTCGAATCCCCCAAGGTGGCTGCGCACGGCGACTTCGCCTGCACGGCGGCCATGCAACTGGCCAAGCCGCTCAAGCTCAACCCGCGCGCGCTGGGCGAGCAGCTCAAGGCCGCGCTGGAGGCCACGCCCGCCTTCACGCGCTGGGTGGATGCCATCGAGATCGCCGGCCCCGGCTTCCTGAACATCCGCCTCAAATCCGCTGCCAAGCAGGAGGTGGTGCGCGAGGTGCTGTCCGCTGGCGAGCGTTTCGGCTACCAGCCCGACCGCGGTGCCAAGGTGCTGGTCGAGTTCGTCTCGGCCAACCCCACCGGGCCGCTGCACGTCGGCCATGGCCGCCAGGCCGCGCTCGGCGATGCCATCTGCAACCTGTTCGCCACGCAAGGCTGGGGCGTACACCGCGAGTTCTACTACAACGACGCGGGCGTGCAGATCCAGACCCTCACGCACAGCACCCAGTTGCGCGCCAAGGGCTTCAAGCCCGGCGACGAATGCTGGCCCACGGATTCCGAGAACCCGGCCAGCAAGGCCTTCTACAACGGCGACTACATTCAGGACATCGCCAACGACTTTCTGGCAAAGAAGACCGTCAAGGCCGACGACCGCGCGTACACCGCCAGCGGCGACGTGGACGATCTGGAGTCGATCGGCCAGTTCGCCGTGGCCTACCTGCGCAACGAGCAGGACAAGGACCTGCAGGCCTTCAACCTGAAGTTCGACGAGTACTACCTGGAGTCGAGCCTGTACACCAGCGGCCGCGTGGATGCCACGGTGGGCAAGCTCGTGGCCAATGGCAAGACCTACGAGCAGGACGGCGCCCTGTGGCTCAAGAGCACAGACTACGGCGACGACAAGGACCGGGTCATGCGCAAGCAGGACGGCAGCTACACCTACTTCGTGCCCGACGTGGCCTACCACATCGCCAAGTGGGAGCGCGGCTACACCAAGGTCGTGAACATCCAGGGCACCGACCACCACGGCACCATCGCCCGCGTGCGCGCCGGCCTGCAGGCGGCGGAAGTGGGCATTCCCCAGGGCTACCCCGACTACGTGTTGCACACCATGGTGCGTGTGGTCAAGGGCGGCGAAGAGGTCAAGATCAGCAAGCGCGCGGGCAGCTACGTGACCCTGCGCGACCTGATCGAATGGACCAGCAAGGACGCGGTGCGTTTCTTCCTGCTCAGCCGCAAGCCCGACACGGAGTACACCTTCGATGTGGACCTGGCCGTGGCGCAGAACAACGACAACCCGGTGTACTACGTGCAGTACGCGCATGCGCGCATCTGCTCGGTGCTGCGCGGCTGGGCCGAGCAGGGCGGCGGCGATGTGGCCTCGCTGCAGGGCGTGGACCTGTCGGCGCTCGAAGGCCCGCAGGCCCAGGCGCTGATGCTGCAACTGGCCAAGTACCCCGAGATGCTCACCGCCGCCGCCGAGGGCGAGGCTCCGCACGACGTCACGTTCTACCTGCGCGACCTGGCCGCCAGCTACCACAGCTATTACGATGCCGAGCGCATCCTGGTGGACGACGAAGCCGTCAAGCGCGCGCGCCTGGCCCTCGTCGCCGCCACCGCGCAGGTACTGCACAATGGCCTGGCTGTGCTGGGCGTATCGGCCCCGGCCCGAATGTAAGCAAGCAACCACTACCATGAAGAACAAGCAACTGGGCGGAACCATCATCGGCTTTATCGTGGGCGTGATCTTCGGCCTGGGGGCCGCGCTGGCGGTCGCCGTCTACGTGACCAAGGTGCCCGTGCCCTTCCTGAACAAGGGGGGGGCACGCGGCACCGACCAGGACGCGGCCGAAGCGCAGAAGAACAAGAACTGGGACCCGAACTCGCCGCTGTACGGCAAGAACCCGGCCCGGCCACCCGCCGCCGCGGCGTCGGCCCCCGCCACAGCAGGCGTGGCCCCTGCGCCTGCGCCCACCGCCTCGGCACCTGCCGTGGCCGCGGCGGACCCGCGTGCCGCCGCATCGTCGGCCAAGCCCGCCGCAGCGGCCACGACCAAGCCCGGCAGTGCCGACCCGCTGGGCGACCTGGCTGCCGCCAAGGCCGCTGCCGCGCCCGGCAACAGCGCGGACCCCTTCGACTACTTCGTGCAGGCCGGTGCCTTCCGCACCCAGGCCGATGCCGATGCCCAGCGCGCCAAGCTGGCCATGCTGGGCTGGGAGGCCCGCGTGAGCGAGCGCGAGCAGAACGGCCGCACCGTGTTCCGCGTGCGCGTCGGCCCCTTCACCAAGCGCGACGATGCCGCCCAGCTCAAGGACAAGCTCGACACCACCGGCGTCGAGTCGGCCCTGGTGCGGGTGCAGCGCTGAGCGCGGGCCGGCCTGAACTTTTTTCGGGGGCGTGGCTCACACCCCCACACCCGACCCTAGGAGAGTCATTTTGATGAAACGCCGCGAGTTTTCCCTGTCTGCCGCCTCTGCCGTGGCCGCTTCCGCCCTGGCCCTGCCCGTGGCAACCCCTGCACTCGCGCAAGCGCGCCAGTTCAAGGAGGGCAAGGACTACCGCAAGCTCGACAAGCCCGTGGCGCCCGAGGCGCCGGCCGGCAAGGTCGACGTGATCGAATTCTTCTGGTACGCCTGCCCCCATTGCAACGCCTTCGAGCCCACGCTCGAGGCCTGGATCAAGTCCGCGCCCAAGGACCTGGCGATCCGCCGCGTGCCGGTGGCCTTCAATGCCAGCTTCGTGCCGCTGCAAAAGCTGTACTTCACCCTGGAAGGCATGGGCAAGGTCGCCGACCTGCACGCCAAGGTCTTCCGCGCCATCCATGTCGAGAAGGCCAAGCTCGCCAAGGACGATGAAATCATGGCCTGGATCGCCACGCAGGGCGTGGACGTGGCCAAGTTCAAGGAAATCTACAACTCGTTCACCGTCTCCAACCAGGTGCGCCGTGCGTCGCAGCTGCAGGATGCGTATGGCGTGGAAGGCGTGCCCTCGATGGGCGTGGCTGGCCGTTTCTACACCGATGGCACCATGGCGGGCAGCATGCCGGTCGTGCTGCAGGTGGTGGAGCAACTGGTGGGCGTGGCCCGCAAAGCCTGACCATTTCTGGACGGGACGCGGTCCTGCAGATGCCAAAAGCCCGCGGATGCGGGCTTTTTTCATGGCGTGTCGCCGCGGGTGGCTACAATGATCTGCAAGATTCGTGCCCTATGAACTACCGCATCCTCCCGATCCTCCTCCTCTCGGCCCTGGCCGTTGTCCAGACTGCGGCCCATGCCGAAAAGGCCGACCGCAACAAGCCCATGAACATCGAGGCCGATGCACTGCGCCACGATGAGCTCAAGCAGACCAGCGTGTTCACCGGCCGGGTGGTCATGACCAAGGGCACCATCGTGCTGCGTGGCGCGCGTCTGGACGTGCGCCAGGACGCGGACGGCTACCAGTTCGGCGTGGTCACGGCCGAGCCGGGCAAGCGCGCCTTCTTCCGCCAGAAGCGCGACACCCTCGCCGGGGCACCCGATGAGTTCATCGAAGGCGAGAGCGAGGTCATCGAGTACGACGGACGCGCCGACAACGTGAAGTTCATCACCCGCGCCGAGCTGCGGCGCTTCCGTGAATCCACACTGACCGACGAGATCACCGGGCAGGTCATCGTCTACAACAACCTGACCGACGTGTTCACCGTGGATGCCAAGCCGCGCGGCAGCACCAATGCCGCAGGCGATGCCCCGGCACCCGGCGGCCGCGTGCGCGCCATCCTGTCGCCCAAGGAAACTCCGGCCAGCGCCGCTGCCCCTGCCACCCCGGCACCGGGCACGACCCTGCGCCCCAGCAACAGCCTGAGCGGCGGCGCCAAGTGAGCGGGCCTGACGTGAGCACCGTCGCCGGCTCACCGGCGGAAAGCCGGCTGGAGGTGCACCACCTCGAAAAGTCCTACGGCAGCCGCAAGGTCGTCAAGGATGTGTCGCTGGTCGTGCAAAAGGGCGAGGTCGTGGGGCTCCTGGGCCCCAATGGCGCGGGCAAGACCACCTCGTTCTACATGATCGTGGGCCTGGTGCGCAGCGATGCCGGCGACATCCGCATCGATGGCCACTCGGTGGCCCACATGCCCATCCACCGGCGCTCGCGCCTGGGCCTGTCCTACCTGCCGCAGGAAGCCTCGATCTTCCGCAAGCTCACGGTCGAAGAAAACGTGCGTGCCGTGCTCGAACTGCAGCGTGGCGAGGATGGCCAGCCGCTGCCGCGCGCGGCCATCGAGGAGCGCCTCACGGCCCTGCTCACGGAGTTGCGCGTGGAGCATCTGCGCGCCTCGCCTGCGCTGGCCCTGTCCGGCGGTGAGCGCCGCCGCGTGGAGATCGCCCGCGCGCTGGCCACGCAGCCACGCTTCATCCTGCTGGACGAACCGTTTGCCGGCATCGACCCCATCGCGGTGATCGAGATCCAGCGCATCATCGGTTTTCTCAAGGCACGTGGCATCGGCGTGCTCATCACCGACCACAACGTGCGCGAGACGCTGGGCATCTGCGACCACGCCTTCATCATCAGCGACGGCCACGTGCTGGCCCAGGGAACCCCGTCCGAAATCGTCGACAACGCCGAAGTGCGCCGGGTGTACCTGGGTGAACACTTCCGCATGTAGCAGACCGATGGACCGCACGTTCGCCATGCACCTGCCTTCGCGGCAGCCCACCGGGGCTGTGCGATGAAGCCCGGCCTGTCCCTGCGCGTATCGCAGCACCTGGCGCTCACGCCCCAGCTGCAGCAGTCCATCCGCTTGCTGCAGCTGTCCACGCTGGAGCTGGGCCAGGAGGTCGAGCAGATGCTCGACGAAAACCCCTTTCTCGAGCGCAATGCCGACGAGGCGCCGCGCGAAGAATTCGGCGTGGACACGGCCGATGCGCCCGTGCAGCCGGACGACTACAGCGCTGACGACGCGGTCTATTCCAACGCACCGGGTTCCAGCACGCCGAGCGAGTCGGTCCCCGATGCACCCCAGAGTGACGCGGAACTGGGCAGCAGCGCCAGCGACGAGCCTGACTGGAGCGGCGATGGCACCGTGGACGTGTCCCCCAACGATGCCGAGTGGGGTGGCGATGCGCCGGCCCGCAACCGCAACGATGCCGAGGGCGACGAGGCCGACGCCACCGAGCTGGCCCGCACCCACGAATCGCTAACCGCCTTCCTGCACCGCCAGGCCCTGTCGCTGCGTCTTTCCGAGGTGGACCGCGCGGCGCTGCGCTTCCTGATCGAATCGCTCAACGACGATGGCTACCTCGAGGAGCCGCTGGAAGAGCTGGCCATCGCCCTGGCCGGCCCGGACGACCTGGAGCAGATCGAGGAGCTGGTGCACCGCTTCACCGTGGCGCTGCGCCTGCTGCAGAGCCTGGAGCCCGTGGGCGTGGGTGCACGTGGCCTCGGTGAATGCCTCACGCTGCAGCTCACGGCCCTGGCGGCCGACGAAGACAGCGATGCCGACCCCGACACCGTGCAGACCGCGCTGCGCGTGTGCCAGCAGCCGCTGGAGATGCTGGCGCGCCGCGACATCCGCCGCCTCACGCAACTGTGCGGCGACGGCGAGGAGCGCACGCGCGCCGCCATGGCCCTGATCGCGCGGCTGGAGCCGCGCCCGGGACGCAAGTTCGTCGATGTGGAGCGCAACATCATCGTGCCCGACGTCATCGTGCGCAAGGCTGGGCGCGCCAATGGCCGCGACGGTCAGCACAACTTCATCGTGGCGCTGAACCCCGACGTGATGCCGCGCCTGCGCGTGCACGACATCTATGCCGGCGCCCTGCGTGGCCACAAGGGCGGCGAGGGCCACCAGGCCATGCAGCAGCGGCTGCAGGAGGCGCGCTGGTTCATCAAGAACATCCAGCAGCGCTTCGACACCATCCTGCGCGTCTCGCGCGCCATCGTCGAGCGGCAAAAGAGCTTCTTCACCCATGGCGAACTGGCCATGCGCCCGCTGGTGCTGCGCGACATCGCCGACGAGCTGGGCCTGCACGAGTCCACCATCAGCCGCGTGACCACGGCCAAGTACATGGCCACGCCCATCGGCACCTACGAGCTCAAGTACTTCTTCGGTTCGGGCCTGGGCACCGAGACCGGCGGCAATGCATCGAGCACGGCCGTGCGTGCCCTCATCAAGCAGTTCGTCGCGGCCGAAAGCCCGGCCAAGCCGCTGTCGGACAGCCAGATCGCCGAGATGCTCAAGGAGCAGGGCATCGAGTGCGCGCGCCGCACCGTGGCCAAGTACCGCGAGGCGCTCAAGATCGCGCCGGCCAACCTGCGCAAGGCGCTCTGATCAGGTCCCATGGCGGAAAGCCCGGCTGGAGATGCTGACGGCATTGCCGTCCGGGTCCTTGGCGTTGGCGAACGCATAGCCGTTGGCCTGGTGCGTGGGGCCGAAGGCCAGGTCCTGCGCCAGCGCATGGGCCTTGAAGGCTTCCACGTCAGGCACATGAAAGCACAGCTTCACCCCCGCCTGGCCCAGCTTCACGCTCTTGGCCGCCTGGTGGATGAGGATGCTGGCGCCACCCTGGGGGGCATTCAGTTCGATCAATCCTTCCACCACCTCGCCCGTGGTTTCCAGGCCGAAATGCGTGCGGTAGAAGGCCGCAGTGCGCTGCATGTCGCGTGCGTAGAGCATCACGGTGCCGAGGATGGGCGGCACGGAAGAAGAGGCCGCCACCATCAGGGCGCTTTCGTGGCCGGTGCGCGACGCAGCGAGCGCAGCAGCTCCAGCGCCTGGGCCGTAGGCTCCTGCGGAGCGCCGTTGACAAGCACCGTGAAGGTCACGCGCAGCTCGTTCATGCCCAGCACGCCCTGGGTCAGGTGCTTGTAGCCGTCCGGCTCGGGGGCGCGGTCGGTGGCCGAGAAGTAGTAGCCCACCTTGCCCGCGGCACCCAGGTCTTTGAGGGGCAGGTCGCTCTCGACGGCCTTGGGCTGGGCCCGGGTGGCACCGGCCTGGACCAGCCCCCGCAACTCGTCGGCGGTGGGGGGCCTGGGCGCGCTGCCCACAGGCCAGATGGGCGTGATGAGCATCTGCAAGGCCTTGGCATCAGGGCCGCTGATGGCCACCGAGGGCGGCAACTCCCCGTGCGGGCGGCGGACCTGGGCGCGCCATTGCGCGGGCAGGTCGATCACCAGATCGTCGCGGCCGGGCAGGGCAACGCGCAGTTCTTCGGAGAGAACCGGCAGGCACAGGAAAAAGGCAATCGAAGCGAGGGCAGTGCGGAGCATGAAGTGGAAGAGGGGGGTTATGGGCGTTTGGCAAAGACGGCGTCGTAGGACAGGGCGCTGAAGCCGTTCACCCGCTGGCCATTGTGAGCAGCACCGGCACGCCGCGCGCACCCAGTTGCGCAAAGGCGGCCTTGCCGGTCCACGGATTCGTAGAGCGTCTGGGCATGCGCCGTGCCCATGAGCGCAGCCGCAATCAGGGCGAGGGTCAGGCTGCAGCGCAGGGTGTGCATGGGGCTCCGGGTAAAATCGGCTATTCCAGGAGCATAAGAGACTTCTGCCGCTCCGAGGCCCGCCGGGGCAAGGCCTCACCCGTATGGGCCATTCCTGCCGTCCGGCCTGCAGCATCCTGGATGCCCTTTGCGGGGCTTCCTTTGGGGGGCGCCTTGCCCCCGGTTCGCTGTCTTTTCTCGACCCTCTGTTTCCCTGCCCATGGCCCGCATTGTTTTCGACCTCCCCGAGCATTTCGGTTTTGCCACCGAGCTGCAGATCTACATCAGCCATGTCAACCAGGGCGGGCACCTGGACAATGCGCAGCTGTTGAGCCTGGTGTCGGAGGCGCGCGTGCGCTTTTTCCAGTCGCTCGGCTACCCCGAGGCGGATGTGGGTGGCCTGTCCACCGTGGTGGGCGACATCGTGGCGCAGTACAAGTCCGAAGGCTTCCATGGCGAGACCATGCGCGTGGAGATGGCGCCCGAGGACCTCAACCGCTACGGCTTCGACCTCGTGTTCCGCATGACCGAGAAGACCTCGGGCCGCGAAGTGGCACGCGGCAAGGTCGGCATCGTCTTCATCGGCCGCAGCGACCGCAAGGTGGCGCCCATTCCCGAATCCATCCGCCAGCTGCTGCTGGCGCGCGCATCCTCCAGCACCGCTGCTGCGTAAGCGCGTATCCTGTCGCCCAGTGCCATGAACCAACTCCAACTTTTTCTCCCCTGCGCCGCCGGTGTCGAGGGCTACCTCGCTGACGAGGTGCACGCCATCACCGGCCTCACGGGCCAGGACCTCCTCATGGGCCGCGGCGGCGTGCTGCTGCGCGCCTCGTGGCGCCAGGCGCTGCTGCTCAACCTGCACAGCCGCCTGGCGCAGCGCGTGCTGGTGCAGCTGGCGCACCGGCCCTACCGCTCCGAGAACGACCTCTATGGCATTGCCAGCGAGGTGGCCTGGGAGATCTGGTTCACCACGCGCCAGACCTTCAAGGTGGAGGTCACGGCCCAGCACAGCCCGCTGCAGAGCCTGAACTTTGCCGGCCTGCGCGTGAAGGACGCGGTGGCCGACCGCTTCCGTGCCAAGACCGGCGTTCGCCCCGACGTGAACACCCAGTGGCCCGACGTGCGCATCCACCTGCACCTGACCACCGAAGAGGCCACGGTCTACATCGACACCTCGGGCGAGCCGCTGTTCAAGCGCGGCTGGCGTGAGGACAAGGGCGACGCCCCGCTCAAGGAAACCCTGGCCGCCGCGATGATCGCGGCCAGCGGCTGGGACCCGCTGGGCGATGACCCCGTGCCGCTGTACGACCCCTGCTGCGGCAGCGGCACCATCGCCATCGAGGCGGCGCAGATCGCCTGCCGCATCCCGGCCGGCATGCTGCGCCGCTTTGCCTTCGAAAAGCTGCTGCCTTTCCAGGGGCACGTGTGGTCGGCCATCCAGGCCGAGGCCGAGAGCGCGATCCGCCCAAGCCCCGTGCCCATCTTCGGCAGCGACGTGGCCCACCGCATGGTCGATTTTGCGCAGCGCAATGCCGAGCGTGCCGGCGTGGCCGATGCCGTGCAGCTGCGCGGCGGCGACGCCCTGCAGCGCATGCCGCCCAGCGAGCAGCCCGGCGTCATGCTGCTCAACCCGCCCTATGGCGAGCGCATTGCCGCCGCCGGCTCGGCCGGCCAGAACGCCAACGAGCGCGCCGCCGAACGGGCCCTGGGCGCCAGCGTGGGCCGCGAGGCCGCGCACACCGATGACGGCGGCGAGTTCTTCAGCCAGCTGGCCACCCACTGGAAGAAGAACTATGCGGGCTGGACGGCCTGGATGCTGACCCCCGACCTCAAGCTGCCCGGCAAGATGCGCCTGAAGGAGTCGCGCCGCGTGCCCATGTGGAACGGCCCCATCGAGTGCCGCATGTTCCGCTTCGACATGATCAAGGGATCGGTGCGCGCCAAGCCACCGTCCGAGGCACCACAGAACGGTCCGCGCGATGCGGGTTGAGCTGCCGCTGCCGGCCCAGGCGCCGGCAGGAGAACCTGCGCGCCCCGTGGTGGTGGACACCAACGTCGCGCTCGACCTGCTGATCTTCTCCGACCCCGCGACCGTGCCGCTGCGCCAGTTGCTGGCCGAAGGGCGCCTGGCCTGGATCGCCACGCAGGTCATGCGCGACGAACTCAAGCGTGTGCTGGCCTACCCGCACATCGTGGGCCGCATGGACTACTACCGCGTGGACGCAGCGCAGGTGCTTGCCGCCTTCGACGCCCAGGCGCGCCTGGTGGATATCGCCCCCCGTGTGGCCTATGTCTGCAAGGACACCGACGACCAGAAGTTCATCGACCTGGCGGCGGCGCACCGCGCCATCCTGCTCAGCAAGGACAAGGCCGTGATCTGCATGCGCAAGCGCCTGCTCTTGCTGGATGCGCATGTGGCAACGGCACTGGTGCTGGAGATGGCGGGCGAACCCACCTCCGCCGACGTCTGAATCCCCTCGTCAGCGGTCGAAGCTGAAATCGCCCGCCGCGTGCACCTGCCACGCACCCTCGCCCTTGAGTTCGAGCACATGCGTGTGGTGCCTGAGCACGGCCGGGCGGTGGGCAATGCTGATCAGCGTGGTGCCGCTGGCGCGCAGCCGTTCGTAGAGCGCCGCCTCGTTGGCGCTGTCCAGCGCGCTGGTGGCCTCGTCCAGGATCACGATGCGCGGCGCGCGCGCCAGCACCCGGGCAAAGGCCAGGCGCTGCTGCTCGCCGATGGACAGCTGCTTTTCCCAATCGTGCGAGGCGTCGAGCCCGCCCACGCGCTCGGCCAGCGATTCGAGCTGCACCTCGCGCAGCAGTTCCAAAAGGCGTTCGTCGCTCAGGTCGGTCTGCTTGCTCGGGTAGATGATCTGGCTGCGCAGGGTGTCCATCTGCATGTAGGGGCGCTGGGGCAGGAAGAACACGTCCTCCATCGGCGGGTGCTGTACTGCACCGCTGCCGGTGCGCCACAGGCCTGCGATCGCGCGCAGCAAGGAACTCTTGCCGCAGCCGCTGGGCCCGGTGATCAGCAGAGCATCACCGGCCTGCAGCGTGAGCGACAGGTCCTGCACCAGCAGTCGGCCGAATTGGGGCGTGTAGAGCGTGAGCCCCTCGATGGCCATGGCTTCGCCGATGCGCGTGGCGATCTGCGGCGCGGGCTCTGTGGGGGGCTCTTGCAGACTGTTGGTGCGCGGTGCGGCGGCAGGTTCGGCCCAGGGGGTGGGCGCGGCAGGCGTCTTGAGGACCATCTGCGACAGCGCGTGCAGGCGGTCGATGCCGGCCACGAAGCGGCTCAGGCTCTCGAAGTTGTCCACGATCAGCGACACGGCGCCGAGCACTGCCGCAAAGGCACCCGCCGCCTGGATAGCGCGCCCCACCTCGAGCTCGCCCGAAAGCACGCCATTGGCCAGGATGATGCTCGGCAGCACCAGCGTGAGCTGGCTGAACGAGCGCTGGAACAGGTTGAGTGAACGCTGCTTCTTGATGAGCCGAGCGTAGTTGGTGAACGCGGCTTCGAAGCGGTGGTCGATCTGTGCGCGCTCCTGGGGCTCGCCGCGGTAGAAGGCGATGGACTCGGCGTTCTCGCGCAGCCGCATCAGCCCGAAGCGAAAGTCCGCCTCGCGCCGGATCTGCCAGAAATTGAGCCGAATCAGCGGCGCGCCGAACAGGTACAGCGCGCCGAAGGTGCCCAGCAGCGCATACACCGCGAGGAAGGCCACCAGCACCTTGGAAATGGACCACAGCACCGCGCTGAACGCCACCAGCTGCATGAGCGAGCCCAGGAAGATCAGCAGGAAGTGCGTGGACCGCCCGGTGAAGGTGTTGATGTCCTCGCTGATGCGCTGGTCGGGGTTGTCGATGTCGCTGCCGGCACCGAGCTCGTAGTACTTGCGCTCGCCCAGGTAGCCATCCAGGAAGCGGTGCGTGAGCCAGCGCCGCCAGTGGTTGGAGAACGCATCGCGCATGTAGTAGTAGAAGGCGTACACCGGTACCGCGAAGGCCAGCACGATGAGGCTGGCGCGCACCGCGCCCCAGAAGCGGTCGGCCTGCTTGGCGGCCAGGGCCGAAGTCATCTCGCCGGTCTTGTCGATCAGCATCACGGCCAGCTGCGTCTCGCAGACCATCAGACCGATGAGCAGCGCGAGCAGGCCCCAGGCGGTTTTCTTCTTGTCACCCATCCAGTAGGGACGGGCCACGCTCATGAACTGTTTCCATGCCGAGAGGGACAGGGTGGGAGGGCGACGGCGACGGGGCTTCTTCGCGGCCGGTGGAGGGGAGGCGGGCGCGGTGGGTGCTGGCAGGGTGGCGGCAGGGGTAGGCATGGACAAAGGCTGAAAAGGGAAGCGGAAACGGGAGCACCGCTTTCACGATAGGCGGCCCATCCCCGCCCGCTTGTCAGCCAATGCCTACGGACCGCTAAGGACGGGCCCGCGTTGCGCGCTGCCCCTGCCTGCGACCCCTGTTCAGGGACGCAGCAGGTCGTACGCCGCGCGCACGCGCTGCATGTCGCGGCCGAGCCGGCGGCTTTGCGGCAGGTGGCGCATCCAGGCCATGCGCCGGATGCTGGTCGCCATCACGGCCTGCAGCTCGGGGCTGCTGGCGGACACCCAGGCGGTCCACATCGCGCGGGCATCGTCGAGCGCACCCACCAGGCGCAGGTAGATGGCGGTGGAATGCGCGTAGCACAGCGCATCGCGGGCATGGCACACGGGCAGCGCCAGCACGGCCGCCGGGTCGTCCTCGAAGTCGATGTAGCCCACCACGCCATCGGGGCAGCGCACCAGGTTGCGCGCAAAGGCCTGGCTCAGGCAGGTACCGCTGGCGTGCACCTGCGCAATGGCCGCCAGGCCTTGCTGCCACAGCGCCAGCACGGCGGCAGGGCCGGCGGACACGGCATGGTCGATCTCGTTGCCCAGCGAGGGGGTGTGCTGCGCGGGACGGCCCAGGTGGCGCATCAGGAAGCCATCGTCCTGCGCGGCCAGCACGGTCGGCACGCGCAGGCCCCGCGCCTGCAGGTCGCGCAGGCGCCGCACCTCGGTGGCAATGGCGGCGCGCCCGCCGGTGTTGGGCACGGGGCGCAGCACCTCCAGCCGCAGCAGGGCGGCCAGCACCGCCATGGCACGGTAGCGGCCGGTGCCCAGGGGCGCGCCCTCCTTCTTGAGCCACACCTGCTCATCACCGAGCCGGTAGCTGGCCACGTTGAACTGCTGCTGCGCAAGCTGCTGGCGCAGGTAGCCTGCGTAGTCGATGGTGTTGCCGCCCGGGATCGTGTCAGGAGCCTTGCCTGTGTCCATCGTCATACGGCGGCATTGGCGGGCAGGTCGCCGACGGCAGCCACGGCGGCGTGGGCCACCTCCACATGGTGGGGCACCGAAGGCTCCATTGCCGGTTCGCTGGCCGCGAAGCTGTGCGCGCTGGCCAGGGGCCAGTACAGGCGAAAGACATTGTGCTGCGCATCGAGCGGGCCCAGCAAGGCGCCGGGCTGCATGCGCGTGATCAGGTTGGACAGGAGGCGCACCTCCGTATCGCTGATGCGGCGCACGATGTGGTGGGCCGTGATGTCCTTGGGGTGCTGCAGGCCGGCGGCCTGTACGAGTTCCTGCAGCGCATGCAGGGTGCTGCGGTGGAACTGCGCCACGCGCGAGGCCTTGTCGGGCACCACCAGGGCCTGCTGGCGCTGCGCGTCCTGCGTGGTCACCCCCGTGGGGCAGTGGCCGGTGTGGCAGCTCTGCGCCTGGATGCAGCCCAGCGCCATCATGAAGCCGCGCCCGGCATTGCACCAGTCGGCGCCCAGCGCCATCATGCGTGCGATGTCGAAGGCGGTGATCACCTTGCCCGCGCAGCCGATGCGCACGCGCTCGCGCAGGTTCACGCCGACCAGGGTGTTGTGTACCAGCAGCAGGCCCTCCTGCAGCGGCGCGCCCACATGGTCGCTGAACTCCACGGGGGCGGCGCCCGTGCCCCCCTCGGCCCCGTCGACCACGATGAAGTCGGGCGTGATGCCGGTGATCAGCATGGCCTTGACGATGGCGAACCACTCCCAGGGGTGGCCCAGGCAGAACTTGAAGCCCGTGGGCTTGCCGCCCGAGAGCTCACGCAGGCGGGCGATGAACTGCATCATCTCCACCGGGGTGGAAAACGCGCTGTGGCGCGAGGGCGAAATGCAGTCCTTGCCCACCGGTACGCCGCGCGCGGCGGCAATCTCGATGGTGACCTTGGCCCCCGGCAGCACGCCGCCATGGCCCGGCTTGGCGCCCTGGCTGAGCTTGAGCTCGATCATCTTCACCTGCGGGTCCTGCGCATTGGTGGCAAAGCGCTCGGGGCTGAAGCTGCCATCCTCGTTGCGGCAGCCGAAGTAGCCCGAACCGATCTCCCAGATCAGGTCGCCGCCGTGCACGCGGTGGTGCTGCGAGATCGAGCCCTCACCCGTGTCGTGGGCGAAGCCGCCGAGCTGCGCCCCCTTGTTGAGCGCCAGCACCGCGTTGGCCGACAGCGCGCCAAAGCTCATGGCCGAGATGTTGAACACGCTGGCATGGTAGGGCTGGGTGCAGGGCGACACGGAGGGGGACGGCGCGCCGGGGCTGCCGCCGATCCAGGCCCGAAAATCATGCGACGCGAGGTGCGTGGGCGCCATCGAATGGTTGACCCACTCGTAGCCCTGGGCCCCTACGTCCAGGTGCGTGCCGAAGGGCCGGTTGTCGGGCTCGCCCTTGGCGCGCTGGTAGACCAGCGAGCGCTGGGCGCGCGAGAAGGGAGCGGCCTCGCTGTCGCTCTCGATGAAGTACTGGCGCACCTCGGGGCGCACGTACTCGAGCATGAAGCGGATATGCCCGATGACCGGGTAGTTGCGCAGGATGGCGTGGCGCGTCTGGCGCACGTCGTAGACGCCCACGGCCACCAGGCCCCCGAAAACCAGCACCAGCGGCAGGCCCACACCGAACACCACCAGGGCGAACAGCGCCAGCAGCAGGCCCAGCACGCACAGTGCAAAGGCCGTGTAGCGCACCGGGTACAGGGAATTGAGTTGGTGGAGCATCGCTTGTCCTGGTTCTTTGGGGGGCGCGGCGGGAGGGCTACACTGACCGCCTTTGCGCGGGTGGCGTTGCCGCCCCCCGCACTGTGCCCCGGTGCTGCGCTCGGGCGCAGTCCTTGCGCATCATAAAAGTAAAACTTTGCTTCCAGCAGCCCGACCACGGAGCCCCGCCATGACCGACCCCATCGAAACGCCCGAAACCGATCCCGAAACCCCCGCCCTGGCTGCTGCCCTGGGGCCCGACGAGCTCGAAGAGATCGACAACCTCCTCGACGACCTGCGCTCGCGCGGCGACGAGATTCCCCAGTGGGAGTTCTGCGACGGCTTCCTGACCGCTGTCATCTGCAACCGCCGCCCCATCGCGCCGGCCGAGTACCTGCCCATGCTGCTGGGCGATGGCGCCGAGCTCGAAGTGGCCGAGGGCGAGCCCCTGCCCCTGCTGTCGGCCTTTGCCGATGCTGCCCAGCAGGCGCGCTTCCTGGAGTTGTGGACACGCCGCTGGGACGAGGTGGTGCGCCAGCTCGATGCCAAGGTCGACCGCCTGGACGACGACCAGACCTTCCAGCCCGAGGCCATGGACATGCGTGGCGCGGTGGCCAGCCTGACCGAGGAGCAGCGTGCCGAGATGGATTCCGAGGAGCAGGACATCCCCTCGTTCGGCCAGGTCTGGGCCCTGGGTTTCATGTTCGCGGTGGAGAACTGGCCCGAGGACTGGGCGGCCCCGCGCGACAAGGAGGCCGCCCAGTGGATCAACGACGCGCTGGACAGCATCGTCGCCCTGACCGAAGACGACACCGGCAAGCCCGAAGTCTGCATGTTCGACGAGAACGGCCCGCCCAGCACCAGCCAGGCCCGGGTGGAGGCTTTCGGCGAGGCCATCTGGGCCGTGTACGACCTGCGCCAGGTCTGGAAGAGCCTGGGCCCGCGCGTGGAAACCCTGCGCAAGGCGCCCGAGCCCGGCCGCAACGACCCCTGCCACTGCGGCAGCGGCAAGAAGTACAAGAAGTGCCACGGCGCCAGCTGATCGGCAGTTGAGCCCTTTCCCGGTGGCGCACACGGTTGCGGTGCGCCACTTCCACGGGTGCAGCGCCCGTGGGTGTGTTGCCTGTTTTCTCTCCCCCATCCCCGTTGACCCGGCGCGCCTGCGGCGTGCGGCTGTCCCATGAACGCCTCCACCCTGTCCCGCCTGCGCGCCGAATGGGCACCGGTCAGCATTCCGCGCGAACTGCTGGCCGGTGCCGTCGCCACCTTTGCGCTGATCCCCGAGGTCATCGCCTTTTCCTTCGTCGCCGGGGTGGACCCTTCGGTGGGGCTCTTCGCCTCCTTCGTCATCAGCCTGGTGATCGCCTTCGTGGGCGGGCGGCCGGCCATGGTCTCGGCGGCGGCGGGCTCCGTGGCCCTGGTGGCGGCGCCGCTGGTCCAGTCGCATGGGCTGCAGTACCTGCTGGCTGCCGGCGTCCTGGCAGGCCTGGTGCAACTGGCTTTCGGGCTGTTGCGCATGGGGGTGCTGGTGCGTTTCGTCTCCAGCTCGGTGCGTACCGGGTTCGTCAACGCGCTGGCCATCCTGATCTTCTCGGCGCAGTTGCCGCACCTTGCCGGCGCGGGCGCGGCCACCTGGGCCATGCTGGCCCTGGGGCTGGCCGTCATCTACGGGCTGCCCGCCCTGGGCCAGCGCCTGGGCTGGCGCGCGCTCACGGCGATTCCCTCGCCGCTGATCTGCGTGGTGCTGCTCACGCTGCTGGCCTCGGGCATGGGACTTTCGTTGCCCACGGTGGCAGACCTGGGACGCCTGCCCGATGCACTGCCCCTGCTCGGCCTGCCCGAGGTGCCCGTAACCCTGGAGACGCTGCGCATCATCGCGCTGCCTGCGCTGGCGATCGCCATGGTGGGGTTGCTCGAATCGGTGCTGACCGCCGCCGTGGTGGATGAGATGACCGACACCCCGAGCTCGAAGAACCGCGAGTGCGCGGGCCTGGGGGTGGCCAACATCGCAGCCAGCCTGTTCGGCGGCATTGCCGGCTGCGGCATGATTGGCCAGGCCGTGGGCAACGTGAGGTACGGCGGTCGCGGTCGCCTGTCCACCCTGTTCGCGGGCGTGTTCCTGCTGATCCTGATGGTGGTGCTCAAGCCCTGGGTGTCGCAGGTTCCGGTGATCGCCCTGGTGGCCATCATGGTCATGGTGTCGGCCTCCACCTTCGACTGGAAGTCGCTCGGCACCCTGGTGCGCCACCCGCGCCTGTCCAGCGCCGTGGTCCTGGCGACCGTGGTGGTGACCCTCTCCACGCACAACCTGGCGGCCGGCGTGGCCGCGGGGGTGCTGCTCAGCGGCGTGTTCTTTGCCTTCAAGGTCGCGCGCATGCTCACGGTGCGCTGCGTGGACGATGAGGCCAGCTGCCTGCGCACCTGGCAAGTCACGGGCCAGGTGTTCTTCGCCTCGGCCGATGCCTTCATCGATGCCTTCGACATCCTGGGCGCCGAAGGCCGGCGCGTGCGCATCGACGTCTCGGGTGCGCATTTCTGGGACGTCACCGCCGTGGCAGCGCTCGGCAAGGTGGTGCAGCGCCTGCGGCACCACGGCTGCACGGTGGAGGTGCTGGGGCTCAACCAGGCCAGTGCGTTGCTGATCGACCGGCTGGGCAACCCTCCCGCCGCCGGAGACTGAGCCGCTCAGCCTTTCAGGCCACCGCGGGCTCGTGCATGCGCATGGGGGGCCGGTCGGCGGCCTCCCGCTGGCCCAGCACGTCCAGGCCATGTGCGTAGCCCTGCTGCACGATCTGCTCGAAGCGGTTCCACTGCAGCATGCCCACGCGGTCCATGGGCGGGTTGAAGTACAGGTCCGTGAGCTGCTGCGACTGGCGCTGGCGCGACATGCTGTACAGAATGGTCACGTTCATCAGGTAGCTGGCCAGGGAGGGCAGCTTGTAGCGCCGCTGCGCGCGCGGGCGCAGCTTGTCGCGCAGCAGCGCCCAGCTGCTGGGCACGTCGTCCAGGTCGATGCGCCGGGGCTTGCGGAAGTTCAGGTCCACGCCGATCACGGTGCCCACGCCGCGCATGCCACGCATCACGTCCACGGGGAAGTTGTTGAACGTGCCGCCATCGCACAGCAGGTCGCCCTCGTGCACCACGGGCGGCAGCGCACCCGGGATGGAGATGCTGGCCAGCAGCGACTTGACCAGGCTGCCGTGGCGCACCACCTGCTCGCAGGCGCGTGAGTAGTTGGTGGCCACGCAGTAGTAGTTCTTCCACAGGTCCTCGACCTGGGCCGGAAACCCCACCAGCCGGCCCACGGCCTCTTCGAGGATCTGGCGCAGGCGCCGGCCCTTGATCAGCGAGAGCATGGGCAGCAGGTTGAAGTCGCCCGTGGGGTTGGTGCGGAAGGCCTCGCGCGCGTTGGCCATCACCGCGTCCAGCGGCTGGTCCGAAGCCACATAGGCGGCCATCACCGAGCCGATGCTGGTGCCGCCCACGCAGTCGATCTCCACGCCCTGCTCCAGCAGCGCGCGGTACACGCCCAGGTGCGCAAAGCCGCGCGCACCGCCGCCGGCCAGCACCAGGCCCACGGCCGTGCGGCTCTGGATGCGGGCCAGGCGGGCCATGTCGCGCTCCAGCGCCGGGCGCACGTGCACATGGTCGGACACCGCGCGGCGCGCCAACCACTGCTCGGTGCGGCGCGGGCAGCGGGTGTCGGCCGGGTGCAGCAGCACCAGGATCTCGGCCGCCTCGGTCAGTGGCGCGCGCTGGGCCAGGCACTGCGCCTCGATGGGGTGGATGGCGGGCTCGGCCGAGGCGTCGGCCAGCAGCAGCAATTCGTCGCAGTGGCGGCTCACGCGGCGCGTCCAGGGCGTGGGCTCGGCATCGGCCAGCAGCAGCACGAACTCGTTGCGCGCCTCGATCTCGTCGAGCAGCATGGCAATGCGCCGGTTGGCCGACGCATCGGCCCCTTCGCGCTGGGCGATGCCAGGGTCCTGGAGCTCGCGGTCCACCGTGGCGGAATCCACCACGCGCACCTTGCCCGGCGCGCCGAGCTGGCGCGCGAGCTTCACCGCAAAGCCCTGCAGGTCCACGCCCGCGCTGATGGGCAACAGGCCCATGGCCACGGGGCGCTCCATCACCGGATTGGCCGAGCGCGACTGCAGCCGTTCGATGATCTGGCGCGTGAGCGCGATCGACACCTGGGCACTGCCCGCCAGCAGGTTCTTGAACACCGGTTTGGTCAGCCGCACCAGCACCGAGTCGCGCACGGCGACCACGGTGGCGGCACGCGGCGCATCGGTGAACAGGCTGATCTCGCCGATGGCCTGGCCACGGCCCATGTCGGCTACGCGGCGCTGGCAGCCATCGTCGCCGCGCACATAGGCGCGAAGGCGGCCGCTCACGGTGAGGTACATGGACTCGCCGGGGTCGCCCTGGTTCATCAGCGTGCCGCCGCCAGGGATCTCCACCCACTCCATGTGGGAGCGCAGCAGTTCCAGCGCCTCGGGCGCCATGCCCTGCAGGAAGCTGCGCAGGTGCTCCATCAGGAGCTGGTTCTGGGTGGCGGTGAAAGGCGACATGGCGGCAGCAACGGGCAGATCGGGCGGCTCCATGCAGTAGCGGGCGCGGGACCGAAGGGGTTCCAGGTGGCCGCAGGCGCCCGGCCGGGAGGGCCTGCCCGCAGCATGCGAAGCCGCGAATTCTAGGGACGCACCAGCGCAGCGCCCCACCCCGCCCGGGTAGCGGGCGCGGGTGGCGTGAACAAATGCACGCTCTGCGTTCCGAATCTCTTGGCGATCTCCTGCGCGATCGCCAAGAGGCTCTTACTTCTTTTCCTGCGCCAGGAATTTCGCCAGGTTGCCAGCCGCCGTGCTGCGCACCTTGCGCTTGAGCGAGGGCGACCAGCCCAGCAGCAGGCCGGGCGTGCCCAGGGCCTGGCGCGACCAGCGCCAGAAATTGAAGCGGTCGCGGTGCGTGGCGATCAGGCCTTCGGGCGTGAAGGTGAATGTGCCGTCGATGATGTTGTGCACCTTGCGCCCCGTGGCGCTGAAGAGGTAGTGCGCCTCCCAGTGGGCGCGTCCGCTCTTGTCATCGGCCTCGATGCCGCTCGACTCGAGTTTCCAGTGCTCCCGGCCATTTTTGCTGGTGGCCGTGGCGAGCATGCGCCACATGCCGCCGATCTGCTCGCGCCCCTTGAGCGAGAACGCCTCATCGTCGAAGCTCGCGTCGGGCGCGTAACAGGCCTGCATGGTGGCATGGTCGAGCTGGTCGAAGGCGGTGTAGAAGCGCTGCAGGGTCTGGGCGTTAGGGTGCATGGATGGAGGCTCCGGTAGGTGCGGGGCGGGCATGTGGGCCCGGGCGGAAGATGCTACACCGGGGCCGTGCCGGCCTGCTGGCGCCTGGGCGACCCGGTGTGCGCCTCAACCCAGGTAGCCGTGCAGCCGCTGCAGCGCGTGCGCCACGGTGGCCTGGCGCACGGCGGCACGGTCGCCCGGGAAGCGCTGCAGCTCGGTGTGCACGGCGCCGTCCACGGACCAGCCGAACCACACCGTGCCCACCGGTTTGGCCGGGCTGCCGCCCGTGGGGCCCGCCACGCCCGTGACCGCCACGGCCACCTGCGCGCGCGAACGTGCCACCGCGCCCGCGGCCATGGCGCGTGCCACCGGCTCGCTCACTGCACCGTGGGCTTCGATCAGTGCCTGCGGCACGCCCAGCAGTTCGGCCTTGGCCTCGTTGGAGTAGCTCACGAAGCCGCGTTCGAACCACTGGCTCGACCCCGACAGGTCGGTGCAGACCGCTGCGATCATGCCGCCCGTGCAGCTCTCGGCCGTGGCCAGCATCTGCCCGCGCGCGAGCAGTCTGGCCGCGATGTCGGCCAGCAGCCGGGTCTGGTTTGCCGGATCATCGCTCATGCCCAGAACCTCCACAGCGCAATCACCAGCAGCGTGCAGAAGGCCGCCACGAAGTCGTCCCACAGGATGCCCCAGCCACCGCGCCAGCCAAAGCCCTTGAACAGGCCATCGGCCCAGGCCACGGGGCCCGGCTTGGCGGCGTCGAAGAAGCGGAACAGCGCAAACGCCACCAGTTGCCCCCACCAGCCCATGGGCATGGCCAGCCACAGCACCAGCCAGAAGGCCACCACCTCGTCCCAGACGATGCTGCCGGGATCGGCCACGCCCAGGTTGCGCGCGGCCACCGTGCAAGCCCACCAGCCTACCACCGTGCTGGCGGCGATCAGGAGGCCCATGTGCAGGGGGCTGAGCCATTGCTGCAGCGCCAGAAAAGCCAGCCAGGCCCAGAGCGTGCCCACGGTGCCGGGGGCAATGCGCGACAGCCCCGCGCCAAAGCCCAGCGCAATGCAGTGCGCCGGGTGCGAGAGCATGAATCCGGCAGTGGCGCGGCGCGGCGCAGCGGGCGGCGGTGAAGCAGGGGATAGGGGGTCCATGGCGGGGCTCATTGCCGCTCCTGCAATTGGATGTCCTTGGCGTAGCGGATCGTGTGCTCGGCACTGAACTGCGCCGTGGCGCCCGCTGCCAGGGGCTGCTGCCAGGCCACCGTGCCCGGCGTGCGGTTGAAGGCCATCTCGGCGGGCTGCGGCTGGTAGCGCGACTCGACTTCGATCTTCTCGTTGCGCGAGACCGGCGCGGCGTGCAGCACCTGCAGCGTGATGCCGGTCCGGTGGCGGTTTTCCACGCTGTAGGCGCGGCGCGTGCGGCGCTCGGTGCGCGCACCGGTGAAGCCCGTGGCGCTGGTCAGGTCCTGCGGTGCCTCGGCGCGCACGGTGACCAGGTCGTCCTTGCCGAACGACAGGCTGGTGCTGCCCGCGGGCGCGGTGCCGGGTGCGCCGAAGTCCAGCCGCCCGGTGCCCACGAAGGCGCCGTCGCGGTACAGCCCTACGGCGCCTGCAGGCCAGACGCCGGGCGGGGTGGCGACCTCGGCCACCAGGTAGGCGACATCCTCCACCGCCGGCGCCGTGCGCGTGAGCAGCGTGGCCGCCGCGCTGTGGCTGCCCAGCGCCAGCGTCACGCGCTGGCCGCTCGAGGGCACGGTGATGCGCTGGGGCACGGCGAACTCGGTGGCAAAGCCCTTGTCGGTGGTGCTCACCTCGAAGCTGGGCATGGCCTCTTCGGCCATGCCCAGGGCCCGGGCCACGGGGGCCGGTGGCGCGGCCGCCATCATCGCGGGAGCGGGCGTTGGCATGGGCTGCGGTGGCGGCGCCACATCCAGCGTCCACGGGCGCGGCAGGCGGCCCTGGGTGGCGCGCCCGGGCTGGCCGGTGGAGAGGACGAGTTGCACGTTGCTCCAGTCCTCGCCGCTGTTCTGTGCCACCAGGGCCTGGCGATCAAGCAGCACGGTGGCCTTGGCCGGATCCAGTGCGGCGCGGTAGGTCGGTTGCCAGCCCGGGCCACGCACCTGGTAGGACAGGCGCAGCTCGCCCTCGCGCTCGGCCGCGAGGTTGATGCTGACCGACACCACGCGCGCACGCTGGCTGGCCACGCGGTTGCGCTCGGCTACCAGGGGTTTGAGGGCGAGCTCCAGCGCCTCCTGCTTGCGCTTGAGCTGGTGCGTGCGCGCCAGCGCGTCTTGGCCCGACTTGCGCAGCACCTCGGCCATGGCGGTGATCTGTGCCGGCGTGGGGCCCTGCCCCCGGCCGCCGGGCGCATCGTCGCCCACGGTGCGGCCACCGGCCACGCCCTTGAGATAGCTGTCCACCAGGTCCAGCGCACCGGTTTCGGCCTTCACGCCGGCGATCTGGTCTTCCAGCTCGCGGATGCGGCCGTCCAGCGGGCTGGCACAGGCGGGGGCCACGTCTCGGTCTTCGGTGAGCACGTTGAATTCGCCCACGCGCACGCTGGCATCGGCATGGATCTGCAGGCTCTGCGCGTCCAGCGAGGCGGGCAGGCAGGTGAAGCTGAAGCTGCGCGCACCCGCGGCCACCTTGGCCACGCGCTCCACGGTGGCGGTGCCGGAGTAGACGGTCACGCGCGCGATGCGCGAGCTGGTGTCCTGCGCGAGCGCACTACCGGCTGTGCCCAGCAGCAGGCTGGCGCAGAGGATGGTGGTAAGGCGGGTCATTCTGGTGCAAGGGTTCAACAGATCCTCCTGTATGGGGGCGCCGATGGCCAGGGCGCGGATTCCCGTGTTTGTATCCCAAATGCTGCCAGCCATCGGCAGGCGTGGGGCAAGCGGGGCCGCTGCCGCACCGACCTTGGTGGATTCATGGGATTGTCACGCAGCCTTCATATGCTGAAAAAGTCTTCCATTCTCACTCCAACAACCATGAAGCATTTTGTTCCCCGTGCCCTGTCCATCGCCGCCCTGGGTCTGGGCATGGTCGCCTGTGGCGGCTCCGATGACGGGTTCCAGTTTCCGGGTGCCAGCGGTACCAGCCTGCCTTACGAGGTGATCGGCAAAGTGGCCAACGCCGAAAAGACCGAGCTGCGCAACGGCAGCTACGGCTCCTCCCTGGCCCCGCATCCCACGCTGGAAGGCCACTTCTACGGCCTGAGCGACCGCGGCCCGAACGCTGCCACCGAGCCGACGCGCACACCCTCGGGCATCATCTTCATCACTCCGGAATACACGCCGCGCATCGGCCTGTTCAAGCTCACCCCCGAGGGCAAGGCCGAGCTGGTGAGCACCATCCTGCTCAAGGACCCCAAGGGCCGCCCCATCACCGGCCTGCCCAACAGCCAATTCGGCGGCACGGGCGAGACGCCCTACAACCTGGACGGCAGCGTTGTCTCGCTGGACCCCGATGGTGACGGCGTCAAGGGTTTCGATGAAAGCGGCCTGGATTCCGAGGGCCTCGTGGCCCTGAAGGACGGCACGTTCTGGATCAGCGACGAGTACGGCCCGCACATCGTTCATTTCGACGCCACGGGCAAGGAGATCGAGCGCATCAACCCCTTTGCGGCCGACCCGCGCAACAAGGCCGGCCGCACCTTGCCGGCCGAGCTGTCCACGCGCTGGCCCAACCGCGGCATGGAAGGCCTGACCATCACCCCCGACGGCAAGACGCTGGTGGGCATGATGCAGTCCAACCTGTACAACCCGAGCAGTGCGGTCGGCAGCATCAACCTGGTGCGCATCGTCACGGTGAACATCGAGACCGGCGCCACGGCCCAGTACCTGTACCGCCAGGACGCAGCGGGCCTGGCCAACTCCGAGATCGTGGCCCTCTCCGCCACCAGCTTCCTCGTGGTCGAGCGCGACACCAAGTTCTACGGCATCGACACGGGCGTGGTGCGCAAGAACATCTACAAGATCGACCTCGGCCAGGCGACCAACGTGGACCGCTCCAACGCCGCCCTGCGCAGCGCCAACGCCTCGCTCACGGTGAATGCCGCCAACGGCCTGCTGGTGGACGGCAAGACGCTGGAGCTGGTGGTCAAGGACGGCGGCACCGCCGACAACTACGCGCCGGGCTGGGCGCAACTGGCCGCGCTGGGCATCCGACCCGTCGCCAAGACCCTGGCCTACGATGCCATCGCCTCGCAGAAGTACCCGCACGACAAGCTCGAAGGCATGTGGGTCATCGACGCGAACCGCCTGGCCATCCTCAACGATGCCGACTTTGTGATCGCGCCGGACAACCTGGGCGGCATCAAGCAGAAGTACCTGTACGACGGCAAGGCCGACAGCAACATGCTGTACGTGGTCAAGCCCATCGCACCGCTGTATTGAAGCACCCCCTGAGTCGCTTCGCGCCTTCACCCCTCTCTCGACTCGCTGCGCGAGTCGGGAGGGGGACGCCCCCAGCGCGGCGGGGCGGCCCTTGCGCGGGGGCACTGGCTTCTGCCGCGCTAGTTTCGCGGGCAGCTAGCGGTGCACGCGCAGGAAAACTGAAGTGTCCGGCCTTAGGGCACATCACCTGGGACCATACACGGGCAGGGCCTGGCCCTGCTCGTAGGCACCCGCGTCGGGCGCGCGGCCCTGGAAGCCCTGGCTGATGTTGGGAATGGCCTGGCCTGCATCGACCGCAGCCGAGCCGGCCTGCAGGCGCAGGTCGGGCACGGTGTAGAGCGTCATCGGGCTGCCGGGGAATACGGGCACCGAGGCGAAGGAATCCATGCCCACCTGCACGGCCGACCGCTCCGTGGTGCGCGCGCGCAACTCGGCCAGGCCGGCAAAGCTGGTCGCGCCCCAGCGCCCGGTGAAACTGCCCGCGGTGGAGCCGTAGGCGTCGTGGTCCAGGTCGGCGCTGGCAAGGTCCAGATCGGCAATCGACAGCACCCGCCCGGTGCCGCTGGAGTAGCCGCCATAGGTGCCGCCCGGCCCGCCGATGAACAGGTTGTTGCGCGCATACAGCCGCCCCACCGTGGCACCGGCATAGATGCCCAGCGCATCGCCGTTCTTCACCACCGTGTTGTGCAGCAGCACGTCGCCATAACTGCTGCGGTACAGCTTGAAGGCCACGTGCACGGCGTTGTAGACCACATTGCGCACGAAGTAGGTGGGCCCGCCCAGGCCCGGCTGCGATGACAGCGCAATGAACACGTTGGTCAGCCGGTTGCGCAGGATGCGGCAGTTGTGCATGCAGAAATCGGCCTCCACGCCGTCGTCCGCCGCTTCGGAAAGGTCGTTGTTCAGGATGTCGATGCTGTACTGGTCCACCGCCTCGTCGTCTTCGAGCAGCGAGATGTTGTCCCGAAAGCGTGCCACGCGGTTGTTCATGACCACGTGGCCGGGCCCGGTGATGAGGATGCCCTCGCCCGCGTTGCCGCCCGACACGCCGAGCGCCGCCTCGGACCAGACCACCGTGCCGGTGACCGTGTTGTCGGCGATGTAGGCGTTCTCGGCCCGCGTGAAGGTGATGATGCCGTGCCCGCCCAGCGCGGCCGTGGCGTTGACGGTGCTGCGCGTCATGCTGAAGTCGTTCGTGCCATTGAAGCGCACGCGGCCGTTCAGGGTCAGCTCGGTGAGCATCACATGGCGCTGGTTGAAGACGCTGATCTCGCCCTCGACCACCGCGCCCGGCGTGCCCCGGATGACCAGCGGCCGGCCCGGCGCGCCGCTGCGCGCCACGCTGAAGCCGCTGTAGCGCCCGGCCCCCAGTTCCACGATGTCGCCGGCATTCGCGGCCGCCAGTACGCCGGCCAGGGTGGCCGGCGTGGCGGGCTTGACCACCGCGCCAGGTGCCGGGGTAGGCACGCTGCGCGTGGTGGCCGTGGTGGTGCGCACGGTGCTGCCGCCATCGGGGTCGGTGAGGGTGAGTTCGATCTCGTAGGTGGTGCCTGGCGCCACGTCGAAGATGCTGCCCGAATGGCGCAGCGGCCAGGTACGGCCCTGGCCCGAGGTCTCGTTGTGGATGCGGCGCAGCGGCATGCCCGTGAGCCAGGCGCTGCTGCCCTGCGCGCGGTAGCGCACGCCGACCACGGCATTGCGGTTGGCATCGCCCGTGAAGGCCCATTCCACCGAGATGTTTTCGAGCGTGGGAAAGGGCGTGGTGACGGCGCCCGGCACGCTGGCGTCCGCCGCGCTTGGGGGTGGCAGCAGCCCGCCCACACCCAGCAGTTCCAGCCCCGGCCGGGTCAGGCTGACCCGGGGGTAGGTGGCGTTGCCGATCACCACCTGGGGCAGGCGCAGCACACTGCCCGTGGTCAGGTACTGCAGCTCCGTGCCGACTGCGGGGTCGTCCACCCGAAGCTGCCCGGGGTCGATCAGCCGCACCACGACATCGCGGTAGCGGTCACCGGCATCGAGCTGCAGGGTGGGCAGGCGCAGCGTACCGGTGGCGGGCTGGAAGCTCGCGGTGTCGGCGGCCATGGCGGGTGCTGCGGCGCCCAGCAGGCAGGCGAGAAGGCTTGCCGCGAATCGGCGCAGGTGGTGGAAGTGCGTGGTCATGGGCGAAGGGGGGTTACAGGGCGTCGGGCACGGCGTCGGCCAGAAAATCGTACACCGCCCGGATGCGCTGATTGGTGCGTATCTCCCGGTGCACCGTGAGCCAGATGGGCAGTTCGGGCAGCTTGAGCATGGGCAGCAGGGCCACCAGGTCCGGCTCGGTGCGTGCCATGTAGTCGGCCACGAAGCCGATGCCCAGACCGCTGCGCACCACCTGCCAGTAGGCGATCAGGTCGTCGGTGCGCAGCGCGAACTGCTGGCGCTCCACGGGGAAGCCCATGGCCGCGAAGCCGCGCGCGATGTCCCCCTGGCGGTCGTTGCCGACCACGTCGTGCTGCATCAGGTCGGGCGGCTGGCGCGGCGTACCCCGGCGGCGCAGGTAGTCGCGGTGGGCATAGGTGCCCAGCGTCACCTTGCCGATGCGCTTAGCCACCAGGCTGGCCTGCGTGGGCTGCACCATGCGCAGGGCGATGTCGGCCTCGCGGCGCAGCAGGTTGGTGACTTCGTTGCTGGCCACCAGCTCTACCTGCACCTCGGGCAGTTCGATCCGCATGCGGGCCAGCAGGGGCGGCAGCAGCATGCAGGCCACGGGCTGGCTGGCCGTGATGCGCACCGTGCCGCTGACGCCTGCCTCGGCCCCGGAGACGCTGCGCGCCAGCTGGTCGGCGCCGGCCTGCATCGCGCGGGCCGACTCCGCCAGGCGCAAGGCCGTCTCCGTGGGCAGCAGGCCGCGCCCCGTGCGCTCGAACAGCACCACGCCGAGCTGCGACTCCAGCTCGGCGATATGGCGGCCGATGGTCGGCTGGCTCGCGTTCAATGCGCGCGCGGCGCCCAGCAGGCTGCCCTGGTCCAGGGCGGCCAGGAAGGATTGGATGAGGCTCCAGTCAAAGCGTTGCGTCATGGGAGAGGTGAGGTATGCAAATTTGCATTGCTGCTATCGACAGTTAGCCAATTGTGTAACGGCGGGCGCGTTTCCACAATCACTCCATCCCTTGATTCCAGGAGCCACCCCATGACGAATGCCGCATCCACCGTCCTCATCCTCGGGGCCCGCGGGCGCCTGGGCCTTGCCGCCGTCCAGGCGTTCGCCCAGGCCGGCTGGCAGGTGCGTGCCCAGTTGCGCCCGGGCGCCACCGGCCCGGCCGTGCCCGGCGTGCAGTGGCTCGCCATTGCGCCAGAGGACACGTCGGCCCTGGCGGCCCATGCGCAGGGGGCCCAGGTGGTGGTGCATGCCATGAACCCGGCATACACCCACAAGGCCTGGCGGACGCAGGCGCCCGCGCTCATGGACGCCGCCATCGAAGTCACCCGCGCGCTGGACGCCACCCTCATGCTGCCCGGCAACGTCTACAACTATGGCCGCGCCATGCCGCCGGTGCTGCGCGAAGACACGCCGCAGACGGCGCTGGACTTCAAGGGCCGCATGCGCGTCCACCTGGAGCAGCGCCTGCAGGCCGCCACCCGCGACGGTGCCCTGCGCGCCATCGTGCTGCGCGCCGGCGACTTCTTCGGCAGCGGTGCGGGCAGCTGGCTGGACCTGGCGATTGCCAAGGACCTTGCCAAGGGCCGCATCACCTGGCCCGGCCCGCTGGACACCAGCCGGCCCTGGGCCTACCTGCCGGACCTGGCCCGCACCCTGGTGAAGGTGGCCGAAGCGCGCCACCGCCTGTCCGCCTTCGACACCCTGCACTTTGCCGGCCAGCAGGTCACGGCCCGGCAGTGGGTGCAGGTGCTCTCCGCCGTGGCAGCCGAGCAGGGCTGGGTGCCCGATGCCGGCGCCGTGCGCGTGGGCCAGCTGCCCTGGCCGCTGCTGCGCGTCGCCGGCCTGGTGCTGCCCACCTATGCAGCCCTGGCCGACGTGCGCTACCTCTGGAGCACCCCGCACCGCCTGGACAACACGCGCCTCGCCGCGCTCATCGGCGCCGAGCCGCACACCCCGTTCGAGCCTGCGGTGCGCCGCGCGCTCCATGACCTGGGGCTGCTGGCCCCGGCCCCTTCCCACGCCGCCCTGGCATGAACCGCAAGGAAAACTCCACCATGCAACGCCGTACCTTCATCCGCCTGGCCGGCGGTGGCACCATCGCCGCCGCGGTCATCACCCCCCTGGCTGCCTGCAGCTCCGGCCCGCACTACCCTGCCCAGGCCATCGAGGCTTGGCAGGGCCCCGTGGGCGAGACCGACCTGCGCCGCCGCGCCGTGGCCTATGCCATCACTGCGCCCAACCCGCACAACCTGCAGCCCTGGGTGGCGGACCTGCGCGAAGAGGGCGTGATCACCCTGCGCACCGACCGCGAACGCGTGCTGCCCGAGACCGACCCGCTGGGCCGCCAGATCCTGATCGGCCACGGTGCCTTCCTGGAGCTGCTGGTGCTGGCGCTGGCCCAGCAGGGCATGGCCAGCGAAGTCACGCTGTGGCCGCAAGGTCCGCTGCCGGCGCAACTGCGCAATTGGGATGAGCGCCCCGTGGCGCGCGTGGTGCTGCGGCCCGGCGGCGAGCCCGATGCCTTGTTCACGCAGGTGCTGCGCCGCCGCACGCCCAAGGTGGACTTCGACCTGGCCCGGCCCGTGGCCCCCGATCTGCTCCAGGCCTTGCTGGCCGGTGCATCCCGGCCGGGCAGCCCGCAGGCCGGTGGCACGGTGGAGCCTGCGCGCCTGGAGGCCTTGCGCGCGCTGTGCTGGCAGTCGGCACAGGTCGAACTGCGCACGCCGCGCACGATGATGGAAAGCATCCGCCTCACGCGCGTCGGCCCCTCCGAGATCCTGGAGCACCGCGACGGCATCTCGCTGAACACGCCGTTCATCCGTGCTGCGGCGGCGCTCGGCTTCTTCGACCGTTCCGCCCCGCCCGAGGAAGGCAGCGCGGGCTACAAGGGCGCCATGGACCGCTTCGAGGGCCACAGCCGCACGGCGATGGGCTTCGTGTGGCTGGCCGGCGGCAACACCCGCGCCGACCAGGTCGCGGCCGGCCGCGCCTACGTGCGCCTGCAGCTCAAGGCCACCGAGCTGGGCCTGGGCATGCACCCCATGAGCCAGGCGCTGCAGGAGTTCGCCGAGATGGCGCCGCACTACGAGCGCGCCCACCAGCTGGTGCTGGGGCGGGGTGCGCCGAAGGAGGCCAGCGATCCCACGGTGCAGATGCTGTGCCGGCTGGGCTATCCGCAGGGCGAGGTGCCCGCCACGCCCCGCCGGCCCATGGCACGGCTGCTGCAGACCTGAGGCTGCCGCGGGCTCAGGCCTGGGGTGCCACGTAGGCGATCAGGCGGCCCATGCGGCGTATCCACTCCGAGGTCACGATGAACTGCGGCTTCTCGCGCTTCACATAAGGGTCGATCTCGGGCGGGTTGTCGGCCGGGTAGGGGGACGTGTCGTAGACATCGCCCACATGCTTGCTGCGGTAGGCCGTGCCCGCGTAGGGCGCCGTGGGTCCATTGCCGCGGTAGGTGTTGACGATCTCGGGCACGGCCGAGGTCCAGTAGTTCTTGGTCCCCAGCTCGGTCAGCAGCGCCTGCGCCTCGCTGTCGGGCACCACCGGCGTGGGCATGGTGGCGCCGGTGAAGAGGTCGGGGAAATCCACCTCGCGGATCGAGAAATAGCGCGGCAGCGCGCGGGTGGCCCCCGTGGACCGCAGTGGGGAGCGCGCCACCATCTCGGCAATCGCCGCGTCGCCCATGCGGGCGAGCGACTGGTAGGTCGATTCCAGCCCGGCGATGTCGATCTGCCGGCCCGCCGAGTAGTGGCTGATGGTGTTGGTGTAGTCCTTGTCCGCGTAGTAGGCGCCGTTGTGGATGTTGGAGCCGTAGCGGTGCATGTACAGGCCGTCGTTGGTGCCCAGCTCCACGAAGGTGGGGTGGGTGCGCCCGCCGCCGAGCAGCGGATTGACCGTGGCCGCGTCCGCAGGCAGCGGGCAGGACTTGAGCCAGGCGATCGCCTCCGGGATGCGCGCCAGGTACTTCTTGTCGCCCGTGAGCTGGAAATAGTTGAACAGCTGGCGGATGTTGGTCTGCGTGGTGTGTGTCGCCAGTGAGCGCGGCTCGTAGCTGCGCGCGCCGGCGGGCGCACCCGCCGGCCGCCCCGCCGTGGGGCGCGAGAGGTGCTGCAGGCTCCAGCCGGCCTGGGGCCCGGGTTGCTGCATGAGGCGCATGCATTCCATGGCGCGCTGGATGTTGCCGATCAGGCGCGTCTCCCCCAGCGCCGTCACGCACAGGGTGAGGAACTTGATGTTCTCGCCCATCACGTCGTCGTTGAAGGTGACGTGCAGCGTGTAGTCGCCATCGGCCATGCCCACGCGCGCGCCTGCAGGCACCTGCTGCGGGTTGGGCAGCGGCATGCTGCTCACGGCCCCCGGGAAATGCGGGAAGCGCTGCGGCCAGCCCCCGTCGGCAATACCGTACTCGGGGCCGAACTGCGACTGCACCACGAAGTCGATGGCGCGCAGCAGCGGGCCGGAGAAGCGCACATCGCGCTTTTCCACGAACATTCGCAGCAGCAGCTGCGAGGCCACGGCCGTGCCCGCGTCGTCGAAGGTGGCGTTGCCGTAGTAGTGCTGGAACTCCTCGAGCCGCCAGCCGTTCTTGCCGATGGTGTCGTACCAGCGCTTGAGCGAGTCCTCGCCCGCGAAGTCATGGATGTAATTCCAACCGCCCGAGCGGTGCTGCGCCGCGACGATGGCCAGCGCCGTGCGCTCGGCCGCCTGGTAGTAGCGTTCATCGCCGGTGGCGTGGTAAGCATCGAGGTAGACATGGCCGACGGAGGGCGTGCCGGGCGGCTGGATCCAGCACATGGTGCGGTAGGCCTCCATTTCGCCAAAGGTCTGCTTGAGGTCGGGCGAATACGACCAGACGTAGCCGCCCTGGTAGGACACCACTTCGTCCATGTACTGGGCCGCGCGCTTGAGGCCGGCTGCGGCTTCGGCCCGGGTGCCGGTCAGGGGCGCCGGCCCGGAGTCGCCACCGCCGCACGCGGACAACAGCAGCGGGGTCAGGGTGGTGGCAATGGCAAAGTCTCTGCGCTTCATCGGTTGTCTCCTCGAAGGTTGGGAACAGGGGCTGGCTGGCACCTCGTGTGCCGCCGTCGCAGGCCGGCCCATGGGCTCTTGTCCTGCTGTTGTGGCGCATCCATGACAGATGATGTCGTACAACTAGGACGTGATTCTCTGCAGCGCAATCCGGCAGCGTGCTGGCGTTTACCCGAACCTCTTGTGTGTAGATGTTGCAGCAGAATGCGGTTGCCAGAGCCCGCTTGGCCGGGGATGGGTGCTTTTTCAGGCATTGAAAAAGCAAATGTTATATGACGTCGTATGAATTGGCGCATAACGGCCAGTGTCGAAGCCCTGGGGTTCGAACTGCCAGGCACCTGCAACCCAAGGAGGAGACCTGTGAACCGATGGACCCGATCCGGCATGGCGTGGCTGGGTGCCCTGTGCCTGGCCCTGCTGTGCGCCGAGGCCAGCCATGCGCAGGCACCCACGCGGCTGCGCGCATGGAACATCCACCCCGACGGTTACCCGGTGACCGAGGCCATGAAAGGCTTTGCCGCCCAGGTGGCGCGGGCCACGCAGGGCCGCTACCAGATCGAGGTGTTCTCCAACGCCACGCTGGGCGACCAGCCCAAGGCGGTGCAGATGCTCAAGAGCGGCGAGATCGATATTGCCGAGTTCAGCTCCGGCCCGCTGTCCGATGCGGTGCCCGGCATCAAGGTGCTGAACCTGCCGTTCCTGTTCACCGACTCAGCCCATATGTTCCGCCACCTCGATGGCGCGCTGGGGCAGCGCTTTGCCGCCAACCTGCAGTCCGCCGGCTTCGTGGTGCTGGGCTGGTACGACGGGGGCGGGCGCTCCTTCTATTGCGCCAACCGCGCGCTGGCCAGCATCCGCGACCTGGCGGGGGCGTCGATCCGCGTGCAGCAGTCCGAGGTGTTCATGGAGATGATCCGGCTGCTCGACGCCAAGCCGGTGGCCCTGCCCTTCAAGGAGGTGCTGGGGGGCTTCCAGCAGGGCGCCATCGACTGCGCGGAGAACAACATGCCCTCCTACGAGTCCACCGGGCACTTCAAGGTGGCCAAGAGTGTGTACGTGACCAACCATGTGATCTCCCCTGAGGCACTGGTGGTGTCCAGCGCGCTGTGGGCCAGGCTCTCGCCCGAAGACCGCAAGGCCTTCGCGGATGCGGGCGCCCAGTCGGCCCTCCTGATGCGCGAGCTGTGGAACAAGCGCGTGGCCCAGGCGCTGGAGAACACGGCCCGGCAAGGGGCTCAATTCGTGCGGGTCAAGGACGTATCGCCCTTCGTGCGGCGCATGGCGCCGCTGTACAACAAGTACATGACCGATCCGACCACGCGCGAAGAACTGCTGACCATCATTGCCAAGTGACGGTGCACCGTGGCGAGTGCGCCGGGGTCAGTGCGCCAGGCGCCGCCGGCACAGGGCCACGAATTCCTGCACCGCGCGCGACTGGGCCTGGCGCGGCTTGAAAGCCAGCAAGGCCCGAAAGAACAGGCCGTCGCCGGCCAGGGGCACGCTGCGCAGGCCCAAGGGCGCATGCTCGGCGGCCACCAACGGGTTGGTCACGGCCAGCCCCGCGCCCGCCAGTACCAGCGCGCACTGGGTCGCGCTGTACGGGGTCTCGACCACGAAGCGCGGCGTGATCCCCGCGCCGGCGAAGAGCCTCTCCAGCCGCTGCTGGGCCGGGTCGGTGGCCGACAGGCCGATGAGCGGCGCATCGCGCAGGTCCGTCAGGTCCAGCACGGCCTTGCGCGCCAGCGGGTGGCCGGCGGGCACCACGCACACGGCAGGCAGCTCGTAGAACGTGGAGGACACCAGTCCGCTGGTGTCCGCCTCGTCACCGAGGAAAGCCAGGTCCACGGCACCCTGGAACAGTGCCTCGCGCAGCACCTTGGAGCTGTCGACCATCAGCAGGCAGCGGGTGCGCGGGTAGTGGCGCTGGAACCCGGCCAGCACCCCGGGCATGATGCTCGCGGCCAGCGCGTGCAGGCAGCCGATGCGCAACACCGTATCCTCCAGCGACTGCAGCGCCACGATCTTGCGCTGCACCGCCTCCAGCCCTTCGTACACACGCTCGACCTCTTCCATCAGCGCATGCGCCTCGGGCGTGGGCACCAGGCGGCCCTTGGGTCGGTCGAACAAGGTGAGCTGGGCGCGCGCTTCCAGCTGCTGCAGCAGCTGTGTCACGGCGGGTTGGCTCACGTGCAGGGCCGCCGCTGCGCGGTTGGCCGAGCCCAGGCGCATGACCATTCGGAACACCTCGATCTGGCGCGTGCTGACCTCTTTGGCATCGTGCATGGGCAGGCTCATGATATAAGTTCTACTTAATTGAAGCGGCTGCCGGATGGTACTGCCCGCAGCCTGGGCTGGCTACGATGCAGCCATGAATACCGACATGCCCTTCGGCGCGGTGCCCTATCGCGGTGCTGCTCAGGAAGCCCCCGCGGGCATCCGCCAGAACCCTCGGCTGCGGGGACTGCGCTGCATCCACTGCGGTGCGCAGTACGCGCTGCAAGACCTGACCACGGGCTGCCCCGTGTGCCTGGCCCAGGGCACGCCTGCGAGCGTGGAGGCGGTCTACGGCGACCTGCCGCGCACCTTGGCAAGCGGCAGCCCGGGTTATAGCTTTGGTGAATGGCTGCCCTACACGCACGGGGTCTCGCTGGGCGAGGGCGGTACGCCCTGCCTGGCGCTGCCGCGGCTGGCCCGGTCCCTGTGCATTGGCGAGCTAACGGCCAAGCACGAGGGCATGAACCCCACCGGTTCGCACAAGGACCGCATGTCGGCCCAGGCCGTGGCGCGGGCCCTCGCGGTGGGTGCGCAGCAGGTGGTGCTGGCTTCCAGCGGCAACGCTGCCGTCTCGGCGGCGGCCTACTGTGCGGCCGCCGGGCTGCCCTGCGAGGTGGCCACCTACCGTGACATGCCAGCGCCCTATGCGCGCGCGCTGGACCGTCTCGGTGCCCGCCGCGTCGCCTTCGGGCCGGGACCGGGCCGCTGGGACCATGTGCGCCGGCGGGTGCAGGAGGAGGGCGCCTTCGCGCTGACCAACTTCCATGTGCCGGCGGTGGGCAGCCCGGCCTTCGGGGTGGAGGGCTACCGTGCGGTGGCGCTCGAATGCGTGGCCCAGGGCTGCGTTCCCGACCATGTGCTCGTGCCCACGGCCCGTGGCGACCTGCTGTGGGGCCTGTACAGCGGCCTGCGCGACCTGCTGGCTGCAGGGCTCATCAAGCGCATGCCGCGCCTGTGGGCGGTGGAGCCGTTCGCACGGCTCAGCCAGGTGCTGGGCGGCACGCCGGCCCAGGCCGAGTTCAGCGGCAGCACCGCGCAGTTCTCGATCGCGGGCAACACCGTCACCCTGCAGCAGCAGATCGCCGTGCAGCGCTCCGGGGGCGGCGCCGTCGTCGTGGGCGATGCGGCCGCGGCCTGGGGCGTGGCCCAGCTCGGCGCCCAGGGCCTGTGGGTCGAGCTGTGCACGGGCGCCTGCGTGGACGCGGCGGCACAGCTGCGCCAGCAGGGGCGCATTGCGCCGTCCGAGCACGTGCTGCTGCTGCTCACGGCCAAGGGCGACCGCGACGCCTGAACGCCCCTCCTCGATCCCGTTGCCTGACCAAGGACCCCTGCCATGAAGCCTGTGTTTCGCCGTACCCTTCTGCTGGCCTGCGCCTGCCTGCTGGGCAGCCCTGCCTTCGCCGCCTACCCCGACAAGCCCGTGCGTCTCATCGTGCCCTGGGCGCCGGGCGGCAGCACCGACGCGATTGCCCGCGCCATCGCGCAGCGCATGGGCGAGTCGCTGGGGCAGAGCGTCATCGTGGACAACCGTTCGGGTGCGTCCGGCCGCATCGGCACCGAGGCGGCTGCCAAGGCGGCGCCCGACGGCTACACCATTGCCATCGTGGAACTGCCCCACGCCATCGCCCCGGCCGTCACGGCCAAGTTGCCGTACGACCTGCTCAAGGACTTCACGCCGATCTCGATGGTCGGCACTTCGCCACTGCTGCTGTTCGTCAACGGCCGCAGGTACAAGACGGGCGACATCAAGGGCTTCCTGAAAGACGGGCGTGCCAGCGCCACACCGGTCACGCTGGCCCACAGCGGCAACGGCTCCATCAGCCACCTCTCGTCCGAGTTGCTGGCGGGGACCAGTGGGCTCAAGGTCAATGCCATTCCCTACCGGGGCTCGGCCCCGGCGCTCACCGACGTGGCGGCCGAGCAGGTGGCGGGCCACTTCGCCACGCTGGCCAGCGGCGCATCGCTGCTGTCCGCTGGCAAGATCTCGGTGCTCATGACCACCGGGCCCACGCGCCTGGCGTCCATGCCCCAGGTGCCCACGGCGCGCGAGGCGGGTCTGGCGGGCATGCAGTTCAACCAGTGGTGGGCTTTGGTGGCGCCGGCCACCACGCCCATCGAGGTGATCGAGCGGCTGCGCAAGGAGGCTATCGCGGCGCTGGAGCACCCTGCCACGCGCGAGCGCCTGACCACGTTGGGCATCGATCTCAAGGGCTCCACGCGCGACGAACTGCGCGGCCTCCTGCGCGACGAGGTGGGCCACTGGGGTGCGGTGGTGCGCAAGATCGGCCTGCAGCCGGAGTGAGCTCTCCTGGGGCTGTGTGGATCAGCCGGGCTGCGCGGGCGCCAGGTATTCCCGCACCAGGCTGCGCGCGCGGTGCAGCCGGCTCTTGGCCGCCTCGCGCGTGCTGCCAAGGCGCTGGGCCATCTCCTCGATGGTGAGCTCCTCGAAATCGCGCAGCAGCAAAGCCTCGCGGTACAGGGGCGGCAGCGAGTCGATGGCCAGGGCCAGGTCGTGGCGCAGTTCGTGGTCGGGCCGGTGCGACCAGGCCATGCTGTCCTCCACCTGCGCCAGTGGTTCGCCGCGCAGCCAGGTCAGGGCCGGGCGCATGCACAGCCGCTGCACGATGCGCACCACCCAGCCGCCAAAGGCCGCCACCTCGCGCAGCGCGCCCACGCGGCGGTAGACGATGATCAGCGCTTCCTGCACCACATCATCGGTCGCGGTGGTGGCCGCGCAATGGCGCAGCGCATAGCGGCGGATGTCGGGCCGGGCCAGTGCCAGCAGGCGCTCCATGGCCTCGGCATCGCCGGCCCGCGCCGCGGGCAGCAACTGCGCCACCGTGGGCGATGCCACGCCCATCACTCCACCGGCTTTCTGCCCACCATGGCGCAGGCCGGGCAATAGCCGAAGAGACCGGTCACGATGCCCGTGGCGCCCGATGCGGCCAGCACCAGGCCGAGCGGCGTGGCGCCAAGCCAGAAAAGGCTGGCGGCGATGAGGACCACTCCGGCGACGATGCGCAGCAGGCTTTCGGGGCGGGTGATGTTCTTGCGGTACAGCATGGCAAAGCTCCTTGGGGGTTGAAAGAGAAGGCGCCGGCACGGGGCGCCTTCCCTGACAAGAGCGGGCCTTGGAGCCAAAGGATTCATGCTGTGGGAAAAAAAGTTTCAGCCGAAGTGGTCGAACGAGGCATAGCGCTGGTCCACCGGCCGGCCTTGTCCATCCACCAACCGCAGGCCGGTTTCTGCCTCGATCGTGCCGATGCGCGCCACCGGGGTCTGGCTGGCCTGCGCAGCCGCAGCCACCGCCGCGCGCTGCAAGGGTGGTGCGGTGAAGGCCAGTTCATAGTCGTCGCCACCGGCCAGGGTGCACTGGCGCAGGAGCTCTGGGTCCGCCACGGCGCTGCCCTGGGCCATCAGGGCGCCCGCGAGCGAGGTATCGATGCGCGCACCCACACCCGATGCCTTGAGGATGTGGGACAGGTCTCCCAGCAGCCCGTCGCTCACGTCCATCGCGCTGCTGGCCACGCCGCGCAGCGCCAGGCCCAGGGCCACGCGCGGCGTGGGCCGCTCCAGCCGCTGGCGCACGGCAGCCAGCACCCCGGGCGCCAGCGCGGTGTGGCCCAGCAGGGCTTCCAGCGCCAGCCGGGCATCGCCCAGCGTGCCGCTCACATAGAGGTCGTCGCCGGCGCGCGCACCGCTGCGCAACAGGGCCTGGCAGGCAGGCACCTCGCCGAACACGGTGATGCAGATGTTGAGCGGGCCCTGCGTGGTGTCGCCACCGACCAGCTCGCAGCCATGGGCATCGGCCAGGGCCAGCAGCCCTCGTGAAAAGCCGGCCAGCCAGGCCTCGTCCACGCGTGGCAGCGCCAGCGCCAGCGTGAAGGCCAGTGGCCGGGCCCCGCAGGCCGCCAGGTCCGACAGGTTCACGGCCAGCGCCTTGTGGCCCAGGGCCTCGGGGTCTACATCGGCAAAGAAGTGGCGGCCTTCCACCAGCATATCGCTGGAAACGGCCAACTGCATGCCGGCGGCAGGCGCCAGCAGCGCGCAGTCGTCCCCCACGCCCAGGGCTGCGCGGCGCACGGGCCGCGTGAAATAGCGTGCGATCAGATCGAATTCACCCATGGGGGGATTGTGGCGCGTCGCGCCGCACGTCTGCGGGAGGGTGACATACCACTGCAACACAGGCTGCCTAGAGTCAGCGGTTCGCGGCCCGGACTCCTTGTCCGCAGGCCCACTCCTCCTGCGCGGTGAAAAGGACTTTCGCCAGCGCCTCCCCATTGACCTATACACCCGCACGCATGCGGAGGAAACGAGCATGACCACCGTCTACCACGCCCTGTCGACCAGCAATTTCAGCCAGGACTGGACCAATACCGGGCTGATCACCACCGCCAATGACTGGAGCGGTGTTCCCTCCACCATGGGATACCTGGGCAACGGCTTGACGGCGTCGACCGGCGTCGACCCTCAGACCGTGGTGGCGGACGGGGCGGGCGGTACCGTGGGCGTCTTTGCCCAGGCGCTGGTCACCAGCTCGTCTGGCGGGGCCGCCGAATTCGATGGCCTGGCCAATCCTGTGGTCGGGCTGCAGGGCTCCGGTTCGGCCAACGCGCCGCACCTGGTGGTCCACCTGGATGCCTCTGGTCGCAAGGACATCGTGGTGAGCTACACCCTGCGCGACGTGGACACCACCGCCGACAACGCCGTCCAGCCCGTGGCATTGCAGTACCGCGTGGGCAACACGGGCAATTTCGTCAATGTGCCTACCGCCTCCGTGGCGGACGCCTCGAACGGCCCGTCCCTCACCAAAGACACCCCGGTCTCGGTCACATTGCCTGCCGATGCCAATGGTGCGGCCCAGCTGCAGCTGCGCATCATCACCACCAATGCGGTGGGCAACGATGAATGGATCGGCATCGACGACATCGTGGTGAGCTCCACCGCCGCCGGGCCCGTCGGCCCCAGCCTGGCCTACAGCGGCAGCATCAACGAATCCCAGGCCTTCGACGGCCATCTGGCCGCAGGTTCCAAGATTACCATCACGCTCACTGGCGAGACCTTCACCGGCGCCGATGGCGCCAGCCTGCTGTCCGCAGCCACGGTCAGCAATGTGCCCGCAGGCCTCACCGCCGTGCTCACCCGCACCAGCGCCACCACGGCCGAACTGGGCTTCACCGGGACCGCCAACAGCCATGCCAACGCCAACGACGTCAACAACCTGACGGTCACGTTTGCCGATGGCGCCTTCACCGGCGGATCGGCTGCCGGTGTCACCAACGCCACCAAGAGCAACCTCAGGATCGACTTTGCCGACCTGGGCTCGGCCGGCAGCCAGCAGACCTTCAGCCCCAACACCGGCACCACGGCGGGCAGCTCCGACGCCTCGGCCGCGCTGGCGCTTGACGCCAACTGGATGGTGGTGGGCGACGACGAAGCCAGCGTGCTGCGCGTGTACGACCGTGCCGGCGGACCGGCCGTCAAGGAATGGAACTACGGCACCGCCCTGGGCAATGGCGGCGAACTGGACCTGGAAGCCGGCACGCGCATTGGCGACACCTTCTACTTCACCGGCTCGCACAGCAACAACAAGAGCGGTGCGGACCAGGACAGCCGCGAATTCATCGTGGCCGTGCAGATCACCGGCACGGGCGCCGACACCCAGTTCACCTACCTGGGCAAGCACAGCGGTCTGGAAGCCCAGCTCGTGGCCTGGGACCAGGGCAATGCACACGGCAAGGGTGCGAACTACTTCGGCTTCGCGGTGTCTTCGGCCACCGGTGTGATCCCCGAGAACGTCAACGGCTTTTCCATCGAAGGCATGACCGCCTCGCAGGACGGCAGCAAGCTGCTGGTGGCCTTCCGCGCGCCACAGACCGACGCCAACACGCGCGACAAGGCCGTGGTGCTGGAGCTGGCCGTGGCGGGCCTAGTGGATGCCAGTGGCGGCTCCGCACCCAACGTCAGCGCCGTCCACGAACTCAACCTCGGCGGCCGCGGCATCCGTTCCATCGAGAAGGCGGGCGACGGCAGCTACCTGATCCTGGCCGGCCCATCGGGCTCGGCGAGCAACGAAGTCACCCACGACTTCCGTCTGTTCCGCTGGGACGGCGTGGGCACCACGCCCACCGAGCTGGACGTGAACCTCGATACCCTGCGCGACCCTACAGGCGGCAGCTTCGAGACCATCGTCGACGTGCAGAGCACGGCCCAGGGCACCCTGGTGCAGTTGCTGCAGGACAATGGCGACAGCACCTGGGGCGGTTCCACCGCGTCCAAGGACCTGCCCGCAGCACAGCAGAAATTCGTGGGCAACTGGGTGCAGATCGGCGCCGATGTCGCCGACAGCACGGGCCCCACACTGGCCAGCAGCACGCCTGCCGACGATGCCGCCAACTTTGGCAAGAGCGCCGACATCGTGCTGCGCTTCAATGAGGGCGTGGCACGTGGCACGGGCGACTTCGTGATCAAGAAGGTCAGCGACAACAGCGTCGTGGCGACGATCGCCGCCACCGACACGACCCAGGTCACGGTGGCCTTCAATACCGTCACCATCAACCCGACGGCCGACCTGGCTGCGGGCACCGCGTACTACGTCGAAGCCGTGTCCGGCACCCTCAAGGACCACTACGGCAACAGCTGGACCGGCCTCACGGGCAATGCGGCGCTGAACTTCACCACCTCGGCCGCCCCTGCGCCCAAGCTGCTGATCACCGAAGTCAACTCCAACGCCACGCCCGGCGACTTCTTCGAGCTGTACAACTACGGCAGCACGGAGATCGACCTAACTGGCTGGAAGTGGACCGACTCCGCAGGCGTTTCCGGCACGATGGGCAGCTTTGCCAGCGGCACCAAGATCGCCGCCGGCGGCAAGCTGGTGGTGGCCGGTGAGACGGCGGACCCCACCGCACTGAAGACCGCCTGGGGCCTGGACGCCGGCACCAATGTCGTCGCCGTCGGCGGCCCCGGCCTGGGCAAGGGCGATGGCGTGGTCATCCTGGACGGCAGCGGCCAGGTGGCGACGGCCCTCAACTACGGCGGCGCCGCGTTCACCAATGGCAGCACGACGGTGAACCCGCTGGCCGAGAGCGGCGGGGGCGTGGTCAGCGTGACAGAGCACGCGGGCGTGGCCGTGGGTGGCACGGCCACCGCATCCGCCGTGTGGGACGGCGTCTCCACCACCAACCCGACCTACAAGGCCGCTGTGGTGGGCGAACTGGGCGCTTTTGCACAGACCGGCATGCCGGCCAACATCGGCTCGCCCGGAACGCTGGTGGTTCAAGCGCCCAAGCTGCTGATCACCGAAGTCAATTCCAACGCCACCCCGGGCGACTTCTTCGAGCTGTTCAACTACGGCACGACCGAGATCGACCTGTCTGGCTGGAAGTGGACCGACTCGGCCGCCGATCCGACCAAGCTGGGCACGTTTGCCAGCGGTACCAAGATCCCTGCCGGCGGCAAGCTGGTGGTGGCCGGTGAAGTCACCGATCCCGCCGCGCTGAAGGCGGCCTGGGGCCTGGATGCCAACACCAGCGTCGTGGCCGTGGGCGGTCCGGGCCTGGGCAAGGGCGACGGCGTGGTGATCCTCGACGCCAACGGCCAAGTGGCCACGGCCATCAACTACAGCGGCGCGGCCTTCACCAATGGCAGCACGGCGGTGGCGCCCATGTCCAAGACCGGTGGCGGCGCGGTGACCGGCTCCGAGCACGCGGGCGTGGCCTTCGGCGGCACGGCCACCACCTCGGCCGTGTGGGACGGCCTGTCCACCACCAACCCGACCTACAAGGCTGCCGTGGCCGGCCAACTGGGCGCCTTCGCGCAGACCGGAACGCCGGCCAACATCGGATCGCCGGGCCTGACCAGTGCCCCGGCCCTTCCACCAGGCGCGGCCCCGAGCTACACGCAGACCTTCGAGAACGCCGCAGGCTTCAGCGAGTTCACGGTGTTCAGCAAGGATGCCGACGCGGCCAGCAGTTGGTACTACAGCGCGGCCACCAAGACCGCCGAGGTCAACGGCTTTGGCGACACCGCCAATGCCAACGACTGGCTGGTCTCCAAGGCCTTCAACCTCGACGGCACGAGCGCCGAGTTCCTGAGCTTCAGCACCTGGACGCGCTTTGCCGACACCGGCATCGCCGACCCCGAGGTCAAGCTCTACTACTCCACCAACTACAGCGGCTCGGGCGACCCCACGGCCGCCACCTGGACGCAGCTGTCCTACACCCATTCGCCGGCAGACAGCCAGACGACCACGCCCTCGGGCCTGATCGACCTCTCGGCCATCCAGGGCGCGAATGTCCACTTCGCGTTCCAGTACCAGGCGTCGGGCACGGGCTCCAACACCGCCTCGAGCTGGCGCGTGGACGACTTCAAGATCGAGAGCTTCACAGGCCCGGTGGTCTCCATTGCCGCCACCAGCGCCGACAAGCCGGAAGGCAACAGCGGCACCACCAACTACACTTTCACCGTGACGCGCGCGGGCGATGCCTCGGCCGCTGCTTCGGTGCAGTGGGCCGTGGCGGGTTCGGGCGGCTCGCCCGTTGCGACCGATGACTTCGTGGGCGGTGCACTGCCCTCGGGCAGCGTGAGCTTCGCGGCCGGCGAGACCAGCAAGACCATCACCATCGGCGTGCAGGGCGACACCCAACTGGAGCAGGACGAAGCCTTCACCGTCACGCTGTCGGGCGCATCGGCGGGCACCACCATCATCGGCGGCGCTGCGCAAGGGCTGGTCCGCACCGACGAAGCCCCGATCACCAAGATCCACGAGATCCAGGGCAGCACCGACACCGCGCTGCTCATGGGCAACACGGTCACCATCGAAGGCATCGTGACCGGCTACGCGCCCAACCTGCAGGGCTTTTACGTGCAGGAAGAGACGGCCGACTACGACGGCAATGCCGGCACCTCCGAAGGCATCTTCGTCTACTACGGCAGCACCCCCATCGCGGGCCTGGATGCGAACAGCGTGGGCGACAAGGTGCGCATCAAGGGCACGGTGGCCGACTTTCGCGGCCAGACACAGCTCACCGCCCCCACGGGCTTCACGCTGGTGCAGGACAACGCCGGCCTGCCCGCTGCGGCGGTGGTCACGCTGCCCGTGGCCAGCGCCGTGGACTGGGAGGCCTACGAAGGCATGCTGGTGACCGTGCAGTCCGGCACCGCCGGAGGCAAGCTGGTGGTCACCGACAACTACAACCTGGGCCAGTACGGCCAGGTCACGCTGACCTCGGACGCCGTGCAGTCGCAGTACACCGAACTGCATGCGCCCAGCGTCAGCGGCAACACCAACTACCTGGCCGAGCTCAAGAAGGACCAGATCATCCTGGACGACCTGAACGGCTCGCAGAACCCCGCGACCCACATCGGCCGCGGCGGCCAGCCGCTGTCGGCCAGCAATACGCTGCGCGCGGGCGACAGCGTGGCCAGCGTGACCGGCATCGTCGACCAACTGGTGGACGCGGCCGCCGCCACGCACGAAACCAGCTACCGCGTGCAGCCCACGCAGGCCGTGAACTTCACGGGCGACGCGCGTCCCACCGTGGCCGACATCCCGGCCAGCATCCGCAATGCCGAGATCAAGGTCGGCTCGGCCAACGTGCTCAACTACTTCACCACGCTGGGCACCGGCAGCTTCACCACACCCGACGGCGCCACGCAATCCGGCCGCGGTGCCACCAACAGCGCCGAACTGGCACGCCAGCAGGCCAAGGTGGTGGAGAACCTGGTGGGCATGGACGCCGATGTGCTGGGCCTGATGGAGGTGCAGAACAACGGCTTCGCCGACGGCAGCAGTGCCCTCGACGCGTTGGTGGATGCGCTCAACGCCAAGGCCGGTGCAGGCACCTATGCCTACATCAAGGCACCCTACAACGATGGCGCCAAGGCCGGAGATGCTGCGACCGCAGGCACCGATGCCATCATGGTGGCCATTGTCTACAAGCCCGGCAAGGTGACCCCGGTGGGCCAGGCCGCCGTGGCCGACCCCACCGTGTACACCGCGTTCTCGGCCGCCTTCGGCAGCCGCGTTCCGGTGGCCCAGACCTTCAAGTCCAACGCCGACAACGAAGAGTTCACCGTGGTGGTGAACCACTTCAAGTCCAAGGGCAGTGTGCTCGATGCCGACATCGGCGATGGCCAGGGCGCCAACAACCTGGCCCGCGTGAAGGCCGCCGAGGACCTGTCCGCCTGGCTGGCCACCAAGCCCACCGGCACCACCGACAGCGATGTGCTGCTGGTCGGCGACTTCAACGCCTATGCCAAGGAAGACCCGATCACCAAGCTGGCCGCCAACGGCTACACCAAGGTCTCCACGGGCAACTCCTATTCGTTCGACGGCCTCTGGGGATCGCTCGACCATGCGCTGGCCAGCGGCAGCCTGGCCGGCCAGGTGAGCGGCACCTACAAGTGGGGCATCAACGCCGAAGAGCCGGCGGTGCTCGACTACAACATGGAGAACAAGAACGACGCGCAGGACGCCAGCTACTTCAATGCCGACCCCTACCGTTCGAGCGACCACAACCCGATCCTGATCGGCCTCAACCTCGGCAGCTCGCCCGCATCCGGTGGCGGTGGCACGCCCACCCCGCCGACCATCCCCGTCATTCCCCCCACGGCGCCTGGCGAGCCGGCCACACTGCAGGGCTCCAGTGGCAACGACACCATCGTCGTGCCGAATCTGCCCCTGACCCGCGTGGTCACCGGCGGCGGCGCCGACACGGTGACGGGCGGCTCGGGCGTGGACACGGTGGTGGTCTCCGCGACGCTGGCCGACGTGCTGCGCCTGGGCATCAGCCAGGACAGCAGCGGCAAGGTAGTGATCAACACCCCCACGGGCCCCGTCACCCTGAGCGGCGTGGAACGCGTGGAGCTGCAAGGCAGCCTGTTTGCCTTCGACGTGGCGCTGCCCAGCGCGACCAGCGAGGGCGGCAAGACCGGCCAGATGCTGGCCCTGGCCTACACCATCTTCGGCCAGAAGCCGGACACCGCAGCCCTGAGCCAGTGGGTGCACAAGGCCGACAGCCTGGCGGGCCTGGACGCGCTGGCCCAGTCCTTCATCGATGCGCTGGCCCCCGGCATCGGCAATGACGGCCTGGTGGGCTTCCTGTTCCAGAGCGTCACGGGCGTGGCCCCCACGGCCCAGCAGGTGCAGGAGTTCGCATCGCTGATCGGCCCTGGTAAGGCCTATGCCACGCAGGGCGCCTTTCTGGCGGCGGTGGCCAAGCTGCCGATCGCCACGGAAGGCCTGGCCGAGCTGGTGGGTGTGGTGCAGCCGCTGGACGCCAGCGCATTCTGAGCGCCGCAGGGGTGCATGCTGGCCTGGCCTGCGTCAGGCTGGCGGGCCCGCGAACCACTGGGCCCAGTGGTCGATGCAGGCCTTGATCTTGGGCAGGCGGTGCCTGCGCGTGAGCGTGATGGCGTGGATCGGCGAGGGCTGCTCGTCCACCCACGCGCGCAGCACGGGCGCCAGCACGCCCTGCTGCACCAGCGGCTCGGCCACCAGCGTGGCCAGCCGTGCAATGCCCAGGCCTTGCAGCGCCAGGCGCGCCGTGATGCCGGTGCTGCCGGAGCGCCAGTGCCCGTCGGCCACCACCACATGCGGTTCACCGTCGACGATGAAGGGCCAGCGGTTGAGCTGGGCCACGGCGCTGTTGGTGATGAGTCGGTGGCGGTGCAGCTCGTCCGGGTGCTGCGGCGTGCCGTGGGCCTGCAGGTAGGCCGGCGTGGCATAGAGCCGGCGCACCAGGGTGCCCAGCGGGCGGGCCACCACCGTGTCGCTGGTCGGAGGGCCGGTGCGGATGGCGATGTCGATGCCATCGCGCGCCATGTCGGCCATGCGGTCGTCCACCACGAGTTCGACGCGCAGCAGCGGGTGCGCCTGCTGCAGGCTGTCGAAGCTGGGGATCAGCAGGTGCTCGGCCACCACCGAGCTGGCGGCCACGCGCACCGAGCCGCTGGCCTGGCCGCTCTGGCTGGCGAACTCGCCTTCGAGCTCGTCCATGGTGCTGGTCAGGCGCCGGCAGTATTCGAGAAAGGTCAGCCCCTCGGCCGTGGGCGTGAGGCCGTGGGTCGAGCGGTGGATCAGCCGCGCATTGCAGGCCTTCTCGATGCGCGCCAGCGTGCGTGACACCTGGCTCACGGGCACGTCGCGCTCGCGTGCCACGGCCGAGAGCGAGCCCAGGTCCGCCACACGGACGAAGAGGTGCATGTCTTCAAAGCGGATATCGCGCATGGGCCAATGGTAGCGGCACCCATCGCAGGCGAGGGCGGCTTTGCAGCTGGCGCAAAGCGCTGTTGCAGCCCGGGGCGTTGCCCCGAGGACTTGCCTTTCCTACAGTCACGGCATCTTGGAAAGGGAGGCCCCCATGCCGCCGCACACTGAATGGAAACTGTCCGATTACCTGCGCTGCAGGCAGGCGGCGGTGCAGCAGGCGAGCAGGCTGCGCAACGAAGCGCTGTGGAGCGCCCCCGGCATGCTGTGGCGTGGCTGGGGCCGGTTGCTGGGCGCAGGCCGGCGCTGGTGGCACCGCCCGCATGGATGGCGCGCCTGAGCGCAGCGCTACCCGGCCTGGGCCGTGCCCGGCGGCTGGGAGAACGCGTGCCCCACGAAATCCACGAAGGCGCGCACCCGCGCCGCCAACTGGTGGCGCTGCGGGTAGATGGCGTAGATGTCCGCATCGGGCGTGAAGTACTGGGGCAGTACCGGCACCAGCCGGCCATTGCGCAGATGGCGCTCGATGTCCCACTGTGCGCGCATCAGGATACCGTGGCCGTCCAGGGCCCAGTTCACGGCGATCTCCCCATCGTTGGTGGTGAGGCTGCCACGCGTCTTGACCGCCTCGACCTGGACGCTGCGGCCCCGGCCGCTGGAGAGCCGCCACACCCCATAGGCCTCCTCGCCCTGGCGGATGCCGATGCAGTTGTGCTTGGTGAGGTCGTTGGGCACCTTGGGAATGCCATGCTGGGCCAGGTAGGCCGGGGACGCGCAGAGGAGCCGGCGGTTCGGCGCCAGGTGCCGCGCGATGACACGCGAGTCCGGCGGTGCGCCAAAACGGATGCAGACGTCGAACGCGTCTTCGGTCAGCGCCGGCGGGTTGACCGACAGCTGCAGCTGCACTTCCAGTTCGGGGTACTTGCGCACGAATTGCGAGATCAGTGGCGCCACATGGCTGCGTCCGAAGCCCAGCGTGGCGTTCACCCGCAGCAGGCCCTTGGGCACCGCCTTGGAAACCCCCAGCAGCTCCTCCATGCCATCGATCTCGCCCAGGATGCGCCGCGCGTTCTCCAGGTACAGCTCGCCCTCGGGCGTGAGGCCCATGCGCCGCGTGGTGCGGTTCACCAGCGCCACCCCGAGCCGAGACTCCATCAGCGCCAGGTGCTTGCTCACGGCCGGCGTAGTGATGCCCATCTCACGCGCGGCAGCGCTCAGGCTGCCGGCGCTGGCCAGCGAGGAGAAGAAGCCCAGGTCCGCGGCTTGGATGCCCTTGCCCATCGTGCCTCCCATTGTTGAATCCAGGTTAACGATGGATTGAATATTAGCGTGAGCGCAGGGCCTGCGGTGTTCCTACAGTGGCGGCATCGATTCACATCCCGCACGGAGACACCCCCATGAAGACCTACCAGATCGCGACCATTCCCGGTGACGGCATCGGCAAGGAGGTCGTGCCCGCGGGCCGGCAGGTGCTGCAGGCCCTGGCCGCCGCCCAGTCCTCCTTCCGCTTCGAGTTCGAGGATTTCGGCTGGGGCGGCGACTACTACCGTACCCATGGCGCGATGATGCCTGCGGACGGGCTCGATGCCCTGCGCGGCAAGGACGCCATCCTGTTCGGCTCGGCCGGCGACCCGCACATCCCCGACCACATCACGCTCTGGGGCCTGCGCCTGAAGATCTGCCAGGGCTTCGATCAGTATGCCAACGTGCGGCCCACGCGCATCCTGCCGGGCATCGACGGTCCGCTCAAGCGCTGCGGGCCCGACGACCTCAACTGGGTCATCGTGCGCGAGAACTCCGAAGGCGAGTACGCCGGTGTCGGCGGGCGCGTGCACCAGGGCCACCCCATCGAGGCCGCCACCGACGTGTCGATGATGACGCGCGCCGGGGTCGAGCGCATCATGCGCTATGCCTTCCGCCTGGCCCAGTCACGGCCGCGCAAGCTGCTCACGGTGGTCACCAAGAGCAACGCCCAGCGCCATGCCATGGTGATGTGGGACGAGATCGCGGTACAGATCGCGAAGGAATTCCCCGACGTGGCATGGGACAAGGAACTGGTCGACGCTGCCACGGCGCGCATGGTCAACCGCCCGGCCACGCTGGACACCATCGTCGCCACCAACCTGCACGCCGACATCCTGAGCGACCTGGCCGCCGCGCTGGCCGGCAGCCTGGGCATCGCGCCCACCGGCAACATCGATCCCGAGCGCCGCTACCCCTCGATGTTCGAGCCCATCCACGGCTCGGCCTTCGACATCATGGGCAAGGGCCTGGCCAACCCGGTGGGCACCTTCTGGTCGGTGGTGATGCTGCTCGAGCACCTGGGCGAGCACGCCGCCGCCGCGCAGGTGATGGCCGCCGTGGAGTCCGTGACCGCCAACCCGGCCCTGCACACGCGGGACCTGGGCGGCAGCGCGACCACCGCCCAGGTGACCGATGCCGTCTGCGCACAACTGGGTGTGCAGGCACAGCGCAAGGCCGCTTGAGGTCCGCACCTCTCCCCGGGGCCCTGCGCGCCCCGCCTGCTTCGCCGCGGGCCGACCGGAATCCGATGATGCATGGGGATACGCCGCAAGCCCTGCTGCGCCGCATGTTCGACGCAGCCATCGCAGCCGCACAGCCGGCGCTGTGCGTGCCACCCCACCTGCCGCTGCCGCCCAGGGGGCGGCTCGTGGTCATTGGTGCGGGCAAGGCCTCGGCTGCCATGGCGCGTGCGGTCGAAGACCACTGGCCCGGTCCGCTGTCGGGCCTGGTGGTCACACGCTACGGCCATGCCGTGCCTTGCCAGCGCATCGAGATCGCCGAGGCTGCACACCCCGTGCCCGATGCGGCGGGTGAGCAGGCGGCACGCCGCATGCGGGCCCTGGTTGCCGGCCTCACGGCCGACGACCTGGTGCTGTGCCTCATCTCCGGCGGAGGCTCCTCGCTGCTGCCGCTGGCCTTGCCGGGCATCACGCTGGCCGACAAGCAGGCCCTCAACCGCAGCCTGCTGGCCAGCGGCGCCAGCATCGCCGAGATGAACTGCGTGCGGCGCCACCTCTCGGCCCTCAAGGGTGGGCGGCTGGCGCTGGCCTGCGCGCCCGCGCGTGTGGTGAACCTGCTGCTCTCCGACGTGCCGGGCGACGATCCGGCCGACATCGCCTCCGGGCCCACCGTGCCGGACCCGAGCACCTGTGCCGACGCGCTCGCCATCCTGCGCCGCCATGGCATCGCGGTGCCGCCGGCCGCGCTCGACCTGCTGGCCAGCGGTGCGGGCGAAACGCCCAAGCCCGGCGCTGCCGGCCTTCCCTCCATCGAGACCCGCCTCGTCTGCACGCCGCAGATGGCACTCGAAGCCGCTGCGGCGGTGGCACGCGAAGCGGGGTGGAACGCCCACATCCTGGGCGATGCGATCGAGGGCGAGTCGCGCGATGTGGCCCAGGTGCTTGCAGGCATCGCGCTGCAGGTGGCACGGCGCGGCCAGCCCTTTGCCAGGCCCTGCGTGCTGCTGTCGGGCGGCGAGACCACGGTGACCCTGCGGGGCCAGGGGCGAGGCGGACGCAACGTGGAATTCCTGCTGGCCCTGGCCATCGCACTCGGCGGCGAGCCCGGCATCCATGCCCTGGCCGGTGATACCGATGGCGTGGATGGCCAGGAGGAAATCGCCGGCGCCACGCTCGCACCCGATACCCTTGCACGGGCACGCGCCCTGGGCCTGCGCGCCCGCGACCGGCTCGACGACAACGACGCCCACGGCTTCTTCGAGGCCCTGGGCGATGCCATCGTCACCGGCCCCACGCTGACCAACGTGAACGACTTCCGCGCGATCCTGATCCCATGAAAAAGGTGCAGGCTCTGCGAGAGCCTGCACCCTGTGGGACAGCGCAGGGCCCGGTCTCCCGGGCGCCACCGCGGGCTTCAGTCGATCGAGACCTTCGCCTCCTTCACCAGGCGGGCGTACTTGGCCGTGTCATTGCGGATCTGGGCCTCCATCTCGGCCGGCGTGTTGCCGATGGGCTCGGCGCCGATCTCCTCCATGCGCTTCCTGAAGTCCGGCGACTGGATGATCTTCACAAGCTCGGTGTTCAGGCGCGTGACCACCTCCTTGGGCGTGCCTGCGGGCGCCATGATGCCGAACCAGGTGCCCTGGTCGAATTCCTTCATGCCCGATTCCGCGAGCGTGGGCACGTCGGGCAAGGTGCTCGAGCGTTTGGCCGTCGTCACCGCCACGGCGCGCAGCTTGCCCGCCTTGATGTGCTGCACCACCGGCGTGAGGGTGTCGAAGGACATGTCGATCTGCCCGCCCAGCAGGTCGGTGGTCAGCGGCGCGCTGCCCTTGTAGGGCACGTGCAGCAGGTCCACGCCGGTCAGGCCGGCGAACTGCGTGCCGATCAGGTGCTGCACCGTGCCGTTGCCGTTGGAGCCGTACGAGAACTTGCCCGGCGCGGCCTTGGCCAGCGCGACCACACCCTTCACATCGGTGGCTGTGGACTTGGCATTCACCACCAGCACATTGGGCACCAGCGCCACCGTGGTGATGGGCGCGAAGCTCTTCTCGAAATCGTAGGGCAGCTTGCGGTACACGCTGGTGGCGATGGTGTGGTGCACCGCGCCCATGAGCAGGGTGTAGCCATCGGCCTTGGCCTTGGAAACGTAGTCCGCCCCCAGCGTGGCACCGGCGCCGGGGCGGCTTTCGACGATCACCGCCTGGCCCAGGCTCTGCCCGAGCCGGTCCGTCAGCGCACGCGCCAGCACGTCGGAACTGCCTCCGGGCGGGAACGGCACCACCAGGCTGATGGGCTTGGTGGGCCAGGCCTGCGCGAAGGCGGTGGGGGCGGCAAGGCCCAGGGCGAGCGCGGCGAGAGCCGTCAGCCTTGCGCGAGGTGAATGGGGGGCGTTCATGGTCCTGTCTCCTGATGGTTTTCCCCGGTCGGGGAAGCCCGCAGTCGGGTGCTGCGGTGCGTGGCACCATCATGCGTGGGCAGGTCTGGAGTGCGCGGGCGCGAAGTTAATTCGCCCTTAACTGCAGGTGAACAATCAGGCCGGTCCCAGTGGCATTGCACTCAGGGCCATGGCCGCCCTGGAGCCGAGCCGCTCAGGCGTGCGCGCCGCGAAAACGCTGCGCGGCCTGGCGGCTGACCTCGGCCAGCAGCTGCTCCTCGCGCTGGCGCTCGCGCAGCCAGCGTGCGTCGTTCTGGCCGGCCTCAGTCTCGGTGCGCAGCATGTGCATGGCATTGGCCGCGCCCTGCATGGCGGCATGGCTGGCGATCTTGTCCATGGTCATCATGATGTGCTCGCGCAGCGGCATGTGGTCGCCGGTGGACGGGTCCACGTACACCGCGTCCATGCCGAAGCGGCAGGCCTGGAAGCGGTTGTAGGTGTAGACCAGGTAGTCGTCCTCTTCGGGCATGAAGGGCTGGTCCGCGAGGAACCAGGCACCGAGCGACTGCACATAGCCCGCCAGGGCCGCGGCGCGCTCGATGGTCAGCGGCGTGTCGAACACGCGGATCTCGATGGTGCCGAACTCCGGCTTGGGGCGGATGTCCCAGTAGAAGTCCTTCATGCTCTTGACCACGCCGGTGCGCGTCATCTTGTCGAAGTAGGCGGTGAAGTCCTCCCAGGTCAGCGCGAACGGTGCCCGGCCCGACAGCGGGAAGGCGAACACCGAATTCAGGCGTGCCGAGTCGAAGGCCGTGTCCTGGCCCTGCACGTAGGGGCTCGATGCCGACAGCGCGATGAAGTGCGGGATGTAGCGTGACATGCGGTGCAGCATGAGCAGCGCGGCATTGGCATCGGGGCAGCCGATGTGCACGTGCTGGCCGAAGATGGTGAACTGCTTGGACAGGTAGCCGTACAGCTCCGACAGCTCGCGAAAGCGCGGCTTGTCGTAGATGCGCCGCTCGTGCCACTGCTGGAACGGATGTGTGCCGCCGCCCACCACGGCGATGTTGAGCTTGTCGGCGCTCTTGACCAGGGCATCGCGGATCGGCGTGAGCTGGCCCAGCACCTCGCTGGCCGAGTGGCAGATGTCGGTGGAGATCTCGATCATGCTGTTCGTCATCTCGGGCACCACACTGCCGGGCAGCGGTGTCTTGTGCATCAGGCGCAGCATGTCCTCGGCGTAGGGCGCGAGATCGTAGTCGTTGGTGTTGACGAGCTGCAGCTCCAGCTCGACGCCCAGCGTCAGCGGTTCGGAATGGTTGAAGGCTTCAAGGCTCACGCGTTGTCTCCGTTGCTGCTGGTGGCGGTGTTCGACAGGGGCGCCCAGGGTTTCGAACTCTCCCCTGCGCGGTAGATGGCCACGGTGGCGATCACCGCGCCCAGCACCTCCATCAGCAGGATGGCGGGCAGGGCAACGCGGGCGATCAGGTGGCCGGTGGAAGGCGAGGCCACGACGAACTGCGAGGCGATCAGCAGGGCGATGGAGGACATGGGCGTCATCGCGCCGCCGACCCACAGCGCCTGGCGCCAGCTGGCACCGCTGCCCACGTTGCCCAGGGCCACGCCCAGCACCTTGGCCACCAGGCGCACGGCGATCAGGGCCAGCACCACGCCGGCCACGGGGCCGCTCCAGTCGGCCTGCGCGGCCACGGTGGAGACCAGCACGAACATCAGCATGGTCAGCAGCGACGAGGCATTGCCCAGCTGGCGCGGCCAGGCCCAGGGGCGTGGGTTCACCTGCTTGAGCAGGATGCCGCCCAGCAGTGCGGCCAGCGGGGCCGATCCGCCCATGTGCGCGGCCACGGCCGTGCCGGCCGCGATCAGCGCCAGCAGCAGCATGGAGGTGTTTTCGCTGGCCGGGCTCATGATGCGCAGCGCCATGCGCATCACCAGCGCCAGCGCGGCCGCCACCACCACCGAGACGCCGAGCACCACCACCACGGGGTACATGGTGTCCAGAAGCGTCAGGCTCTGGCGGTTGATCTGCTCGGCGCGGGCACTGCCCAGGGTCAGCGCGTACAGCGTGGACAGGGTGGCGAGCACGATGGCGCGCTCGGTCACCGGGCCGGCGGCGCGGGTGTCGGCCACCACGCGCGTCAGCACGGCCGGCGAGGCGGCCAGCGCCACCAGGGCCAGCGGGCCGGCCACCTGGGTGGGCTGGTTGAGCCATACCAGCACCCAGTACACGGCGAAGTAGGTCAGCGTGGATTCGGCGATGCTCTGCACCAGCACCATGGGGTTGTGGCGGAACCAGCGCAGCGGAATGCGCCCGCCGCACTCGAACAGCACCAGTGCGATCCCGAGCTCCAGCAGGAACAGGCCGATGCCCTGCAGCGGCCACAGCGCGCCGCTGAAGCCGGCCAGGCCCGCGGCCGTGCCCACCAGCGAATAGCCCACCACCTTGGGCAGGCCGGTATGGCGCTGGCACAGGTAGCCCGCCACGGCGGCCACGGCCAGCAGCAGGGACCATTGCACGGTGGGGAGCCCGGCCGAGGGGCGCAGCCACTGCGCCCAGAAGCTCAGGATTTCATTCATGTAGGTGACCTCTGCATGGCGCGGGCGCGGCAGGCGCCCGCGGGTTGATTCTTCGGCGGCACGGCACCACCGGTGCGGTGGCCCGTGCCGGGCGGTACCGGCCAGATCACATCGGTGCGGCGCGGCATGGTGCACAGCCATGGCCCGGCCGACAGACAGCGGCTGCGCACCGTTACCTTAACGTACCCTGCAGAGACCTCAGGAACCGTTTTGGCTTTGCGCACCGGCCGAGGGCTGCCAGGGTGCGCCTAATTTAACTGTCTCCATCCGTGCTTCTTGTAGGACAGTTTCGAGCTTTGTAAGGGGCTGTGCGCAGTCTGTTGCGGGGTGTTTCAAGGCCCGGGGGCAGCGCGCCCGCGCCCCGGCATGAAGAAGCTCAAGGGGTCAGCACCCAGACGCCGGCGGATGGCGGCATAGATGCGCGAGCGGTCGACGCCACTCACGCTTTGTGCGCGCATGGCCAGGCTGAAGGCCAGGTAGAAACTCACCATGACGTTGAGAGCGCCGATCAGCGGAATGGCGGCCACGGCCCACCAGAAGGCCTGCATGTGCAGCACGGCCACGCCCAGGGTTGCGCAGGCCGCGCCGATCTGCCCGGTGGACAGCGTCACGTGCCGCACGTCCAGGCCCAGGCCGAAGAAGCCTGCGATGGCCGGCACCAGGCCGAGCATGAAGCCGAGCGAGATGTTGGCCGCGAAGCCCGAGAGGTTTTCGCGCAGGAAGCGCGCCCAGCGGGCTGCGCGCGCATGGCCCAGCAGCCCGGTGATGCGCGGGTTGTAGTGCATGGCCGAGTCCAGCCGGTGCAGCACGAACCAGTTCTCTGTCCAGCCCGCGATGATGCTCGACAGGAACAGCAGCACCCCGGTGAAGGCGGCGAAGAACAGCGAGGGCCCGAGCAGGTGCAGCGACTCGAACACATGCTCGGCCTGCTTCTCCGTGATGGCCGGCGCGCCGGTGGCCTGCGCGATCAGCAGGGCGAGGGCCAGCACGGCCGGGAAGACCACGAGCACATTGCCCAGCACTGCGGCCACCTGCGAGCGCACCAGGTGGGTGATCTCGTCGACGAAGGACTCGATGGCATCGCTGGCCCCGAGCTCCTTGAGCTTGGCGGCCATGGCCGGTGCCGTCATCGCCGGCTGCTTGGTGGCCACCGTGAGGTGCAGCAGCTGGATCAACACGAAGGTGACGGCGTAGTTCACGCCCGCCCAGAAGCCGCCCCAGAAGGCCGACAGTGCCAGCGCATACAGGCCGAACTTGGCCAGCGTGGTGAAGGCCATCAGCGCCCCGCCGCCGGCCGCCTTCTTCACCATGGAGCGGTACTCGGCGCCCGTGCGGGTGATGTAGTGCTCGCCCGTCTCGGCACTGCGCTCGGCCACCTTGGCCGCGAGCAGCGAGGAATTGGAGGCGAACAGTGCGCGCAGGCTGCGCCGCTCCTGCCCCACCAGCACCAGGCTGGCCATGAGCTTGGCGGCCGTCAGCGCCGGCTGGGGCGACAGCAGGCAATCGAGCAGCAGGCGCACGCGCAGGATGCGCTCGCGCAGCTGGCGCAGGCGGAACACCAGGCCGACCGAGATGCCGTTGTCCTCGAAATGCGTGTACACAGTCGCGGCCGCCGCGCGGCAGGCCTCGAGCCGCTCGCGCAGGCGCTGCACGGCGGCATCGAGCCGCTCGGGTGTGCGCAGGCCGTGCAGCACTTCCACGCGCAGGCTCTCCACATCGTGGATCAGGGCATGGAAAGGCTGGGACTCGCGCGCCGCCTCGCTCATGCGCAGGCGCAACTCGGGTGCAAAGCCGGTCGAGAGGATCTGCCCTGCGCAGTAGGTGGTGGCATCGAGCAGGGCCTTCTGCCAGCGCGAGGCGCCACCCGTGTCCGTGGGCGCCAGCAGGTGCACCAGGCGCGTGAGCTGGGCTTCCTCCAGCGCGGCCACCCACTGGGCGTCGAACCCGCCCGGCAGGGCCAGCATGAACAGTTCCGAGGCATCGATGGTCTCGGGGCTCGCCGGCAGCAGCTTGGTGCGCAGGCGCTCTGCCACCTCACTGGCCAGTGCCGTGCGCGGCGCAAAGCCGAAATCGGCCAGCAGCGTGGTGATGTCCACCGTGTCCACCAGCACCGCCCACCACGCCTGCAGCTTGGCCTGCACCTCGGGGCGGGTTTCCACCGCATCCAGGAACAGCTGCAGCCGGCCGATGGCGCCCGGCACCGAGTCGCGCTTGCCGCGCACCCAGTCGAGCAGGCCGATCAGCCACAGGTGGCGGTGGGCCAGGTCGGCGGCCGGGTCCAGCTGCGCCAGGATGCTGGCGAGGTCGACGCTGCGGCTCAATGCAGCACCCGGCCGGTCAGGGGCTGCCCCGAAGGGCCCTGGTTGATCGCCTCCAGCATGAACAGGTCCACCTTGGCGTCGAAGGGCTCGCCTTCCTCGCCCACGCAGTGGAAGGTGCCATGCATGGTGCCGCTGGCCGTGCGCAGGCGGCAACCGCTCGTGTACTGGAACGACTCACCGGGCTTGAGCAGGGGTTGGTGCCCCACCACACCCAGGCCCTTGACCTCCTCGGTGTGGCCGCGCGAATCGCTGATGATCCAGTGGCGGGAGATCAGCTGCGCGGGCGCATCCCCGGCATTGGTGATGGTGATCGTGTAGGCGAAGCTGAACACTCCCGTGTCCGGGGCAGACTGCTCCGGCAGGTACTCGGGCTGCACCTGCACGTCAAACTGGTACTTTGGCATGGGCGAATGGTAACTGCGACAATCGGGGCATGAGCCGACCTTTTCGCATAGCCCCCTCGATCCTCTCCGCCGATTTCGCCCGCCTGGGCGAAGAAGTGCGCAATGTCATTGCCGCCGGGGCGGACTGGATCCACTTCGACGTGATGGACAACCATTACGTGCCCAACCTCACTTTCGGCCCCATGGTGTGCCAGGCGCTCAAGCCGCACGCCAAGACGGCCGATGGAACCGCCATTCCGGTGGATGTTCACCTGATGATCGAGCCCGTGGATGCCCTGGCAGCCGCGTTTGCCGATGCCGGCGCCGACTACATCAGCTTCCACCCCGATGCCTCGGGCCATGTTCACCGCAGCATCCAGGCCATCCGCTCCAAGGGCGTCAAGCCCGGCCTGGTGTTCAACCCGGCCTCGCCGCTCGACGTGCTGGACTGGGTGATCGATGACATCGACCTGATCCTGATCATGAGCGTGAACCCCGGTTTCGGAGGCCAGAGCTTCATCGACTCCGCCCTGCGCAAGATCGAGGACGTGCGCCGTCGCATCGACGCTTCCGGCAAGGACATCCGCCTGGAAGTGGATGGCGGCATCAAGACGGACAACATCCGCCGGGTGGCGGATGCAGGGGCCGATACCTTCGTGGCAGGCAGCGCCATCTTCGGCAAGCCGGACTACAAGGGCGTCATCGACGCCATGCGTCTGCAGCTGGGTTGAATTCGCCGCAGGCGATCTTTACTTGGCGGGAACGATGATCGTGGTCGTCGTTGATTCGCGCAGCACGCCGCCGCCAGAGACCGAGCCACTCACGGCACTGCTCTCGACGCGGCGCACACACTCCGAACGCTCCTGCGCGTTCTGGAAGGCATTGCAGCGGTCGGTGCCGTTGGCTGCGGCGATAGGGCCGGGGTCGCTCAGTTGGCCCTTGCGCGATGCATCGAGCGCGTTGGTGGCCTCGCGCATGCAGGTCGCCATGCTGTCCTGGGTGTTGTTGGTCATGCACTTCTGGCGGTCCTGCTCATAGCGGGCAGTGGCCTCCGAAGAAGCTGTCTGGGCCGAAGCGGCGCCAGAAGCCACCAGCAGGGCAGCAGTGAGGACTGGGGCGAAAAAAGCGAAACGTTTCATGGCGAGGGCTCCTTGCGCAGGGCGCAAATGACAGGGGTGCAACCAAGTTGCAAAAGGATGGATGCAGCGTAGCCCCGCATCCCCTGGCACCCTGTCGGACAGCGCCCACCCCGGCCGTGCGCCGTGGCGCCTTCTTCCTGCGGCCTTGCCTAGCCCAGCCGCTGGAACGTCAGAATGAACGCCGCCCCATCGGCCGTGTTGCGCGCATTGATCGTGCCGCCCATCTTGGCCATGTAGGTCTTGGCCACGAACAGCCCCTGGCCCCGGTGCTCGCCTTCGCCCACGGGCGTGGGCAGGTCGGGGTCGGACACACCAAGCTCGAAGATGCGGCCCAGCAGGTCGTCGGCAATCGTGGCCCCCACGTTGTGCAGCGTGGCGCTGGCGGTGGATTCCGACGCCGTGAGCGTGAGCGTGATGGCCGTGCCCGCGGGGCGGTAGCGGTCGGCATTGCGCAGGATGTGCGTCACCACGTCCTCCAGCGCAAACTCGTCGGCGCGCACGATGACTGCGCCGGCGCCTCCGGGGTACACCACGTCCACGATGCCCGCGAAGTGCGCGTTGTCCGCCACATGGCGCAAGAAGGCGTCGAGGTCCAGCCGGCCCTGCGGCACGTCGGCCGCCTGCAGCGCCTCGGCCGGCGAGGCCGTGCCATAGAGCACGTGCACCGCCTGCTGCATGCGCTGCACGTAGCGGTGCCCCGGGTCGCCCGGCCCGCCGTGCAGCACCATCAGCGACTGCAGCGGCGACATGATCTCGTGGCCCACGGCGTGCCACATGTCGCGCTCCTGCTGGGCGCGCAGCTGTTCGCGCTGGATGTCGTCCTTCACGCGCTGCAGCAGGTCGGCCAGGCCGCCCGCAAGAATCCCGAGCTCGTCCGAGCCGCGCAGGTCCGAGACGTCGAGGTCCCCGAGGCGCGGGCCGATGTGCCCGTCCTGCACGTTGTAGGAGACGGCGGCCGCGCGGCGGGTGAGGGCGGTCACGCGGCGCAGCAGCCCCACTTCCACGATCAGCCAGGCCAGCGCGATCGCCGTCAGCATGGCCCCGAGGTACCAGGACATGCGCGTGGCCACCGCCGCCAGGCCCTGCTCCAGCCCGCGCAGGTTGCCGGTGAAGCTGACCACATAGTTGCCCGTGGGCGTATCGAGGATATCCAGGCCCGCCGGCGTGGCGCGCGCATCGGGCGCATCGAGCGGCAGCCAGCTCACCAGGCGGATCAGCCAGGGCGCCGAGGGCTCGGCCTGCACCTCGCTGCCCTTGAGGGTGAGCGCGCGCTCCTCGCCTTCGCCCATCTTGCGCACCTGCACCTTCTCGCCGGGAAGCAGGCTGCGCGTGACTTCCGCCAGCGAGGCGCCGGGTTGCGCACCGGGGGCATTGCTGTCGAACAGGGCCGGGCCCTCACCGGGCGCGAGCATCTCCACGCGCACGCGCATGCTGCCCAGGTCCTCGGGCGGCCACACCAGGCGCTGGTCCTTGCGGAACAGCGCTTCGCGGAACAGCTCCACCGGCAGGCGGATGGAATAGAAGCTGCGGCGCTGGCAGTCGGGCGCTGCACCGGCCAGGTCGCGGCACTGGCCGTTCTGCCACAGCCAGCCGCGGAAATCGCGCACCGGGCGCGCGCGCACATCGAGGGTGTCGCTGCCTGCGTCCACAAAGCCCGTGAGCCGGCCACGCGCTCCGGGGCTGGTGCCGGCCGCCGTGCCGCTGGCCGGCGCCATGGCCTCGAACGGTGCCACCCAGCGGCTGGTGGTGCCGCGCATGTCCAGCGTCACGCGGGCGCGGTGCACGGCCGCCAGGTCCAGCGCACCGCGTTCGCGCGCCGCCAGCTCGCCGGCATAGAAGCTGCCCACGATGTAGATGAAGCCGCCCGCGTACGGGTTGTTGCCGATGGCCGCGCAGACCGAAGACCCATCGGGGTACAGCACCGAGCAGCCGGCCATCTCCACCGCCTGCTGGGCCTTGTTCTGGTCGTCGAAATCGATGGCCGAATAGGGCAGCAGCAGCGGGGCCAGCGGCGTGGCCCCCTGGCCCAGGCTGGCCGAGTTGAGCAGCGCCAGTTGCCCCGAGGGGTGGCGCAGCCGCGCCATCACCTCGGCCTGGCTGCGCTGAAAGCCGTGCTGGTAGCTCTGCCAGGCGCGCTCCTTCTCTTCGCGCAGCAGCACCACGCTGAGCGCCACGGTGGCCACCGCGAGCAGGATGAAGACGCTGCGCACGAGGATGCGCAGGCGAAAGGCCGGCAGCCCCAGGCGCGGCATTTCGAGCCGGGGCATCTCCAGGCCGGGGCGCAGCAGGCGCTTGATCATGTCTTGAGGCGGCCCTGCGCCAGCGGCGAGCCGACCCAGCGAAAGCCGCGCATGGGCACGTTCTCGATGCCCTCGAAGCCCGGGTCCACCTCGCGCAGGGCCTCGCGGATGGTGCTCACGTGCTTGCGCACGTTGTCGCGGTTGCGCCCGCTCTTGACCACCTCGAACAGCTCGTCGTACGACACCACCTCGCCGCTGCGCTGGTGCAGCGTGGCCAGGATGCGCTGCGCCGTGAGCGGCAGGTTGATGCGTTCGCCGCGCCAGGTGGGGCTGCGTTGCCACAGCGGGTCGAGCACCAGCGCATCGCCGGGAGCGACCGCCGCAACGGCGGCGGGTTGCGCCGCCTGCGTGGTGCGCAGGATGTCGAGGAAGGTCTCGATGAAATCGGCCTCCTCGAAGGTCGTCTTCTGCAGGTAGTCCCAGGCGTCCAGCGCCTTCATGATGCTGCGGTAGATGGCCGCCGGCATGGCCGAGACCACCAGCACCGGCGTGCCCTGGCGCAGCTTGTTGATGGCGTTGATCAGCGCCACGCCGGCATGGCGCTCGCGGCCGAGCTCGATGTCCAGCACCACTGCGTCGTAGTGCTCGCGCGCCAGGGCCGCCTCGGCCTCGTCGCGGGTGAACCACTGGTCGATCACGATGCCGCTGCGCGCACTGCGGATCCAGCCGGCCAGCTGGTTGCTGGTGGGCAGGTCGTCTTCGATCACGGCAATGCGGGTCATGGAGGGGCTCTGGAAGTGGTCCTGCGCGGATTATCCCGGCCCCCTGCCGGCAGCGGTGTGAGTTTTTCTTCCGCGGCCGGAACGTTTGCACGGCCGGCGTGAGCGCTTTGGTGGGGGCGCCGCATTGTTGCTTCCGGGGGGAATGCGAAGAATTGGACACCAATGCAGCACAGGAATCCGGCGCTGCAGAACAGCCACCCACCGAACCGAACTGAAGAGGGAAACACCATGAAAGCCACCTGGAACCGTATCGTCCGCGCCCTGCGCCGCACCCCTGCCTCCGCCCCTGCCGTGGAGCCCACCCTGGACGGCGTGCAGGACGACACCGCCGCGATCGCTCCCCTGGCTGCCTCCCGCCCCCTGGCCCTGCCATCGCCCCGGGTCATCGGCTGGCTCGTCGCCGGTACGGCGGTGGTGGCTGCCGGTGCCATGGTCTACAGGAATCCCCCGGTGCAGCACCTGGACCAGGGCGAACTCGGTGTGCGCGTGAACCAGGTCACCGGCTCGGTCAACCAGTGGCGCGACGGCAGCGTCTGGGTGCTGCCTGGCCTGCACAGCGTGCGCGTGTTCTCCCTGCGCGACCAGACCTACCGCCCCGAGCAGATGCGCCAGGCCAATGGCGGCGCACCGCTGCAGTCGGTCGAAGGCCTGTCCTTCGGCCTGGACCTGGGCGTGCGCTATGCGCTCGACCCCGCCAGCGTGGCCTCGCGTTCGGGCAGCCTGCCCGACAACATCGGTGCCGAGATCGTCGAGCCCGCCGTGCAGGGCCTGATCTACAAGGTGTTTGCCCGCTACACGGTGCGCGAGATCTTCTCGACCAAGCGCGCCGAGATCCAGCAGATCATCGAAACCGAGCTGCGCACCCGCCTGGCCGCCGACGGCGTGCTGCTGCGCCACGTGCAGATCGGCAAGGTAGACCTGCCCGCCGAATACCGCCGCGGCATGGACAGCCTGCTGGCCGAGGAACTGGCCTCCGAGAAGATGCGCTACACGCTGGAACTCAAGGACAAGCGCGTGAAGGAAACCGAGCTCGACGCCAGTGCCGACAAGGTGCGTCGCGAGGTGGCCGCCGAGGCCGCCGCGCGCGAGCAGGTGATCGCCGCCCGCGCCCAGGAAGAAGCCATGAAGCATGTGCTGCCCTTCAAGCAGCGCCAGATCGAGCAGCGCCAGCTCGAAGCCGAAGCCGAGAAGGTCTCGCGCATCAAGGCGGCCGAGGGCAGCGCCCAGGCGCGCCGCATCGAAGCCAACGGCGAAGCCGATGCGCGCCAGAAGTTGGCCGAGGCCGAGGCCTACCGCATGGACCGCATCGGCAAGGTCAACGCCGAGCAGATGGCGCGCGAGGGTGCCCTGGTCACGCGCCACCCGCTGCTGATCCAGAAGACGCTGGCCGACAAGCTCTCGGACAAGATCCAGGTCATCATCGCGCCCCCGCCGACCAATGGCGACTTCATTGGTGCCGCGCTGCTGGGCGGCAACCGCAATGCCCAGGCCGTGGCCGCACAAGCCAATGCCGACGACGCAGCCGCCGCCCAAGCCACGGAGCAATGAGCATGAACCGCACCACCCTCACCCTTGTCGCGGCCATTGCCTGTGCCGCCACCATGGTGGCCACCGCCGCCGTGCCCCCTGCGCCCCCAAGTGCCCTGGGCAGCGCCATCGTCGTGCAGGACCAGGCCGTGCTGCGCGCCGCACCGCGCGAATCGGCGCAGCAGCAGTCCGCGCTGTGGCAGGGCGAAGTGCTCGAAGTGCGCGGCGAGCGCCTCGATTACCTGCAGGTCTGGGACCACAAGCGCGAGCGCGGCGGCTTCATCCGCGCCAGTGAAGTGCGCCGTGTGGCGCTCGATGAAGCCGAAGGCCCGGCGCTGCTGTCGGTGCTGCGCTTCGTGCGCGACACCCCGGGTGCCGAAGCCCTGGGCATCGGCATCACCGCCGCCTACCTGCAGGCGGCCCCCGCCAGCGTGCTGGCCGGCGTGCAGGGCGCCCAGGCCTTCGACGCACTCGGCACGCTGGCCGACCGGCTGGCGCGCCGCGCCTCGGTCGCTGCGCCCGGCAAGGCCTCGGGCGCCACCTTGTCGGCGCACCTGGATGTCGCCAACGGCTACGGCGTGCGCTTCACGACCTACGAGGTCGAAGGCCGCATGCAGGTCTGCTACGACGGCGAGGCTTTCCGCCGCGTGCTGGCCATGCCCGTGGCCGATGCCGAGCAGCGCGCCCGCGCCGCCCTGGCCCTCACCCGCCCCGAGTGCGTGAACCCCGACCTGCCGCCGCACGAGCGGGCCCGTGTGCAGGCGTGGCAGTCCGAGGTGCTCGAACGCGTGGACGTGGCCGGCCTGCCCTCCTATGTGCGCAACCGCATCCAGATGCGCCGCGCCAGTGTGTGGAGTGCCCTGGCTTTCCAGCAGGCGCGCAAGGATGCCGCCGGTCCCGCAACGGCCGCCGCCGCATCGCGCGCCCTGGCCGAATTCGCCGGTGTCGCGAAGAACGACCTGCCCGACGAAGACCAGCCTGCGTACAACGATGCCGCCATGCGCGTGAGCGCCGTGCGCTGGGCCCTGGTCCCCACCAGCCTGCCCTCGGCCCAGGGCAACCGCCCGGGCATCGTGACCGAGCCCGGTGCGGCCGGCGAGACCTGCGTGCTGCTGGTGGATGCCCAGAAGGGTGTGAAGGCCCCGCTGGTGCGCCGCTGCACCTACGGCGTGGTCTGGACCGCTTCGGCCAGCGTGAACCGCGAGGGCACGGCCGTGGCACTGGCCGTGCAGCCCCTGGAGGGCTGGCGCGAGCTGTGGGTGATGCGCAAGACGGCCGAGGGCTGGCTGGTCGACGTGCTGCCCCCGGCCGCCACCGCGCCCGAGACCGGCGTGGCCGAGTGGGCCGGCTGGGTGCCCGGCGGCCAGCAGATGCTGGTGGCGCGCGAGGCGCGCGGCCAGGGCCGCTACCGCCGCAGCTTCGAGATCGTGCGCCTGGAAGGCCTGGCCACCGAGCGCGTGACGGGTGATGTGGCCGCACTGCCCTTGTTCCAGCGCTGGCAGGATCCGGCGTGGAAGCGCCAGACCCTCAGCTTGCGGTAAATGAGCCGCTTAAAATCCAGGCAGGCCGGGCACCACGCCCGGCTTTTTTTCATTTGCCTTTCCGAGGAGCCCTTCGCATGCTAGCACCGTCCCCCTTGTCCGCTCTGTTGTCCCGCGTGGACGCCGCCATCGTGGACCTGGACGGCACCATGGTGGACACGCTCGGGGACTTTGCCGAGGCGCTCAACCGCATGCTGCGCGAGCTGGCGCTGCCGGCCATTGGTGCCCAGCACATCGAGCACATGGTGGGCAAGGGGTCGGAGCATCTGCTGCGCTCGGTGCTGGCCCACGTGCTGGCATCGAAGGGCCAGGCTGTCGACGCGGCGCAGGTCGAGTCGCTGTACCCCGCGGCCTGGGCCAGCTACCAGAAGCACTACCTGGCCATCAACGGCCAGTACGCGCAGGTCTACCCCGGTGTGGTGGCGGGCCTGCAGGCGCTGCAGGCCGCGGGCTTGCGCCTGGCCTGCCTGACCAACAAGCCCACCGACTTTGCCGTGCCCCTGCTCCAGGCCAAGGGGCTCGATGGCTATTTTTCACAGGTCTTCGGTGGCGACAGCTTTGCGCGCAAGAAGCCCGATCCGCTGCCCCTGCTCAAGACCTGCGAGGCCCTGGGTACGGCACCCGCGCGCACGCTGATGCTGGGCGATTCGAGCAATGACGCGCAGGCCGCGCGCGCCGCCGGCTGCCCGGTGGTGCTGGTGACCTATGGCTACAACCACGGCCAGCCCGTGCGGGCCGTGGATGCCGATGGCTTTGTGGACGCGCTAGCGGAGTTCGCTGCCGCCGCCTGAGCCTGGCTCAGGCCGCGATGCGGCGCTGACCGTTCGCCGGCAGCAGGCGCGAGGCATTGCTGGCAGCGCGGGGCGCAGCAAGCGGCACAGCCTGCGCCCCACTGGCGTGGCCGGCGCCGAGGCGGAACACCGCCACCGCATCCACCAGCTGCCCGGCCTGGGTCTTCAGGCTGTCGGCCGCGGCCGCGCTCTGCTCCACCAGTGCGGCGTTCTGCTGCGTGGCCCGGTCCATCTGCATGATGGCTTCGCCCACCTGGCCCACGCCCGAGCTCTGCTCGCTGCTGGCGGCGCTGATCTCGCCCATGATGTCGGTCACGCGGCGGATCGATGCCACGACCTCGTTCATGGTGGCACCGGCCCTGTCCACCAGGGCGCTGCCGCGCTCCACGCGTTCCACGCTGGTGCCGATCAGGCCCTTGATCTCCTTGGCGGCCTCGGCGCTGCGCTGGGCCAGATTGCGCACCTCGCTGGCCACCACGGCAAAGCCCCGGCCCTGCTCGCCGGCGCGGGCGGCTTCCACGGCCGCATTGAGTGCCAGGATATTGGTCTGGAAGGCGATGCCGTCGATCACGCTGATGATGTCGGCGATCTTCCTGCTGCTGTCGTTGATGCCCTTCATGGTGTCCACCACCTCGGCCACGACCTGGCCACCCTGGATGGCGACGGTCGATGCGCTCATCGCCAGCTGGTTCGCCTGGCGCGCGTTGTCGGCGTTCTGGCGCACGGTGGAGCCCAGTTCCTCCATCGAGGCGGCGGTCTCTTCGAGCGCGCTGGCCTGCTGCTCGGTGCGCGCCGACAGGTCGTTGTTGCCCGAGGCGATCTCGGCGCTGGCCGTGGCCACGCCCTCGGCGCTGTGGCGCACGTTGCCGACGATGGTGGCCAGGCGCGATTGCATGGCGGCCAGGGCCTGCAACAGCTGGCCGGTCTCGTCGTTGTGCGTGGTGGCGATGGGGTGGGTCAGGTCGCCATCGGCAATGCTTTCGGCGGCCTGCCGGCCCAGTTGCACCGGCCGCACGATGGAGCGCGTGACGGTGAAGGCCAGCAGAGCGCCCAGCGCCACGGCGATCAAGGTGCCCACGCCCAGCAGCACCTGGCTGGCCCGGGCCAGTGCCGCCGTGTCGCTTTGGCTCGCAGCCAGCTGCGTGGCCATGGCCGTGCGCAGGTCATCGAGGGATTTGAGGTACCGGTCCGCCAGGGGGCGCAGGTCCTTGTCCACAAGCGTGGGCACATTCGGCTCGCCACCGCGGTGCAGCTCGCGGATCTCGGCGAGCTTGTCGCCATAGGCCTTGCTGGCCGTGGCGATGGTGGCCAGTTGGGCGCGGTTCTTCTCGCCCTGCACCAGGCCTTCGATGCGCTTGACCTTGGCCTCGATGCCCTGGGCCGTGGCCTGCGTGTCGGCGGTGAGCTTTTCCATGTAGTCGCGGTCGATGGCCTTGAGGAAGGCCTCGGTGCGCACCCAGTTCAGCCGGATGTCGGCAGCCCAGTTCTCCACCAGGGTCTGCTGCTCGATCTCCTGCGTGGCCACGCGTTCGCTCGCGCTGTTCAGGCTGGCGATGCGCCACATGCCGGTGGCTGCAATGAGCGCCGTGATGAGCAGGATGGCGCCAAAGGACAGGCCCAGGCGCAGGCCGACGGAAAGGTTGCTTGGTTTCATGGTGTGCTCAGGCGCGCGAACGGTGGTGCAAGGTCAAAGGGCGAGGGGTTGCGGGCGGATCGCTGCTGGGCGCGGGTGGCGCAAAGAAGGCCCGGCCGCAGCGTGCTGCGGATGGCGGCACGTGCACGCGGCCGGGGCTTGGAACAGGTCTTGGAAGGTTACGCCTGCGGTTTGCAGGCGCGGTGTCTGCCGGGTGACACAAGCGGGTAGGTGCTTTCCCGGGAGGGGTTGCGCGATGGGGCTCAGCCGGGCTGCTTGCCCAGGAGCGCGTCCTTGAGCTTCCAGTCGGCCGGCGCATTGCCCAGCCAGATGCCTAGCAGGGCGTTGAAGAATTCGGGCTCCTTGAACGGTTCGCCCTGGGGCTTGCCCTTGACGGTGATCACCGTGCCGGTGCCGGGAATCCAGTCGACCTGGAACTGGTCGCCGGCCATGAGCTTCTTGTGGTCCGAGAAGATCTGGCTCATGCGCATCACGCCGGGGATCAGCTTGGAGAAGGCCGCGCGGTCCATGTTGTCCTCCATACCCCGCGAGAACAGCTTGCCCAGTTCGGTCGAGTCGATCTCGCGCAGCATGGTGATGCTCATGCGCTTGGGGCCCTTCTGGCTCGCCACTTCCTGCGGCGTGCCGGCCTTCTTCTCCAGGTACAGCCCGGCGGTATAGACCTTGAACACCGCCTTGTAGCGCACGCCCGCACCATTGAGCTGCAAGGTGCTGTCGGCCACCTGGGTGGTCTCGTCGTACTTCACGTTGGACACCGTGATGGGCTGGGCCATGGCGGCCCCGGCCAGAAGGCATGCGGCGGCGAGTGCAGCGCATCGCACCAGGTTTCTCATGCTTGTCTCCTCAAAATAGAACGCTCGTTCGTTTCTAATTGTTGCAAGACCGCGGTGCGGGCGCAACAGGGTTTTCGAGTGGTCCTTCATGGTGATTGCATGGCAAAAAACCGAAAGCTCCAAGACCTTTGCTACACTTTGGCCCATGTTCATTCACCACGTGTTCATCACAGGTTGCAGCGACCGGGGAGCCTGGCCCTGGCGTCAGCCTGTCCGCCTGAACGCCTGATGGCACCTGGGCAGTCCGCCCCAGCGTGCACCCGTGGCCCTTGTCAGGGCCGATTGAATGAACCGCAGCGCCCCCAATGCCCATTGGCGGGGATACGCGCTGTGACAGCTGGGAGCTCTCCCCGTGATCACTGAACTTGAATTCAAAAGCCTGGCCAGCGAAGGCTACAACCGCATTCCGCTCATGGCAGAGGCCTTTGCGGACCTGGAAACCCCGCTCTCGCTCTACCTGAAGCTGGCGCGCGCCAAGGAGGGCGGCAAGCACAGCTTCCTGCTCGAATCCGTGGTGGGCGGCGAGCGCTTCGGGCGCTACAGCTTCATCGGCCTGCCCGCGCGCACCCTGCTGCGTGCCAGCGGCTTCGGCGCCGCGGCGCGCACCGAGGTCGTCACCGATGGCCAGGTGGTCGAGACCGCCGAGGGCAACCCGCTCGACTTCGTCGCGGCCTACCAGAAGCGCTTCAAGGTCGCGCTGCGTCCCGGCCTGCCGCGCTTCTGTGGCGGCCTGGCCGGCTACTTTGGCTACGACGCCGTGCGCTACATCGAGAAGAAGCTCGAAAACTCCTGCCCGCCCGACACGCTGGGCTGCCCCGACATCCTGCTGCTGCAGTGCGAGGAGCTGGCGGTCATCGACAACCTCTCGGGCAAGCTCTACCTCATCGTCTACGCCGACCCCGCGACGCCCGAGGCCTATGCCAAGGCCAAGAAGCGCCTGCGCGAGCTCAAGGAGCAGCTCAAATACTCGGTGAGCGCCCCCGTGGTCAAGCCCACCGAGAGCCACCCGGCCCAGCGCGACTTCGCCAAGGCCGACTACCTGGCCGCCGTGGACCGGGCCAAGGAGCTGATCGCCGCCGGCGACTTCATGCAGGTGCAGGTGGGCCAGCGCATCCACAAGCGCTACACCGAAAGCCCGCTGTCGCTGTACCGCGCGCTGCGCTCGCTCAACCCCTCGCCGTACATGTATTTCTACGACTTCGGCGACTTCCACGTGGTGGGCGCCAGCCCCGAGATCCTGGTGCGCCAGGAGAGCACGCCGGACGGGCAGAAGATCACCATCCGCCCGCTGGCCGGCACCCGCCCGCGCGGTGCCACGCCCGAGAAGGACAAGGCCGCCGAGGTCGAACTCATCAACGACCCCAAGGAGCGCGCCGAGCACGTGATGCTGATCGACCTGGCGCGCAACGACATCGGCCGCATCGCCAAGACCGGCACCGTGAAGGTGACCGAGGCCTTCGCGGTGGAGCGCTACAGCCACGTGATGCACATCGTGAGCAACGTCGAAGGCCTCCTGAACGACGGCATGACCGCCATCGACGTCCTCAAGGCCACCTTCCCGGCGGGCACGCTCACCGGCGCCCCCAAGGTGCATGCCATGGAGCTCATCGACCAGCTCGAACCCACCAAGCGCGGCCTGTACGGCGGCGCCTGCGGCTACCTGAGCTATGCCGGCGACATGGACGTGGCCATCGCCATCCGCACCGGCATCGTCAAGAACGGCACGCTCTACGTGCAGGCCGCGGCCGGCGTGGTGGCCGACTCGGTGCCCGAGCTCGAATGGAAGGAGACCGAGCACAAGGCCCGCGCGCTGCTGCGCGCCGCCGAACTGGTCGAGGAGGGCCTGGAATGAGCCGCGCCATCGAGCAGGTGCAGCACTGCACCACCATGGCCGAGGTGCGCCGCCAGATCGACGCGCTCGACGACATCCTCGTGCCGCTGCTGGTGCAGCGCACGGGCTACATGACGCAGGCCGCGCGCATCAAGCAGGCCGACCACCAGGTGCGCGACGAGGCCCGCATACAGGCCATCGTGGACCGGGTGCGCGAGCGCGCCCTGGCCCAGGGCGGCCAGCCCGACGTCATGGAAACCATCTACCGCGGCATCATGGAAGCCTCCATTGCCCACGAACACCGCGAGTTCGCGCGCCTGCGCGCCGGGCACGCCAGCGAAGCGGGCGCACAGACCGCAGGGAGCGCAGCATGAAACTCTTGATGGTCGACAACTACGACAGCTTCACCTACAACATCGTGCAGTACTTCGGCGAGCTCGGTGCCGAGGTCGAGGTGCACCGCAACGACGAGATCACGGTCGACGAGATCGCCCAGCGCCTGGCCGCCGGCCAGCTCGACCGGCTGGTGATCTCGCCCGGCCCCTGCTCGCCGGCCGAGGCCGGCATCTCGGTGGCCGCGATCCAGCACTTCGCAGGCCAGTTGCCCATCCTGGGCGTGTGCCTTGGCCACCAGGCCATCGGCGCGGCCTTCGGCGGCACCATCGTGCGCGCGCAGCAGCTCATGCACGGCAAGACCAGCGTCATCACCACCACGCAGCAGGGTGTGTTCGCCGGCCTGCCCGAGCAGTTCACCGTCAACCGCTACCACTCGCTGTCCATCGAGCGCGCCAGCTGCCCCGAGGTGCTGGCCGTGACCGCCTGGACCGATGACGGCGAAATCATGGGCGTGCGCCACAAGACGCTGGACATCGAGGGCGTGCAGTTCCACCCCGAGAGCATCCTCACCGAGCACGGCCACGCCATGCTCAAGAACTTCCTGGAGCCCCGGCCATGATCATCGAGACGCACCAACTGCTGATGTTCATCGCGGCCGGCTGGCTGCTCAACCTGACGCCGGGCCCCGACGTGCTCTACATCGTCTCCAACGCGCTGCGTTCGGGCACGCGCGCGGGCATCGTGGCGGGCCTCGGTATCACGGCCGGCTGCTTCGTGCACATCTTCGCGGCTGCCGTCGGCGTGGGCGCGCTGCTGGCCGCGTCGGCCACGGCCTTCACCGTACTCAAGCGGGTGGGCGCGGCCTACCTGCTGTGGATGGGTGTGCGCATGCTGTTCGCCAAGGCCTCGGGCGACGGTGGCAGCGGTGCCGCCATCGCCGCGGCACCGGCCGCGCCCGCTGTGGCCGTGTCGCTGCGCAGCGTGTTCCTGGGCGGCTTCTGGACGAATGTGCTCAACCCCAAGGTGGCCATCTTCTTCCTGGCCTTCGTGCCGCAGTTCATCGCGCCGGGCACGGACAGCAAGGCGCTGGCCTTCGTGCTGCTCGGGGTGCTGTTCAACCTCAACGCCATTCCCGTCAACATCGGCTGGGCCCTGGCCGCCGGCTGGATGGCGCGCCGCGTGGGCGCCGTGCAGCGCGGCATGCACTGGCTCGACCGTATCGCCGGGGCGATGTTCATCGGCTTTGGCCTCAAGCTGGCCTTCTCGGACCGGCCTGCTCCCTAAGAATCACCAGGAGACGGAGATACCATGTCCATCACCCCCCAGGAAGCGCTGCAGCGCACCATCGAACACCGCGAAATCTTCCACGACGAGATGCTGCACCTGATGCGCATGGTCATGAGCGGCGAGCTCTCGCCCGTCATGACCGCGGCCATCATCACCGGCCTGCGCGTGAAGAAGGAAACCATCGGCGAGATCACGGCCGCCGCGCAGGTCATGCGCGAGTTTTCCACCAAGGTCCACGTGCCCGACAGCACGCACCTGGTGGACATCGTGGGCACCGGCGGCGACGGGGCCAACACCTTCAACATCTCCACCTGCTCGATGTTCGTGGCCGCCGCCGCGGGCGCCAAGGTCAGCAAGCACGGTGGCCGTGGCGTGTCGAGCAAGAGCGGCAGCGCCGACGTGATGGAGGCCCTGGGCATCCACATCAACCTCACGCCCGAAGCGATTGCCCAATGCATCGCCGAGGTGGGCATCGGCTTCATGTTCGCGCCCAACCACCACCCGGCCATGAAGAACGTGGCGCCCGTGCGCCGCGAGCTCGGCGTGCGCACCATCTTCAACATCCTGGGCCCGCTGACCAACCCGGCCGGCGCGCCCAACATCCTCATGGGCGTGTTCCACCCCGACCTGGTCGGTATCCAGGTGCGTGCCCTGCAGCGCCTGGGCGCCGAGCATGCGCTCGTGGTGTATGGCCGCGACGGCATGGACGAAGTGAGCCTGGGCGCCGCCACCCTGGTGGGCGAGTTGAAGAACGGCCAGATCACCGAGTACGAGGTGCATCCCGAGGACTTCGGCCTGTCCATGGCCAGCAACCGCGCGCTCAAGGTGGAAACCCCCGAGCAGTCGCGCGAGATGCTGATCGGCGTGCTCAAGGGCGAGCCCGGCGCCGCGCAGGACATCGTCTGCCTGAACGCGGGCGCCGCGCTGTACGCCGCCAACGTGGCCAGCTCCATCGCCGACGGCCTGCACAAGGCGCGCGCCGCGATCGCCTCGGGCGCCGCGCTGGCACGCCTGGAGCAACTGGTGGCGCGCACGCACGCGCTGGCCGTGCCCGCCTGACCGCACGCACCGCCGGGCACCTGTCCGGCGGTTTTTTACTTTCGCTTTTAGCATTGCCCACCATGTCCGACATCCTCAACAAGATCGTTGCCGTCAAGCACGAAGAAGTGGCAGCCGCCGTCAAACGCATGCCTCTGGCCGCGATGCGCGCCGACGCCGAGAGCCGCGTGCTCACGCGCGACTTCGAGGGCGCGCTGCGCGCCAAGATCGCCCGGGGCCATGCGGCCGTGATCGCCGAGGTCAAGAAGGCCAGCCCGAGCAAGGGCGTGCTGCGCGCCGACTTCATCCCGGCCGACATCGCCCAGAGCTATGCCGACGGCGATGGCACGGTGAGCGCGGCCTGCCTATCGGTGCTGACCGACAAGCAGTTCTTCCAGGGCAGCGTGGACTACCTCAAGCAGGCACGCGCCAGCTGCCAGCTGCCCGTGCTGCGCAAGGACTTCATGGTCGATGCCTACCAGATCTACGAATCGCGGGCCATGGGCGCCGATGCCATTTTGCTGATCGCGGCCAGCCTGGACGATGCGCAGATGGCCGACTTCGAGGCCATCGCCCGCAGCCTGGACATGGCGGTGCTGGTGGAAGTGCACGACGCGGCCGAACTGGATCGCGCCCTCAAGCTCAAGACGCGGCTGGTGGGCATCAACAACCGCAACCTGCGCACCTTCGAGGTGTCGCTGCAGACCACGCTGGACCTGCAGAAGAATGTGCCGGCCGACCGCCTGCTGGTCACCGAGTCCGGCATTCTTTCGCCGGCCGACGTGAAGACCATGCGCGATGCGGGCGTGAACGCCTTCCTCGTGGGCGAGGCCTTCATGCGTGCCAAGGAGCCCGGCGAGGCCCTGGCCAAGCTGTTCGGCTGATCCAGTGCGGGGCTAGTGAGTCATGACCGAAGCCACCCAACTGCAAAGCGCCGATCCGGCCGATTGGCCCGTGGCACCGGGCTGGCAGCCGCTGGTCGATGCCTTCTTCGCCGGTGCCCGCGGGCAGGCGCTGCGGGCCTACCTGCAACAACGCCTGGATGCCGGCGCCGCCATCTTCCCGCCCAAGCCGCTGCGTGCGCTGGAGCTGACGCCGCCCGAGCAGGTGCGCGTGGTCATCCTCGGCCAGGACCCGTACCACGGGCGCGGCCAGGCCGAGGGCCTGGCGTTCTCGGTGGCGCCGGGGGTGCAACTGCCGCCCTCGCTGCGCAACATCTTCAAGGAGATGCAGCGCGACCTGGGCACTGCCTTTCCTGCCTGGCCCGAGCCGGGCGGCAGCCTGGTCAAATGGGCGAAGAACGGCGTGCTGCTGCTCAACACCGGCCTCACGGTCGAAGAGGGCCAGGCCGCCAGCCACTCCGGCAAGGGCTGGGAGGAGTTGACCGACGCCGTGATCCGCCACGTGGCCGAGGGCGGGCGCCCGGTGGTGTTCATGCTCTGGGGCTCGCATGCCCAGTCCAAGCGCGCATGGATCCCGGCCGACCGCGGACACCTGGTGCTGACCTCCAACCACCCTTCGCCGCTGTCGGCGCTGCGCCCCCCCGTGCCCTTCATCGGCAACGGCCACTTCGGCAAGGCGCGGGAATTTCGCCAACAGCACGAAGAGCGGGGCTGACGCCCCCTACCAGGGGCCGGGCAGCCTTGCCTTGAGCAAGTCCAGAAAGGCCTGGGCAGCCATGGGCAGGCTGCGGCCTGCGAGGGTCTGCAGTTCCAGGTCGCGCAGGTCCATGCCCTGGTCGCTGATGGGCAGGGCCACGATGGCACCGGCGGCCACCAGGTGGCGTGCCGCGATCTCGCTGGACACCGACAGCCCTCCCCCGTTCGCGACGAAGTTGAGCATGGTCTTGGCGTGGTTGCTCACCAGCACCGGCGCGAGCTGCAGCCCCTGGCGGCTGCAGACGATGTCGATCATCTGGCGGATGGTGGTCTCGGGCGGCGGCAGGGCCAGCGGGTACTGCCCCATGCGTGCCAGGGTCACGCTCGCCGCAGCGGCCAGTGGGTGGCCGGGTGGCACCAGGGCCAGCACCGGCGCCGTCTGGCGGTAAGACACCTCGATGTCCTTGTGCGGTGCGCGGCTGAAGCACAGGCCGATGTCCGCCGCACCGCTGCGCACCGCATCGGGCACCTGGGCCGTGGGCAGGGACTGCACCTCGAACTGGATGCCGGTGTGCGTGCGCTGGAACTCCACGCACAGCCGCGGCACCAGTTCGTTGGCAAACGCATCCGAGGTGGCCAGGCGCACCTGGCCGGCACGCAGGCCCTGCAGCGCGCCGATCTCGCCGAGCGCCCGTTCGGCGTCGAGCACCGTGCGGCGCGCATGCGTGGCCAGGATCTCGCCGGCTGCCGTGAGCACCATGCCGCGCGGATGGCGCTCGAACAGCGGCGTGCCCAGCTGCGCTTCGAGCCCGGCGATCTGCCGGCTCAGGGCCGAGGCGGCCACGTGCAGCCGCGCCGAGGCCTCGGTGAGCGAGCCGCTTTGCGCCACTTCGAGGAAGTAGCGCAGGGCCGTGTCTTGCAGGAGTTGGGCACGCATGGGGTGGGTCGTGGTGAGGTTTGCCGTAGATCATCTCAAAAAGCGAGGCACTTTGCCGTGGCGGCAAACCAATTTGCTGATTTGGTGGTGGTCATACGACCGCCATGTTCCTAAGATGAAGCCCATGGCGGCGCCCGCCCGCGGGTTTCCAGCGGCATGGCGCGCCTGCCCGTTTCTGTTCCCGTCTTTACTGGAGTGCTTCGTATGCGTCTTTTGTCCTGGGGCCGTAGCGTGCTCGGCCTGGCCTGTCTGGTGGCGGTGTGTGCTTGCGCGCACGCGCAGTCCAACTGGCCCGACCGTCCGGTGCGGGTGATCGTGCCCTTCCCGGCCAGCGGTGCCACCGACCTCGTGGCCCGCGTGGTCGCGCAGCGCGTGGCGCAGGACCTGGGCCAGCAGATGGTGGTGGACAACCGCCCCGGCGCGGGCGGCACCATCGGTTCGGCCGAAGCCGCCAAGGCGCAGCCCGACGGCTACACGCTGCTGCTCACCACGAGCAGCACCCACGCCATCTCGCCGCACCTGATGCCGCGCCTGGCCTACGACGCGCGCAAGGACTTCACGCCCGTCGCCCACCTGGCCGACGCGCCCAGCGTGCTGCTGGTGACCAACTCGTTGCCGGTGAAGACCGTGGGCGAGCTCATCACCTACGCCAAGACCCACCCCGGCAAGCTCAACTACGCCACCAGCGGCAATGGCACCATCGTGCACCTGAACGCTGCGGCCTTCAGCGCCCAGGCCGGCGTGGAGATGACCCACGTGCCCTACAAGGGCACGGCCCTGGCCATCCCCGACCTCGTGGCCGGGCAGACGCATGTGCTGTTCGACTCCCTGCCCACCGGCATGCCGCACGTCAAGAACGGCCGCCTGCGCGCCCTGGCCGTGACCAGCGAAAAGCGCAGCGCGCTCGCGCCCGAACTGCCCACCATGGCCGAGTCGGGCCTGCCCGGCTATTCGTCCGTGACCTGGTTCGGCGTCTACCTGCCGGCCGGTGCCAAGCCGGAGCTGGTGGACCGCGTGCACAAGGCCTTCGCCAAGGCCATGCAGTCGGCCGAAGTGGCCGAAGGCCTGGCCAAGCTCGGCGTGGAACCCGCCGCGCCCAGCACGCCCGCCAAGTTCGCGGCCATGGTGCAGGCCGACAGCGCCCGCTGGGCCACGGTGATCCGCCAGCACAAGATTTCTTTGGAGTGAGCTATCCGATGACTGCACCCACCACGGGCCTGGACTGGGCTCTTCCCTACGCATCGAACCGCAGCGCGGTGATGGGCCGCAACGTGGTCTCCACCTCGCAGCCCCTGGCCGCGCAGGCGGGCCTGCGCATGCTGCTGGCCGGCGGCAATGCCGTGGACGCGGCCATCGCTGCCGCCATGGCGCTGACCGTGGTCGAGCCCACGGGCTGCGGCCTGGGCAGCGACGGCTTCGCCATCGTCTGGGACGGCAAGGAGCTGCACGGCCTGAATGCCTCGGGCCGCTCGCCCGCCGCCTGGAACCCTGCCTACTTCGCCGAGCGCGGCGGCCTGCCCGAGACAGGCTGGAATGCCGTCACCGTGCCCGGTGCGGTATCCGCCTGGGTGGCACTGTCCAAGCGCATGGGCAAGCTGCCTTTCGCCAAGCTGGCCGAGCCTGCCATCGACTATGCGCGCAACGGCTTCCCCGTCTCGCCCACCATCGCCCGCCTGTGGGCCCTGGGGGCCGCCAAGCTCGGTGCCCAGCCGGGCTTTGCCGAGTGCTTCATGCCAGGCGGCCGTGCGCCGCGTGCGGGTGAGATCTTCCGCAGCGAGGCCCATGCGCGCACACTGGAGCTGATCGCCCAGACCGAGGGCGAAGCCTTCTACCGTGGCGAGCTCGCACGCCAGATGGTGGCGCACGCCCGCGCCAACGGTGGCGCCATGACCGAGGACGACCTCGCCTCGCACCAGGCCGACTGGGTGGGCACCGTGAGCCAGCGCTTCGGTGATTCGGTGATCCACGAGATCCCGCCCAACGGCCAGGGCATCGCCACGCTGATGGCACTGGGCATGCTCGAATCCCATGGCATCGGCGGCCAGCCGCTGGACCATGTGGACACGGTGCACGCCAGCATCGAGGCCATGAAGCTCGCGCTGGCCGACCTGCACGAGTACAACGCCGACATCGACGCCATGCAGAAGGTGACGCCGCGCGACCTGCTCGACGAGGCTTATCTCCAGCAGCGTGCGCAACTGATCGACGCCGCCCAGGCCGGCGACCCCGGCCACGGCACGCCGCGCCCCGGTGGCACGGTGTACCTGGCGGCCGCCGATGCCTCGGGCATGATGGTCTCCTTCATCCAGTCCAACTACATGGGCTTTGGCTCGGGCGTGGTCGTGCCGGGCACCGGCATCAGCCTGCAGAACCGGGGCCACGGCTTCACCCTGGAGCCCGGCCACGCCAACGAGGTGGGCCCGCGCAAGCGCCCCTCGCACACCATCATTCCGGCGTTTGCCATGCATGCCGACGGCACGCCGCAGATGGCCTTCGGCGTGATGGGCGGCCCCATGCAGTCGCAGGGCCACCTGCAGATGGCCCTGCGCGTGCTGCGCTACGGCCAGAACCCCCAGGCCGCAGCCGACGCGCCGCGCTGGCGCGTGACCGGCGGCAAGGGCGTGGCGGTGGAGCCGGCCTTCGACCCCGCCGTGGTGGCTGCGCTGCGCGCGCGCGGCCACGAGGTCACGGTGGAAGAGGGCAACGGCGTCTTCGCCTTCGGCGGCGCCCAGCTGGTGCTGCGCCAGGGCGAGAGCTATGTGGCGGGTTCCGATCCGCGCAAGGACGGGCACGCGGTCGCATTCTGACCCCCATCGCACGCCGGCCTGTGCCCAGGGCGGGGTGATTGCCTCGATGGATTTCTGTATGGCAGAATATTGTTATTGTTTTACAGAAAAAACGAGGCAATTCCCATGGCATCCATCCAGAGCCCGGCGTTTCGGCGCCTGTCGCGGGGGCTGCACGCGCTGACCCTGCTGTGCGCCCTGGCCGGCGTGTGCTTTTCCGTGGCCCGCTGGCTGCTGCTGGGCCGGGGCGAGCCGGGCGGTTTGGCGCAGATGCTGCTGCCCGCGCAGGCGCTGCAGGTGGGCATCGGCGCCCCGGCTCAGATCGACGCGGCCTGGCGCCTCGTGGGCCTGGCCATCGAGGGCCTGCCGACCGCCGCCATGCTGTTCACCGTCTGGTGCCTGCACCGCATCTGCAGCGCCTTCCTGCGCGGCGAGGTGTTCGGGCCGGCGGTGGTGCGCGGCTTTCGCGGCGTGGGCTGGGGTTTCATCGCCATGTTCGCGGCCTCGCTGGTGCACGGCGCGGCCGTGACTGCGCTGCTGTCCTGGCTGGCCTCGGGCCAGCGTGGCGGGCAGGTGGCGCTGTCGGTGGGCTCGTTCGAGATGAGCGTGCTGATCGTCGGCCTCATGATGCTGCTGCTGGCCCATGTGATGGCCGAAGGTCAGCGCTTGCAGGAGGAATCGAGTGCTTTCGTCTGACCGCGCCGTGATCGGTCTGTCCCATTCCCGAGGCATGCGCCAGAAAGGTGGCCATGCCCATCGTCGTCACGCTCGATGAAATGCTGGTGCGCCGCAAGGTGAAGTCGCGCGACCTGGCGGCGCACGTGGGCATCACCGAGGCCAACCTCTCGCTGCTCAAGAGCGGCAAGGTCAAGGGTGTGCGCTTCGAGACGCTGGCCGCCATCTGCGACTACCTGCAATGCCAGCCGGGTGATCTGCTGGCCTGGGTGGCGCAGGAGGGTGGCGCCGTGGACGATGGGGCCCCCTGACGGCCGCCGCCCGGGCCGCTGGCGCCTGGGGGGCGCCGTAGCGGCCTCGCTGCTGCTGCACGCGGTGCTGCTGTGGCGGCTGGTGCTGCCAGCATCGGCCGTGCGGGCGCCCGAGGCGCCTGCCAGGCAGGCGATGGAGATCCTGTGGATCACGGCCCCACAGACCGCGGCAACCCCACCCCGAACGCCCCCGCCGGAGCCGGTGGCGGCGCAGCGTCCCCGGGCCGCCGAAGCCCAGGCCGGGCCGGTGCGCGAGGCCCGCGGTGTGCGCTCGGCTGCCGCGGTCCTGGCCGTACCGCAAGACACCGGCCCCGGCGTGGTGGCGATGCCGGCGCCTCTGCCCGCCGCATCCGACGCCCGGGATGTGCCCGCCATCCAATGGAGCCCCGAGGGCGTCGCCCGTGCCGCGCGGCAGGAGCGGGAGTGGCAGCGCCGCCACGGCACGCCAGCGGCGGCGGCACTGGCTGCGAACCCGGCAGGCGCGGCGCCACGGGCACTGGGCACGCTCACCGAAAAGGAGTGGCAGAACGCTTACTCCGGCCGTGTCACGCGCGTGGAAAGCGAGGCCGGCGTCTACTGCGTGCGCCTGCCCTCGGCCAACCGCCTGCCGGAGCAGGGAGCCGCACCCCGCATCGCGGCGGTCACGAACTGCTGAGCGTGGCCTGCTGCGAATGCAGGCGTTCCAGCAGCATCGAATCGCCATAGCTGAAAAAGCGGTACTGCTGCGCGATGGCGTGGCGGTAGATGGCCTGGATCTGCTCGTAGCCCGCGAAGGCGCTCACCAGCATCATCAGCGTGCTCTTGGGCAGGTGGAAGTTGGTGAGCAGCAGGTCCACCACCTGGAACGCGAAGCCCGGGGTGATGAAGATGTTGGTATCGCCCGAGGCCTGGCCGCTGCGCGCCCAGGATTCGAGGGTGCGCACGGTGGTCGTGCCCACGGCCACCACGCGGCCGCCGCGCTGGCGGCAGCGCTCCAGCGCCGCCAGCGTGGCCAGCGGCACCTCGTACCACTCGCTGTGCATCTGGTGCTCGGCCAGGTTCTCGGTCTTCACGGGCTGGAAGGTGCCTGCGCCCACGTGCAGGGTGACGCTGGCGCGCTCCACGCCGCGGTCGGCCAGGGCGGCCAGCACGCCTTCGTCAAAATGCAGGGCCGCCGTCGGGGCTGCCACCGCGCCGGGCGCGCGTGCGAACACGGTCTGGTAGCGCTGCGCGTCCTCGGCCGCATCGGGGTCGTGGTCGGCGTTCTGCTGGCGCTCGATGTAGGGCGGCAGCGGCAGGTGGCCGTGGCGCTCCATCAGGTCGTGCGGTGTTTCGCCGGCCGGCCCGTCGAGCGCGAAGCGGAACAGCGGGCCGTCCTCGCCCGGCCAGCGCGAGAGCAGCGTGGCATTGAAACCGCCACCGTGCAGGCCACCCGCCATGTGCACCACGGCGCCAGGCAGGGGCTTCTTGCTGACCTTCATGTGGGCCACGACCTCGTTGCCGAGCAGCACGCGCTCGATCAACAACTCCAGCTTGCCGCCGCTGGCTTTCTCGCCAAAGATGCGCGCCTTGACCACGCGCGTGTCGTTGAACACCAGCAAGTCACCGGGCTGAAGCAGGCCGGGCAGTTCGTGGAAGATGCGGTCCACCGGGGACGCTGCGCGGCCATCGAGCAGGCGCGAGGCGCTGCGTTGCGTGGCGGGGTGCTGGGCAATGAGTTCGGGAGGCAGCGAAAAATCGAAGTCGCTGAGCGTGAAGTGGCGCGGGGCCGGTGGCGTGCTGGAAACGGTCATGTGCTTGAGGGCCGGACGGGCCCGTACCAAGGGGAAAAACAAACAGGGGCGCTATTTTCCCACGCCCGGGCGGCCTACCAGGCCTGCCCGGAAAATCCGGACCACAGTTCGTTGAGGTCCGGGAACTTCCATTTCTCCGGATCTTCGCGCGCCACGATCTTTTCCGTGCAGCCGGGGGCGGCCAGGTCCACCACGTCGGGCGGGATGCGCATGCCCGACTTGGTCGAGAAGAAGACCTTGACCTTGGGCGAGGTCAGCGATGTCTGTACCTGCTCGGTCACCACGCCGATGCGCCCGGAGGTCAGCCGCACCAGCGAGCCCACGGGGTAGATGCCGATGCTCTTGACGAAGGCCTGGAACAGCCGGGGGTCGAAATGGCCCTTGGTCCATTCGGCCATGCGGCGCAGCGACTCGGCCGGGTCCCAGCCGGACTTGTAGGGGCGGTCGGAGGTGATGGCATCGTAGACGTCGCAGATGGCCGTCATGCGCGCGATCAGGCTGATCTCGTCGCCTTTGAGCTTGTCGGGGTAGCCCGAGCCGTCCATTTTCTCGTGGTGGTGGCGGCAGGCGTCGAGCACCGCGTCCTCCACGGCGCCGCCCTCCTTGAGCATCTCGTACCCTTCGGCGGGATGGCTCTGGACCACAGCGAATTCGGCGTCCGTGAGCTTCCCCGGCTTGTTGAGCACGGCCAGCGGGATGGCCGCCTTGCCCAGGTCGTGCAGCAGCCCGGCCATGCCGGCGCTGCGCGTGTGCTCCTCATTGAGGTTGATCTGCTTGGCCAGTGCCACCATCAGGGCACACACCGCCACCGAGTGCATGTAGGTGTAGTCGTCGGCCGTCTTCAGGCGCGCCAGGCTGATCAGCGCACCCGGGTTGCGCGTGACGGAGTCGGAAATCTCCTCCACCAGGCTGCGGGCGTTGTCCGGATTCACGGCCTTGCCCATGCGCGCTTCCCGGAACATGGAAACCATGGCCTGCTTGGCTTCGCCGCAGATCGAGGCGGCGGCCAGCAGCTCGTTGTGCATGCTGGCGGGGGCCTTGCCGCGTGCCTGGCGCCGGACGGGGGCTGGCGGCGGGGGAGGGTCCACCACCAGGGGCGGCAGGTTCTCCAGCAGGCTGAAGTCGGTTTCCACCTGGATGTCCGCCTCCTCGCGCGAGACGGAGCGCACGCCGGCCGCCACGTCCAGGCCCTTGGAGATGTCGATCCACACCTCCTCGATGCTGGTGCCCTTGATGCGAGCCAGGTCCTTGGGGTCCTTGAGGACGAACTTGGCGCGCCAGAATGGATGGTCCATCCACGAGCCGCAGAAGTCGTGCAGGTACATGCCCAACGTGAGATGCTGAATACTGATGCGCTTGAGCATGGAAACTGTCCAGATCGCCAGGGCCTGCCAAAACCAGGTAATAAACAGTAACCATGTTAGCCTTTTTGGCCCATGAATCCCTCGTCTTGCTGGATAACCCTTGAATACCACGCCCGCCGCTCCTAGGGCAGCCTCCACCGCCAGTGTTGCGCAAAAGGCACTGCACAAGCTCGGCCTGAAGCGCGACATCGATCTGGCCCTGCACCTGCCCCTGCGCTACGAGGATGAAACCCGCATCACGCCGCTGTCCAGCGCGCGCGATGGCCAGATGGTGCAGATCGAAGCCACCGTGACCGCCTGCGAGGTGCAGTTGCGCCCGCGCCGCCAGCTGCTGGTGCAGGTGGAGGACGAGTCCGGCTCTTGCGAACTGCGTTTCTTCAGCTTCTACCCTTCGCACCAGAAGACGATGTCAGTGGGTGCTCGCTTGCGCATCCGCGGCGAGGTCAAGGGCGGATTCTGGGGGCGCCAGATGCTGCACCCGGCCTTTCGCCAGGCCGGCGGCGAGCTGCCCGCCGCGCTGACCCCCGTCTACCCGACCACGGCCGGCCTGCCGCAGGCCTACCTGCGCCGGGCCGTGGTCGGCGCGCTCGGCCGGGTGGACCTGTCGGAAACCCTGCCTGCCGGCACCGAGCCGCCCTACGCCGTCTTCCGGCATGACGGCGGCAGTTACCGCGCATTCAACCTGCGCGAGGCGCTCGTCTTTTTGCACCACCCCACGCCCGACGTGTCGCTGTCCACGCTGGAGGACCACAGCCACCCGGCCTGGCAGCGCCTGAAGGCCGAGGAGCTGCTGGCCCAGCAGCTCTCGCAGCAGCAGTCGCGCCGCGAACGCGACCAGTTGCGTGCACCGGTGCTGCGCCCGCGCAAGGTGGTGGACGGCGCACTGCCCCTGCACGAGCAACTCATGGCCGTGCTGCCCTTTTCGCTGACCGCCGCCCAGCGGCGGGTCGGGGTGGAGATTGCCAAAGACCTGGCCCACCGGGTGCCCATGCACCGCCTGCTGCAGGGCGACGTGGGTTCGGGCAAGACGGTGGTGGCCGCGCTGGCCGCCACCATCGCCATGGACGCCGGCTGGCAGTGCGCGCTGATGGCGCCCACTGAAATCCTGGCCGAGCAGCACTTCGCCAAGATGATCGGCTGGCTGGAGCCGCTGCTGGCGGCACACGGCCGCCGGGTGGCCTGGCTGGTGGGCGGGCAGAAGAAGAAGGACCGCACGGCCATGCTGGCCCTGGTCGAGAGCGGCGAAGCCGCGCTGGTGGTGGGCACGCATGCCGTGATCCAGGACCAGGTGCGCTTCAAGAACCTGGCGCTGGCCATCATCGACGAGCAGCATCGCTTCGGGGTGGCGCAGCGTCTGTCCCTGCGCCAGAAATTGGCGGCCCAGGGCATGGAGCCGCACATGCTGATGATGAGCGCCACCCCGATTCCACGCACCCTGGCCATGAGCTACTACGCCGACCTCGATGTCTCGGTGATCGACGAACTGCCACCCGGGCGCACGCCCATCGTCACCAAGCTCATTGCCGACAGCCGCAAGGACGAAGTGATCGCTCGCATCGGCTCGCAGGTCGCCAGCGGCCGGCAGGTCTACTGGGTGTGCCCGCTGATCGAGGAGAGCGAGGCGCTGGACCTGAGCAATGCCACGGCCACCCATGCCGACCTCAGCGAGGCCCTGCCCGGCGTCATGGTCGGCCTGCTGCATTCGCGCATGCCGGCCGCCGAGAAGAAGGCCGTGATGGCGCTCTTCTCCAGCGGCCAGATGGGCGTGCTGGTGAGCACCACGGTGATCGAGGTCGGGGTGGACGTGCCCAATGCCTCGCTGATGGTCATCGAGCATGCCGAGCGCTTCGGCCTGTCGCAGCTGCACCAGCTGCGCGGGCGTGTGGGGCGCGGTGCGGCCGCATCGGCCTGCGTGCTGCTGTACGCCACCAACGACAGCGGCCGGGTGGGCGAGACCGCCAAGGAGCGCCTGCGCGCCATGGCCGAGACCAACGATGGCTTCGAGATCGCCCGGCGCGACTTGGAGATCCGCGGGCCGGGCGAATTCCTCGGCGCCCGGCAATCGGGTGACGCACTGCTGCGCTTTGCCGATCTGGCCACCGACACCCATTTGCTCGAATGGGCGCGCGAGCTGGCACCGGTGATGCTGGACCGCCATGCCGGGCTTGCCGAGCGCCACGTGATGCGCTGGCTGGGCGGAAAATCCGACTACCTGAAAGCGTGAGATGACGTCCCCGGTCCCTGGGGAGCCGCTCCGGTGGTGGACGCACCGCTGCTGCCGCTGGGATCCGGGATCTTCGAGGAGCCGCAGGCTGCCCGCAGCCTTTTAGACCCCTTGCCGCTGGTGTGCGGCATGGCCCTGGCGCTGCCCATCGGCCTGCTCCTGTACCGGGGTTGCATGGCCTGTTGGGTGGTCCGGCGCGCGGCGCTGCACAATGGAGGCTCTATCCGTCTGGAATCTCCATGACCCTCACCGAACTCAAATACATCGTCGCCGTGGCGCGCGAAAAGCACTTCGGCCATGCGGCCGATGCCTGCTATGTGTCGCAGCCCACGCTGTCGGTGGCCATCAAGAAGCTTGAGGAAGAGCTCGATGTGAAGCTTTTCGAGCGCAGCGCCGGCGAGGTCACCGTCACGCCGCTGGGCGAGGAAATCGTGCGCCAGGCGCAAAGCGTGCTGGAGCAGGCCGCCGCCATCAAGGAGATCGCCAAGCGCGGCAAGGACCCGCTGGCCGGCCCGCTGACCCTGGGCGTGATCTACACCATCGGCCCCTACCTGCTGCCCGACCTGGTGCGCCATTCGATTGCGCGCACCCCGCAGATGCCGCTGATGCTGCAGGAGAACTTCACCGTCAAGCTGCTGGAGATGCTGCGCACCGGCGAAATCGACTGCGCCATCCTGGCCGAGCCTTTTCCCGACACCGGCCTGGCCATGGCACCGCTGTACGACGAACCCTTCATGGCGGCGCTGCCCGCCAACCACCCCTTGGGCGCGCAGAAGTCCATCTCCGCGGCCGAACTCAAGAGCGAGACCATGCTGCTGCTGGGTGCGGGCCACTGCTTTCGCGACCATGTGCTGGAGGTGTGCCCCGAGTTCGCGCGCTTTGCCAGCAATGCCGAAGGCATCCGCAAGTCCTTCGAGGGCTCGTCGCTGGAGACCATCAAGCACATGGTGGCCGCCGGCATGGGCGTGACCCTGGTGCCGCGCCTGTCGGTGCCGCGCGATGCGCTGCTCACGGTGTCGCGCAGGCGCAAGAGCGACGAGAGCTACATCCGCTACGTCCCCATCCGCGAAGACGATGGCAGCCCGCCGCCCATGCGCCGCGTGGTGCTGGCCTGGCGGCGCAGCTTCACGCGCTACGAGGCCATCGCGGCGCTGCGCAACGCGATCTACGCCTGCGAGCTGCCGGGGGTCACGCGCCTGTCCTGACAGCCCTTGCCGGACGCCCTGGCGCAAGGGGCCCCGGCAGCGATACACTTTCGCCGCGCGAGGCCCGCCGGCATTCCCGTACACGGGGCCCGGTGCTGCGGAGTTGCGCCACATGCAGCCCGCGCTTGTCCCGCGCTCCCCCATTCCCAAGGAAAGCTACAGAGATGAAGAAGATTTTGATGGCCGCAGGCCTTGCCGTGGGCCTGACCGCCTGCTCCAGCGTGGCGACCAACGCGCCGCAGGCGACTACGATCAAGAAGGCCCAGATGGACCGCCTGGTGGCTGCCTTGCCGGCCGCTGCCCAGGGCAGCTTTGACGAATTCCTGGCGCAGGCCGCGCGTGAGAACCCCCTGCTGCAGGCCAGCGTGGCCGGCTACAAGGCCAAGGCCCCGCTGGCCGGTGACGACCTGGTCAACATCAGCCGCCTGCTGGGCCTGTACAACCGGCTGCGCAACCAGGCTGCGGTGATCGATGCCACGGCGCGCATGGTGGCCATTCCCACCTTCCGCAGCGACAAGGTGCCGCCGCACGAGGACAAGGCCATCATCGCCTTCGGCGCACTGGTCGAAGGCATGGCCAAGGATTTCGGCCTGGAGTACCGCAACGTGGACAACCGCATCTTCGAAGTGAAGCTGCCGGGCACGGGCAAGGAAGAATTCGGCATCCTCACGCATGCCGACGTGGTGCCCGTGGTGGCCGACGAATGGGTGCTGGACGACGGCACGCGCCTGGACCCCTTCAAGCTCACGCGCGTCGGGGGCAACCTGTACGGCCGCGGCTCCATCGACGACAAGGGCTCCATCGCCACCGTGCTGTATGCAATGAAGGCCGTGAAGGAAAGCGGCCTGCCGCTGTCGCGCACCATCCGCCTCATGATCGAGACCACGGAGGAAACCGGTGGTGACGCCATGAAGTACTACCGCACCAAGACCGAGCTGCCCGAGTACAACATCGTGCTCGACAGCAAGTACCCCGCTGTGGTCGCCGAGAAGGGCTCTGGCGCCCTGCGCACCTCGTTCCCGCTGCAGGACGCACCGGCCGGCTACACGGCCATCACCGCGATGACCGGTGCCGCTTCCACCAATGCCGTGCCGCAGACCGCGACGATGCGCCTGGAGGGCGGTGACCTGGCCGCCGTGGCGGCCAAGCTGAACGGTGCCAAGGCCGCCTTCATCGCCAAGTACACGCCGCAGGGCGGGGCCTTCAAGGTCGACGTGGTGCAGGAAGCTGGCGCGGTGCAGATCAAGGTCACCGGCACCTCGGCCCACGGCTCGCGCCCCGAAGAGGGTGTGAACCCGCTGCCCCGCCTGGCACTGTTCCTGCGCGAGTCCGGCGTTGCGGTGGCGCCCACCGGCTACGCCAATGCCGTGCGCTACATCGCTGAACTGTATGGCACGGACTACCTGGGACGCACCATCGGCATGGCCTACAGCGATGATTTCATGGGCCCGCTGACCATGTCGCCCAACCTCGTGCGCGAAAAGGACGGCATGGTCGATGTGCTGGTCAACGTGCGCATGCCGCGCGGCATGACGCCCGACGCACTGGTCCATTCCGGCAAGGTCAAGATCAACGATTGGGCCGCCCAGGCCTCCGTCCCCGTGATCATCGACCACCAGCAGGGCAACTGGATGGCGCGCGATCCCAAGGGCGCCTGGCTGTCCACGCTGCTCAATACCTTCGGTGACACCACGGGCCTCGAAGCCAAGCCCGTGCCCACCGCTGGCAGCACCACGGCCAAGCTCATGCCCAACGCCATCAACTTCGGCCCCGCCATGCCGGGCAAGAAGTACACGGCCCACAACGCCAAGGAATTCAAGGAAGTCGTGGACCTCGACGCCGACATGCAGATGTTCACCGAGATGCTGGTGCGCATCGGAAACTTGGACCAGATGCAGTAAAGGGATTGGGGCTTGCGCTAAAGTGAACGTGAGCCGCCGCGCCAGTGCCCGGAGCCATCCGGCGCACACCGGCGCGGCGCATCCATCGATTGACTGCCATTCCAACGAAGGAGCCTCCATGGCCAAAGCCGCCAAGTCCACCGCCCCCAGCATCAACATCGGCATCAGCGAAAAAGACCGCGCTGCCATCGCCCAGGGCCTGTCGCGCCTGCTGGCCGACACCTACACGCTGTACCTGACCACGCACAACTTCCACTGGAACGTGACGGGGCCGATGTTCAACACGCTGCACACCATGTTCATGGCGCAGTACACCGAACTGTGGAACGCCGTGGACCCGATCGCCGAGCGCATCCGCTCGCTGGGCCACATCGCTCCCGGCTCGTATGCCGACTTCGGCAAGCTGGCCACCGTGGCCGATGCACCGAGCAAGCCGCCCAAGGCGCTGGACATGGTGCGCGTGCTGGTCGAAGGCCACGAGGCCGTGGCCCGCACGGCGCGCAGCCTGTTCCCCCTGGCCGACAAGGCCAGTGACGAGCCCACGGCCGACCTGCTGACCCAGCGCCTCACGGTGCACGAGCAGACCGCCTGGATGCTGCGCTCGCTGCTCGAGGAGTGAACTGGACGGGGCCGCAAGGCCCCGTTTCTTTTTGTGAGGGAGCCTCCTTTTTGGGGAGGCGTGCCGCACTTGGCATCCCGTCCTACAGGCGATGCCCCTGCTTTCCTGAATGATCCGGGCTGGTATTCCCGTCTCCTCTTTTCGCCACGCTCCGCCTTCCAGAACACGACCATCCCTATGCGAATCCTTTATGTGGAGGACAACCCCGAACTGCGCGAAACCATCGGCATGCTGATGGAGGGGGAGGGGCGCACGATCGTGACCTGTGCCACCGCCGAGGAGGCGCTCGAACTGGAGCGCGATGGCGTTTTCGACCTGCTGGTCACCGACGTGAGCCTGCCCGGGCTGTCGGGCACGGACCTGGCCCGCCAAGTGCTGGCCGTGGACCCCGGGCGCTGGGTGGTGCTGTGCACCGGCTATGACCTGGGTGCGCACCCCTCGGGCTGGGGCCCCCATGTGCGCACGCTGATGAAGCCCTTCGAGCTCGAAGACCTGGAGGCCTTGCTGGTCCAGGTGCACTCCACCCTCGACGATTCACCCTCCGGGCGCTGATCCGGCAACGCCGGGCCGTCGCTCAACCCGCCGCCGTGGGGTGGCGCGGTAGAACCACGTGGAAGCGGGTGGTGCCGTCTTCGGACTGCACATCGATCCGGCCTCCGTGCGAGCGCACGATCTGCTGCACGATGAACAGGCCCAGCCCCAGGCCCTGGTGGCGCCCCGGTGCCTGGTCACGCCCCCGGAAGGGACTGAACAACTGCGGCACAAGTGCCGGTGGAATGGTGCCACCGTTGGTCACGGTCAGGGCCAGGGTGTGCGGATCGCTGCCATCGAGCGCCACATGGATCGCCACCGCAGGGTCGCCATGGTGCACCGCGTTGCCGATGAGGTTGATTGCCAGCTGGCACAGCCGTTCTTCGTCTCCCATGCCGGCAAGATGGCCCTGGTCGCTGGTGCTGATCACATGGTTGGGAAAGCCCGTGCGTATCTCCTGCAGCGAGCGCTGCAGCACGGCACGCAGGTCCACGGGGGCCATGCGCATCGCCAGGCCGGTGCCCTGGCGGATGCGCGTCACGTCCAGCAGGTCCTCGATCATGCGCCCCATGCGCTGGCTGCTGCTGAGCACGCGGCCGGCCAAAGCCTGCGCCTTGTCGGGCGCCAGGGGCTGGCGTTGCAGGGCCGTGGCCGCCGCGCCGATGGACATCAGCGGCGTGCGCAGGTCGTGGCTGAGCACCGCCATGAACATCTCGTTGATGCGCAACGCCTCGGTGCGCTCGCGCAGTTCGCGGGCCAGGGTGCGCTTCTGGCGGAACAGCTCGAAGAACACGCCGGCCTTGGAGGTCAGCATCTGCGGATCAATGGGCTTGTACAGAAAATCCACGGCCCCGGTCTCGTAGCCGCGGAACTGCCAGTTCTGGTCGCGCGAGCCGGCGGTCATGAAGATCAGCGGGATGTGGCGGGTGCGTTCGCTGCCGCGGATCAGTTCGGCCAGCTCGAAGCCGTTCATCTCGGGCATCTGCACGTCCAGCAGGGCCAGCGCCACGTCGCCGTGGGAGAGCAGCAGCTCCAGCGCCTCGGGGCCTGACTGGGCCTTGAGCACCTCGATGCTGTCGCTGTGCAGCAGGGCCTCCACGGCCACGAGGTTTTCGGGCACGTCGTCCACCACCAGGCATTTGATGCGTTCGGTCGGAGCTGGCTGTGCAGGGAAGGTGGTGGGGCTCACAGGATTCTCCGCATTTGCAGTTCGGTCAGCAGGGATGCGATCTCCGAAGGGGGAAGGACGTGGTGCGGTGCCATCAGGTCCAAGGCGGACTGGGGCATGGCGGACATGGCGGCGCTGCCAGGGGATTGCACGATGGTGAGCCCTCCCGCAGCGCCGATGGCAGCCATGCCCCGCGCGCCGTCCTGGTTGGCACCGGACAGGAGCATACCGATCAAACGCTCACCATAGGTGTCTGCGGCCGATTCGAACAGCACGTCGATGGACGGGCGCGAGAAGTGCACGGGCTCATCGACCGAAAGCGCCAGCCGGGGGCCGGCGTCCACCAGCAGGTGGTAGTCGGGCGGCGCGAAGTACACCGTGCCCGCCTCGATGGGCTCCTTGTCCTGCGCCTCTGCCGTGCGCAGCGCGCAGCGGGGGCGAAAGATCTCGGGCAGCAGGCTCGGGGCCTCGCGCGGCAGGTGCAGCGTGACCAGCACCGCCACGCGGGTGTGTGCCTGCAGGGCCGGCAAGATGGTGGAGATGGCATCTATGGCGCCTGCCGAACCCCCGATCACGATGGCATCGAAGCCGCGCGGGCCGCGCTGGTGCACCGGGACAGCGGCCATCACGTGCCCACCTTCTTGCGGTAGATGCGGTCCTCGAGAACGAAGTCGTCGAAGGCCGGGGCCTGTTCGGTGAAGCGCATCGACTCCTTGGAGCCCAGCCCGAGGAAGCCGCGGTGGCACAGCGCCTCCTTGAACAGACCCAGGGCGCGGTTCTGCAGCTCGCGCTCGAAATAGATCAGCACGTTGCGGCAGGACACCAGGTGCACCTCGGCAAACACGGTGTCCGTGGCCAGGCTGTGGTCGGAGAACACCACCTGCTTGCGCAGCGCGCGGTCGAACACCACGCGACCGTACCCGGCCGAGTAGTAGTCCGACAGCGAGGTCTTGCCGCCCGAGCGCGCATGGTTCTCGGTGAAGGAGGCCACGCGGGAGAGGTCGAACACGCCGGCCTCGGCGGCCTGCAGGGCCTGCTGGTTGATGTCGGTGGCGTAGAGGATGGTGCGCTCAAGCAGCCCTTCCTCGTGCAGCAGGATGGCCAGTGAATACACCTCTTCGCCCGTGCTGCAGCCCGCCACCCAGACCTTGAGGGAAGGATAGGTGCGCAGGATGGGCAGCACCTGCTCGCGCAGCGCCTTGAAATAGCGCGGGTCACGGAACATCTCGCTGACCTGCACGGTGAGGTACTCGAGCAGTGCCGGGAACACGGCGGCGTCGTGCAGCACCTTGTCCTGCAGCTGAGACAGCGTCTGGCAGGAGAAGCGCGAGAGTGCCGTCTGCAGCCGCCGCTTGAGCGAAGCCTGCGCGTAGCCGCGAAAGTCGTAGTGGTAGCGGTAGTAGATCGCGTCGAGCAGCAGGCGCTGCTCGATATCGCCGATGCGGGCCGTCTTCAGGTGGTGCAAGCGGGGCTCCGGCGTGCTCACTTGGGCATCCACACCCGCACCAGCGAGAGCAGTTTCTCCACGTCCAGCGGCTTGGCGATGTAGTCGTTGGCACCGGCGGCCAGGCACTTGTCCTGGTCGTCCTTCATGGCCTTGGCCGTGAGGGCGATGATGGGCAGCCTGCGCCAGGCAGGCTGCTTGCGGATCTCGCGCATGGCGGTGTAGCCGTCCATCTCCGGCATCATGATGTCCATCAGCACCAGGTCCACGGCGGGGCCGGCACCGCCTGAGCGCTCGAGGAAGTCGAGCGCCTCGCGGCCGTTGCGCGCGATCTGCACCGAGATGCCCGTGGGCTCCAGGATGCTGGAGAGTGCGAACACGTTGCGCACGTCGTCCTCCACCACCAGCACGGTGCGGCCCTCGAAAGCCGCGTCGCGGCTGCGCGCCACCTGCAGCATCTGCCGGCGCTCCACCGACAATTCCGATTCCACCTGGTGCAGGAACAGCGTGACCTCGTCGAGCAGCCGCTCGGGCGAGCGTGCGTCCTTGATGATGATGGACTTGGAGAAACGGCGCAGCTGCTGCTCCTCGTCGCGCGTGAGGGCGCGCCCGGTGTAGACGATGACCGGCGGGAAGGAGACCTCCTCCTGCTCCGACATGGCCTGCAGCAGCTCGTAGCCGCTCAGGTCGGGCAGGTTCACGTCCATCACCATGCAGTCGAAGGTGCTGCTGCGCAGGTAGTCCAGGGCCGCGGTGGCGTTTTCCACGCACACGATGTCCACGCCGTCCGTGGCCAGCAGGGCGCGCACGCTCTCGCGCTGGCGCTCATCGTCCTCGACCACCAGCACGCGGCGCATGCCCTGGGTGAACTTGGCCTCCAGGCGCTGCAGCGCCTGCACCAGCTCTTCGCGCTTGACGGGCTTGAGTGCATAGCCGATGGCACCGCGGCCCATGGCCTCCTGCGAGTAGTCGGCCACCGAGACCACGTGCACCGGGATGTGTCGCGTGGCAGGGTTGCGCTTGAGCTGGTCGAGCACCCCAAGGCCCGAGAAGTCGGGCAGGTTCACATCCAGCACTATGGCGCTGGGCTGGTGCAGCGTGGCGGCCGCCAGGCCCTCGCTGGCCGTGTGGGCCAGGATGCAGTGGAAGTCCATCTCGCGCGCCAGGTCGTTCAGGATGTTGGCAAAGCGCACATCGTCTTCGATCACCAGGATGTTGCGCTCGCCCTTCGGTCGCGCGGCCACGGGCAGGATGGCCGGGGCCACAGGGGCCGGCCGGCTGGGCGCAGCGGCGGAAGAGGAAAGCGGCGCACTGGCCGCGCTCTGGGGCGCCTGCAAGGCCCGGCCGGTCGAGGGCTCGGCGGACTGCACCGCGTGGCGCGGTACGGTCAGCGTGAACTCGCTGCCCTGGCCCGGCGTGCTGCGGATGGCGATGCTGCCACCCAGCAACTGGGCCAGGTCGCGCGAGATCGACAGGCCCAGGCCCGTGCCGCCGTACTTGCGGTGGGTGCTGCCATCGGCCTGGCGGAAGGCCTCGAAGACCAGCTCCTGCTGATGCTCGGGGATGCCGATGCCGGTGTCGCGCACGGCAAAGGCCAGCATGTCGCCGGGCAGGGGCGAAACATGCAGCGCCACGCTGCCCTGTTCGGTGAACTTCACGGCGTTGGAGAGCAGGTTCTTGATCACCTGGCCCAGGCGCAGCGCATCGGTGTCCATGGTGGCTGGCACGCCCGGGTCCATGGTGAGTGCCAGGGTCAGCCCCTTTTCCTCGGCAATGGGGCGCAGTGGGTCCACCAGCGACTGCATGGCGCGGGCGATGTCCACGCTCTCGATGTCGATGGTGGCCTGGCCGGCCTCGATCTTGGACAGGTCCAGGATGTCGTTGATCAGCGCCAGCAGGTCGTTGCCGGCCGACGAGATGGTCTGGGCGTACTTCACCTGCTCGGCCGTGAGGTTGCCGGCCTTGTTGTCGGCCAGCAGCTTGGCCAGGATCAGCGTGGAGTTGAGCGGGGTGCGCAGCTCGTGGCTCATGTTGGCCAGGAACTCGCTCTTGTACTGGCTGGTCTGCTCGATCTCGCGGGCCTTCTCGGTCAGGTCGCTCTGGGCCGCCAGCAGCTCCTCGCGCTGGTTCTCGAGCTGCTGGGTCTGCTCTTCGAGCTGGGCATTGGTCTGCTCCAGTTCGGTCTGCTGCAGCTCCATCTGCGCCTGCGACTCCTGCAGGATGCGGCTTTGTTGCTCCAGCTCCTCGTTGTTGACGCGCAGTTCCTCCTGCTGGGCCTGCAGCTCCTCGGACTGGCGCTGGGTTTCCTCGAGCAGGGCTTCGAGCCGGCTGCGGTCCTGGCCCGAGCGGATGGCCACGGCCAGCATCTCGGAGGCCTGCTTGAACAGGCGGTGCTCGAACTCGTCCACCGCGCGGTAGAAGCCCAGCTCGATCACGGCAAACACCTCGCCGTTTTCGATGGCCGGCGCCACCAGCAGCTCGGCAGGTGCCGATGCGCCCGTGCTGGAGGACACGGTCAGGTGGTCGGCCGGCACATCGCGCACGTGCAGCAATTCGCGCGAGCGCGCACTCTGTCCCACGAGGCCTTCGCCGTCGATGAGTTTCTGCGCCAGGCGCTCGCGCGGCAGCGCGTAGCCGCCGAACAGCGTGAAGCCGCCGCCATGTTCGTTGACCGCGTAGGCCGCGCCCACCTTGGCATTGAGGTAGGTGGCCAGGTATTCGAGCGCCAGCTCGCCGATCTCTTCCACGCGGCGGTCGCCCTGCAGGCGCTGGGCCAAGCCGCTCAGGCCCGTCACCACCCAGTTCTGGCGTGCCTTGAGGCGGTGCTCGCGTGCCGTCAGTGCAGCCGAAATGCAGATCAGCGCCAGCAGCAACAGCGAGCCGCCCCAGGAGTAGTAGGCCGACAGCGAGGTGGCCTCCTCCCAGCCGCGGCGGCGGTCTTCCAGCTCCTGGGTCTGCAGGCCCGCCAGGTCCGAGGCCAGGTCGCGCACCCGGTCCATGATGTTCTTGCCCGCATCGGTGCGCACCAGGGCCATGGCGCCTTCCACGTTGCCGGCCTTGCGCAGGTCCACGGTCTCGGCCAGTTCGCTGCGTTTTTGCTTGGTCAGATCCTCGATCTGGACCACCAGGCGGCGCTGGCCAGCGTTGCCCTCGGTGCTGGCCTTGAGGGCCGTCAGTTGCCGGTCCAGCACGTTCTGCGCGAGCAGGTAGGGCTGCAGGTAGGAGGCATCCCCCGTGAGCAGGTAGCCGCGCTGGCCGGTCTCCAGGTCCTTGAGCGCCGAGTGCACCAGCGACAGCTGGCGCATGGCCTGCGAGGTCCGGTCCATCGCGGCAACTGCGTCGGCCCGCACCTCGGAGGCCCGGTAGTTGACGAAGGCAATGACCAGGGTGGCCAGGGCCGCGACGATGAAGCCCGCCATCAGGCTCTTGGGGATGGCAAAGCGCTGGGCAGCCTGGGTGCTCGGTGATCGGGGCATGCGTGGCAAGGTCCGGGTGGGGGGCAACCGGACAATGTAACGGGTTTGTACAAATGGCCGGTGTAGGACATTTCCTGCACGGCGGCTGTCCTGCCCGGGGGGCGGGGGCGGCGCAGGGGCGCGCGGCTGCTACATTCCCGGTGCCGCCCGTCCGATGGGCCAACCTCCCCCGCATTCGCCGCTTTCCTTGCCATGTCCGCACCGCCGCGCAGCCGCCTGTCCCTGTACCTCGACCTGATCCGCTGGAACCGGCCCGCCGGCTGGCTGGTCTGCCTGTGGCCCACGCTGAGCGCGCTGTGGATCGCGGCGGACGGCTTTCCGGGCTGGCACCTGCTGGCGGTGTTCATGCTCGGTACCTTTCTCATGCGCAGCGCGGGCTGCTGCGTGAACGATGTGGCCGACCGCGACTTCGACCGCCACGTCAAGCGCACGGCGGCCCGCCCCGTGACCACCGGGGCCGTTTCCGTCAAGCAGGCGCTGGCCCTGGGCGCGGTGCTGGCCCTGGTGTCCTTCGGCCTGGTGCTGACCACCAATGCGGCGGCCATCGCCTGGTCCGTGCCCGCCGTGCTGGTGGCCATTGCCTACCCGTTCACAAAGCGCATCATCGCCATGCCCCAGGCCGTGCTGGGCATCGCCTTCAACTTCGGCATCGTGATCGCCTTCGCCGCCGTGCAGGGCCAGGTGCCTGCCGTGGCCTGGTGGATGTGGCTGGGCAACCTGTTCTGGGTGCTGGCCTACGACACCGAGTACGCCATGGTCGACCGCGACGACGACCTCAAGATCGGCATCAAGACCTCGGCCATCACCCTGGGCCGCTTCGACGTGGCGGCCATCGTGCTGTTCTACCTGCTGTTCCTGGGCATCTGGGGCATGGCGCTGGCACCCTATGCCCTGGGCCCGTTGTACTGGCTGGCCACGGCCGCCGCCCTGGCCCAGGCAGTCTGGCACTGGACGCTGATCCGCGACCGCAGCCGCGAAGGCTGCTTCACCGCCTTCCGCGTCAACCACTGGCTGGGCGCCACGGTCTTTGCCGGCATTGCCGGCAGCTACCTGTTGCGCCAGCTTGCCATCAATTGAGTAGCGGGCGAGGAATTACTTGCCAAACTCATCGCCCAGTTCGTGGGCGCGGTGCTCGGCGGCTTGCATCGCACGCTCGAAAGCTTCGCCCACGCCCTCCTTTTGCATGGACTGCAGCGCCGCATAGGTCGTGCCGCCCTTGGAGGTGACGCGCTCGCGCAGCACGGCGGGCGGCTCATCCGAGCGGCGCGCCAGTTCCGAGGCGCCCACGAAAGTGCCCACGGCCAGCCGGTGGGCCTGCTCGGCCGACAGGCCCATGGCCGTGCCCGCACGCGCCATGGCTTCGAGGAAGTAGAAGACATAGGCCGGGCCCGAGCCCGACAGGGCCGTGACCGCATCGAGCTGCTTTTCGCTCTCCACCCACAGGTATTCGCCCGTGGTGGCCATGATGGCTTCCACGCTCTGGCGCTCACCCTCGGATACGCCGGGGCGGGCGTACAGCGCGCTCATGCCCTTGCCCACCAGGGCGGGGGTGTTGGGCATGGTGCGCACGATGCGCTCGCTTGCGAGCCATTGGGCGATGCTGTCCGAGCGGATGCCGGCGGCCACGCTCAGGTGCAGGGCGTCCTGCGTGTGGGCACGCGCCTGGGCGGCGGCGTCCTTGAAGGTCTGGGGCTTGACGGCCCAGACCACGATGCGGGCGCGCTGCAGGGCCGGGCCGGCCTCGGTCTGGGCGTTGATGCCGTAATTCGTGCGCAGGGCTTCACGCGCCTGTTCCCAGGGTTCGACGACCTCGATCTGGCTGGCCGGGTGGCCCTGGCGGACCAGGCCGCCGATGATGGCGCTGGCCATGTTGCCGCCGCCGATGAAGGCGATCACGGGGAGGGAAGGGGAGGCGGTGGTCTGGCTCATGGTGTGCACAACAGGGAATCAAACAGCAGGGCCATGATGGTAGCCGCACCGCCTGCGGCCCCTGTTCCTGTCTGCCCCGGGGTCACTCTGCCGTGGTCTGGCGCACGGCCCGTTCCCAGCGCTCCATCAGTTCGTGTGCACGTGCCTTGCCCAAGGTCGGCAGAAAGCGCCGTTCGGCCCGCCACAGCTGCGACAGCTCTGCCGTGCTGCCGTACACCCCGCTGGACAGGCCCGCCAGGTAGGCGGCACCCAGCGCGGTGGTCTCGATCACGGCGGGGCGCACCACCGGGATGCCCAGCAGGTCGGCCTGGAACTGCATCAGCAGGTCGTTGACACAGGCGCCGCCGTCCACGCGCAGCTCGCTCACCGGCGCGCCGCCGGCGGCCACGGCATCGCGGCTCATGGCCAGCAGCAGGGCGGCACTCTGGTAAGCGATGCTTTCGAGCGCGGCGCGTGCGATGTGGCCCAGGGTGGAGCCGCGCGTCAGCCCCGTGATGGTGCCGCGCGAGTCGGGTTTCCAGTACGGGGCGCCCAGGCCGGTGAAGGCTGGCACCATCATCACGCCGCCCGAGTCGGGCACGCTCTGGGCGAGCGACTCGACCTCGCCGCTGGTGGAGATGGCACGCAGGCCGTCGCGCAGCCACTGCACCACGGCGCCGCCGACGAAGACGCTGCCTTCCATGGCGAACTCGGTCTGCGCGCCGGCCTGGGCCGCGCTGGTGGTGAGCAGGCCGTTCTTCGAGGTCTGGAAGGTGGTGCCCGTGTGCATCAGCATGAAGCAGCCAGTGCCATAGGTGTTCTTGGCCATGCCCGCGCTGAAACACGCCTGGCCGAACAGCGCGCTCTGCTGGTCGCCTGCCACGCCGCCCACGCGGATGGCGTGGCCCAGCAGATCGGGCGCCACGTCGCAGAAGTGCGAGCTCGATGGTTGCACCTGCGGCATCAGCGATTTGGGAATGCGCAGCAGCGCCAGCAACTCGTCGTCCCACTGGTTGGTGTGCACATTGAACAGCATGGTGCGCGAGGCATTGCTCACGTCGGTCACGTGCACCTGGCCGTGCGTGAGCTGCCACATGAGCCAGCTGTCCACCGTGCCGAAGGCCAGCTCGCCACGCTCGGCCTGCGCGCGCGCGCCGGGCACATGGTCCAGCAGCCACTGCAGCTTGGTGCCCGAAAAATAGGCATCGATGAGCAGGCCGGTCTTGGCCTGGATGGTCGCGGCCTTGCCCTGCTCGCGCAACTGGGCGCAGGCGGGCTCGGCCCGGCGGTCCTGCCAGACGATGGCATGGTGCACGGGCTGGCCGGTCTGGCGGTTCCACAGCACCGTGGTTTCGCGCTGGTTGGTGATGCCCACGGCGCGGATGGCGCTGGCCTTTAGGTTCGCCTTCTCCAGTGCCTCGCGGGCCGTGGCCAGCTGCGTGCGCCAGATCTCCATCGGGTCGTGCTCCACCCAGCCGGGCTGGGGGTAGATCTGCGGCAGCTCGCGCTGGGCCTGGGCCACGATGTGGCCCTGCTCGTCGAAGACGATGCTGCGGGAGCTGGAAGTGCCTTGGTCGAGTGCGAGCAGGTAGGTCATGGCGGGCAAGGATAAGTCAGGCGGGGTGCAGCCAGGCGCTGCGCGGGATCAGGCGGCGACGGTGCAGATGACCTCGGCGTCCTGGAGCAATACGGGAAAGGGCTCGGGCGGCGGCGCATCGGTGAACAGCCGGTCGATCTGCTGCAGCGTGGCCAGTTGCACCATGGCCGGGCGGTTGAACTTGCTCTGGTCGGCCGCCAGCCAGACCTCGCGCGACTGGGCAATGATGGTCTGCGCCACCTTCACCTCGCGGTAGTCGAAATCGCGCAGCGAGCCATCGGGCTCGATGCCCGAGATGCCGATGAGCGCGATGTCCACGCGGAACTGGCGGATGAAGTCCACCGCCGCCTCGCCCACGATGCCGCGGTCGCGCGCACGCACCACGCCGCCGGCCACGATCACCTCGCACTCGGGGTTGCCGCTCAGGATGGCGGCCACGTTCAGGTTGTTGGTGATCACGCGCAGCCCGCGGTGGTGCAGCAGCGCCTTGGCAATGGCCTCGGTGGTGGTGCCGATGTTCAGGATCAGCGAGCAGTCGTTGGGCATCTGCTCGGCCACGGCGCGTGCGATGCGCGCCTTGCCCTCGGCATGCAGGGTTTCGCGCTGGGTGTGGGCCAGGTTCTCCACGGTGGAGCTGGGCACGCGCACGCCGCCATGGAAGCGCGTGAGCAGGCCCGATTCGGCCAGGCGCTGCACGTCGCGGCGCACCGTCTGCAGGGTCACGCCCAGGGTCTCGGCCAGCTGTTCGACGCTGGCGGACTTGCGCGCGCGCACTTCTTCAAGGAGCAGGAGTTGTCGGGGGTTCGTATTCACGCGGTCAAGGCAGCAAGAAAGAAGCCAGAAGGAAGCGCCTACTTTAAATGGAACAAAAAGGAACCCATTAAGGGTAAACCTTGATTTGAAACGATCACAAAAGAACAAGAATGAACGCAATCGAAAACAAACGACCGCTGTGCGCCTGCGCCGGCGGTTTGGCATAACAGGCCCCGTGGGGGCACTACGGAAAGGCATGCGGGATGCAGCTGGCACTGGACAGCATCAGCAAGAGGGTGGGGGCGCAGACCTGGCTCCATGACATGAGCATGGCGCTGCACAGCGGCGCCGTGACGGTGCTGCTGGGCGCCACGCAGGCCGGCAAGACCAGCCTGATGCGCATCATGGCCGGGCTCGATACACCCACCGCCGGCAGCGTGCGGGTGGACGGTGCCGACGTGACCGGCATGCCGGTGCGCGAGCGCAACGTGGCCATGGTCTACCAGCAGTTCATCAACTACCCCTCGATGAAGGTGGCCGACAACATCGCCTCGCCGCTCAAGCTGCGCGGCGAAAAGAACATCGATGCCCGGGTGCGCGAGATCGCTGCCCGCCTGCACATCGAGATGTTCCTGGACCGCTACCCGGCCGAGCTCTCGGGCGGCCAGCAGCAGCGCGTGGCGCTGGCGCGGGCCCTGGCCAAGGGCGCACCGCTGATGCTGCTCGACGAGCCGCTGGTGAACCTGGACTACAAGCTGCGCGAGGAACTGCGCGAGGAGCTGACCCAGCTGTTCGCGGCCGGCCAGTCCACCGTGGTGTATGCCACCACCGAGCCGGCCGAAGCCCTGCTGCTCGGGGGCTACACCGCCGTGCTCGACGAGGGCCGGCTGCTGCAGTACGGCCCCACGGCCGAGGTCTTCCATGCGCCCAACTCGCTGCGCGTGGCGCGTGCCTTCAGCGACCCGCCGATGAACCTGGTCGCCGCCACCGTGGCTGCGCAGGGTGTGCAGCTGCAGGGCGGGGCGATGCTCGCCATCCCGCTGCCCCAGGGCACGCCGGCCGGCGCCGTCACCGTGGGCGTGCGCGCCAGTGCGTTGCGCGTGCAGGCCCGTCCTGGCGACGTGAGCGTGAGCGGCACGGTGGAGCTGGCCGAGATCTCGGGCTCCGACACCTTCGTGCACGCCTCCACCCCCTGGGGGGACCTGGTGGCGCAGCTCACCGGAGTGCATTACTTTGAACTGGGCACGCCCCTGGCGCTGCACCTGGACCCGGCACAGGCCTATGTGTTCGGTGCCGATGGCCGGCTGGTGTGGGCGCCCGCGCGCCTGGGAGGGCGTTGAGATGGCACGTATCAGCCTGGACCTGGCGCATTCCTACAAGCCCAATCCGCAGCAGGACGGCGACTACGCGCTGCTGCCCCTGAAGATGGAGTTCGAGGACGGCGGCGCCTATGCGCTGCTCGGCCCCTCGGGCTGCGGCAAGACGACCATGCTCAACATCATGTCGGGCCTGCTCGTGCCCTCGCATGGCAAGGTGCTGTTCGATGGCCGCGACGTGACGCGCGCCAGCCCGCAGGAGCGCAACATCGCCCAGGTGTTCCAGTTCCCCGTGATCTACGACACCATGACGGTGGCCGAGAACCTGGCCTTTCCGCTGCGCAACCGCAAGGTGCCCGAGGACCAGATCAAGCAGCGCGTGGGCGCCATCGCCGAGATGCTGGAGATGAGCGGCCAGCTCAACCAGCGCGCGGCGGGCCTGGCGGCCGACGCCAAGCAGAAGATCTCGCTGGGCCGCGGCCTGGTGCGCTCCGACGTGGCGGCCGTGCTGTTCGACGAGCCGCTCACGGTGATCGACCCGCACCTCAAGTGGCAACTGCGCCGCAAGCTCAAGCAGATCCACCACGAGCTCAAGCTCACGCTGATCTATGTGACGCACGACCAGGTCGAGGCACTGACCTTTGCCGACCAGGTGGTGGTGATGACGCGCGGCCGCGCCGTGCAGGTGGGCTCGGCCGATGCGCTGTTCGAGCGCCCGGCGCACGTCTTCGTGGGCCATTTCATCGGTTCGCCGGGCATGAATTTCCTGCCCGCGCAGCGCGACGGCACGAACCTGTCGGTGGCCGGGCACCGCCTGTCGGTACCCGTAGGCCGCACGCTGCCCGAAGGCCCCCTGCAGGTCGGCATACGGCCGGAGTACCTGGCCCTGGCGCAGCCCGAGGAGGCTGGTGCGCTGCCCTGCACGGTGGTGCAGGTGCAGGACATCGGGACCTACCTGATGCTCACCGCCAAGGTGGGCGAGCACACGCTCAAGGCGCGCTTTGTGCCCGAAACCCGCCTGCCATCGGCCGGCGACACGGCGTGGCTGCAGGTGCTGGGCACGCACACCTGCTTCTACCAGAACGAACAATTGCTGGCCGCGGAGGTCACCCCATGAGCACCACGACCAAGCCCGTGAACCAGAAGGCCTGGTTCCTGATCCTGCCGGTGATCCTGTGCGTGGCCTTCTCGGCCATCCTGCCGCTGATGACGGTGGTGAACTACTCGGTGCAGGACATCATCTCGCCCGAGCGGCGCGTGTTTGTCGGCACCGAATGGTTTGCCGCCGTGATGCGCGACGAGGAGCTGCACGCCGCGCTGTGGCGCCAGATCACCTTCTCGCTGGCGGTGCTGGCCGTGGAGATCCCGCTGGGCATCATGCTGGCGCTGTCCATGCCCGCGCAGGGCTGGAAGTCATCGGCCGTGCTGGTGGTGGTGGCCCTGTCGCTGCTGATCCCCTGGAACGTGGTGGGCACCATCTGGCAGATCTACGGCCGGGCCGACATCGGGCTCATGGGCCGCATGCTGCAGGTGATGGGCATCGAGTACAGCTACACCGGCAATGCCACGCAGGCCTGGCTGACGGTGCTGCTGATGGACGTCTGGCACTGGACGCCGCTGGTGGCGCTGCTGGCCTTCGCCGGCCTGCGTTCCATCCCCGACGCCTACTACCAGGCCGCCCGCATCGACGGTGCCAGCAAGTTCGCGGTGTTCCGCTACATCCAGCTGCCCAAGATGCGCGGCGTGCTCATGATCGCGGTGCTGCTGCGCTTCATGGACAGCTTCATGATCTACACCGAGCCCTTCGTGCTCACAGGCGGCGGGCCGGGCAATGCCACCACCTTCCTGAGCCAGTACCTGACGACCAAGGCCGTGGGCCAGTTCGACCTGGGCCCTGCCGCAGCGTTCTCGCTGATCTATTTCTTCATCATCCTGCTGCTGTGCTTCATCCTCTACAACTGGATGCAGCGCGTGGGCACCGCCAGCAACGAAGGGGCCGGCCATGAATGAAAAGCGCTTTCACAAGCGGTCGCTGTTCCTGGCGGCCTACCTGGTGTTCGCCGTGCTGCCCATCTACTGGATGGTCAACATGAGCTTCAAGACGAACGCGGAGATCCTCTCCACGTTCTCGTTCTTCCCCCAGCACTTCACCTGGGACAACTACAAGACCATCTTCACCGACGAGTCCTGGTACTCGGGCTACATCAACAGCCTGATCTACGTGGGCATCAACACGGTGATCTCGCTCACCGTGGCGCTGCCGGCGGCCTATGCCTTCTCGCGCTACCAGTTCATGGGCGACAAGCATGTGTTCTTCTGGCTCCTGACCAACCGCATGACGCCACCGGCCGTGTTCCTGCTGCCCTTCTTCCAGCTGTACACCACCGTGGGCCTGATGGACACGCACATCGCCGTGGCGCTGGCGCACCTCTTGTTCAACGTGCCGCTGGCGGTGTGGATCCTGGAGGGCTTCATGAGCGGCATCCCGCGCGAGATCGACGAGACGGCCTACATCGACGGCTACAGCTTCCCGCGCTTCTTCGTCACCATCTTCCTGCCGCTGATCAAGGCCGGCGTGGGCGTGGCGGCGTTCTTCTGCTTCATGTTCAGCTGGGTGGAACTGCTGCTGGCGCGCACGCTGACCAGCGTCAACGCTAAACCCATCGTGGCCACCATGACGCGCACCGTGAGCGCCTCGGGCATGGACTGGGCGACGCTGGCCGCGGCCGGCGTGCTCACCATCGTGCCGGGCGCCATCGTGATCTGGTTTGTGCGGCACTACATCGCGAAGGGTTTCGCGATGGGCCGGGTGTAAGGAGGTATCGACATGTTCGAGTGGATGGCCTGGACCCTGCCCGTGGCGGTGTTCTTCACGTGCATCGTGCTGATGCTGATCGGCATGGCGGTGTGGGAAGTGAAATCCCCCACCACCCTGCGCAAGGGCTTCCTGCCCCTGGAGACGACGCGCGGCGACCGCCTGTTCATCGGGCTGCTCTCGGCAGCCTACGTGAACCTGATCTTTGTGGGCGTGAGCGGCAAGCTCGCGCAATGGTTCGGGCTGGGCGAGGACCCCTCGATCTGGTTCAGCTTCGTGCTGTCCATGCTGCTGCTGGCGCTGGTCATGCGCAAGGGCTGACAGCGCCTGGAAATGTTCCCGTTGCACGGCTCAACCCTTCCCCGGAGCCGGGCGACCCATGTGCATCCAAAGGGGAGTGATTAATGAGGAGACAGGCACTATGAAGACGCGGTATACAGCGCTGGCACTGGCGGTAGCGGTCCTGGCCGGGCAGTCGGCCATGGCCGGCGAGGCCGAAGCCAAGAAGTGGATCGACAGCGAGTTCCAGCCCTCCACGCTGAGCAAGGACCAGCAGATGGCCGAGATGAAGTGGTTCATCGAGGCGGCCAAGAAGCTCCAGGGCAAGGGGGTCAAGGAGATCTCCGTGGTCTCCGAGACCATCACCACCCACGAATACGAATCCAAGACCCTGGCCAAGGCCTTCGAGGAAATCACCGGCATCAAGGTCAAGCATGACCTGATCCAGGAAGGCGACGTGGTCGAGAAGCTGCAGACCTCGATGCAGTCGGGCAAGTCGATCTACGACGGCTGGATCTCGGACTCGGACCTGATCGGTACCCACTACCGCTATGGCAAGGTCATGAGCCTGACCGACTACATGGGCGGTACGGGCAAGGAATACACCAACCCGGGCCTGGACCTCAAGGACTTCATCGGCACCAAGTTCACCACGGCGCCCGATGGCAAGCTCTACCAGTTGCCCGACCAGCAGTTCGCCAACCTCTACTGGTTCCGCGCCGACCTGTTCGACCGCAAGGACATCAAGGACAAGTTCAAGGCCAAGTACGGCTACGACCTGGGCGTGCCGCTCAACTGGAGCGCCTACGAGGACATCGCCGAGTTCTTCACCAACGACGTGAAGAACATCGACGGCAAGCCGATCTACGGCCACATGGACTACGGCAAGAAGGACCCCTCGCTGGGCTGGCGCTTCACCGATGCCTGGCTGTCCATGGCCGGCACGGCCGACATCGGTGCGCCCAACGGCCTGCCGATCGACGAATGGGGCATCCGCGTGGCCGACGACAAGTGCACGCCCGTGGGCGCCTCGGTGGCCCGCGGTGGCGCGACCAACTCGCCTGCCGCCGTCTATGCGCTGACCAAGTACGTGGACTGGATGAAGAAGTACGCGCCCAAGGAAGCCACGGGCATGACCTTTGGCGAAGCCGGCCCCGTGCCCGCCCAGGGCCAGATCGCGCAGCAGATCTTCTGGTACACCGCCTTCACGGCCGACATGACCAAGCCCGGCCTGCCCGTGGTGAACGCCGACGGCACGCCCAAGTGGCGCATGGCCCCTGGCCCGAACGGCCCCTACTGGAAGCAGGGCATGCAGAACGGCTACCAGGACGTGGGTTCCTGGACCTTCTTCAAGGACCACGATGCCAACAAGACCGCTGCCGCCTGGCTGTACGCCCAGTTCGTGACGGCCAAGACCACCTCGCTCAAGAAGACCCTGGTGGGCCTGACCCCGATCCGCGAAAGCGACATCCAGTCCAAGGCCATGACGGACGCCGCGCCCAAGCTCGGCGGCCTGGTGGAGTTCTACCGCAGCCCGGCGCGCGTGGCCTGGTCGCCCACCGGCACCAACGTGCCCGACTACCCCAAGCTGGCCCAGCTGTGGTGGAAGAACGTGGCCCAGGCGGTCACCGGTGAGAAGACGCCCCAGGGCGCGATGGACACGCTGGCCGACGAGATGGACCAGGTGATGGCCCGCCTCGAACGCGCCGGCATGGCCAAGTGCGCGCCCAAGCTCAATCCCAAGAGCGCGCCCACCAAGTGGCTGAGCGACAAGCAGGCCCCATGGGCCAAGTTGGCCAACGAGAAGCCGAAGGGCGAAACCATTGCCTACGACAAGCTGCTGCAGGCCTGGAAGGACGGCAAGGCGCGCTGAGCGGCTGCCAGTCCAGGGAGGCCGGCCTTTCTCTCCATGTACATAGCTAGCCAGGAGAGGAGGGCGCAGGCCCCCGTTTCTTTCCCTCGAACCTGCGGCGGCGGATGGTCCACAAGGCCAATCCCGCTCCGCAGGTGTCAAGAATTTCAGGGTTAACCCTAGGCCCAACCCCGTGCCTGTGGACAATCGCTACCTATGACCCACGTTTCTTCCCCCCTGCCCACGCGGCGCTCCGATCTCCTCGACCGCCTTGCCGAACCCCGCCAGTACGACCTGGCCGTGATCGGAGGCGGTGCGACGGGCCTGGGCGTGGCGCTGGACGCGGCGGCCCGGGGCTTCAGCGTGGTGCTGGTCGATTCGCACGATTTCGCCAAAGGAACCTCCTCGCGTGCCACCAAACTGGTGCACGGGGGCGTGCGCTACCTGGCCCAGGGCAACATCGCGCTGGTGCGCGAGGCCCTGCACGAGCGCACCACGCTGCTGAACAATGCCCCCCATCTGGCCCAGCCGCTGGCCTTCGTGATGCCGTCCTACAAGGCCTGGGAGACGCCGTTCTACGGCATCGGCCTGATGATGTACGACGCCCTCGCGGGCAAGGCAGGCCTCGGGTCCACCCAGTTCCTGGGCCGTGCCAAGACCCTGCAATGCCTGCCCAATGCGCGCCAGGACGGGCTCAAGGGCGGCGTGAAATACTGGGATGGCCAGTTCGACGATGCCCGCCTGGCCCTGGCACTGGCCCGCACGGCCGCCACCAAGGGTGCGCTGCTGGTGAACTACTGCCCGGCGACTTCCCTGGTCCATGAAAACGGCAAGGTGGCGGGTTTCGTCTGCGAAGACAGCGCCAGCGGCCGCCAGTTCACCGTGCGCGCCAAGGCTGTGGTCAACGCCACCGGTGTCTGGGTGGATGCCCTGCGCCAGATGGACGGCGAGGCCATCGGCCGCCCGGTCAAGCCCATCGTGGCGCCCAGCCAGGGCGTGCACATCGTGGTGGACCGCGAATTCCTGCCCTCCGACCACGCCCTGATGGTGCCCAAGACGGCCGATGGCCGGGTGCTGTTTGCCGTGCCGTGGCTGGGCAAGCTCATCCTGGGCACCACCGACAGCCCGCGCCAGGATGTGGTGCGCGAACCCCTGGCCTTCAAGGAAGAGGTGGCCTTCATCCTCGACGAGGCCGCCCGCTACCTGACCCGCGCCCCCCAGGCGGCCGACATCCGCAGCATCTGGGTGGGCCTGCGCCCCCTGGTCAAGCCGCAGGACGATGACGGCGACAACACCAAGAAGATCAGCCGCGAGCACACCGTGCTGGCCAGCCGCAGCGGCCTGGTGACGGTGACCGGCGGCAAATGGACCACCTACCGTGCCATGGCCGAGGATGTGTTGCAAAAATGCTTCACTGTCGGCCTGCTGCCGGACAAGGCCGCTGGCGTCACCAACCGCCTGCCCCTGGTGGGCACGCCCGCCGAACCGGTGCGCCACCGTATCAGCGACGCCCAGGGCCTGCATTCCTACGGCAGCGAAGCCGCCGTCGTGCGCGAGCTGCAGGGCGCCGGGGTGGACCTGGGTGGCGGATTGACCGAGGCCATGGTGCGCTTTGCCGCCCGCCATGAATACGCCTGCACGGTGGAAGACGTGCTGGCGCGCCGCTCACGCATGCTGTTCCTGGACGCCCGCCAGGCCATCGCCACTGCCCCCCTGGTGGCAGCCCTCCTGCAGGAAGAACTGGGCACCGATCCACAACTGGATGCGTTTTTGTCACTGGCCGACCAGTATTTGCACGCTCCAGTGTGATAGGCGCTTGACTTCGGGTTTCCCCTTTGCAATAATCGAGGGCTTCGCGTTTCCTACGTGAAGTTTCTGCCCAGCGGGAAGTGCTGCAAATGGTTTGCGGTGCGGACGACGGGCCCAAGACTGACTGGCTGATCTGCAGCCCTTGAGAAGTTCTCTGGGGCCGTGGTCTTCTGGTGCAAGTTGGGAATATTGAAATGATCCAGACAGAATCTCGGTTAGAGGTTGCCGACAATACCGGCGCCAAGTCCGTCCTTTGCATCAAGGTGCTGGGTGGCTCGAAGCGTCGCTATGCAAGCGTTGGCGACATCATCAAAGTGAGCATCAAAGAAGCCGCTCCGCGTGGCCGCGTCAAAAAAGGCGAGGTTTACAGCGCAGTGGTCGTTCGCACCGCAAAGGGCATCCGCCGCGGTGACGGCTCGCTCGTCAAATTCGATGGCAACGCTGCAGTGTTGCTGAATGCAAAGTTGGAGCCTATCGGCACCCGCATCTTTGGACCCGTGACGCGTGAACTGCGTACCGAGAAGTTCATGAAGATCGTGTCCCTGGCTCCTGAAGTTCTCTAAGGACGCGCCATGAACAAGATTCGCAAGGGCGACGAAATCATCGTGCTGACCGGGCGCGACAAGGGCAAGCGCGGCACGGTGTCGCTGCGCAAGGATGACTCCTACCTCGTCATCGACGGCATCAATTTGGTCAAGAAGCACGCCAAGCCGAACCCCATGAAGGGTACGACGGGCGGCATCGTGGAAAAGGCAATGCCCATCCATCAGTCCAACGTTGCCATCTTCAATGCGGCCACCGGCAAGGCTGACCGCGTGGGCATCAAGGTGCAGGCTGACGGCGCGCGTGTTCGCGTGTTCAAGTCCAGCGGCGCCGAAATCAAGGCGGCCTAAGGGGCAAACATGGCACGACTCCAAGAAATCTACCGCGACAAGATCGCTCCCGAACTGACCAAGCAGTTCGGCTACACCTCGCCCATGCAGGTCCCCCGTCTGACCAAGATCACGCTCAACATGGGCGTGAGCGAGGCAGTCTCGGACAAGAAGGTGATGGACAACGCTGTGGCTGACCTGACCAAGATCGCTGGTCAGAAGCCTGTGGTGACCAAGGCCAAGAAGGCTATCGCCGGTTTCAAGATCCGCGAAGGCCAAGCCATCGGTTGCATGGTCACGCTGCGTGGCGTGCAGATGTATGAGTTCCTGGACCGTTTCGTGACCGTGGCTCTGCCCCGCGTTCGTGACTTCCGTGGTATCTCCGGTCGCGCTTTCGACGGCCGTGGCAACTACAACATCGGCGTCAAGGAACAGATCATTTTCCCTGAAATTGAGTACGACAAGGTCGACGCCCTGCGCGGTCTCAATATCAGCATCACCACGACGGCCAGGTCCGACGAAGAAGCCAAGGCTCTTCTGGCTGGTTTCCGTTTCCCGTTCAAGAACTGAGGCAGGGTATGGCTAAAGTAGCTTTGATCCAGCGCGAACTGAAGCGCGAAAAACTGGCCGCCAAGTACGCAACGAAGTATGCGGAACTGAAGGCGATCGCCGGTGACGCCAAGCGCAGCGATGAAGAGCGTGATGCAGCCCGCCTGGGCCTGCAGAAGCTTCCACGCAACGCGAACCCCACGCGCCAGCGCAACCGTTGCGAAATCACCGGTCGCCCACGCGGTACCTTCCGTCAATTCGGTCTGGCCCGCGCCAAGATCCGTGAACTGGCTTTTGCAGGCGACATCCCCGGTGTCACCAAGGCCAGCTGGTAAGCAGGCAGGAGAATTACAACATGAGCATGAGTGATCCTATCGCTGACTTGCTGACCCGCATCCGTAATGCACAGATGGTCGCCAAGGCCACGGTTCTGGTGCCTTCTTCCAAAGTGAAGATTGCCATCGCCCAGGTGCTGAAGGACGAGGGTTATATCGACGGATTCCAGGTCAAGACCGAATCCGGCAAGTCCGAACTCGAAATCTCCCTGAAGTACTACGCTGGTCGTCCGGTGATTGAGCGCATCGAGCGCGTCAGCCGCCCTGGCCTGCGTGTGTACAAGGGCCATGATTCCATTCCACAAGTCATGAACGGTCTGGGTGTGGCAATTGTCACGACGCCCAAGGGCGTGATGACCGATCGCAAGGCGCGTGCTACCGGTGTCGGTGGCGAAGTGCTCTGCTACGTGGCCTAACCCGCGGCATTGAGGAGAAACTGAAATGTCCCGAGTAGGAAAAATGCCCGTGACCATCCCCGCAGGCGTGGATGTGTCCGTTAAAGATGACCAGATCTCCGTCAAGGGGACTGGTGGTTCGCTGTCGCTGGCGCAGAACGTGCTGGTGAAGGTGTCGAGCAACGACGGCAAGCTCAGCTTTGAGCCCGTCAACGACTCCCGCGAAGCCAATGCCATGAGCGGAACGATCCGCCAGCTGGTCAACAACATGGTTGTTGGCGTGAGCAAGGGCTTCGAAAAGAAGCTGACCCTGATCGGTGTGGGCTACAAGGCCGCCGCATCCGGTGCCAAGCTCAACCTGGCTGTCGGTTATTCGCACCCCGTCAACATCGAGATGCCTGCTGGCATCACGGTGGCCACCCCCACGCCCACGGAAGTGGTCGTGAAGGGCGCCGACCGCCAACGTGTTGGCCAAATTGCCGCTGAGATCCGTGCTGTTCGTCCACCCGAGCCCTACAAGGGCAAGGGCATCCGCTATGCGGACGAGAAGATCACGATCAAAGAGACCAAGAAGAAGTAAGGAGCTGCAGCATGTTGACCAAGAAAGAGCAGCGTCTTCGTCGTTCGCGCCAGACCCGCATCCGCATTGCACAGCAAGGCGTGGCCCGTCTGACCGTGAACCGCACGAATCTCCATATCTACGCCAGCGTCATCTCCGGCGACGGCAGCAAGGTGTTGGCCAGTGCCTCCACCGCAGAAGCCGATGTGCGCAAGGAACTCGGTGGTTCGGGCAAGGGTGGCAATGCCGCCGCTGCCACGGCCATCGGCAAGCGCATTGCTGAAAAGGCAAAGGCAGCTGGCGTCGAGAAGGTTGCATTTGATCGCTCAGGCTTTGCGTACCACGGTCGCGTCAAGGCTTTGGCCGACGCAGCCCGTGAAGCTGGCCTGCAGTTCTAAGCGGAGCGGAATACAAAATGGCTAAATTTCAACCCAAAGTGCAAGACGAAGGTCGTGACGACGGTCTGCGCGAAAAAATGATCGCGGTCAACCGCGTGACCAAAGTCGTGAAGGGCGGCCGTATCCTCGGTTTCGCTGCACTGACTGTGGTCGGCGACGGTGATGGCCGCGTAGGCATGGGCAAGGGCAAGTCCAAGGAAGTGCCTGCTGCAGTGCAAAAGGCAATGGAAGAAGCTCGCCGCAACATGGTGAAGGTCTCGCTGAAGAACGGCACGATCTTCCACAATGTGACCGGCCACCACGGCGCTGCCGTTGTGATGATGGCTCCCGCTCCCAAGGGTACCGGTATCATCGCCGGCGGCCCAATGCGCGCTGTCTTCGAAGTGCTGGGCGTGACCGACATCGTGGCCAAGAGCCATGGTTCGTCCAATCCCTACAACATGGTCCGCGCCACTTTTGACGCCCTGGTGAACTCCACGACGCCTTCGCAAGTGGCAGCCAAGCGCGGCAAAGCGGTCGAAGACATCTTCGCCTGATTGGAAGCTGTAAATGACTACGCAACAAACCGTCAAGATTCAACTGGTGCGCAGCCCTATCGGCACCAAGGAATCGCACCGCGCCACCGTCCGTGGCCTGGGTCTGCGCAAGCTGAACAGTGTCAGCGAACTGCAGGACTCGCCCGAAGTGCGCGGCATGATTAACAAGATCAGCTATCTGGTCAAAGTCCTCTGAGAGATAGATCATGGAACTCAATAGCATCAAGCCCGCAGACGGCGCCAAGCATGCCAAGCGCCGTGTAGGCCGCGGTATCGGCTCCGGTCTGGGCAAGACCGCTGGCCGTGGTCACAAGGGTCAGAAGTCGCGTTCGGGTGGCTACCACAAGGTCGGTTTCGAAGGCGGTCAAATGCCTCTGCAACGTCGCCTGCCCAAGCGTGGCTTCAAGTCGCAATCGCTCAAGTTCAATGCCGAAGTCACGCTGACCGATCTGGACAAGCTGGGCCTGGCCGAAGTGGACGTGCTTGCCTTGAAGCAAGCCGGCCTGATCGGCGAGCTGGCCAAGGTGGTCAAGGTCATCAAGAGCGGTGCTCTGTCCAAGGCTGTCAAGCTGACGGGCGTGGGCGCTACTGCAGGTGCCAAGGCGGCTATCGAAGCTGCTGGCGGCAGCCTGGCCTGATTTTGGATCTGAAAGAAGGTACCTGTGGCTACTAGCGCGGCTCAAATTGCAAAAACCGGCAAGTTCGGCGACCTGCGTCGTCGCCTGGTTTTTCTGTTGCTTGCGCTGGTCGTGTACCGCATCGGGGCGCATATCCCCGTGCCCGGTATCGACCCAGCCCAACTTCAGCAGCTTTTCAGCGGCCAGCAAGGCGGCATCCTGAACCTGTTCAACATGTTCTCGGGTGGAGCGCTCTCGCGCTTTACCGTCTTTGCACTGGGGATCATGCCGTACATCTCGGCATCGATCATCATGCAACTGATGACCTACGTGGTCCCGACATTCGAGCAGCTGAAGAAGGAAGGCGAGTCCGGCCGCAGGAAGATCACCCAGTACACGCGCTACGGCACGCTGGGCCTGGCCATTTTCCAGTCGCTCGGCATTGCCGTGGCACTGGAGAGCTCGGCCGGCCTGGTGCTGAGCCCCGGCATGGGTTTTCGCATCACGGCCATGGTCAGCCTGACGGCTGGCACCATGTTCCTGATGTGGCTCGGTGAGCAGATCACGGAACGTGGTCTTGGCAACGGTATCTCGATCCTGATCTTTGCAGGTATCGCGGCCGGTCTGCCAAGCTCCATCGGTGGCCTGCTGGAGCTGGTGCGCACGGGTGCGATGAGCATTCTGGCAGCCATCTTCATCGTGCTGGTGGTTGCTGCGGTGACCTACTTCGTGGTGTATGTGGAACGTGGCCAGCGCAAGATCCTCGTGAACTATGCGCGTCGGCAGGTGGGGAACAAGGTCTATGGTGGTCAATCGTCCCACCTGCCCTTGAAGCTGAACATGGCAGGTGTGATTCCTCCCATCTTCGCTTCGTCCATCATCCTGCTGCCAGCCACCGTGGTGAACTGGTTCAGTGCCGGAGAGTCGATGCGCTGGTTGCGCGACATCTCTTCCGCCCTGACGCCTGGTCAGCCGGTGTACGTGATGTTCTATGCCGCTGCGATCATCTTCTTCTGCTTCTTCTACACGGCGCTGGTCTTCAACAGCCGTGAAACGGCAGACAACCTGAAGAAGAGCGGTGCGTTCATTCCCGGGATCCGTCCCGGTGAACAGACGGCCCGTTATATCGACAAGATTCTTGTGCGACTGACACTGGCGGGGGCGGTTTACATCACCTTCGTCTGCCTGCTGCCCGAGTTCTTGATCCTGAAGTACAACGTACCGTTTTACTTTGGTGGAACTTCGCTGTTGATCATCGTGGTGGTGACCATGGACTTCATGGCCCAGGTGCAGAACTACATGATGTCGCAACAGTATGAGTCGCTGCTCAAGAAAGCCAATTTCAAAGGCAATCAGGGCGGTTGACGGGTTGGAAGGGCCTGGGCGCACAGCGCGCCTGGTCCCCGAAAGCAAGGTTTAGGTTAGTTGGCGCCCCACGATTCTGTAGCGGGCACAAAAATTGTGTTCCGTGCAAGATAGCCGGGACGGATGGAAAAGTTTTAGGAGAATGCAATGAGAGTTTCGGCTTCGGTCAAAAAAATCTGCCGCAACTGCAAGATCATCCGCCGCAAGGGTGTGGTGCGCGTGATCTGCACGGATCTGCGTCACAAGCAGCGCCAGGGTTGATTGGAAAGTATTAGAGGACGCATATGGCACGTATCGCTGGCATCAACATTCCGCCCCACAAGCACGCGGAAATCGGTTTGACCTCCATTTTTGGAATTGGTCGCACACGCGCTCGCAAGATTTGCGAAGCCACCGGCATCGCTTACTCCAAGAAGATCAAGGATCTGACGGACAGCGACCTGGAAAAAATTCGCGAGCAGATCGAGCAATTCACCATCGAAGGTGATCTGCGCCGCGAAACCACCATGAACATCAAGCGTTTGATGGACATTGGCTGCTACCGTGGTTTCCGCCATCGTCGTGGTCTGCCGATGCGTGGTCAGCGTACCCGTACCAATGCACGCACCCGCAAGGGCCCGCGCAAGGGTGCTGCTGCACTGAAGAAATAAAGAGATTGAAAGATCAATATGGCCAAGTCTCCAGCCAATAACGCAGCACAGCGCGTTCGCAAGAAGGTTCGCAAGAACGTGTCGGACGGCATTGCCCACGTGCATGCTTCGTTCAACAACACGATCATCACGATCACGGACCGCCAGGGCAACGCCCTGTCGTGGGCCTCGTCGGGTGGCCAGGGCTTCAAGGGCTCGCGCAAGTCCACGCCTTTCGCAGCCCAGGTGGCTTCGGAAGTGGCTGGCCGCGCCGCCATCGACCAAGGCATCAAGAACCTGGACGTCGAGATCAAGGGCCCAGGTCCTGGTCGCGAATCCTCGGTGCGCGCACTGGGTGCCCTGGGCATCCGCATCACGTCGATCTCCGATGTGACGCCGGTCCCGCACAACGGCTGCCGCCCTCAAAAGCGCCGTCGTATCTAATTTTCACAAGCCCACCGCCGCCTGCGTACGCGAGAGCGACACAGGCGGCTCCCGCAATGGTTTGCGGTAGATGACATAAAGGAAGTTCAAGTGGCACGTTACCTCGGCCCCAAGGCCAAACTCTCCCGCCGTGAAGGCACCGACCTGTTCCTCAAGAGCGCCCGTCGCTCCATTGCGGACAAGTGCAAGTTCGACTCCAAGCCTGGTCAGCACGGCCGCACCTCCGGTGCCCGCACGTCCGACTACGGCCTGCAGCTGCGCGAAAAGCAGAAGGTCAAGCGCATGTACGGCATCCTGGAAAAGCAGTTCCGCCGCTACTTCGAGACCGCTGACAGCCGCAAGGGCAACACCGGTGCCAACCTGCTGTTCCTGCTGGAATCGCGTCTGGACAACGTCGTGTACCGCATGGGCTTCGGCTCCACGCGTGCAGAAGCCCGCCAGCTGGTGTCGCATTGCGCCATCACGGTGAACGGCAAGCCCGTCAACATCCCTTCGTACCTGGTCAAGGTCGGTGATGTCGTGGCCGTGCGCGAAAAGTCCAAGAAGCAGAACCGCATCGTCGAAGCACTGCAACTGGCTGCACAGGTCGGTATCCCCGCCTGGGTGGACGTCAATGCCGACAAGGCAGAAGGCGTGTTCAAGAAGGTGCCTGACCGCGACGAATTCGGTGCCGACATCAACGAATCGCTGATCGTTGAGTTGTACTCGCGCTAATCGCTAGTTCGAATCACATTTCGAAAAAACCGTACCTGAACCGCGAGGCATCGCGGTTTAGGCGCTTCACCAGCCTTACCGGTGTAACGAGCTGGGGGTATTGAGAGGAAGTCTGAATGCAAACCAATTTGCTGAAACCCAAGGCGATCAATGTCGAGCAGCTTGGCCACAATCGTGCCAAGGTCGCGCTGGAGCCGTTCGAGCGTGGCTATGGCCACACGCTGGGCAACGCCATTCGGCGCGTCCTGCTCTCGTCCATGGTGGGTTACGCAGCGACGGAAGTCACCATTGCAGGCGTTCTGCACGAGTACTCGTCCATCGATGGCGTTCAAGAAGATGTGGTCAACATCCTCCTGAACCTCAAGGGCGTGGTGTTCAAGCTGCACAACCGTGACGAAGTCACGTTGAGCCTGCGCAAGGATGGTGAAGGCGTGGTAACCGCCCGCGACATCCAGACGCCCCACGACGTCGAGATCGTCAACCCCGACCACGTGATCGCCACGCTGTCGGCTGGCGGCAAGCTGGACATGCAGATCAAGGTGGAGAAGGGCCGCGGCTACGTGCCGGGCAACCTGCGCCGCTATGCCGACGAATCGACCAAGTCGATTGGCCGCATTGTGCTGGATGCATCGTTCTCCCCCGTGAAGCGCGTAAGCTACACCGTGGAAAGCGCCCGCGTGGAACAGCGCACCGACCTGGACAAGCTGGTCGTCGAGATCGAGACCAACGGTGCCATCACGGCCGAAGACGCCGTGCGCGCCTCGGCCAAGATCCTCGTGGAACAGCTGGCGGTGTTCGCACAGCTGGAAGGCGGCGAGCTGGCTGCGTTCGACGCACCTGCAGGCCCGCGCGGCAATGCCACGTTCGATCCGATCCTGCTGCGCCCTGTGGACGAGCTGGAACTGACCGTGCGTTCCGCCAACTGCCTGAAGGCCGAGAACATCTACTACATCGGTGACCTGATCCAGCGCACCGAGAACGAGCTGCTCAAGACGCCTAACCTGGGTCGCAAGTCGCTCAACGAAATCAAGGAAGTGCTCGCATCGCGTGGTCTCACGCTGGGCATGAAGCTTGAGAACTGGCCACCAGCCGGTCTGGACAAGCGTTAAACAAACGCTATAATCCCGAGTTCCCCAGAAAATGGGGAACCCGAATTAGGGTCCTCCGCAAGGGGGACTTTTCGTTCCTGTAGCAGGGATTCATTTCTGCGGCAGGAAACAGTGCCTCGGACAGTACCTGATACGGCTGGCCCGATTTAATTACATAGACAGTAGAAGGAAAGCACCATGCGCCACGGTCACGGCCTCCGCAAACTCAATCGCACCAGCTCGCACCGCCTTGCGATGCTGCAGAACATGATGAACTCGCTCATCGAGCACGAAGTCATCAAGACCACCGTTCCCAAGGCCAAGGAACTGCGCCGCGTGGTCGAACCCATGATCACCCTGGCCAAGGTCGACACCGTCGCCAACCGCCGCCTGGCATTCAATCGCCTGCGCGACCGCGACAGCGTCACCAAGCTGTTCAACGACCTGGGCCCCCGCTTCAATGCGCGTCCCGGTGGCTACACCCGCATCCTGAAGATGGGTTTCCGCGTTGGCGACAATGCGCCCATGGCCCTGGTTGAATTGGTCGACCGTGCTGAAGAAAAAACTGAAAATTCTTCGGCCGCAGCCGCTGAATAAGGTATATAATTCAATCTTGCCGCGCGATGGAGCAGTCTGGTAGCTCGTTGGGCTCATAACCCAAAGGTCGGAGGTTCAAATCCTCCTCGCGCAACCAATATTGCAAAAAGCCCACTTTCGAGTGGGCTTTTTTGTTTTTGGGCCGAGCCATTGGCTGGCTGGCTGGCTGGCTGGCTGGTGGGTGGGACGAAGCAATGGCGGACCGCCGGTGCCGGCCGCCTGCACTCACTGGGGATGTTGGTGCCGGAACTCCTGCGTCTTGCCGCCATAGCCATAGGCCGTCGCGCGCACGTCCTGCACATAGATGTAGCTTTCCTCGTGCAGCTCTCCCAGCAGGCCCTGGAAGGCCGCGAACACCTCGGCGATGTAGCGTGCCTTCTCGGCCTTGGTGTTAGTCTCGTCGACGACCTTGATGTCGAGGTAGACGCTCTTCTTGCCCTGGGCGGCCAAGCTGCTGCCGCCCACGATCCAGTCCTCGGGGTGCACATAGGAAACGGTCACCGCCGTGATCTGGGGGTTCTTGCCCAGGATGCGGGTGGTCAGATCGAGCAGCGTGTCCGAGATGCGCTGCGACAGGGCGGCCGAGCGTTCGGCAGAGACTTTGACGTTGATGATGGGCATGGAAAACTCCTGGTCAGTGGATGGGTTGGTAGGTGCCTCCACTGTAGTTTTCGACCCGGTTTCCGGACACGGCGCCCGGCGGGAAGCGGCTTTGCAATGGCTGCAAAGCCCGCTTGGGGCATGCCTCAGGCGGGCGGGGTAGCCTGCCGGCGGATGAAGCGCCCGGCACGTGCCCCGGTGGCGCGGCCTTCTGCGGTGTAGCTCAGCACGCCGTTCACCCAGACCTGCTCGATGCCTTCGCTGAACTGCACGGGCTTCTCGTAGCTCGCGGTATCGCGCACGCGCGCCGGGTCGAACACCACCACGTCGGCCATGTGGCCTGCAGCCAGGCGGCCCCGCTCGCCGATGCGAAAGCGCTGCGCCGACAGGCCGGTCATCTTGTGGATGGCCTCTTCCAGCCGCAGCAGGCCCTTCTCGCGCCAGTAGCAGGCCAGCACGCGCGGGAAGGCGCCCCACAGCCGGGGGTGGGGGCGCTCGTCGTGCGGCAGCCCGTCCGAGCCGATCATGGACAGGGGGTGCGCAATCACGCGCTCCACATCGTCCTCGCGCATCTGGAAGTAGCAGGCGCCACCGGGTTGCAGCCGGTCGCACGCTGCCTGTTCGGTCGTGTCCCATTCCCGGGCGATGTCCTTGAGGTAGCGGCCCACCATCTCGGGATGGGGCTGGCTGCCGGTGATCAGGATGTCGATCACACCGTCGACCAGGTCGGTGCGCAGCACCGTCGAGCCCGCGGTGTAGGGGTACACATCCAGGCTGATGGGCTGGCCCTGGGCGAGTGACTCGATCAGCGGCAGCGTCTGGCGCGTGCGGCCCCAGTTCGAGGCGCCGGCGCACTTGTGGTGCGACAGCACCAGCGGCAGGCCGGCCTGGCGCGCCGTGAGCGCCGCCTCCTGCAGCGCCGGCAAAATGCCGGCCAGCTCGTCGCGGATGTGGGTCGCATACACGCCGCCATTTCGCGCGGCCACGCTGGCCAGCTCGGTCAGCTCGGTGAGATCGGCCGCATAGGCTTCCTTGTAGAACACGCCGGACGACAGGCCCAGCGCGCCCGCATCCATGGCCTCCTGCATGTCGGCGGCCATGGCAGCGCGCTCGCTGGCCGTGGCCGGGCGTCCCAGTTCGGGCAGGTGGCGCATGCGCAGGGCCGTATGGCCCAGCAGCGCAGCCACGTTCACGCCGGGCTGCGCGGCATCCACGGCGCGCGCGTAGTCGGCCATGCGCGCGTGGCGGAACTGGCGCTGGCCCAGCAGCGACAGCGGCGCCGCCGGTGCATCCGTCACCATGGGGGCCAGCGAGATGCCGCAGTTGCCCACGATCACCGTGGTCACGCCCTGCGACAGCTTGGGCAGCATGTCGGGCGCGTCGATGGCGGCCGCATCGTCGTGCGTGTGCACATCGATGAAGCCGGGTGCGATCACGCGGTCCGTGCAGTCAATGGTCTGTAGCTCCAGGCCGGCGAACAAGGCCGGGTCGATGGCGCCGGGCGCGGCCAGCGCCACGATGCGCTCGCCTGCCAGCAGCAGGTCGCCCACCCATCCGGGGCGGTCGGTGCCGTCGATGATGGTTCCGTTCTTCAGCAGGGTTGCTTGCGTTGCTACCATCAATTGTCTTTCTGGCCCGGCTTGTGCATGCCCGGGCCGTGGTCCATGGCGCCCGAATACTCGGCGCTGTCGAATCCGTGTTTGTGCAAAAGCTGCTTGAACTGCTGCAGGCCCCGCGTGGCCACCGGCCCCAGCTGCTGCGCCAGGCGCACCATCAGGATCTCGATCACCACCAGGTGGGCCAGGTAGGCCTCGGTGCCCACGCGCATCACCGCATCCTGCGGCACCGACACGGCCAGCACCAGGTCGGCCGTCTCGGCCAGCGGCGTACCGGGCTGGGTCAGCGCGATCACCGTGGCGCCCTGCGAGCGGGCGAAACGCGCCGCCTCCACCGTGTAGGGCATGCGCCCCACATGCGACACGACGAAGGCCACGCCCTCGGGGCCCAGGGTGCTGGCCGAGACCAGTTGCTGGTGCGCGTCGAAGATCGCGTTGGCCGTGAGGCCCAGGCGGAACAGCCGGCTCTGCAGCTCGCTGGCCGTGAAGGTCGACGCTGCGCCGACCGAATAGCAGTCGATGCGCCGCGCCTTGGCGAGCTTGGCGGCCACCTGGTCGATCACGTCCACGTCGATGCGCCGGCCCAGCTCGGTCAGCGAGGAGACAGCCGCATGGATGATCTTGCTGGAGACGTCCTGCGCCGTGTCCTCGGCCAGCACACTGCGGTGCAGGTAGGAGCCCGAGACCGCCAGGTCCTGCGCCAGCGCCAGCATGAACTCGCGCACCGAGTCGTAGCCGAAGCTGCGGCAGGTGCGCACGATGGTCGGCATGGACACGCCCGCCTGCTGCGCCAGCTGCTCCACCGTGGCCGCCACGGCAGCGCGCGGGTCTTCGAGCACGGCACGCACCACGCTGCGCTGCGCCTCGGGCAGGCTGTCCTGGCGCTCGCGCAATTGCTGCAGCAGGCCCGGCGTGGGGCTGGGCGGCTGGGTGGAGGACGACGGCGAAGGAGGCAGGCTGCTGTTCATGCGCTTCTCCGCGTCTCAGAACCGGGTGCTGATGGCGCCCGTGATGGCGCCATCGTCTTCCACCAGCGGCATCCAGCGCCACTTGTCGAAGGTGGTGCAGGGGTGCGAGATGCCCAGCGCCACGCGGTCGCCCACACGGGGCGCAGCGGCGTCGCCGGCTGCGGCATCGAAGCGCAGGTAGGCATGCTGGTCGTTCAAGGCGCTCACGCTCCAGCCGGCCGGGGCGGCCGCCGCCGTGCGCTCGCCGCGCCGCGCCAGCTGCACCGGGATGGGCATCTCCAGGTCGTAGGAGATGTCGCGGCGCCCGCAGGTCAGCAGGGCCAGGCCCGGCTCCGGCACCGACTGCACCATGGCCCAGACCGTGAGGGCCGGGCGCAGCGAGGTATCGAGCCCTTCGCGCTGCTCCACGTTCTTGAGGAAGCGCGCGTAGTTGCCATGGTCGTGCGTCACATAGCAGCCCGAGCGCAGCACGCCCTCCACGGGGCGCGACAGGCCCTGGGCCTGCAGCAGCGGCACCACCAGGTCGAACACGGCCGAGCCGCCCGCGGTGAGCAGGATGCGGTCCTGTGCGAACAGGTGCCCTGCATCGCAGGCGCGTGCCACCTCCATCACGCGGCGCACCAGGGCCGTCACCTCGCGGGCGTCGTGCTCGTTGTCGCAGCGCGCCACGCCGCCCTCATAGCATTCGATGCCATCGAACTGCACGGCCTGCGACGCCGCCAGCGCACGCGCCAGGGCCAGTGCCTCGTCCAGCGTGCGGCAGCCGGTGCGCTGGCCGGGGATGCCCATCTCCAGCAGCACGTTGAACACACGGGCACTGCCGCGGCGCTGCTTCCAGTCCTCCACCAGTGCGAGCTGCGCCAGCGAGTCGACAAGGAACCACACCGTGAGATCGGCGTGACGGGCCAGCAGTGCATCGAGCGCATCCAGGTCGGCATCGCAGACCACCTGGTTGGCGATGATGATGCGGCGCGCACCGGCTTGCACCCCCACCGCGACCTGGAAGGCCGTGGCGAAGGTCAGGCCCCAGGCACCGCCCGCCAGCTGCTGTGCAAAGAGCTGGGGCGACATGGTGGTCTTGCCGTGCGGCGCCAGGGCGATGCCCTTGCGCTTGGCAAAATCCTGCATCCAGGCCAGGTTGTGCGCCAGCGCCGTGCGGCTGAGCACTGCCAGCGGGAAAGCCAGGTCGTCGGCCAGCACATTCCAGCCGCGTGCGGCGATCTCGCTGGCGCGGCAGGGCGCCGCCGCGATGGGAAAGCTCTTGCTGGTGGCGTCCAGGGTGAAGTCAGTGGTGGTGTTCGTCATGTCGTTTCGTCATGTTGGAGGGACGCAGCGGGGCTGCGCCGGTCAGATGTCGTCGCGCCAGCAGGCCTTCCAGTGCTCGGTGCCCACGGGGCGCAGGGCCATGTCGGCGCTGGCGCATTCGGCCACCGCATGCGGGCAGCGCGTGCGGAACACGCAGCCCGAGGGCGGATTGGCGGGGCTGGGCAGGTCGCCCTGCAGCAGGGGGATGGTACGCCGCTGCGCCGGGTCGGGGATGGGGGCCGCGGCCAGCAGGGCGCGCGTGTAGGGATGGGCTGGCCGCGCATACAGCGCGCTGGTGGGCGCGATCTCCATCACGCGGCCCAGGTACAGCACCACCACGCGGTCGCACAGGTACTCCACCACGTCCAGGTCGTGCGAGATGAACAGCAAGGTCAGGCCCAGCTGCTGCTTGAGGTCGCCCAGCAGGTTCACCACCTGCGCCTGGATCGACACGTCCAGCGCCGACAGCGGCTCGTCCGCCACGATGAAGTTCGGCTGCACTGCCAGCGCGCGCGCAATGCCGATGCGCTGGCGCTGCCCACCCGAGAACTCGTGCGGAAAGCGGTCCGCATGCTCGGGCCTGAGGCCCACCTGCGTGAGCAGCTCGTGGATGCGCGGCAGGCGTGCCGCACCGCGCGCCTGGCGGTGCGTGTCCAGCGCCTCGCCCAGCACCTCGCGGATGCGCATGCGCGGGTTCAGGCTGGCGTACGGGTCCTGGAAGATGATCTGGATCTTCGAGCGCAGCGGGCGAAACTGGCCCTGGCTCATTCCGGCCAGGTCCTGCCCGCCAGCGTCGCTGCCGTGGTACAGCATCTGGCCCGCCGTCGGGTCCACCAGGCGCGTCAGCAGGCGGCCGATGGTGCTCTTGCCCGAGCCCGACTCGCCCACCAGGCCCAGGGTCTCGCCGCGCCGGATGGCAAAGCTCACGTCGTCCACCGCGCGCACCGGGTGCGGGCCGCTGCCGAAGTACTTGCGCAGGCCGCGCACCTCGATGAGGTTGTCGCCCGGGGTCGGGGCCATGGCCACGGCGTTCATGCGCTCACCTCCTGCTGCGCCTGCTCGCCCACACGGATGCAGCGCACCCGCCGGCCGGCCTCGGTGGCACTGCCGTCGGACAGGGCCGGCATGCGCGCATCGCAGGCCGCGATGCGGCGCTCGCAGCGCGGCGCAAAGGCGCAGCCCGGCGGCGGCGCGAGCGGGCTCGACACCTGGCCCGGTATGGCCACCAGGCGCGGGCGCTGCCCGGCCACCGCGACCGCATGGCGCCTGGCCACGCCGGGCAGGCAGGCCAGCAGGCCGCGCGTGTAGGGGTGCTCGGGCTGCGCGAACAGGTCGTGCACCGGGGCCGACTCGACGATGCGGCCGGCGTACATCACGGCCACCGCGTCGGCGTACTGCGCCACCACGCCCAGGTTGTGGGTCACGAACAGCATGCTCATGCCCGTCTCCTTCTGCAGCCGGCCCATGAGGGCCAGGATCTGCGCCTGGATGGTCACGTCCAGCGCGGTGGTCGGCTCGTCGGCGATCAGCAGCGTGGGGTTGCAGGCCATGGCCAGCGCAATCATCACGCGCTGGCGCATGCCGCCCGAGAGCTGGTGCGGGTACTCGTGCACGCGCTGCTTGGCGGCCGGTATCTCCACCAGCTCCAGCATGCGCTGGGCATGGGCCAGTGCAGCGCGGCGGTCGAGCTTGAGGTGCAGGCGCACCGATTCGGCGATCTGCTCGCCCACGGTCAGCACCGGGTTCAGGCTGGTCATGGGCTCCTGGAAGATCATCGCGATCTCGTTGCCGCGCAGCGCCCGGCGCTCGGCCTCGGGCAGGGCCAGCAGGTCCACGCGCCGGCCGTCGCGCCGGGTGAACCAGGCCTGGCCACTGACCTGGGCCTGCGAGGTCTTGGCGTGCAGGCCCATCAGCGTCAGGCTGGTGACGGACTTGCCCGAGCCCGACTCCCCGACCAGCGCCAGCGTCTGGCCCGGGTGGATGGCAAAGGACACGTCGGCCACGCTCTGGATGCGGCCGGCGTCGGTGGCGAACGAGGTGGACAGGCCCTGCACTTCGAGCCGGGCAGCCGTGGGGGTGGTCATGGGGTGGGTGCCTTCGTAACGCGCTCGCCAGGGGCGGGCGCTTGCGTGGGTCGGTGAAAGCTCATGCGGCCTTCTTGAGCTTGGGGTCGAGCAGGTCGCGCACGCCGTCGCCCAGCATCTGCAGCGACAGGGCGGTGAACACGATGGCCAGGCCCGGGTAGAGAATCGTCCAGAACGCGCGGTCGGCCGATTCCAGGCTGCCCGCGATCATGGTGCCCCAGGTGGGGATGTCGAGCGGCACGCCCACGCCCAGGAAGGACAGGCCCGCCTCGGCCAGGATGGCATAGGCGAAGATGAAGGTCACCTGCACCAGGATGGGCGAGACCAGGTTGGGCAGGATGTGCTTGAGCAGGATGCGCGGCGTGCGCACGCCCAGGGCGCGCGCGGCGTCCACGAACAGCAGCTCGCGCAGCACCAGGGTGCTGGCCCGCACCACGCGCGCCACGCGCGGCGTGTAGACGATGACCAGCGCCAGCATCACGTTCCACAGCGAGGCCCCCAGGATGGACACCAGGGCGATGCCCAGCAAGATGTCGGGGAAGGACATCATCGCGTCCACCACGCGCATCAGCGGCGCGTCCAGCCGCCGGAAGAAGCCCGCGAACATGCCCAGCAGCGTGCCGAACAGCACCGCGCCCGCGGCCGTGAGCCCGCCGATCAGCAGCGAATAGCGTGCGCCGTGCACGATGCGCAGCATCACGTCGCGCCCGAGCTCGTCGGTGCCGGCCCAGTGCGCGGCCGAGGGCGCGTTCAGGCGCTCGCTGATCGAGATGGCGTTGGGGTCGGCGTCCGACACCCAGGGGAACACCGTGGCCACCGCGACCACCAGGGCCAGCACGATGGCCGAGGCCAGCACCACCTTGCGTGCGAACAGGCGGCGTGCCAGTGGCAGCCAGTAGTCCTTGAGATTGCGAATCAGGCCTTGCACCATGTCACTTGCCCTCCAGCCGGATGCGTGGGTCGACCAGCGTGTACAGGAAGTCGATGGCCAGGTTGATGAATACATAGATGGCCGCGATGACCAGCAGCGTGCCCTGGATCACCGGGTAGTCACGGCGCAGCACGGCGCGCACCACCAGATTGCCCACGCCGGGCAGGTTGAACACCGTCTCGGTCACCACCGTGCCGCCGATCATCAGCGCCAGTGTCAGGCCCAGCACCGTGACGATGGGCACCAGCGCATTGCGCAGCACGTGCTTGACCATCACCGTGCCTTCGGCCAGGCCCTTGGCGCGTGCCGTGCGCACGTAGTCCTCGCCCAGGATGTCGAGCATCGAGGCGCGTGTGAAGCGGATGATCAGCGCCGAGTTCAGCAGCCCCAGCACCAGCGCCGGCAGCAGCAGGTGCGACAGGCGCTCGGCCAGCGGCGAGGCCGGGTCGCCATAGCCCGAGGCCGGGAACCAGCCGAGCTTGACCGCGAACAGCTGGATCAGGATCAGCCCGAGCCAGAAGCTGGGCACGCTGGCGCCCAGCATGGCCACGCCGCTCAGGGCCTGGTCACCGGGGCTGCCGCGCCAGATGGCGGCCGCCATGCCGCAGGGGATGCCGATCAGCGCCGCGATGCCCACCGCGAACAGCGCCAGGAACAGCGTGGGCTCGGCGCGCTCGAGCAGCGCCTGCGCCACCGGGCGCTGCAGAAAGATGGACTGGCCCAGGTTGCCCTGCAGCAGCTCGCCCACCCAGAGCACGAACTGCGTGGGCAGGGGCTTGTCCAGCCCGTACTGCACGCGCGCCGCGGCGATGTCCTCGGCCGTGGCCTGCTCACCCAGCAGCAGCGCCACCGGGTCGCCCGAGGCCAGGCGCGTGAGCGCGAACACCAGCACCGCGACAAGGGCCAGCACCACCAGGGCGCCGCCCAGGCGGGTCATCAGAAAACGCATGGCAACGAACCTTCGTGCAGTGGGGGCTTACTTGGCCAGGCCCGTGTTCCAGAAGAACGGCCAGATCGCCGGCGTGTAGCCTTCCAGCTTGGCCGAGCGCGCCGAGAGGCCGTTGAACTTGCCGACCTCGATGAAGGGCACTTCGTCGTACACCACCTGCTGCACGGCACCCCACAGCGGGCCGCGCTTGGCGACATTGGTCTCCTGGTTGAAGGCCGTGAGCGTGGCCTTCTTGGCGGGCGAATCCCACCAGCCCGGCGCGCCGTCACCGAGCTGCGGCGGCGAGAGCATGGGCTCGGGGAACAGGCCCGAGTGCGTGAAGTACACGTCCCACAACTTGGCATCGTTGCGCCGCTGCACCAGTGTGGCCCAGTCCACCACCTGCAGTTCGGTCTTGAAGCCGGCCTTCTTGAGCTGCTCGGCCATCACCAGCGCCATGTTGTAGTGGAACTCGTACTGCCGGCTGGCCATGATGCGCACCGGCTGGCCGTTGTAGCCGGCCTTGGCCGCCTGGTCCTTGGCGGCCTGCGGGTTGCGCTCGTTGTACAGCTTGCTGCCCGCGTCCGAGTAGTAGGGCGTGCCCTTGGGGAAGAAGTTGGGCTCCACCACGAAGAAGCGGTTGTCGCCAAAGCCCGCAGCCAGCAGCTCGCCCGAGCCCACGGCGGTCTGCACCGCGCGGCGCAGCGGCTGCGCGGCCAGCACGCCTTCCTTGGTGTTGAAGACGATGTAGGGGAAACCGAAGTTCTTGGTCACGATGGGCACCACGGCCGGGGCACCCTTGTCGATGCGGCTGGCCGCTTCCACGGGCAGCAGGTCGGCGTACTGGAACTGGCCCGACAGGGCGCCCTCCACGCGGGTGTTGGCGTTGGGCACGGGCACGAAGCGCAGTTCGTCGAGCAGGGCCTCGCGGCGGCCGGCATAGCCGCTCGGGGCCTCCTTGCGGGCGCTGTAGGTGTCGTGGCGCACCAGCACCGTGAACTGGTCGGGGCGGCGCTCCTTGAACTTGTAGGGACCGGTGCCGATGAAATCCTTGAGCTGCGGCGCGATGCTCTCCTTGGCCATGATGGCGGCCATGCCGCTGGGCAGCGCCAGCTGGGCCAACAGCGGTGCATAGGGCGCCTTGAGCTTGAGCTCCACCGACAGCGGGCCCTTGGCGGTGAGCGAGGCCACCTCCTTGCCCACGGCCTTGCCGCGCGGCGACAGCTCCATCCAGCGCTGCAGCGAGGCCACCACGTCGTCGGCATTCAGGTCGCGGCCGTTGTGCAGCTTCACTTCCTTGCGCAGGGCGATGGTGTAGGTCAGGCCGTCCTTGGACACGGAGGGCAGGCCCTCGGCCAGCATGGGCGCCACGGCCCAGTTCGCGTCGAAGGTGTACAGCGGCTCGTAGACGTGCTGCATGATGGTGCCGACCAGGTCGGCCGTGCTCACCATGGGGTCCAGCCCCTGGGGCTCGCCGACCATGGCCAGGTTGGCGGCGCCCCCCTTGGCGGGGGCGGCCAGGGCGGGCTGGCCCGACCCCAGGGCCACGAGCACGGCAGCACTTGCTGCCAGGCCCAGAACGCTGCGCCTGGCGGCCTGAACAGGCCTTCCGGGCGTCAACCAATCACGGATGGATGAGGATTGCATCGTGGCTCCATAAGTAATAACATTACATTTTTAATCGTAGATGACTCGTTTATGAAAGTCAAACGGGTTTTTTCCGATGATTTATGTAAATTCATTACACAAGGAGCTTGCATGAGCCATGTAGAACTGCTGGGCCAGTCCCCCATCGCATCCGACCGCCAGGCGCGTCCCCTGTCGCCCGCCACGCGCGCTGGCGACTTCGTCTTCGTCTCGGGCCAGGTGCCCACGGACGACCAGGGCCAGGTCATCGTCGGCGGCATCGAGGCCCAGACGCGCCAGGTGTTCCAGCGCGTCAAGGACGCCCTGGCGCTGGCCGACTGCACCCTGGCCGATGTGGCCAAGGTCAGCGTCTGGCTGGCCGATGCGCGCGATTTCGGCAGCTTCAACCGCGTCTACATGGAGTGCTTCGGCGAGCACCGGCCGGCCCGCTCCACGGTGGAGTCGCGCCTCATGATCGACGCCAAGGTCGAGATCGACGTCACCGCCTACAAGCCCCGTGCCTGAGCGTTCCACCACCTCCGTGGGCAAGACCTTCGACGTGGCCGCGCTCGGCGAGGCCATGGTCGAGTTCAACCAGGTCCACCCCGGCCAGCCGCAGTACCTGCGCGGCTTCGGCGGCGACACCAGCAATGCCGCCATTGCGGCGGCACGGGCCGGCGCGCGCGTGGCCTACCTCACGCGCATCGGGCAGGACAGCTTCGGCCAGGCGCTCACCGCGCTGTGGCGCGCCGAGGGCGTGGACACCCGCGCCGTGCAGAGCGACGGCGAGCACCCCACCGGCATCTACTTCGTCTCGCATGGAGCGGCCGGGCACGAGTTCAGCTACCTGCGCGCAGGGTCGGCCGCGAGCCGCATGGCGCCGCAGTGGCTGGCCGGCGAGCCCACGGCCGTGCTGCAGGCGGCCCGCATCCTGCACCTGTCGGGCATTTCGCTGGCCATCTCGCCGCAGGCCTGCGACACGGCCTTCGAGGCCATGCTTCTCGCGCGCGAGGCCGGCACCCTGGTGGCCTTCGACTCCAACCTGCGCCTCAAGCTCTGGCCGCTGGCGCGGGCCCAGGCCTGCATCGCTCAGGCCGTGGCGCTGTGCGACATCTTCCTGCCCAGCCTGGTGGACATGCAGGCCCTGACCGGCCTGTCCGATCCCGACGCCATCGTCGACTGGGGCCATGCGCGTGGCGCGGCCACCGTGGTGCTCAAGCTCGGTGCCGAGGGGGCCCTGGCCAGCGACGGCCAGCGCAGGGAGCGCATCGTCGGCCTGCGCGTCACGCCCGTGGACGCCACCGGTGCCGGCGACTGCTTCTGCGGCAACCTGCTGGCCCGCCTGGCCCAGGGTGACGACGTGTTCGCGGCGGCGCGCTATGCCAATGCCGCCGCAGCGCTGGCGGTGCAGGGCTATGGCGCCGTGGCGCCCCTGCCGTACGCGCGCCAGGTGCAGGTGCCGGCCGCCTGAACCGGTGGGGCAGGGCCGTCGGCACCTGCCCCGGTCATGCCGCGAACAGGTCGGACCGGGCGGCCTTGGTGATGGCGGCCACGCAGGGGTGGCTGATGCGCCGCTCCACCGAGATCGCAAAGAACTCCTCGACCAGCTCTGTGGAGCGACCGATCACCTCGACCCCGAACTGGGCCTGGGTCTCCTCTTCCAGCACCGTGGGCGAGGTGAACACCCCGCGCCCCTCGCGCCCGAAGGCGTTCATCAGCGCGCTGTCGTCGAACTCTCCCACCAGGCGCGGCTGCAGCTGGTGCTTGTTGAACCAGTGGTCGAGCTGCTGGCGCACCGAGGACATGGGCCCCTGGATCAGCATCGGCGCGCCATGCAGGCACTTGGGGAACGGGCCTTGCAGCTGGCTGCGCAGGGCCGGTGCGCAGAAGAAGCTCATGGAGCTGGTGCCCAGGCCGTGGTTGAAGGCCTTGACGCCGATCTTCCGGGAGACCGGCTCGTCCGCCAGCACCAGGTCCAGCCGGTTCAGGCTCAGCTGCGCCACCAGCTCGGGGAACTTGCCCTCGTGGCAGGTCATGTGCACCTGTTCGGCCAGGCCCATTGCCGGCTCCAGCAGGCGGTAGGCGACCGACTTGGCCACCGAATCCGCCACACCCACGCGGAACTCCAGCGGGCGCGATTGCCCGCGCGCCAGGCGGATGGACTTTTCCAGCTCGTCGCCCAGCGCAAAGATCTGCTCCGCATAACCGAGTGCCACCCGGCCCTCGCTGGTCAACTCCAGCCCCCGGCCGCGCTTCTTGAACAGGTCGTGGCCCAGCCATTCCTCGAGCTGCTTGATCTGGCCCGAGAGCGTCTGCGGCGTGGTGTTGAGCTGCTCGCCGGCGCGCATGATGCCGCCCGCCTTGGCCGTGGTCCAGAAGTAGCGCAGGTGCTTGAAGTTCATGCCGTCTCCTTGATACTTCGCAAAAAACGAAGTAAAAATCTCAATAAATCGAATATACGCGAAGTGTCAAGATCCCTAAAGTACGTCCATGGACAGATCGCGGAACGCCCCTTCGGGCACCGAACCCTGGCCATACAACGTTCACAAGGAGTCAAAGATGCGTATCACTACCCGAGGGCAACTTGCCGTGTCGGCCATGACCGATCTCGCACTGCGTCAGCAGATGCGTCCTGTGGCACTGTCGACCATCAGTGCACGCCAGGGCACCTCGCTGTCCTACCTGGAGCAGCTGTTCAGCGCGTTGCGGCGCGCCGGGCTGGTGGACAGCACGCGCGGGCCTGGCGGCGGCTACACGCTGGCGCGCCGCGCGGACCAGGTGTCCGTGGCCGACATCATCCTGGCGGTGGAAAACCTCAAGGGTGACGACACCCAGAGCCTGGCCCAGGGCCAGGCGGCGCAGATGAAGGCCATGACGGGTGAGCTGTGGATCACCTTCAACAGCCGGGTGATGGACTACCTGCAGTCCGTGACGCTGGCGGAGCTGGTGACGCAGGAGCTGGCCCGTGGCGTGGTGGTGGAGTCCGGCGAGCCGGCGCCGCAGCAACGTGCCCGCGCTGTGCCCAGCGCCAAGCCCAAGCCGCGCCTGGCCGGGCTCGGTGTGCCCAACTCGGTGTTCGCACTGGGGAGCATGCCGCTGATGCAGCGGCGCTGAGAGGGGTGCCGGGGAGGGGCGGCGGCTGCCGCCCCTGGCTCCCGGCGCGGTGGCGGCCTACGCCGCGTACACCTGTTCCATGGATTTGAAGCCCTTCATCTCGATCGGGTTGCCGCTCGGGTCGTGGAAGAACATCGTCCACTGCTCCCCGGGTTCGCCCTCGAAGCGCACCTGGGGCGCAAGCACGAATGGCGTGCCGGCCGCCTTCAGGCGCTCGGCCACGGCCTTCCAGGCGGGCAATTCAAGGATGGCGCCGAAGTGCGGCATGGGCACCAGGTGCTCGCCCACATGGCCGGTGGCGGCGCTGGTGAACGGCGTGCCCAGGTGCAGGGAGATCTGGTGGCCGAAGAAGTCGAAATCGACCCAGGTGTCGGTGCTGCGGCCTTCGCGGCAGCCCAGCACGCCGCCGTAGAAACGGCGGGCTGCGTCGAGGTCAGTGACGTTGAAGGCAAGGTGAAAAAGGCTGTGCATCGGTGCAGGATAGCAGCGGATGCGCTCCCCCTGGCGACGTCAGCCTTTCGGTCTGGCCAGCATCTCGGCCGTGTTGGTCTTGCGGTCGGCATTCACGCGCGCCACGTGGGGGCGCTCGTTCATGCGGGCCAGGTAGCCGCGCACCGGCAGCTCGGCCAGGAAGTCGCGGCCGTAGATGATCTTTGTGGCCGACGACACCAGCGGCAGGTGCACGATGGCCGCGCAGTCCGCCGCGGTGAAGCTGTCACCGCCGATGAAGGGGCTGAACTTCGTGAGCTGGGCGAAGGCGGCGATGTTCTTGGCCAGCTGGGCGCCGACCTTTTCGCGCGCCGCCTCGCTCACCGTGCCGCCGAAAAAGGCCTGCGGGTAGAGGTTGCGCGCCACCAGCTCCAGGTGCAGCTCCATGAAGGTGATCAGCTCGCGCACCTTGCCAGCGGCCAGCGGGTCGGCCGGGATCAGCGGGTGCTCGGGGTAGGCCGACTCGATGTAGTCGGCGATCACCGCCGACTCGCACAGCGTGCCGTTCGGGGTGCGCAGGTAGGGCACCTTGCCCAGCGGGCTGGCGCTGCGGTCGGTCTCGCCGATCCAGGCCAGTTCTTCGGTGAAGGGCACGCCCTTTTCGAGCAGCGCGAGCTTGACCTTGTTGTAGTAGTTGCTGGCCGAAAAGCCGCAGAGGGTGAGCATGGGGTGTCTCCTGTATCTCTTGGTAGGGGTCGTTGCCGGTTGCCATGCTAGGCGGTCGGCCGGGCCGGCCCGGTCGCGCAGATGACGCATGCGCCGGTCCTACAATGGTCCGCATCCGCCGCAGCGGGTGGCTGCTGCCCAGGGAGTTTGCGCCGCTCTGCCGCCGGCCGCCAGCCTTTGCCGCATCCATGCCGCGCGGTGCACCATCGTTTCCCAGGAGCCCACCACCCATGCCATTCCACAAGACCCTCCTTGCCGGCCTCGCCCTGTCGTCCACCCTGCTGGCCGCTTCCGCTCTGGCCCAGGCCTCCGACGTGAAGGTCGAGGGCGCCTGGGCCCGCGCCAGCGTCCCCGGGCAGAAGGGCACCGGCGCCTTCATGAAGCTCACCGCGCCACAGGGCGCACGCCTGGTGGGGGCATCCTCTCCTGCCGCCGGCGTGACCGAGGTGCATGAAATGAAGCTCGATGGCGACGTGATGCGCATGCGTGCCGTGCCGGTGCTGGAGCTGCCTGCCGGCAAGGCCGTGGAGCTCAAACCCGGGGGCTACCACGTCATGCTGCTGGACCTCAAGGCACCCCTGGCCAAGGACAGCACCGTGCCGCTCACCCTGACCTTCAAGGACGCCAAGGGCGTGGAAAGCAGGCTCGAGCTGACCGTGCCCGTGGCGACCAGCGCACCGGGCGCGCAAGCGGGTGCGCCAGCCCATGCGCATGGGCACAAACACTGAGGAACAAGCCCCCTGCATGCCATCGCCAGCAGCCATCCATTGGGGTAAGCTGTCAGGAGCGATCCCCCCACCCATTCTTGCGGAGCGGCCATGAGCGACACATCCAATTTCGGTTTCGGCAAATTCGTCCCCGGTTTTGATTTCCTGCAGAGCCTGGCCAAGGGGGCGACCAACAGCATTCCGCAATTGCCCAACCTGTCCAACTGGGTGGCCCCGACCATCAGCGTCGAAGAGCTGGAAAAGCGCATCGAGGAACTCAAGGCCGTGCAGTTCTGGCTGGAGCAGAACTCGCGCGCGCTGGCCGCCACCATCCAGGCGCTGGAGGTGCAGAAGATGACGCTGGCCACCCTGAAGGGCATGAACTTCAGCATGGGCGACGTGGCCAATGCCTTCAAGCTCAAGACGGCCGATACCGTGATGAGCGGCGTGCAAAAGGCCGCCGACACGGTCAGCGGCGCGGCAGGGGCCGTGGCCGGCGCTGCCGCCCGCGTCTCGGGCCGCGCGAAGGACGAGGCGCCGCAAGAAGAGGACGATGCCGAACCCGAGGAGGCGCCCACCAAGGCCAGGAAGAGCGGCAAGGCCGCCGCTGCGGCGCCCGAAGCCTCCGTGGTCGACCCGTTGCAATGGTGGGGCGCGCTCACGGGCCAGTTCCAGCAGATCGCCGCGAACGCCATGAAGGACGCGGCCAAGCAGACCGCCCTCGATACCACCAAGAACATGGCCACCGGCCTGGCCAAGGAGGCCATCAAGACGGCCACCGGCATGGCCAGCCAGTTCGCCGCCAAGGGCATGAAGAGCATGGCCGGCGAGCGCAAGCCCGCCGCCAGGAAGGCGGCAGCGGCCAAGCCCGCTGCCAAGCCCGCTGCCAAGGCCCGGCCGGCAGCGAAGAAGACCACGGCGGCGGCCAAGCGCACACCGCGCAAGAGCGCCCGCTGATCCCGGCCGTGCGTCGGCAGCGCGCACCGCCTGCGAGAAGACACACACCATGAAACTCTTTCCCTCCGGCCATGCCACCCATCCCCAGTGGCGCATGGCCGCAGCCCTGGCACTGGCGCAGTTGCGCGCGCAGATGGCCTTGCCCGAGTACGCCAGCGCTCCCACGCTGGGCCTGCTATACATCACCGACCACTATGCGGGCGAGGCCCAGGCCCTGCTCGACTACCTGGCCGGCGAACTGCCCGAGGTGACCGACTGGAGCGGCACCGTGGGCGTGGGCGTGGCGGCCAACAACGCCGAGTACTTCGACGAGCCGGCGCTGTCCGTGATGCTGCTCGACGTATCGCCCGACCAGTACCGTGTGTTCTCGGGAGTGGCCCCGCTGCCGCGCCAGCCGACCAGCGGTTTCGCGGCCCACACGGCGCTGGTGCATGCCGACGGCCACACGCCCGAACTGGCTGAGCTGCTGGCCGAGATGGCCGGCCGCACCGAGACCGGCTACCTGTTCGGCGGCCTGAGCGCCAGCCGGGGCGCGGGCGTGCAGTTCGCGGTCGCTGGCGACGGCAACATCGCCGGGCAGGGCGGCGCTGGCGGGGTCTTCGATGGTGGCCTGTCGGGCGTGGCCTTCGGCGCCGGGGTGGCCCTGGTCTCGCGCGTCACCCAGGGCTGCCAGCCCGTGGGGCCGTTGCGCAGCGTGACCGCCGCGCACGAGAACGTGGTGCTGCAGCTCGATGGCGAGCCCGCGCTCGACGTGCTGCTCGACACGCTGGAGGTGTCGCTCGACGGCGATCCGCAACCCGCGCTGCGCAAGGTGCGCGCCACGCTGGCCGGGCTGGTGGAAGCCGGGGCCCAGCCCCAGGGCCAGCAGCGCACCGGCCACTTCGGCACCGACACCCGCGTGCGCCACATCGTGGGGCTCGACGGGGCGCGCCGTGGCGTCGCGCTCGGTGACAAGGTGGAGCCCGGCATGCACCTGGCTTTCTGCCAGCGCAACGTGGCGGCGGCACGCGCCGACCTGATGCGCATCTGCGCCGAGATCCGAGAGGAACTCGAACCCGAGGAACTGGAGCCCGCGCCGCTGGAGGCGGGCCACGCGGACGCTGCGACGAAGGCCCCTGCACCCGCAACGGGCGCCCAGGGCCGGGCGGCGACGCAGCCCGGGCGGCGCATTCGCGGCGCCATCTACGTGAGCTGCTCAGGCCGGGGGGGGCCGCATTTCGGCGGGACCAGCGCTGAACTGCAGATCGTGCGGCATGCGCTGGGCGACGTGCCGCTGGCCGGCTTCTTTGCCGGTGGCGAGATCGCGCACCACCACCTGTACGGCTATACCGGGGTGCTCACGGTCTTCACCTGAGCGGCCGGGCCACGGCCGGCCTCAGCTGCTGCTTTCGGTCGGAAGCCCGTCGGCGTCCCACTCGGGCAGGCCGCCGCGCAGCCAGTACACCGTCTTGTAGCCCTTGCTGGCCGCCACCTTGGCCGCCTTGTAGGACTTCCAGCATTCGGCCCCGTTGCAGGCAAAGATCACGGGCTTGCTGCGGTCCACTTTCTCCAGGGCCTGGAAGTCGTCCTGGGCGGCATTGAAGGCCACGTCCTTGAGGCTCTTTTCCACGTAGGCCGCGAACACGGCACCGCGGATGCGCTTGGCCTTGAATTCCTTTTCGGTGCGCGTGTCGACCACCACGGCGCCTTCTGCCTGCAGCTTCTGCGCCTCGCGCGCCGTGATGCGGTTCACGCCAGGCAGGCTGTTGGGGGTGAACAGGCCGAGCTCCGCCACGCGGCGGTACTCTTGCGCCTGGGGTCGCAGGGCCACGGGGGCCAGCCCCGCTCCCGTGCCTGCTGCGAACCACTGCGCCAGGCGCGCCTTGACGTCGGCGGGCAGGTCCTTCTTCACCGTGATCGAGAAGCCGCCCGGCACCGGCTGCGAAGTGGCCAGCACCTGTGCCTGGCCCTTGTGGATGGCAGACCATTCGGCCCAGTCGTCGGCGCGCACCACGGTGGCATCGGTACTGCCCAGCACCAGCGCGCTGAGTCCGGCCTGCGGGTGCTTCTCGTGCAGCACCGACTTGAGGTCCTGGAACGACAGGCCGGCTTCGTTGAGCATGCCGCGTGCCATGTAGGTGTAGATCGAATCCTGCTGGGGCAGGTAAAGGCGCAGCCCCTTCATCGCGGCCACGTTGACCACCTGGGCCGAGCCCACGAGCAGGTACTGGTCCGATTTCTGGGTCGCGCCCACGAGCTCGTAACCGCGCTGCAGCGCCGAGGCCGCCACCTGGGCCGGGCCGATGAACACGTCGTAGCCCGCGCTGCGCGTGGCGCGCATCACATCGGCCAGGTCTTCGCTGGTGGCCACGGTGGCCGGCAGGCCGGCGGCCTTGGACAGGCCTGATTCGAAGGCGCTGCGCAGGATGCTGTGCGCCGCCTTCTTGGCCGTGGGCTCCACGGCCACGATGGCCGTGATCTGGGCCTGGGCCAGGGGACCGAGCGATAGCAGCAACAGGGACAGCAGGGCATGGCGTGTGGTGCGGTACATGGTGTCTCCTCCGGGGTCTGTCAGCCGATGTCAAATGTGCACCAGGGCGCTACGCAGCACACGTCCTTGCGCGGGTTGTTGCCATTTCTTACACCTGCTCTCCAAAACCCGCAGGGGCAAACCGCAGCGGCCATACCAGAATGGGACATGCCCCGCGCCTGCTGGCGGTCTCCCATGACCGGTGCGTGCAGCGGAAAAACACCTGAGCCTGACCAACCCCCGGAGGACCGTTCCATGAAGAATCCCGTGACCCTGCCGCGCCGACACCTGCTCACCGGCAGTGCTGCCGCACTCAGCGCCCTGGGGCTGGCCGCATGGACCCGGGGCGCGCATGCCCAGCCCGCACCGGCTGCGGCGGCCAAGCCGCTGCCCGCCTATGCGGGATGGAAGAACCCAGGCAGCCTGATCGTGCACAGCAGCAGCACCCTGGAGACGCGCCGGGCGGCCTTCGGCACGGGGGTGGTCACGCCATCGAGCCAGCTGTACATCCGCAACAACCTGCCTGCGCCCGATACCGCCATCGTGGCCGACCGCGATGCCTGGAGTGTTTCCATCGAGGGCGTGAAGGCACCGCGCGCGCTGACCCTGGCCGAATTGCGGACCTTGGGCATCGAGACCGTGACCACGGTGCTGCAATGTTCGGGCAACGGGCGCGGCTTTTTCCCCAGCAAGCCCAGCGGCACGCCGTGGACGGTGGGCGCCGCGGGTTGCGTGGTCTGGAGCGGCGTGCCGCTGCGCAATGTGGTGGCCGCCCTGGGCGGGCTGGCGGGCGGTGTCGCCTACCTCACCGGCACGGGCGGCGAGAAGCTGCCCGAGGGCGTGGACCCGCTCACGGTGGTGGTCGAGCGCTCGGTGCCCATCCAGGCGCTGGACGATGCCATCCTGGCCTGGGAGATGAACGGCGAGCCGATGCCGCTGGCGCATGGCGGACCGCTGCGCCTGATCGTGCCGGGCTACCAGGGTGTGAACAACATCAAGTACGTCAAGCGCGTGGCCTTCGGCGCCGAGCAGTCCCAGGCGCGCATCATGTCGCACGGCTACCGCATGTCGCCCCCCGGCACCAAGGCCAGCCCCGAGCAGCCCTCGGTGTGGGAGATGACGACCAAGTCCTGGATCAACGGCCCCCTGCCCGAGCAGGGCACGCTCAAGGCCGGGCTGGTGCAGGTGCATGGCGTGGCGTTTGGCGGCACGCGCGGCGTGAAGGGCGTGGAGGTGTCCGTCGATGGCGGCAAGACCTGGCAGGCGGCCCAGCTCATCGGGCCCGACCTGGGGCGCTTCGCCTGGCGCCAGTTCGTGCTGCCCGTGCGGCTGGCGGCGGGTTCGCACGAACTGCTCAGCCGTGCCACCGATACCGCCGGTCATGTGCAGCCCGAGCAGCGCGAGGAGAACCTGGGCGGCTACAACAACACGAGCTGGCGTGACCACGGTGTGACCGTGGTGGTCGCGTGAGGGGGCGCACGCCTTGCGTACTGCGCTGACCGCCGTGCTGCTGGCGCTGGCAAGCGGCGGCGCCTGGGCCGCGGATGCCGGCGAACTGGCGCGGGGCAAGGAACTGTTCGGCAAGATCCAGCCCGCCTGCAGCGTGTGCCACACGCTGCAGGCCGCGGGCGCCGAAGGCCAGGTCGGGCCCGTGCTCGACGAACTCAAGCCCAACGCCGAGCGCGTGCTGCGCGCGCTGAAGGCGGGCATCGGTGTCATGCCGTCCTATGCCGACAAGCTCAGCGACAAGGACATGCGGGCGCTGGCGAGCTTCGTCGCGCAGGCCTCGGGTGCCGCGCCCTGACCCGGCGCTTGCTCAGGCCTTCGACGCCGCAGGCAACAGGCTGGGCACGCTGCTCTGCGGCATGCCCGTGAACGCGAAGTCCAGCTCGGGCGCCAGGCCGCTCACGATGCGCGCCAGCGACTTGCCCGAGCCGCAGGCATGCGTCCAGCCCAGCGTGCCGTGGCCGGTGTTGAGGAACAGGTTGGCCAGCTTGGTCTTGCCGATCAGCGGCACATTGCTCGGCGTGGCGGGGCGCAGGCCGGTCCAGAACTGCGCCTGGCTGGCATCGCCGGCCCCCGGGAACAGCTGCTCCACGCGTCGCACGATGGCGTCGCAGCGCACCTGGTTCAGGTCTCGGTGGTAGCCGTTGAGCTCGGCCGTGCCGGCAATGCGCAGGCGGTCGCCGCGCTCGCTGGTGTAGCGCGAGAACACGAGCTTGTACTCGTCGTCGGTGAGGCTCACCTGGTGCGCCATCGATGCGTCCTTGACCGGCATGGTCACCGAGTAGCCCTTGGCCGGGTAGATGGGCAGGCGGATGCCCAGCGGCTGCGCCAGCAGCGGGCTGAACGAGCCCATGGCGAGCACGAAGGCATCGCCGTGCACGCGCTCGAAGCGGCCTTCGGCCGTGGTCACCTCCACATGGTCGATGCGCCCGCCCGCCTCGCGCAGCGCCGTGATGTGCTGGCCCAGGCGGAACTGCACGCCCGCGGCCTCGCACAGGCGCGCCAGCTCGCGCGTGAAAGTGTTGGCATCGCCCGACTCGTCCTCGGCGGTGTAGGTGGCACCGGCCAGTTGCGGGCGGATGTGGGCCAGGGCCGGTTCGATGCGCACCGCCTCGTCGGCGCTGATCACCTGGCGTTCACAGCCGAGCTGGCGCATCTGCTCGGCCGGGGCCAGGGCGCCGTCGAACTCCTTCTGGTTGGTGTAGAAGTGCAGGATGCCCTGCGTGCGCTGGTCGTAGGCGATGCCGGTGGCGGCGCGCAGCTGCTGCAGCGTGTCGCGGCTGTAGGTACCCAGGCGCACGATCTGCTCGATGTTGTGGCGCGTGCGCGCGGGCGTGCAGTTGCGCAGGAAGGACAGGCCCCAGAGCCACTGGCGCATGTCGGCGCGGATGCGGAACAGCAGGGGGGCGTCTTCCTTGCCCAGCCACTGCAGCACCTTGAGCGGCGCGCTCGGGTTGGCCCAGGGCTCGGCATGGCTCACCGAGATCTGGCCGCCGTTGGCAAAACTGGTTTCCGCACCGGGCGCACCCTGGCGGTCGATGACGGTCACCTCGTGGCCGAGCTGTTGCAGGAAATAGGCCGAAGTCACGCCGAGCAGGCCGGCGCCAAGAACGATCACACGCATTTTGAAAGCCTTTGGAAGGGCAATCGCCAGGCCTGTCGATGTCGCTGCGGGTATGGGTGTCCATAGCGCGCAGCGGGCACGTCATTGCCCGGCTGCCGCTCCCCCTGTCCTTGGTACCTGAGAGATTCACCGCCGCCCCTCATGGGCTGCGGCTTGCTCCTTCGGTGCGCTACATGGCGTAGCGGCTCTCCAGACGGCCTTGATGAATGGTGCAGTACGGAACCTGAGCGTGCATGGGAGTTTGCGCCTTCGGTGAAGCGGCCATTGCCGCCTGCTCTCCTGCGAAGGCCATTCTAGGGCGGCGCTGGCGCACAAAGACGAACGCCGCAGCTAATGTGCGGCGTTCGTTGCTGATACAAGGCCGGGCGCTAACCCGGTCAAGCGTCAGTTGCGGCGGGGATTGTCAGGGTTGCTGTCGCGGCGGTTTGATACGCCGTCGCCATCGCGGTCCCGGTCGTTGCGGTTGGAAATGCCGTCACCGTCACGGTCCCAGCCGCCACGGCGCATTTCCCAGCGGCCGTCGCGTTCCTGCCAGGTGGGCTGGCGGTAAGCGTAGCCGGGGCGGGCCTTCACCCAGTGGCCGGCGACCCACACATGGCGGCCGCCACGCCAATCCCAATGGCCCTCTTCCCAGACCTGGCCACGGCGTGGGCGCGGCACGGCTTCACGGCGGGGTGGCGGTGGCGCAGGGATGACCTGGTAACCCTGGGGTCCCGACTGGATCACCACGGTGCCTTGGTGCGCCGGCTGGGCCGTGGCGACCGAAGAGAGGCCTGCCAGTGCCAGCGTGGTGGCGATGAGGGCTGCGTAAGTGGTTTTGTAAGCCATGGATGACTCCTTTTTCAATGTTGTTGTGTCGCCTCTGTATGGTGGGCAAGCGGTGGCGACAGGTCTGTAGGCGCCGCACCTTGCCCCCTGTAGGCGGGCGGGGCCGGCACCTGTGGGGCAGCCGGCCTGCCGCCATCAGTTGCGGTAAGGGTTGTCCGGACGGCGGTCGTGGCGGTTGGGCACGCCATCGCCGTCACGGTCCCAGCCGCCGGGGCGCATGTGGTGGCGGCCATCGCGCTCTTCCCAGCGCGGCTCGCGGTAGGTATAGCCAGGGCGGGCCTTGACCCAGTAGCCCTGGATCCACACATGCCGGCCGCCGCGCCATTCCCAATGGCCGGGCACCCAGGCCATGCCACGGCGTGCGTGGGGTGGTGCTTCATAGCGGGGTGGGGGTGGCGCGTGGTACTGCACCGGGGTGACCTGCAGCGGGGCCAGGGCGGGGCGCTGCACCGGATGCTGGTAGTAGGAAGAAGGGGTGCCGGTCTGGATGACGACGGTGGCGCTGGGGGATGCCAGCGCCGGGGCAACGGCACCCAGCGACAGCAAGGCCAGGGAAGCGACGGCGAGGGCGATGCGGGCCATGAAGGTCTCCTTGGAAATGATTCCTTGCGGAACCGGAGCCTTGATCGTGGGCGCTTTGCGTCAAGCCGGTGTAGTGCCCGTGCGAAGAGTTGTAAGCGGGTGTTGCTGCGGCGCAGCTCGCGCACCCAAAGCGTGATTTATGTCACACAGGCGGTCCATTGCGCTGCGCGCCACCCGGGGCGCATGAAACTGGCGCGACCCACGCCAGCGTCCCCGCGCAAGGGCTGCCCCGCCGCGCTGGGGGCGTCCCCCTCGAGGGGAAGGCGCGAAGCGACTCAGGGGGCATTTCACCTGACCAGCAGCGCCAAGGCCGGCGGCAGCACCAGCCAGAAGCCCGACACCGGCATCAGCACCACGCCGGCCAGCACCAGGGCCAGCAGGCACCAGCCCATGGGCCGCAGCGCCTCGGCCGGCTGGCTGCGCTCGAGCGCCGTCACCTCCCATGCCAGCAGGGCCAGCACGGCACCGAACAGCAGGAACCAGACGGCGGCGCCCAGGTGCATGTCGTCTGCCACGGCGTTGAACACGCCACGCTGCCACAGGATCTGCCACTGGGGGGCGAACAGGACGACCGCCGCCAGCGTGTGCAGCAGGGCCACGGCCAGCAGCCAGAAGCCCTTCCAGGGGCGGGTCGCAAGGGTGGAGAGGGACCAGAGAAGGCTGTGCACGGAAGGCTCCTTGTAGTACGGGGGACGTAGGATGGTCAGCCGATCCAGCGATCGGCCTGCGTGTGGACCTGCGCCCGGATCTCGGTCAGCAGGTGCATGAGCCCGAGCCAGGCGCGCTCGAAAGCCGGCAGTTCGAGTGGCACGCCGGCCAGGTGCCTGGCCAGCACTTTTTGCTGCGCCGCCACGGGGGCGGGCGGGCGGCTCTTGCCTGCGAAGTCGAAGACCGGCTCCGTGAAGGGCTCGGTCTGCCAGGCCTGCATGATCGACAGGGCGGGCATCAGCTCGTCGGTGAAGGTGGCGAGGTCCATCGATGCATGGACCAGCCCCAGCGCCACGTAGGCCTGCAGCACGCCCTGGGCATGGTTCGGCGATGCGGGTTGCAGCAGTGCGCGCCAGGCCTGCAGCACCCCGCCGCGGAACGCGGGCGACAGCTCTCGCGTGCAGCCGAAATCGAGCACCCCGAGCTGCCCGTCCGGCAGGAACAGAAAGTTGCCCGGGTGCAGGTCGGCATGCATGTGGCCGAGGCCGAAGGTGCAGTGCATGAACCAGTCCCAGAGCAGTTGTCCGGCCTGGTTGCGCGCGGCCTGCGTGGGCTCGGTGCCCAGCCAGTCCGCCAGGTGCAGGCCCGGCAGATACTGCTGGGTGAGCACCTGCGCACGCGTGTGCGAGGCAATGGGCTGTGGCAGCACGATGCCCGGCAGCGCCGCATGCTCGGCAAACCACTGCAGTTGCCGGGCCTCGTGCAGGTAGTCCACCTCGCGCTGCAGCGTGCGCTCGATCTCCTGCATCACGCGCTCCACCACCACATCGCCGGGCAGGGGCAGGTCGCTGTGCGCCAGGGCACGCAAGGTGGTGCGCAAGAGGCGCATGTCCGAGGCGATGGTGGTGGCAATGCCCGGGTACTGCACCTTGACCGCCACGGCACCGTGCCCGGCCAGCTCGGCGCGGTGCACCTGGCCCAGGCTGGCGGCGGCAAAGGCCCGGGGCTCGAAGCGGGTGAACAAGGACTCGGGCTCCTGCCCGAAGGCCTGGCGGAACACCCGGCCGACCAGCGCGCGGTTGAGCGGCGTGGCCTGGTGGCAGGCGCGCGCCAGCTCGCGCCGCACGCCCTCGGGCAGGAAGCTGCTGTCCATGCTCAGAATCTGCGAGACCTTGAGCGCTGTGCCGCGCAACTGCCCCATGGCCTGGAACAGGATGCGGCCCAGGGTTGCCTCGTGCCGGGCCTGGGCATCGGCCTGTGCCACTTCGTCGGCGTGGGCGGGCCGCATGCGCTGGCCCAGTTGGGCCAGGCCCAGGCGTGCGGCCGTGATGCCGGTGATGGTGCCGCGCGCGAGCGTGCCCGTGCGGGGTGGCTTGGCGCCTGTCATGCGCGGGGCGGGCGTTGGGGGCTGGTAGAAGCCGGCGCGGCCGCATCCAACCGCGCCAGCAGGGTCCGCACGATGAGCCGGTGGAACGGTGCGATCGTGGCCATGTAGGTGTGGCCCAGCGCGTTGTGGATGTGCACCACGGAGGAAAGGGCCAGGACGGCCTGCCCGTCCTGCATGCGCTTGTGCAGCGATACCAGCACGTTCAGGTGGCGGTCGTCCACGCCCATCACCACCTCGCGTTCGCCCAGGTGGCGGATTTCGAAGAAACCCACCTGGTCGCCCACCCGGTAGCCTGCTGCGCTCCGGCGGGTGCCGTCGTGCAGTTGCCCCACGCCCTTGAGTCCGACCATGCTCACCAGGCGATTGCGCAGGGCCATGAGGGCACGCGTCCAGCCCGGCGTGCGGATCACCATGTCCAGCCATGTCTGCAGTGCGCTGGTGTCGGAAAGGGGGTCGGCGGTCTCGAAGCAGTCGGCAAACTGGGCGCCTGGCAGTTGCGTGGCGATCACGCTGCCCGAAGGGATGGCCGTGGCTCGAACAGTGCGGGCGGGGCTCATGGGGCGGCCTTGCGGGTGCGGGGTTTGCGGGCGGGCTTGGGCGCATCGGCCACGGGGGCCTGGGCCGGCGGGCGCGCACGCGGCGTGCGCGGTGTATCCACCGGGGACACCATCGTGTCGCCCAGGGCGTTCTTGGCCATGCGCAGCACCCCCACCAGGCCGCTGCCGTGCTGCATGAAGCGCGCCATCTGGCTGCGCAGCATGAAGCCGCCCAGATGCAGCACGCGGTTGACCAGGCCCGCGCGCAGCGCCAGCACCGCCACGCCCAGCGACAGGTCCACCAGCTGCGTGGTCTCTGCGAATTCGTCCGATTCGTCGGCCAGCCAGTAGGCCACCACGCCCGCCAGGTAGTCGCCATACAAACCACTGGCCACGCCCTTGAAGTCGCAGGGCTCGATCTCGCCGCTGGCTTCTGCCGCTTCGATGAAACCGGCCACGGCCTCGCGCAGGGCCTGGCGTGCGGCCAGCGGCTCGGCCAGCATGGACAGGGGGGAGCGCCGGGCCAGTGTGCGCAGCTCGGCGACGAACTCGCGGTCGGGCAGCAGGCGCTCCAGCACGGCATCGGTCAGGCGCTGCAGCTTTTCCTGCAGGCCGTAGTCCGCCAGGTCCGGCGTGGCCAGCGTATCGGCCAGCGCGGCGCGCACCGCCTCGTCCACATAGCCCAGCACGATGCGGTCCTTGGTCGGGAAGTACTTGTAGATCGTCGCATCGCCGATGCCGGCCGCACGCGCGATGTCCTTCATCGTCGTGCCGTCGAAGCCCTGGCGCGTCATCAGGTCGACCGCGCTGGCCACGATCTGGCGGCGCGTCGCGTCCTGCTGTTGGCGGGTGGTTTTCAATTGACTATCCTTAAATCAGTGAAATCTATGATTTAAAGAATAGTGATTTTTTATTGTGGCGTCAAGCAGGCACGCAATCGCCTGGCGTGAGCGCCCTCAAATCCACCGGAGGCGGGGGTTAGCGGCGCATGCCCGTGAAGGCCTCGAACTCCCAGCTGCGCAGCGCCAGCAGCAGGGTGTAGCCCTCAAGCTCGCGCGGTGGCAGTTTCTGGTCTGCCAGGTGCTGCTGGGCGAAGTCCTGGGCCACGCGCTGCATGCGCTCCATGAAGGCCGGGGCCAGGCTGCGGCTGATGGTGCCGTGCACCAGCAGCACGCCTTCGCCCGCGCCGTCGAAGCCACCGGCGAAGTAGTCGAGCAGCGCATGCTCGCGAAAGTAGTTCATCACCGGGCCATGGGGCCGCCAGCGGAAGGTCTTGGCCAGCTTGAGCCGGTAGCGATTGAGCGGGCGCAGCTCGATGATGCCGATGCGGTCGAGCTGGGCCAGGTACTTGATGCCCTCGGCCTCCGACAGGCGGTAGGTGCCGGTCACCTGCTCCAGCGTCCACTGGCTGAGTACGCAGATGGCCATGAGCAGCAGCCGCTTGTCGGCCACCACGGCCTTTTCCTGCTCCTGGGTGAGTTCCTTGAGCAGGGGCTGGCTTTCGGCCACGCGGCGCGCCAGGTCGGCGAAGTCCAGCGCCAGCGCGCGGCAGATGGCGTCGATGCGCGACAGCGGCATGTCCCCCTTGGCCAGCATGCGCTTGACGCTGGACTCCGCCATGCCCAGCTGCTGGGCCAGGTCGGCGTAGGTCATCTGCGCGGTCTTGAGTTCCTTCTTGAGGGCGGTAACGAGGTCGGCGGTGGTGCTCATGGGTATCGATTATCGGTACCTCTGGTGCATTTGGTAGCCCTTTGAACAGATTTCGGTACCGATCGAGCCCTCGGCGTTCCCACACTGCGCTCCATCAACCACTCCCGGAACCCGAACCATGCCGCTGCCACTCCCTTCGACCGCCCCAGGCGCCTCCCGCCCGGAGGCCGTGCTGCTGCTCGGCGCCTTTGCGCTGCTGGCGCTGGCCGTGTTCGGTCCGGTGCTGCAGGACAGCGCCCACCAGCACGGCTTTGCCGACCAGCGCACGCTGCTGGGCATTCCCTGCGCGCTCGACGTGCTGAGCAATCTTCCCTTCGCCATCGCCGGGGCCCTGGGCCTCGCGTGGCTGGCCCAGGTGCCGGTGGCTGCAGTGGAGGGCGTTGCACGTGCGCTGGCCGGCCTGTTCTTTGCCGGCCTGGTCTGCACCTCGGTGGGCTCGGCCTTCTACCACTGGGGGCCCAGCGACTTTGGCCTGATGTGGGACCGGCTGGGCATGGTGCTGCCGTTCGCGGGCCTGCTGGGGCTGGCGGCGGCGGGCCGCGTCAGCCAGCGTGCGGGCATCGCCACGGCGGGCGCCGTGCTGCTGGGCGGCACATCGGCCGTGCTGTGGTGGGCGCTGACCGGCAACGTGCTGCCCTGGGCCGTGGTGCAACTGGGCGGCATGCTGGTGGTGCTGGCCCTGGCCGCGCTGCCGCGGCGCGAAGGGGCCCTGGCCGTGCACCTGGGAGCGGTGATCGCTTTCTATGGCGTGGCCAAGCTGTTCGAGGCCGCCGACCATGCCATCCTGGAGGCCACGGGCCAATGGGTGTCCGGCCACAGCCTCAAGCACCTGGCTGCCGCCGCTGCGGCCCTGCCGGTGCTGTCGGCATTGGCCGCGTTGCTGCCACGCACCGAGGGCCATGGCGCTGTCGCCGCAACCGGGCAGAATGGCGGCCAGCACCGGCCGGGCAGCGGGCCGGCCACGGCGCGCAGCGCACGCCGCCAGGGTGCCTGAGATGCCGTTCGACTACACCAAGACGCAAGCAAGCGAGGAGAGACGCATGACCACTGAGACCCCTTCTGCGGGCGCGAGCCCCCTGCACGGCAGCCCTGGCGTCCAGGGCGGCCACGGCGGCCATGAAGACCCCAACCAGTTCGCCCTGCTGCGCCAGCGCCGTTTCGCCCCCTTCTTCTGGACGCAGTTCTCGGGCGCGGCCAACGACAACCTGTTCAAGTTCGCCTTCACGGTGATGGTGACCTACCAGCTCAGCGTGGGCTGGCTGCCGCCGGCCATGGCCGGGCTGGTGATCGGGGCGCTGTTCATCCTGCCGTTCCTGCTGTTCTCGGCCACCTCGGGCCAGCTCACGGACAAGTACGACAAGACGCGCATGATCCGCTTCGTGAAGAACCTGGAGATCGCCATCATGCTGGTGGCGGCCGTGGGCTTCGTGGCCGGCAACGTGCCCATCCTGCTCCTGTGCACCTTCCTCATGGGCATGCACTCCACGCTGTTCGGGCCGGTGAAGTTCGCCTACCTGCCCCAGGTGCTGACCGAGCGCGAGCTCACGGGCGGCAACGGCATGGTGGAGATGGGCACTTTCGTCGCCATCCTGCTGGGCAACGTGGCCGGCGGCCTGCTGGTGGCGCTGCCGGGCATCGGCCACACCACGGTGGCCATCGCCTGCGTGGCGCTGGCCCTGGTCGGGCGCCTGGTGGCGCAGGCCATTCCCTCGGCACCGGCCACCGACCCGGGCCTGGTCATCAACTGGAACCCGATCACCGAGACCTGGCGCAACCTCAAGCTCGCGCACGGCAACATCGTGGTCTTCCGCTCGCTGCTGGGCATCAGCTGGATGTGGTTCTTCGGCGCGGTGTTTCTGTCGCAATTCCCGAGCCTCGCCAAGGAGGTGCTGCACGGCAACGAGCAGGTGGCCTCGCTGCTGCTGGTGGTGTTCTCGGTGGGCATTGGCATCGGTTCGCTGCTGTGCGAGGTGCTCTCGCGCCGCCATGTGGAGATCGGCCTGGTGCCGCTGGGCGCCATCGGCATGAGCGTGTTCTCCATCGACCTGTACTTCGCCGCGCGCAGCCTGCCGCCGTCGGAGATCATGGGCCTGGGTGCCTTCCTCGCGCAGAGCCAGCACTGGCGCGTGATGCTCGACCTGGCGCTGCTGAGCCTGTTCGCCGGCCTGTACAGCGTGCCCATGTACGCGCTGATCCAGATGCGCAGCCAGCCCACGCACCGCGCGCGCATCATCGCCGCCAACAACATCCTGAACGCGCTGTTCATGATCGCCAGCTCGCTGATCGCCGGCGCGCTGCTGGGCGCGGGCTTCACCGTGCCGCAGATCTTTTTGTTCACCGGCCTGGCGAACGCGGTGGTGGCGTTCTACATCTTCATGCTGGTGCCCGAGTACCTGCTGCGCTTCGTGGCCTGGGTGTCCTCGCGCTTCGTCTACCGCTTCAAGGTGCAGGGCGACGAAAACCTGCCCACCACGGGTGCGGCCATCCTGGCCTGCAACCACGTGAGCTTCGTCGATGCAGTGCTGCTCATGGCGGCCAGCCCGCGGCCCATCTACTTCGTGATGGACCACCGCATCTTCCGCGTGCCGGTGCTCGGCTGGCTGTTCCGCCTGGCCAAGGCCATCCCCATCGCGCCCTACAAGGAAGACCCCGCCACCTACGAAGCCGCCTTCGAGCGCGCGGCCCAGGTGCTGCGCGAGGGCGATCTGCTGGCCATCTTCCCGGAAGGCGGCATCACCAAGGACGGGCAGCTGCAGGAGTTCAAGGGCGGCATCATGAAGATCATCGACCGGGCGCGCGAAGAGGGCATCAACGCCCCCGTGATCCCCATGGCGCTGACCAACCTCTGGGGCTCCTACTTCAGCCGCATTGAGCAGGGCGGTGCCATGGTGCGGCCGTTCCGCCGCGGGTTCTACAGCCGCGTCGGCCTGAACGTGGGGCACGCCGTGGCGTCGTCGGACGTGCAGCCCGCGCTGCTGCGTTCACGCGTGGCCGATCTGCTGGCCACCTGAGCATGCGCCATGCCGACGCCCAGCAGGCCTGGCGGCGCGCCGGACACCGCCACGGGAGCCTGCCATGAAGATGGTGCTGACCTCTGCCACCACCCCCGAGGGCTACATCGGCTGCCTCGAAGGCTGGCAGCGCAGCTACTGCGAGGCCCTGCGCACGCACGCGCTGGCGGCGTCGCCAGCGCTGCAGGAGCGGCTCAAGTGGGGCCATGTGGTCTTCGTCTCGAATGGCCAGGTGCTGCTGGTGCGCGCCGAGCCAAGGCGGGTGCTGCTGGGCTTCTGGCGTGGCCAGCGACTGCAGCATCTGGAACCCCGCCTCAAGGCTGGCGGCCAGTACGAGATGGCCACGCTGGCGCTGGCTGAAGAGACGCCGCTGGACCAGGCGGTCTTCGTCCATCTGGTCCGCGAGGCCACGGCACTCAACGCCGCCTTGGGAGATCCCACAGCCTTGCGGCGCTAGGCACGGCTCAGATCAGCGACAGCCCCGCCAGCTGTGCCAGGCGCTGGCCCTCGGTCTCGCTGCGATCAGCCGTTGCGAAAAAGAAAGCTGTAGGCGTTCAACGCCGGCACCCCTCCCAGGTGCGCGTACAGGACACGGGAACCTTCGGGGAATTCGCCCTTGCGCACCATGTCGATCATGCCGTGCATGGACTTGCCTTCGTACACCGGGTCGGTGAGCATGCCCTCCTGGCGCGCGCACAGGCGGATGGCCTCAAGCGTGCCCTCGCTGGGCAGGCCGTACTCGGGGCCGCCGTAGCGCGTGTCCAGCACCACGTCCTCGGCCGTGAGCTCCTGGCCCAGTTCCACCAGTTGGGCGGTGTTCTGCGCGATGCGCAGGATCTGCGCGTGCGTCTGCGCGGGCTTGGCCGAGGCATCGATGCCGATCACCTTGCGCGCCCGTCCGTCGGCCGCGAATCCCACCACCATGCCGGCCTGCGTGCTGCCCGTGACCGAGCAGACGACGATGTAGTCGAACGCAAAGCCCAGCTCCTTTTCCTGCTGGCGCACTTCCTCGGCAAAGCCCACGAAGCCCAGGCCACCGTAGGGGTGCTCGGAACAGCCCGCGGGGATGGGGAAGGGCTTGCCGCCGGCCTTCTTCACGTCGTCCATGGCCTGCTCCCAGCTGGGGCGGATGCCGATGTCGAAGCCCGCGGCATCCAGGCGCACGTCGGCACCCATGATGCGCGACATCTCGATGTTGCCCACGCGGTCGTACACCGCGTCGGAGTAGTTGACCCAGTTCTCCTGCACCAGCACGCACTTCATGCCCAGGTGCGCGGCCACGGCAGCCACCTGGCGCGTCTGGTTGGACTGGATGCCGCCGATGGACACCAGCGTGTCGTAGCCGCCGGCAATCGCCTCGGGGATCAGGTACTCGAGCTTGCGCGTCTTGTTGCCGCCAAAGGCCAGGCCGCTGTTGCAATCCTCGCGCTTGGCATACAGGTGCACCTTGCCGCCCAGGTGGGCCGACAGGCGGTTCAGGGGCGTGATCGGCGAAGGGCCGAAGGTCAGCGGATGGCGGGCGAATTTCTGCAGGTTCATGGCGGGCTCTCGTGTGCGATGGAAGGGGGGATCACGTGCAGGAACGCTTCGTTGGCGCCTTGCCTGCAGTGCCTCCATCGTAGAAAAAGCCGTCGTTAACGTGGTTGTGAAAATGGGTGCATATTTGGTGGTTTGGTATGCAAAAATGGAAATGGATTTCCATTGATTTCACAAAACAGACCATGTGCGCAACAAAAGTTCGTGGCAAGAGCGTGCCTGCCGCCGAAGGCATCACCGACGACCTGGACCGCACCGACAAGGCCATCCTGCGCCTGCTGCAGCGCGATGCCTCACTGTCCAACGTGGCCCTGGCCGAGAAGGTGCACCTGAGCCCGCCCGCCTGCCTGCGCCGCGTGGATCGGCTCAAGCGCCTGGGGCTCATCGACGGGGTGGTGGCGCTGCTCAACCCCAAGGCCGTGGGGGCTGGCATGCTGGTGATGATCGGCGTGGTGCTCGACCGCTCCACGCCCGAGTCCTTCGCGGCCTTCGAGAAGGCGGCCGTGAAGATCTCGGGCTGCATGGAATGCCACGTGGTGACGGGCGAGTTCGACTATTTCATGCTGGTGCGCACGCGCGACAGCGACAGCTTCAACCGCCTGCACGCCGAGCAACTGATCTACCTGCCGGGCGTGCGGCAGGTGCGCTCCTTCATGGTGCTGCGCAACGTGCTGTCCACCACGGAGCTGCCGTTGGCCCTCTGACCAACGGCCCAGGATTTACGGCGTCTCGACCGCGAACGCCAGGCCGGCGTTGGCCTGCAGGCGCGCGATCAGCGGCTCGCCCATGGCAGGCGCCGGGGTCCAGATGCCGCCCGGGGTGGCAGCGGCTTCCTGCAGCAGGCAGACCGCCGCCTCGGCGATCATCTTCGAGGTCGAACCGTAGCCCGGGTCGCGGTCGCCCTTGACGCCCACGCGCAGGGTGTGGCCCTGGCCGTCCTCGCCAAGGAAGAGCACGTCGTAGGAGCCGGCCTCGCGCTCCTCGCGCGAAGGGCCTTCGCCGGGCTTCGGACCCTCCTTGGAGCCCATGGACTTGTCGCCCGCCACCGCATTGGCGATGGCTTCGCCCTTCTCGCCAGGGCCGGTCACCAGCATCTCGTCGTAGACGAAGTCCGTGCCATAGGCGTGCTGCAGCAGGAAGTTGGAGCGGTGCACGTTGCGCGTGTTGATGGCCGCCATCACGAAGGGGGCGACCCACATGCCCAGGGCCTCGTCCTCCATGGGCTTGTGGCCCGTGGGCTGGCGCGGGCCCTCGAAGCCGGGCGTGAGCGAGAACGGGTTCTTGAGCAGTTCCAGCACCTTGGGGTCGGCCGCCGATGCGGCCATGGTGGCTTTCAGGCTGGCCGCCGTGCCGCCCGAGAAGGTGCCCTTCATCCTGCGCACACGGCCGCGCACGCGGCTGGCAGGGTGGCCGAAGCGCGCCTGCATCTCGCGCTGCAGCATGAACACGCCCAGGTCGAACGGGATGGAGTCGAAGCCGCACGAGAACACGATGCGCGCGCCGCTGGCCTTCGCCGCAGCCTCGTGCGCATCGATCATGTGGCGCATCCAGGCAGGCTCGCCGCAGAGATCCACATAGTCCACGCCCGCGGCGGCGCAGGCGGCCACGAGCTCGTTGCCGTAGAGCTGGTAAGGCCCCACCGTGGTCAGCACCAGGCGGGTTTGCGCCATCAGGGCCTGCAGGCTCTCCATGCTGGCGCTGTCGGTCACCACCAGGGGCGTGTCGGCAGGGGCGCCCAGCTCGTCGCGCACGGCGGCCAGCTTCTCGGCGCTTCGCCCGCCCATGGCCCAGCGCAGGCCGCTGCCGGCCGGGTAACGCTGCAGCAGGTACTCCACCACCAGGCGGCCGGTGAAGCCGGTGGCGCCGTGGACGACGATGTCAAAGGGTTTGGTCATGGCGGTTCTCCAGGAGATTCGGTAGGGCGGGCAGGCCCCGCAATCGCCGGGATTGTGAAAGACCCGGGCAGCATCGGCTGTCGCCCATGCGCTTCCTAGTGTCCCGAGTTGGAAGTTCGTTGAAGAAAGCAATCTGCCGAAATCGCTGCAAGGCTAGGCGCAAAGCACAGCCATGCTGGGAGCATGGCGAGCATTTGCAACGACGCATGGCGGGGATTGTCGGTAGATTGATTCAACGAATTTCCAACTCGGGATACTGGTGGTGGCTTGCGCGCAACTGTGGGGTCGGATAAGGGTGTCAAAGTGTGACCAAGTACCGTAAAACGATACTGAAGAGCCGGCGCAATGCCACTGTGGTGGTTCAATGCGGACACCCGGCTGGCGCTTTGCGACCATTCGTTCCGTGTTCAACAACGGCCCCAGGGCCACACCACCCGTATGTCAGCATCTTCCTTCGTCGTTCAGCGTGATACCCGTGCCTGGCAGCTCCAGGTCTGGATTTCGTTCGGCATTGCCGTGTTCCTGTGCGCAGTCGGCCTGGCCTGGCTGCCCGGGGAGCAGCTGGAGCGCGCGTTCATGGTGATGGGCTATGTGTTCTGCCTCTCGGCCGCCTTCGTGCTGGCCAAGTTCGTGCGGGACAACGAAAGTGCGGGCCGCCGCGGCGCTGGCGACACCCCCATGTGGAAGCTGGTGGTGTGGGGTGGCTTTGCGGTCGCGATGGGCCTGACGGGCTGGGGCCTGTTCAGCATGGAGGTCAACCAGACCTACAAGGCCTTCCTCGGTGTGAGCTGGCTGTACCTGATCACCACCGCGTTCACGCTGGCCAAGATGCTGCGCGACCGCCATGAAGCCGACCTGGCCGAAGCCCGTCTCCAGGGCCGCCGCGAAGCGGCCCAGGCAGCGTCCGGCAGCAACGGTTGAGCCGCGCAGTCCTTTCCTGAATGCATTGCCTGGCGCCTTGTGTGCGCCAGGCGCACCCAACCCTCTGGAGTGACACCATGTCGATGAACAAGACCCTGCAACGCACCCTGGCCCGCACCCTGCTGGCCGCCAGTTTCCTTGCGGCCCTGGCCAGCCTGCCGGCCCGCGCACAGAGCGAGGCCTCGGCCGCGCTGTCCCTGCTGCCCGTGGCCTCCGTCGTGGGCACGGCCTCGGTCGCCTCGACCGCTGCCGGCGCCGTCGTGGCCCTGCCCGCAGCCCTGTCGGTCGGTGGTGCCGTGCTCTCGGTGCGCGCCGTGGAGGTGTCGGCTGTCGGTACCGTGTACGTGCTCGAACGTGCCTCGGACGGCGCCCGCGTCAGCGTGGAGGTGCTGGGCCGCGGCATCGGTGCCTCGGCCCATGCCGTGGGCACGGTGGTGGTCTGCACCGTGATCGGCTCGGGCGTGGTGCTGTCGGTGGCCGGCGAGGCCCTGGCCTTCGTCCCCAACGCCATCGGCCGGGCACTGCTGCACAACGAGCGCCTGTGAAGAAGGCCGCAGCCATGCACACCACCACCACTTTGCACCAGCCCGGCCTGCGCTGGGCCCTGGGCGCGGCGCTGCTGACCGGCGCTGCCCTGCTGCCTGCCACCCAGGCCCATGCCGGCCGCTCGTGCGAGGCGGCCAAGCCGCCCCCCGCCAAGAGCGTGGAGCGCGGCATGCAGCTGGCCGAGCGCACCTCCCAGGCGCTGGACGCGACCGGTGCCCAGGTCGTGATGCTGGGCCGCGCCGGCCAGGACCTGGGCAAGTACGGCATACGCTACTCGCACCTGGGCTGGGCCTACAAGACGCCCGAGGGCCCCTGGCGCGTGGCGCACAAGCTCAACGAGTGCGGCACCGCCGTGGGCCATGTCTACCGCCAGGGCCTGGGCGAATTCTTCCTCGACGACCTGTGGCGCTACGAGGCCGTGTGGGCCGTGCCCACGCCCGAGGTGCAGCAGCGCCTGTACACGCTGCTGCAGGACAAGGGCCGCACCAAGGCCATGAACCAGCCCGCCTACAGCATGGTGAGCTACGTCTGGGGCACCAAGTACCAGCAGTCCAACCAGTGGGCGCTGGAGACCCTGGCCGCCGCCATGGAGCCGGCCACCGTCAACAGCCGCGAGCAGGCGCAGGCCTGGCTCAAGTTCAAGGGCTATGAGCCCACCACGCTCAAGATCGGGCCACTGACCCGCATGGGCGGGCGCGTGGGATCGGCCAACATCGCCTTCGACGACCACCCCAACGACAAGCGGTACTCCGACCGCATCGAGACGGTGACCGTGGATTCGATGCTCGCCTGGCTGCAGCGCGCGCAGCTGGGTGCGGCGCCCGCCACGCTGGTTCTGAAGTGACGTGACGATGCGCCTGGGCGACCCGGTCCGGGCGCGATCGGCAACCGGGAGAACTGTCCATGAGCAAATCCTTGCGACTGTCCGAGAAGTGGTTCCGCCGCGGCCTTTGGCTGGTGGCCTTCGTCTTCGCGGGTTTTCTGATCGGCCTGGGCGGCACCATCGTCGGCGACCTGCCCCAGGTGGAAAAGCGTCTGGTGGTCGAGGACTTCGTCGACAAGGCGGCCTACGACCGGGTGCGCGAGGAAGTACGCAGCTCGCGCAAGGCCGAGGAAGACGCCGAGACCGCGCTGCAGCAGGCCCAGCTGCAGCGCAGCAAGACGCGCAGCGAAAGCGCGGCCGAGCGCGAGACCTTCAACAACTGGCTGGCCACGCGCAGCGCCACGCAGCGTGCCGACCAGGACCCCGAGGTCATCGCCCGCACGCAGAAGCTCGATGTGCTCAAGCTCGCCGAGCGCAAGACCCAGCAGGCGGTCGAGGCGCAGCAGCAGGCCGCGCTCGATGCGCAGCAGGCCGCCAGCGCCGCCCAGCAGCGCCAGAGCGAGATGGAGCGCGAGGGCTATGGCCGCATGTCCATCGAGCAGCGCAAGCTCGAACTGCGCGTCTTCCTGTACCGCCTGGCGCTCACCCTGCCGCTTCTGGCCATTGCCGGCTGGCTGTTCGTCAAGAAGCGCAAGGGCACCTACTGGCCCTTCGTCTGGGGCTTCATCTTCTTCGCGCTGTTCGCCTTCTTTGTGGAGCTGGTGCCCTACCTGCCCAGCTACGGTGGCTATGTGCGCTACGTGGTGGGCATCGGCATCACAGTGCTGGTCGGGCGCTACGCCATCCTGGCTCTCAACCGCTACCTGGAGCGCCAGAAGCTGGCCGAGGCCCTGCCCGACCAGGAGCGCCGCAAGGAGCTGAGCTACGACGTGGCCCTGGCGCGCCTGGCCAAGAGCGTGTGCCCCGGCTGCGAGCGGCCGGTGGACCTGAAGAACGAGGCCATCGACTTCTGCCCGCACTGCGGCATCGGCCTGTTCGACCACTGCGGCGTGTGTACCACGCGCAAAAGCGCCTTTGCCCGCTTCTGCCATGCCTGCGGTGCCGCAGCAGCGGGTGCACCAGCACCCCAGGTGCTGCCGGTGATCCCGCCCACGCCACCGGTACCGCCAGGGCAGGTGGCGCCCGTCGGCGTGCCCTGATCTCAGGGCGCGGGCCGGGGCTCGTACAGGTGGATGCGGTCGCGGCCCGCCGCCTTGGCTTCGTAGAGCGCGGCGTCGGCATCGGACATCAGGGCACCCAGTGAATCCTGCGTGGATACGCCGGTGCGCACCACCAGGCCGATGCTCACGGTCGCGTGCAACGGCGCCTGGTGCCCCGGCAAGGCGAAGGGGTGGTTGCGCACCTGCTTGCACAGGCGGCGCGCCACCGCCATGGCATCGGCCTGGCGGATGCGCGGCAGCACCACGGCGAATTCCTCGCCGCCCAGGCGGCCGAACAGGTCACCGGGGCGCAGGGCCTCGCTGACCGTGGTGGCAAAGCCATGCAGCACCTTGTCGCCCTGGGCATGGCCATAGGTGTCGTTCACGCGCTTGAAGTGGTCCAGGTCCAGCATCAGCACGGCCACGCTGCTGCGCTCGCGTGCCAGGCGGGCCAGCAGCTTGCTGCCCTGGGCCATGAAGGCGCGGCGTGCCAGCGCATCGGTCAGGAAGTCATGGCTGGCCGCGCGGTGCAGGCGGCGCATGGCCTCGACACTCGCCGCCTTGGCCGTGGCCACCGAGAGCGGACCCAGGCCCAGCAAGGAGATCCCGACGCGCAGCGAGAACACCGCCCAGGCATGGGTGGGCGCGAACGCCAGGTCCAGCATGCCCGCACCCGCCGCGATCGCCAGGCCAAAGCAGGTCAGCATGGATAGCAGGCTGGTGGCAAACACACCATAAGTGAGCGCACACCACAGCAGCGCCGGAACCGGAAAGGCCAGCGCCCCGGGGCCGCCGATGGCGATCGCCGCCGCCTCGCTGGCCGCCAGCGCGAGCAGGGGCGCCGCGTATTTCCAGCGGCGCCGGGACCAGCGGCGCTTCTTGAGCGTGCGCCGCGCTTCCTGCGGGGTCGGCAGGCTCAGCATGACCGGCAGGATCAGCACGCTGTTGATCAGCTCCGTGCAGAACCACATGCCCAGCGCCGTCAGCCAGGTGGTGTTGAACAGCAGCGGGCCGGTGCCCGAACCGACCAGCGCAGCCAGCACACTGCTGGCCACGCAGATGCCGAACATCAGCACCACCGACATCTGCCGCTTGAGGAAGCGCGTGGCCACCGGCACCTGGCCGAAAAGCCACCAGCCCAGCGCCACGCCGCTCAGGTTGGCCGTAGCCAGCCACAGCGTGGCCAGGGGCGCGGTGCCGGTCACCAGGTCCGCGGCCACGTAGCCCACCGCGGCGGCCGCCCAGGTGCCTGATGCGGCCAGGCGCGGGTAGCGCACCAGCAGGCCCAGCAGCAGCGCATTGGCGGGCCAGAAGGCGGCCATGAAACCCAGGGGCCGGGTCACGATGCCCAGCAGGGAGGCGGCAAAGACCAGCAGTCCGATGGCCGCACACAGGCCCCAGCCCTTCAGCGGGCCGGCGGCGGTGCCGGGGGAGGGGGGGCGAAGCAAAGACGGCATGCGTTGAAGTTCAGGGGGCGCGGGGCGATTTGGACCCACTGTAGCCGCGAAACCCCTCAGCGCCCCAGCGGGGTCTGACCGCAGACGCCGCCGGCAACGGTGGAAAATTGTGTCCGGGCGGCATATTTCCAGGCACTCAGGCCCCTTGCACGGCAGTGCCAGCCGCCAGAACCACCTGGTTGCGCCCCGATTGCTTGGCCTGGTACAGGGCATCGTCGGCTCTCTTGAACAAGGTGTCCGCAGCGACGGGCGTGTCATGTACCCAGGCCAGGCCGATGCTTACCGTGACGGAAATCTGCGAGCCCTGTGCTTCGATGTGCAGCATGGAGACGCTGGCGCACAGCCGCTCGGCAATCGCCTGGGCCTCCGCCTGTGTCACCGCCGGCAGGTAGACCACGAATTCCTCGCCCCCCATGCGCGCCAGCAGATCCGAGCTGCGCAACTGCCCTTGCAGGCAGCGTGCAAACTCCACGAGCACCCGGTCACCAACAGCATGGCCAAAACGGTCGTTGATCTGCTTGAAGCGATCCAGGTCCAGCTGGGCGATGGCGCTCTGGGGTGCAAGCCGGGCGGGCAGCCGGGATTCCAGCCAGCGTCGGTTGCCAGTGCCGGTCAGCGGGTCGGTGTGGGCCGCCTGCTCCAGCCGGATCTCGGCGCGTTCATTGGACAATGCCGCCACCATGAGTGCCATGCCGAAGTGGCAGAACATCTGCACGGAGAACGCCCAGGCGAAGCCGGTGGAGCCTGCCGTGCCACCGAGGATGTAGGCGAGCCGCAACGCATAGATGCTGCCGCTCAATCCCAGAAAGGCGGCCATCAGTGCGCGCGAAGGCAGGGGTTCGGTGCGACAGTCGCGCAGTATCTCGAACGTGCAGGCGGCCAGTACCAGCGTAGCCGTGGCGTGAAAGGCCCCTGCGCGCAGCAGGTTCTGGAGGGGAAAACCCGTGGCGATGCCCGCCGCCAGGCATGCCAGTGGCAGCAGCACCACGGCCCGCCAGGGCACTCGCCTGCGCCCGCTGAAGCTGCGCACTCCTGCCCAGAAAAGGGCGTACCCGCCAGTGCCCAAGAGCAGGCTGCCATGGGTCCACATCCACATCGGCAGGGCTGCGCTTTCGCCGCGCCAGGCCAGGATCGCACCCACCGCCAGCATCAGATAGGCCGTAGCCAGCGATGCCAGGCCCTGGGGCCGGCATGAGTGGCGGCGAATGTGGAAGATGCTCAGGGCACCGGCGATGAGGGAGGTGTTGTAGAGAAGAAGAACGGTGGCCAGGTCGAGCTGGAAGTCCATGGAGTCTTGTGCGCAGAAATGTCGCACCGATTATCGAAGGGCTCTGTGACGCCGCCCTGGCAATCGCTTTTCAGCGCGGGCAGGTGCCTGGCGGGCCGAACCTGGCTTCTGGCTACCTGGCGCGCCAGGCTTGCCACCGCTGGCGCCACCGGCGCTTGAGCACCCGGCCCGCGCGCCAGGGCCAGGAAGCGCGCACGCGTTCGAGCAGCGCCGCCTTGGCGCGCATCCAGCGGGTGTACACCCAGGCGAACCAGCGCAGTTGCAGCAGTGCCGGCTGGGTCAGCGTGAACAGGCGGGCGAGTACCGCCGTGCCTGCCAGCTTGGCCACCACGATGATGAGCATGCCCAGCAGCACATGCCCCTGGCCGATGGTCCACAGCGCCAGCAGCTTGATGGGCAGCAGCATCAGCGAAGGCAGGGCAAAGACCAGCACCGCGGCCCAGGGCGGCAGGCCGCGCACGGCGCCCTCGATCCAGCGCAAGCCGGGCCAGCGGCCGATGCGCGCCAGGATTTTCTGCAGCGGCTCCCAGCCCCATTCCTCGAAGACGATGACCAGTGCCAGCAGCCAGCCGGCCAGGTGGCCGATCAGCCGCAGCGGCCACAGCAACAGCTTGCGCAGGATGGGGGGCACGGCGTGTGGGCTGTGGGGCCGGGGCTCAGACGCCGCGCGCCCGGTCGGCCTTGAACTTCGCGCGGAACTGGGCGAAGGTGCCCGCATCCAGCGCCTCGCGCACTTCGCGCATCAGGTTCAGGTAGTAGTGCAGGTTGTGGATGCTGGTGAGCATGGGGCCCAGCATCTCGCCGCAGCGGTCCAGGTGGTGCTGGTAGGCGCGGCTGAAGCCCTCGCGCCCGCCGGCTTCCCACGAGACACCGCTCTTGCCCGCGCAGGCGTGGCAGGTGCAGCTGGTGTCCAGGGGCTGGTGGTCGCTCTTGTGGCGCGCGTTGCGGATCTTGAGGTCGCCGTAGCGCGTGAACATCGTGCCGTTGCGCGCATTGCGCGTGGGCATCACGCAGTCGAACATGTCCACGCCCTGGGCCACCCCCTCGACCAGGTCCTCGGGCGTTCCCACGCCCATCAGGTAGCGCGGCTTGTGCGCCGGCAGCAGGTGCGGGGTGTGCGCCATGATGCGCAGCATCTCGTCCTTGGGCTCGCCCACCGAGACACCGCCCACGGCGTAGCCGGGGAAGTCCATCTCCACCAGCCGCTCGAGCGACTCGGCGCGCAGGTTCTCGTACATCCCGCCCTGCACGATGCCGAACAGGGCGTTGGGGTTGTTCAGGCGGTGGAACTCGTCCTGGCTGCGCCTGGCCCAGCGCAGGCTCATCTCCATGGACTGGCGCGCCTCGCGCTCGGTGGTCAGGTGGCCCTTGGTCTCGTAGGGCGTGCACTCGTCGAGCTGCATCACGATGTCGCTGTTGAGCGTGGTCTGGATCTGCATGCTCACCTCGGGCGACATGAACAGCTTGTCGCCGTTGACCGGGCTCGCGAAGGTCACGCCCTCTTCGGTGATCTTGCGCATGGCGCCCAGGCTCCAGACCTGGAAGCCTCCCGAATCGGTGAGGATGGGCTTGTTCCACTGCTCGAAGCCGTGCAGGCCGCCGAAGCTTTCCATCACATCCAGGCCCGGGCGCATCCACAGGTGGAAGGTGTTGCCCAGGATGATCTGCGCACCCATGTCGTGCAGGCTCTGCGGCATCACGCCCTTGACGGTGCCATAGGTGCCCACGGGCATGAAGATCGGTGTTTGCACCACGCCGTGGTTGAGCGTGAGCGTGCCCCGCCGCGCATGGCTGGTGGGGTCGGTGGTGAGGAGGTCAAACTGCAGCATGGGCCACATTGTCCCAGACCGCACGCTGCGGCCTCCGGCAGCCCCGAAAGGGGTATTGACAGGCCCTGGGTGAGGCCATGGGGTGCGGCGCACCCCGCAGTCTGTACACTGGGTCGCACACAAACGGAAGGAGAACCCCATGTTCAAGATCCTGATTGCCGTGGACGGCTCGGACCTCTCGCTGGACGGTGTGCACCATGCCCTGGGCCTCGTGCGCCAGGGGCTGTCGGCCAGCATCGTGCTGGCCAACGTGCAGGAACCGGCCACGCTCTACGAGATGGTCACCGCGCGCGATGCCGACCTGATCGCCGCCGCCAGCCTGGAAGCCGGCGAGCACCTCATGGCCCCGGCCCGGGCCCTGCTCGATGCGGCCGGTGTCTCCTACGAAACCGACATCGGCGTGGGCGACGTGGCGCACACCCTGGTGGACATGATCGAGCGCAGCGGCTGCGACCTGGTCGTCATCGGTGCGCGCGGGCAGGGGGCCATCAGCAGTGCCCTGCTGGGCTCGGTGTCCCAGGAAGTGGCCCATGCCAGCCCCGTGCCCGTGACCATCGTCAAGCATGTCGACGTGGCGCGGCAGCTGGAGCCCGAACCGGAGTCGGAAGACGGGACGGCGGACGCCCCGCTCTGACCGCGCGCTGCACCCCGCGCAGATGCGACAAGGGCCGCGTGAGCGGCCCCTTGGCATCATCCCCCGTTCGCTGCTGGCGGCTCAGGCCGCCTTGCGGAAGGGCTGCTCGGCCGCGCTGCGCTGCAGCTTGCCGTGCGGCAGGCTGGCCAGGCGCGAGAACATGCGCCGCACATAGCCGTTGACCCACAGGCACTTGTTGAGTTCGTCCACGGGCAGCGGGCCGGACACCACCACGATGTCGTTGGCCATGTCCTGCGCCCCGGCGGCGCGCAGGCGGCGGCGCGTGTTGTTGGCCCAGGACTGGATGCGGGTAGGACTGCCATGTTGGTGCACCTCGCCCGTGTGCGCATCAAAGGCGATGGCCACGGTATCGGTCTTGAGCTTGAACCTGCGCTCACCGGTCACGGCGCTGGGCGCCTCGCGCATGTCGTACAGGTAGTAGCTGCCGGCCTTGAGCTGGTATTGCATGTCCATGGTGGTTCCTCTCTGGGGGCATTGTCGAGGGCGCACCACAGGGCAATCGCAGGGAATGGGGCCGGAAAACGCCTCTTATCGGCGCGTGATCCGTGCTGGCATGCCAGTCGGTGCGCGTGCCATTGTGCGCGGCCCCTCGGCATGTGCAAATGAAACTTGACCGCAATTGAGTAACGGTTTGTGAGGGGGAGAGGCAAGCCACTTGAACGGCACCTGAGATGGCCTGTTGATGGTCAAAAGCGCGCGGCCAAAGCCAGTGCCCCCGTGCAAGGGCCGCCCCGCTGCACCGGGGGCGTCACCCTCAGGGGGATGGCGCGAAGCGCCTCACGGGGGAGCCTAGAAATCCACCAGGCTCAGCCCCAGGCTGAACACGGTGCGCTTGCGGTTGTAGTCGATCATGCTGTCACCATAGCCGCTGAACAGCTGGGTGTGCAGGCGCAGGTTGCTCTTGCTGCCCAGAAAGCCCGAGCCCAGTGTCTGCAGCCACTCCACGCGCAGCGAGCCGCGGTCGCTGTTGGCCAGCGAATGGCGCATCGTGGCGCCCAGGGTGTTGTCCTTGTCGTAGTTCCAGAACGCGGCCAGCTCGGCGCGGCCCATGTAGTCGCTGATGCCCGGGTTGTCGTCGCTGCCGCTGCTTTCGGGGATGCGCTTCCACAGGCGCGCGCGCACGTTGATGTCGTTGCCCAGCTCCAGCCCCGTCATCAGGTAGGCGCGGTTCCAGCTGCGCGACAGCGGCTTGCTCTGGCCGTTGGACTGGTGCACTAGGCCGATGCCGCTGTAGCGCCAGCGCCAGCCGAACGGCAGCTTGGCATCGGTGGGGTAGACGTACATGACTTCCGGCTCATGGTCGGTCGTGCGGAAGGGGCGCGAGAGTTCGGGTGTGAACAGCTGCCAGTACGACTGCTGGGTGTAGCCGAACCACACCGAATCCTTGAGCGTGGGGTGGCCCTGCGTGAGCAGGCCCTGCGCCACCTTGGTGCGTACCGACAGCTGGATGCGGTTCTCGGTGCGGCGGTAGGGCGTGGACTCGGTGGCCGAATTGCCGTCCGCGCCCGAGGTGGGCTGGCGGTTCACGTTGCTGCCGGCCGCCACCGACACCGTGATGGGGCGGTAGCCACGGAAGCTGAAGGTGCCGCAATCGCTGCCCGACTCCAGTTCCCAGAAACGCGAGAGGTCACTGTACTGCGGGTCGCGGCAGCCTTCGGTGCGCGCCACTTCGATGATGCGGGTGGCGGGCAGCGTCGTGTCCACCGGGGTGGGCACGGCATTGGCCGCCGCGGCCGTGGCCGCTGGTGACTGCCAGGCCTGCTGGCCGGCCCACTGGTCGAAGCAGGCCAGGCGGGCCTGGTTGTCGTCGGACAGCGCGGCGCAGCGGCGCCAGGCGGCCTGGTCGCCCGCGGTGGTGCTGCCAGGTGCCATGGCCGGGGTGGGGGTCCCTTGTGCGAAAGCTGCACCCGCCGGTGCCAGCACCGCCAGCGCCAGGGCCAGCGTGCGGTGGGCTGCCGCCATGCCCGGTGCAGTCGCCTGGGCAGGACGAAGGAATGGGAGAGAGGTGCTGTGAGCTTGTTGCATGTGCCTGGTATTTTCTTGCCGCGATGGCAGTGGGCGGCCTGGCTGGGCCAGGCCGCTGGGTTTCTTGCCGGTGCCCATTCTTTCAGAGACGGGCCGCCGCCGGATGTCGGTGGCGATCTTGACCTACATGCGGGTGTTGCGTGCGCGCGTCACAGAGATGCAGCGTCGCTGCTGGCCTTGGCCTTTGCCGCGAATTCGGCGCGCAGCGCCTTGAGCTTCTCGCGCGGGTCCTCGCGGGCGGTGGTGCGGTCCAGCCCCATCTCGGCGATGAAGCGGCTGGGGCGGGCCTGCACCATCTCGCGGCCCTTCTTGCGCCGCTTGGTCCAGCTCACTGCCAGGGTGCGCTGCGCGCGGGTGATGCCCACGTACATCAGGCGCCGCTCTTCCTGCAGGCGCTGCTGCGTGTCCTCGGCCACGACCTTCTGGCGGCCCTCGTCGTCGTCGAGCTTGAAAGGCAGCATGCCCTCGGTCACGCCGACCAGGATCACGTGCGGCCACTCCAGCCCCTTGGAGGCATGCAGGGTCGAAAGCACGACCATGTCCTGCTCCTTTTCGCGCTCCGAAATGGTGGACAGCAGGGCAATGGTCTGCGAGACCTCGAGCAGGCTCTTGGTCTCCGCGGCCACGGGCGTGCCCGAGGTGTCGTCGATCTGGCCGCCCGCGCGCTGGGCCATCCAGTCGCAGAACTCGAGCACGTTGGTCCAGCGCGCGGCGGCCACGGTCTCGCTGTCCTCGCCGTCGTACAGGTGCTGCTCGTAGCCGATCTCCTTGAGCCACTCGCCCAGGAAGGCGCGCGAGGCTTCGGCGCCATGCGTGTGGCGGGCGCGGTACTCCAGGTCGTTGATGTAGCGGCCGAACTCGTGCAGGCTTTCGAGCGCCCGCTTGGGTACCGCTGCCGGCAGCATGTTGTTGAACAGCGCCGCGAACATGCTCTGCTTGTGCTGGGTGGCGAAGGCCCCCAGCGAGCCCAGCGTGGTGTGGCCAATGCCGCGCTTGGGGCTGGTGATGCAGCGCAGGAAGGCCGGGTCGTCGTCGTTGTTGATCCACAGCCGGAACCAGGCACACAGGTCCTTGATCTCCGCGCGGTCGAAGAAGCTCGTGCCGCCCGACACCTTGTACGGGATGTTCACGCGGCGCAGCGCCTTCTCGAAGGGCTTCGCCTGGTGGTTGGCGCGGTACAGGATGGCGAACTGCTTCCAGTCCGGCTGCGGGTTGGTGGCGGCGCGCAGGCTCAGGATGCGCGCCACGGCGCGCTCGGCCTCATGCTCCTCGCTGTCCGCGTCGATCACGCGCACCGGCTCGCCCTCGCCCAGTTCGCTGAACAGCGTCTTGGGAAACAGCTTGGGGTTGGGGCCGATCACGTTGTTGGCCGCACGCAGGATGGCGCTGGTGGAGCGGTAGTTCTGCTCGAGCTTGATCACCTGCAGGCTCGGGAAGTCGATGGGCAGCTTGCGCAGGTTGTCCAGCGTGGCGCCGCGCCAGCCGTAGATGGACTGGTCGTCGTCGCCCACCGCCGTGAAGCGGGCACGCTCGCCCACCAGCAGCTTGAGCAACTCGTATTGCGTGGCGTTGGTGTCCTGGTATTCGTCGACCAGCACATGGCCGAGCAAGGCCTGCCACTTGGCGCGCACCTCGGGGAAATCGCGCAGCAGGCGCAGCGGCATGCCGATCAGGTCGTCGAAGTCCACGCTCTGGTAGGCCGCCAGGCGCTCCTCGTAGCGGGTCATGAGCACGGCGATGCTGCGCTCGTTGTCGTCCGCAGCCTCGGCCAGCGCCTGCTCGGAGGTCAGACCCTTGTTCTTCCAGGCGCTGATGGTCCACTGCCACTGGCGCGCCGTGGCCATGTCGACCGTGCCGCCCGCGGCGTCCTTGAGGATGCCGGTCACATCGTCCGAGTCGAGGATGCTGAACTGGGGCTTGAGGCCGAGCACCGACCCGTCCTCGCGCACCATGCGCACGCCCAGCGCGTGGAAGGTGCAGATCAGCACATCCTTGGCACGCCGACCGATGAGGCTCTTGGCGCGCTCGCGCATTTCGGATGCGGCCTTGTTCGTGAAGGTGATGGCCGCGATGCGCTTGGGATCGAGCCCGCGCTCGATCATGTGTGCGATCTTCTGCGTGATCACCCGCGTCTTGCCCGAACCGGCGCCGGCCAGCACGAGGCAGGGCCCGTCGGTGTAGTGGACAGCCTGGAGCTGGGCGAGGTTGAGACCGAAAGACATGGGGGAGGCAGCGACCGGGGAGGGGTGACGCGCATGCGCCGAAGGCGCGCGGCGTGGTTTGCAGCAGGGGAGTGGCAGATCATACCTTGGGCACCTCTCGGGCCCTGATGTGAACAATTGGCAACAGAAAGGTCAACTACTGTCACAAAACCTGACTGATACGGTTTTGTACTGGTTGCGAATGGAGTGCTCACTTAAACTGACCAGTTGCACCCTGCACTGCGGAGTATTTTGCGTGAAGACCAATCTGAAGGGGGATCTGGCGACCGGCCTGCTGGCCCCTGCATTGCGCACCCGGTTTTCCGAGTTGTTCGGGGTCGCGGCCCGCAAATCCGTCTTTGCCTGGCGCGAATCGCCGCTGGAGCAAGCCCAGGTGGCGGTGCTCGACGTGTCGTCGAACCTGGTGCGCCTGCAGCCTTTACCGCCCTGCGTGATCTGGATCGGGCGCGAGCAGGCCGCCGCGCGCTTTGCCGACGCCTGGGTGGGACGCCTGCCGCAGGACTACACCGTGGCCGATCTGATCGACATCCTGGACCGCGCAGCCGTCTTCCTGCTGGACTGGAAGGCACGCCGGCCCGCTGCGCCAGCCGTGGTCGCCGTGGCGGCGCAACCTGCGGCCATTCCTCCGGTGGTCCCTGTATCGACACCGTCGCGTGCATTTGCCCACAGCACCATCCAGCCCACACCCCCTGCGGCCGCTGGCACAGCCGCCATGGCCGCAGCCCAGGGCAGCCGCTACCGGCTGGGGGCCTGGGTGTTCCTGGGGCCGCCTTTCGACAGCTCCGGCTGCATCAGCGCACTGGCCTTGCTCGCGCGCCAGCCCGTGACCGCGCAGCAATTGCACGTCCACAGCGGCCTGGCCCCGGCGCAACTGGCCGAGCTGCTCAAGGAGCTGGCGCGCCGCAAGGTGCTGCAGGTGATCGCGCCCGCGCAGCCGGTGGCGCCCTCGTCAACTGCTGCCGAATCCCGCCGCCCGGCACCAGTGAACAAAGGCCTGGTGCGCCGCCTCTCCCACTGGATCAGTGGTGCCAGCCGGCCATGACCTCCCCTGCAATGACCTATTCCAGCACTTCCCCCATGCCGCGCATCGCCTTCATGGGGCCCATGGGCGTGGGCAAGACCACGGCCATCCGCGCGCTGTGCGGCGATGACATGGTGGCATCCGACGTGCCCAACCTGGACCGCCAGTCCCACGCCAAGGAATTCACCACCGTGGGCGCCGAGTTCGGTCAGATCGACCTGGGTGATGGCGAGTTCGTGCAGGTCTGCGGCTGCCCGGGGCAGGACCGCTTCGACTTCCTGCGGCAATGGGTGGTGTCCGCCTCGGTGGGCGTGTTCGTGATGGTCGACGTGAACGCGGCCGATGCCGTACACGCAGCCGGTGCTTTGCTGGCCGAGGCCGCAGCGGCCGAAACCCCGCCCCTGGCCCTGGTGCTGAGCGCCCGCCCGGCGTCTACCGCGGCCACCCAGGCCTTCGCCGATGGCCTGCAGGCTGCCGGCCATGGCGTGGTGCCCGTGCTCCAGGTCGATGTGCGAAAGCGTGCCGATGTGCTGCAGGCCCTGAGCGTGCTGGTGTCGATGTTGTCCCTTCGCAGTGAATCCCCATGAAAAGCAGTGCCCCCCTGATTTCCGATGCCCTGGCCGAGACGGCCCTGCGGGCCCTCGAAACCCATGCGGCCCCCATCAGCGGCCTGCAGCTGGCCTTGCTGGCCACTCCCGACGGTTTCGAGATCGCCTGCCTGCGCAACCGCAGCGAGCTGCAGGCCAGCCGGCTGTCGGCCATGGCCAGCTCGCTCATGGCCATGGCCCGCGCCGTGGGCCGCGAGATCCAGAGCCCGCAGTGCAAGCGCCTGACCTTCGAGGCCGAGGGCAGCACCGTGGTCTTCCAGTCCATCGATGCGCCCGTGCCCTGCATCCTGTGCCTGGTGCTGGGCAGCGATGCCTTGCTGGGCCGCGCCCTGTGGGCTGCGGGCGAAGTGATGCAAGAGATGTCCCGCGCCTGACGAACGCTCTTGCGACCGATTTCCGGGCGCGGGCGTTTCATTGGCAGCCTGCGCCCACTCACCCTTCCAGCCAGTGCGAATGAACCCCAAGGAACCCCAAAAAATGGCGACTCTCAATGAATCCCTGAACCAACTGCAGGCCGTGGAAGGCGCACTGTGCGCCGCCATCGTCGACAGCAGCAGCGGCATGCTGCTGGGCAGCATCGGCACGGGGGTGGACATGGAACTGGCCGCCGCCGGCAACACCGAGGTCGTGCGTGCCAAGAACAAGACCATGCAGGCGCTGGGCCTGCAGGACACCATCGACGACATCCTGATCACGCTGGGCAAGCAGTACCACATCATCCGTCCCATGGCGTCCAAGGAAGGCATCTTCATCTATGTGGTGCTCGACAAGGCGCGCGCCAACCTGGCCCTGGCCCGCCGCAAGGTGCAGGACGTCGAGAAGCTGATCGAATTCTGACGGCGCGCGCTGGCACGCGCCTTCCTGCGGGAAACCCCGCTGTCCCTGGCCTGTGGGCACTTTGATACTGCACGGACCAACGAGACAAGCCCGAAAGGCCGTGCCATGCCAACCAAGAGCCTCGCGCCACCGCGCTCCACCGCCGCCGCGCCGCAACGCGCAGCCCGGGGTGGGGCGCTTTTTCTTTTGGCCACGCTGGCGGCAATGGCCCTGGCCGCGCTGCCCGCCCGCGCGCAGATAGGCAGCACCGCGCCCGTACGCATCGGCGTGGTGGGGCCGTTCACCGGTGCCTCGGCCGACTTCGGCGTGCCCATGCTCAACGGCATCCGCATGGCGGTGGATGAGATCAATGCCGGTGGCGGCTACCTGGGCCGGCCGCTGGAGCTGGTGGTCAAGGACGACGCCGCCAACCCCGACCAGGGGCGCAAGGTCTCGCAGGACCTGCTGGCCGAGAAAGTCGTCGCCACCATCGGCTTTTGCAACACCGGCGTGGCCATGAAGGCCATCGACCTGTTCCAGGAGGCCAGGTCGCCGCTCATCGTCCCCTGCTCCTCGGGCACGGCCGTCACGGCCAAGTACCCGCCGGCCGAGAGCTACATCTTCCGTGTGCAGGGGCGAGACGCGCTGCAGGCCCCCTTCATGGTGGAAGACATCGTCAAGCGCGGCTGGGACAAGGTGGCCATCTTCGCCGACAAGACTGGCTATGGCGAAGGCGGCTACAACGACGTGGTGGCGGCGCTGGCCGCCAAGAACCTGAAGCCCGTGCACGTGGCGCGCTTCGACCTCGGGGTGAAGGACCTCACCGCCGAGCTGACGGCCGCGCGCAGTGCCGGTGCCAACGTGGTCTTCAGCTACACCGTGGGGCAGGAGAATGCCGTCATCGCCAATGGCAAGAAAACCCTGGGCTGGAAGGTGCCGCAGGTCGGGCCGTGGACCCTGTCGTTCCCGTACTTCCTCGACGGCGCGCGCGATGCGGCCGAAGGCGCACTCATGGTGCAGACCTTCATCGCCGAGCCCAGCAACGAGCGCCGTGCCTCCTTCCTGTCGAGCTACACGCGCAAGTTCCAGCGCAAGCTGGCCGTGCCCATGGCAGCGGCCAATGCCTACGACGCCACCTATTTGCTGATGTACTCCTTCCTCGGCATCCGGGACGGCAACCTCAACGGCCCGGCGCTCAAGGAGTCGCTGGAGGGCAAGATGAAGACCTACTACGGCGTGGTCGCCACCTACGACAAACCCTTCAGCGCCGCCGACAAGGACGCCATCACGCGCAACATGCTGGTGATCGGCGCGGTGAAGAACGGCGCCATCACCTTTGCCTACCCCGAGGATGCCAAGCGCAACCTGATCATCCAGCGCAAGCAATGAGCAACAGGCCGGCGGCTTCGCCGCTGGCGATGCCACCCGCCTGACTCTGCGCTGACGGTGCGGCCCTGCACGGCGCAGGCCGCCCGACAATATCTCCCGTGCTCTCCGTCCTGCTCGTCACCTTCCCCTTCTTCGCCCTCGTGCTGTGCGGCTACCTGGCCGCCCGGCGTGGCGTGCTGCCGCAGCCTGCCATTCCGGGGCTCAACGCCTTCGTGCTGTACTTTGCGCTGCCCTGCATGCTGTACCGCTTCGGCGCCAGCACGCCCATCGCGCAGCTGCTGGACCCGGCCGTGGCCGGTGTCTACGTGCTGTGCGCGCTGGTGATGGTGGCGGCCACGGTGGCGCTCACGCGGCGCGGGCGCATCGGCTGGAACGATGCGGCCTTCGGCGCGCTGGTGGCCGCCTTTCCCAACACCGGCTTCATGGGCGTGCCGCTGCTCGTGGCGCTGCTGGGCGCCCAGGCCGCCGGCCCGGCCATCGTCACCATCGCTGTGGACATGCTGGTCACCAGCTCGCTGTGCATCGCCCTGTCGCGCATGGACGGCGCGGGCACGCACGGCGTGGGCGTGGCGCTGCGCAATGCCTTCAAGGGCATGGCCACGAACCCCATGCCCTGGTCCATCGCGCTCGGTGCGCTGGCCTCGGCCCTGCATTTCAAGCTCCCGGGCCCGGTGGACCGCACCGTGGCCATGCTGGCCGATGCGGCGTCGCCCGTGGCGCTGTTCACCATCGGTGCGGTGCTGGCGCGCTCGCAGATGAACCAGCACGAGCAGGTACCCACGCGCGAATACGTGCCCGTGGCATTGGCCAAGCTGCTGGTGCACCCGGTGTTGGTCTGGGCAGCAGGCACGGCGGCCATGGCCGCCGGCGTGCCGCTCACGCCGTTTGCGCTCACCGTGCTGGTGCTGGTGGCGGCCCTGCCCAGCGCCAGCAATGTCTCGCTGCTGGCCGAGCGCTTTGGCGCCAACAACGGGCGTGTGGCGCGGATCATTCTGGTGTCGACGGCGCTGGCGTTTTTGAGTTTTTCAGGAGCAGTGGCGCTGCTGACCTGAGTCCGCTACAAAGCAAAACAGCCCACCGAGGTGGGCTGTTTTGTTGTCGGGCCGGCGAGATCAGTTGACGAAGGCTTCGCTGTTCTGGATCTGTGGGGCCCTCAAGGCAGCAGGTTTTTGCTGACTTTGAACCGGTGCGTCGCGACCCAGATTGGGCGGAACCGTCGTGTCCTTGTCCTGCAGCATTCCACGCAGCTTGTGCAGGCTTTCCTGGAAGCTGCCTGCAAGCCGATCCGCTTCTTCGCGGTTGTTGATGATGTACGGCGTGATGCTGATCAGCAGCTCGGTCTTGGTCTTCGTCTTGCTGGTGGTTCCAAACAAACCTCCCACAATGGGAATGTCCTTGAGCACCGGCACGCCGACGACGCCGTTTTCAGTCCTGTTCTCGATCAGACCCGCCAGCAGGATGGTCTTGCCGTCTTCAATGGTGGCATCCGTGGTGACCTTGCGCTTGAGAAAGCTGGGGTACTTGGCTCCGCCAGCATCCAACTGATCGCCCAGGCTGCTGACCTCCTGTGAAATGCTGAGGGTCAGCCTTCCAGTCGAGGTAATGCTGGGCTTGACTTCCAGCAAGATGCCAGTCGGACGGTATTGCACCGAGTTGGAGGTGGAGAACGAGTTGGTGAGCAGGCCGCTACTGGGGGTGGACACGGTCTGGGTAATGACGGGAACCTCGCTACCGACTTCAATCTTGGCGACCTTGCCATCGCTGGCAAGGACATGGGGTGCCGACAGGATGTTCACATTGGTGTCCCGGCCCAGTACGTTCAAGAGGCCGATGACCTGGCCGGCACTTCCAAACACGGCGTAGTTGAGGCCCGTGGAAGTGCCTGTCACCCGGGGAGTGGAGCCAACGATAGGTGTTGAGGTGCTTGATCCAACGGCAGATGTGTTCACACCCGTTGGGCCAATGGCACCGTCCAGGCCGAGAAAACCTGGCCAACTTTTACCCCCCGTGGTCAACGCAGACTTGATCCACCACTCCACGCCGTATTGCAGTGCATCGGTCAACGTCACTTCGGCCACCATCACTTGAACCATCACTTGGCGGGGCGAAGAGTCCAGACGCTCCAGCACTTTGCGAACCTGTTGGTAGTCCTGTGGCGAGGCGCGCACGATCAGCGTGTTGGTTTCCGTATCCGCAATCACTTGCACCGATCCGCCCAGACCAGGCGCGGTGCCCGTCGTTCCTTGCGAAGGCGTGTTGCCCCGCTCGATGGTGCGGGCAGCAGAGCTGTTGTTCTGGTTGTTGGTACCCGATGCGGCACCAGCCAGTCCGGTGTTGGTCCCCGTTGCGCCGCCAGAGGAGCCAAATGCCGTTCCCGTTGCCGACGACAACCCCGCTGCCCCCGTGTTCGCATTGTTCTGCGTAGGCGCCGACCCGCCAAAGATCTGCGTCACCAGGCTCGCCAGATTCGCCGCATTGCCATTGGCCACCGGGTACACATGCACGAACGACCCCAGCCCATTGCGCGGCTCGGCGTCCAGTGTCTTGATCCACTGCTCGGCCGTCTGCAGCAGGGCCGGGTTGGCCGCAGCCACCATCACGGCGTTCATGCGGGCCACGGGCAGGAAGAAGGTCTTGGTGGCGTCGGTGCCGGGCTTGTTGAAGATGCCCGAGGTCTTGAAGATCGCGTCGAGCTCCTTGGCCACGTCGGCCGCCTCGCTGTGCGCCAGCGGGAACAGCTTGATCTGCACCTGGCTCACGTAGTCCGAGTCCAGGGTCTTGACCATCTCGACGATCTTCTCGACGTTGGCGGCCTTGTCCACCACGATCAGGTAGCGGTTGGAGGGGTCGTTGGTGATGGCCGCCTGCGAGCCGACAAAGCCGCGCAGCGTATTGGCCAGCTGGTTGGCCTGCACGAACTGCACCGGGATGATCTGCATCACCGACGAGGCCGCGCCCACGCCCGGGCCCAGGCCGGCGTCGCGCACGGCGTTGGTGTCGCGCAGCACCTTGTAGAGCTTGCCCTGGCGCACGATGGAGATGTTGCTCGCCGCGAGCGCCGTCTCCAGCGTGCTGTAGATGTCGGCCATGCTGATGGCGCCGGTGCTCTTGAGCGTGACGCGGCCCTGCACGGTGGGGTCGATCACATAGTCGAGCTTGAGCACTTCGCCGAGCACGACCTGGATCACCTCGTAGATGTCGGCATTGTCGAACTTGAGCGTCACGCCCGGGTTGGGCGTGTTGGACAGCACCGCGCCGGGGTTGCCGCCAGCGGGCGTGGTGGCTGCCACAGCGCCGGGTGCAGGCATGGCCAGGGGGGCGGGCATGGAGGGCGCTGCTGCAGCACCGGTTGGGGTGGGCTGTGCCGCGGGTGTTGCGGCCGGAGCGGCCACGGCGCCGCCTGCCTGCGGTGCCTGGATGGTGATGCCGGGCATGCTGAAACCGCCGGGCACGGGGGTGCCGCCGCCGCTGGGCACTGCGGGCATGGGCTGGCCCGTGAAGGGGTTGATCGGTGGCTGCTGGGCCATCACCAGGTGCGTTGCCGTCAGCGTGGGCAGGAGCGCAATGCTCACAGCGGTCAATTTGCGCAGCATGGGAGGAATGGATTTGTTCATTGCAGTCTTCTGAAATTCAGCCGTGTTCGGTTTACTTGCGGGCGGCCGCAGGCGCGGCAGGGGCGGCGGCCTCGGGCAGCGGCTTCATGTGCAGGCCCGAGAAGCGCGCCACGACGTGCAGTTGCTGGCCGCCGCGCTGGGTGTCGTCCACCACCTTGATCTCGACCTTGTCCATGACCAGCAGCTTGGGCGACTGCGCCAGGGCGATCTGCAGGCGCGGCAGCTGCTGGGGCACGCCGTTGAAGCGCGCCGTGAGCGACATGCGCGAGACGCTGCCCTTGGGCGCGTCCGAGAACTCCGACAGGTCGATGTTGTCGAAGTACAGCCCCTGCAGCAGCTTGGTCACCTGCTGCTGCATGGCGTTGACGGACTCGGTGATGTCGTTGGCCACGAACAGCTGCTCCTGGATGGGCGTGTAGCTGCCGCCCACCTGCTCGCTGTTGGCCTGGACCTTCTTGTCGAGGTCGAGGGTGTTCTGGTTGCTTTCCAGCAGCGTTTGCAGGTCGCTGGCCTGCTCGCGGTGCTCCAGGTAGCCCGTGAGGCGCTGGTCCACCAGGGCCGCAATCAGCAGCAGCACGACGACGGGAAAGGCAAAGTACTTGATGCCGTGGGCGGCATGCACCCGCTTGAGATCGCGCTTCATCATGGTTGGGATGCCCCCGATGCGGGTGGCTTGGCCGGTGCTGGAACAATGGGTTTGGGTGCTTCCTTGCGCGCCTGCAGGTGGATCTGCGGGGTGCTGGCGGCCAGGTATTCCGGCACGGGGAAATCGGTCCAGGCGCCGAAGCCGGCCAGCGGCCGCTCCTGCAGCCATTTCACGCTGCCTTCGTTGCCCTGGCCTGCCAGTGCGACGACGCCATTGTCAGAGCTGAAGTACTGCAAGGTGGCGGGCGGCGGTGGGAAATACGCAACCAATTGCGAGAACGGGCCCAGCGCGGACGGTGCCTCGCGCGCCGTGTTGACCGCCTGCACCGCGTCGGCCATGCGCAGCGTGCGGGCCTTGAGCAGCTTGGCGGCTTCCACCTTGGGCAGGTCCTTGCGCACGCGGTCGCGGCCCTCCTCGATCTGGCGCACCAGCCGGCCATCGTGCCAGACCATGAGCGCCAGCCCCGCCAGGCCCACGGCACCCAGCCCGAGGCTGAACACCTTGAGCGCCTGCACCATGTCGTTGTGCGTGTGGCGCACGATGATGCCGCCCTGGTCCGAGCGCCAGAGCTTTTCGAGGAGGTCGCTGTGCGACGCCGCTGGCAGCACGTGGTGCTGGTAGTCGGCCCAGGTCTGCGGCTCGGCCGCGTAGCCCTTGGGGGTGGTCAGCTGCACCGGGCGGCCAGGGGCGGCATCGGCGGGCGCGCCCAGCGCGGCCAGCTCCATCTGCAGGGTCTGCGCCAGGTGTTCGTGGGTGTCGGCCGCGTCGAGCACACGGGTGCGCAGCATGGTGCCGTTGGCCGCGTAGACATGCAGGTACTGGTCGGAGGCATCGGTCTCGACCACGGCGCGCAGCGAGGCGGGCTGCCTGGCGGCGATGCGCTGGAACAGCTGTGCGCGGGCGTACAGCTCCACCAGGGCCAGGCGGCAGGCGCTGCTGATGCGCTCGATCTCGGTCACCCAGTCCTTGTGCATCCACATCAGCGAGGCGCCCTCGGCACCGCCGAAGGCGTCCACCTGCGTGCGCGTGTCGCTGGCCGGGAAGGGCAGCGAAGGGGGGGCGCCCGCCCCCTGGGTATTGGGCGGAACGATGCCCAGGATGTCGCCGCTCAGCACCCAGTGCGCGCGCGTGCCTGCCGGAATTTTCCAGCGCGCCACGTTGTCGGCGAGCTGCTGCTGCAACTGCGACGAGAAACCATCCCCTTCGGGCAGGGGCACCACGAGCTCATGCGCACGCTTCCAGCCCAGCAGCCCGCGGTAGAAATGCAGGATGCACAGGCTGTGCGGTGAGAGGGAGAGCACCAGCTGGTGCCGCCAGCTGGCTGAGGGGGAGAAATTGCGCATCGGTTGAGGTTTCAATCTGATCGGGATGTTCTTTTCGGGGCAGCCTTCGGGTGTCGGTCACAGGGTTGGCGGTTGTCAGCGGGCGCTCACATCGGCCACGGAATCCACCACGCTGAACTTTCCACCCTGCTGGACCAGGGTTGCCACCAGCGCTGCGCCGGTGGGCCGAGGTCCGCCCAGGCGCAACCGCGCCGTCACGGCCGTGGGCGGGCCCGCCATGTCGGCCGCGATCAGCCCCGTGCCGTTGGTCCATTGCTGGGCCAGAGCTGCCGTGATGGGGGTGCCTGAACGGCGCATGGCGGCCAGCCGCTGCAGGTGGTCGTCCGTGAGATTGCCCAGGGTCCGCAGCAGCACGATGGGGGTGGTGTCCAGCCGCACCTTGCGGTTCCTGGTGCCTACCACCAGCAGGTCCTGCAAACCCACGGGAACCTGGGTGGTGCCACCCCGCACCAGGGGGCGCGGTATCTCGTTCCAATCCAGCAATTCTCGCATGCTTGAAAATCCGGCCGTTCCGCGCGCGTCCATCACCCGGTTCTTGAACTCCATGGTCAGCAGCGCCAGCTCGCGCGCACGCGGCGGGGCCGTGCCCAGCAGGGCGAACAGCCGCTCCCATTCCTGGGCGGTCAGGTCGTTGGCATCGGGCAGGCCGCTGGCGTCCTGCAGCTCGGCGGTGAACGGCTGTCGGCCCAGTGTGGCTTCGTAGCGGGCCGTGGGCGTGGTGCCGGCGGCGGCGGCCGCGGCCACCCCCCGGGCAGAGGGGGCGGTGCCGGGGGCGGTTGCGGGCGGGGCGCCGGGCTCCGGCAGGCGCCACAGGGGCCAGTTGCGGCGCACCTCTTCGGGCAGGGGTGGGTTGGCACCCGCCACCGCCGAGGCCATGCCCAGCTGCAGGGCGGTGTAGGCGGCGGCAGACTGCAGCACATAGGCTTCCTGCAATGCCTCCTTTTCGCGGGCGAGCAACTGCGCATCCAGGCGCAGCGAGACCGAGACGCCCAGCACCACCGTGGTCACCACGGCCATCAGGCCCAGCGCAAACAGCAGGATGTAGCCGCGTTCGCCAGCGCGGCCGGCCCGGTGGGCACGGCGCTGCAGGGGCCGGGGGGGCTGCAGGGTGCGGGTGGTCATGGTGCGCCTGCCTCGCTGCGGGCCTTGTAGACCAGGGCTGGCATGTCGTCGCGCACGCCCGACAGTCCCATGCGCAGCAGGTCGGGCGGCTGGCGCAGTTGCTCCCACTTGGCCAGCCAGGTAGGGATGGGCTTGCCTTCGCGGTTGGGCAGGCGGGTCAGGTAGGAGAAGGCACACATGCGCAGGCCCGAGGCCAGCACCTGGGTGTCGAGCAGGGTCGGGGTGGGCCTGTTGCCGGTGTTCGTGGGGGTGGCGGGGGGCAGCGTTTTCACGCGATGCACCAGCGCCAGGCTGTTGCTGCCTTCGGCGGTTTCGCAGGCATATTCCACGCGCGCAATGGCCGGGGCCGCACCGGGCGTGCCCATCACCGGGTGCAGGGTGTCGAACTCCAGCGTGGTGGCACTGCCCTTGACGGAGATGCCGCGGGTCGTCCATTCGTGGCGCAGGATGCGTTCGGCCCCGCGCACTTCCTCGCGCGAGCGGGCGCGGTCGCCGTTGCGGCCGTAGAAATCGAGCGCCGTGGACATGGCCGAGGCGCCGATCACCGCCACCACGGCCGAGATGGCGAGCGCCACCATCAGCTCCAGCAGCGTAAAGCCGGTCTGGGTGCCTGGACGGGGATGGCTGTGATGGCGCCTCATGGCGTGGGCCGCACGGGGTTCTGCGGGTTCTGCGGCGTTGACGAGGTGGGCGCTGCCGAGCCGCCCGCAGTGCGCTCACCCGGCGGGGGCGGTGCCAGGCGGTAACTGTTCAGGCGGTAGACCTGCTGGTTGCCCTTGGGGCCCCAGAAGACCTCGACCTCCACCTCTTCGAGCTTCTGCCGGAAGGCCGGAATCCGCTCCTGCTGCGCGCGGGTCAGGGCCTCGAAGGGGCGCAGGTGGACGCGGTAGCCGAAATCGGTGCCGGCATAGCCCTGGTCCACGGCGTCGTCGGCCACGGCGAAGGTGGGGCTGGCCAGCGCTTCGTCGAGCTTGGCCTGGGCCAGCGCCATGGCGGCGGTGTGGCCGTTGATCTTGTCGTCCAGGCGCGCCGTGCCCGAGATCGCGGTGAACGCGATCGCCAGGCCGAAGCCGATCAGCACCATGGCCACCAGCACCTCCAGCAGCGTGAAGCCGTGTTGCTGCTGGGCGCGCGGCCGGGCGCGCACGGGCTTACTGTTCGGTCGGCGCGGCATCTTTTCTTTCAATGCGTCCGCTGACGCGGGCCATGCGGAACTGCTGCTGCACGCCCGAGGGGGTGCGCACCAGAAAGGCCGCCTCCTGCGCGGTGCCATCGGGGTAGAAGAGCAGCTGCAGGGTTTCGTCCTCGGCCCGGGTCGCCGTGGCCGCCGTGCGCGGGCGGTCAGCGGGGCTGGCAATGAGGCGGTAGTTGCCGGGCAGCTCCAGCACATTGCCGGCCGCCGTGGCGATGCGCCCCGAGTCAAAGTACACCGTGGCTTCCACCAGCGCCCCCCCGAGCACGGCCCGGTTGCGCAGGCGCTTGAGTTCCTGCTGCGTGCGGTCGAGCCAGCGGCGCTCCTCTGCGCGGCCGGCCAACTGGTCCACCGAGACCATGGCCAGGCCCGTGCCGATGCCGACCAGCACCAGCACCAGCAGCAGTTCGAGCAGCGTGAACCCGGCGGTCTTTTTCATGCGCAACCGCACGGAGTCGAGGCAGGTCTACTTATTCCCAGCTGCGGATGTCGGCGTCGTCCCCGCTGCCGCCTTCCTTGCCGTCGGCGCCCAGGGACGAGAGCTCGTAGTCGCTCTTCTCGCCCGGTGCACGGTAGACGTAGCTGTTGCCCCAGGGGTCCTTGTCCACCTTCTTCTTGAGGTAGGGGCCGCGCCAGCGGGCCGCCTCGGCCGCGTCGGCGGGCTTTTCCGACAGGGCGGCGATGCCCTGCTCGGTGCTCGGGTAGCGCGACATGTCCAGGCGGTAGGTATCCATGGCGGCGCCCAGCATCTCGATCTGGGTGCGCGCGGCCTTGACCTTGGAGGCGTCGAGCTGGCCGAACAGGCGCGGGCCGACCAGCGAGGCCAGCAGGCCCAGGATGACCATGACGATCAGCAGTTCGATCAGCGTGAAGCCGCCTGCGCGGCGCAGCGCGGGCTTGCGGGAGGGGAGCTTGAAGGGCATGTGCATTGGAAAAAACCTACTTACTTACTACGTCACTTGTTCATTTACAGGGGCATGTCGTTGATCGAGAAGATGGCGGTCAGCATCGACACCACGATGGTGCCGATCAGCCCGCCCATCAGCAGGATCATCATGGGCTCGAACAGCGCCACCAGGTTGCGGGTGGCCTTCTGGATGTCCTTCTCATACTGGTCGGCCACCTTCACGAGCATGGCATCGAGCGCGCCCGACTCCTCCCCCACCGCGGCCAACTGGCCCAGCAGGCGGGGAAAGAACGGGTCGGCGCGCACCGGGCCCGACACGCCTTTGCCTTCCTGCACGGCGCGCACCAGCCGGTCCAGCGCCTTGCGCAAGGGGATGTGCTCGGTCAGCTCGCGCACGATGCGCATGCCGGTGAGTATCGGAACCCCGCTGGCCAATAGAGTTCCCCAGGTGCGGCAGACATGGGCCAGCTGGATCTTGAGCAGCAGGGGCCCCAGGATGGGCATGCGCAGCAGCAGCAGTTGCCAGCGCTCGCGCCACTTGTCGTCGCGCAGGGCCATCACGAAGCCGGTAAGGGCCACGGCGATCACCCCCAGGATGTACAGGCCGTAGGCCTTCAAGAACTCGCCGGTGCCGATCAGCACGGCCGCCGCTGTGGGCAGCTCCTGGTGCATGTCGGTGAAGATCTGGCCGAACTTGGGCAGCACGAACACCGTGAGCCCGAGCAGCGCGCTGACGCCGAAGAAGAACAGCAGCACCGGGTAGATCGACGAGGTGACCAGGAACGAGCGGAACTCGATGCTGCGCGTGTAGAACTCCACCAGCCGCTGCATCACCACGGGCAGCACGCCGCCTTCCTCGCCGGCGCGCACCATGTTCACGTACAGGCGCGGGAACACCGAGGGGTGGCGCATGAAGGCATCGCCCAGCGAATTGCCCTTTTCCACGTCCACCACCACGGCCTGCATCACGCCGCGAAAGAAGGGCTGCTCGATGCTGCTCTGGCAGATGTGCAGTGCCCGGTCCAGCGGCAGGCCGGCGTCCAGCAGGGTCAGCAACTGCTCGGTCATGGCCAGCACGTGCTTGATGCCCACGCGTTTGCTGCCGCCGCCGAGCGAGGCGGTCCAGCGGATGCCGGAGGCGACCGGCTGCTGCTCGGACGCCAGTGGCAGGTGCTGGGCGGTGTCGGCTGGCACAGGGCTGCTGCCAGCGTCGGCTGCAATCCCCTGGCTGGCGGCACCTGAGCTACCCGGCCGCGGCCTCACGTCATCTCCTGGCGGGTGACGCGCGCCAGCTCTTCGAGGGTGGTGATACCGGCCAGCACCTTGCTGATGCCGTCGGCGCGCATGGTGCGCACACCCTGCTCGATGGCCTTGCGGCGCACGCCTTCGGCCGGCATCTTCTGGATGATGGCTTCCTTGATGGCCGTGGTCATGGGCAGCATCTCGTAGATGCCCGTGCGGCCGATGTAGCCCGACTGGCCACAGTGGTGGCAGCCCTTGCCGTGGAACAGCTCGGTCACCTGGTGGGCCTCGACACCCTCTTCGGCCAGGAACAGCAGGTCGGCCGAGGTGGGCGTGGTGCTTTCGCGGCAGTGCGGGCAGATCACGCGCACCAGGCGCTGCGCCACGATGAGCACCACCGAGGAGGCGATCAGGTAGCTCTCCACGCCCATCTCCATGAGCCGGTGGGGCGCGCCGAACGAGTCGTTGGTGTGCAGGGTCGAGAACACCAGGTGGCCCGTGAGGGCGGACTGGATGGAGATCTCGGCCGTCTCACGGTCACGGATTTCGCCGACCATGATGATGTCCGGGTCCTGCCGCACGATGGAGCGCAGCGCGCTCGCAAAGGTCAGATCGATCTGCGACTTGACCTGGATCTGGTTGATGCCGTCGATCTGGTACTCGACCGGGTCCTCCACGGTGATGATCTTGTTGCCCGGCAGATTCACCTGGCCCAGCGAGGCGTACAGCGTGCTGGTCTTGCCGCTGCCGGTGGGGCCGGTCACGAGGATCATGCCGTGCGGCTGCACGATGGCGGCCTCGAGCATGGCCAGCGCCTCGGCGTTCAGGCCGAGCGAGTCCATGCCCATCATGCCGGGGCCCTGGTCCAGGAGGCGGATGACCATGCTCTCGCCGTACACCGTGGGCACGGTGGAGACGCGCATGTCGATCTGGCGGCCACCGACTTCCATCTTCATGCGGCCGTCCTGGGGCAGGCGGCGCTCGGCGATGTTCATCTTGGCGCGCAGCTTCAGGTGCGAGATGGACGCCATGTACATGCGCCGCGGGGGCGATTCGGCGTCGAACAGCACACCGTCGATGCGGTAGCGCACGCGAAACTTCTGCTGGCTGACCTCCAGGTGCAGGTCGGACGCCCGGCTTTCCACCGCGCGCAGCAGCAGCGACTGCACCAGGCGCACCACGGGGGCGTCCTCGGCCAGGGCCTTGAGGGTTTCGAGGTCGTCGTCCTGGTTCTCGGAGCCCGATGCGTTCTCGTCGTCGAAGGCGGCCAGGTTGGCATTCTCGGGGCGGTAGACCTGGTCCAGGCCGGAGTGGATCCACATGCGCGGCGCCAGGTGCAGGCGCGTGGGCACGGAAAAGAACTGCTTCAGGGCATCGAGCGCGGCCAGCTGCACGGGCACGCTGGAGGCGATGTGCACCGCTTCGTCCGTGACCGAAAAAGGCAGCAGCGAGTTCGTGCGCAAAAAGGCTGGCGACAGGCCCTCGATCGGGGACACGTCCTGCAGCGCATGCGTCATGGTGTTGAGCAGCGGCACCTTGAGGTTGCGCGCGAACTGGGCCAGAAGCTCGGCTTCCTGGTTGCCGGCGTCATCGGTGCCGATGGGGAGACTGCTCATAGTTGCTGTGGGAATGGCCGGTTCGGCACTGGGGGCATGGGGTGGAAGGGGTTTGCCAGCGGCCCATGGCCTGCAGGATGGGCGCTGAACGGCCCGTGCGGCCACAGGCCTGGGGTGTTCTGGCACCACCCGGCATTGTAGTTTGTTCGCCTTTCGCGGGGCACCCCCTGCATGGGTGGGCTTGTGCCGGCGCGCGTAACAAAGATGAGTGCGTGTTAATGGGGGTCAGATCGTGGGGGTCAGATCGCGAGGGGGTCGACATCCACCAGCCAGCGGATCAGTCCCTTGTGGGCCGGATCGCTGCGCGTGGCCTGCAGCACCGGCTGCCAGGCGGCCAGAAAGCGCTGCAGGGCCGTGCGGCTCTCGCTCTCCAGCAGCATCTGGGCGCGCTCCACATTGGCGATGCGCTGGATGGTCAGCGGCACGGGCGGGTACAGGGTGACATGGTCCACGCCCGGCAGGCCGTGCTCCCGGGCGGCGGCGCTGGCCGCGGTCAGGAAGGCCTGGGCCACCTCCTGGGTGCGGGCGTCGGCGCGCACCAGGGCCTGGTAGGCGAAGGGGGGCATGCCTGCCTCCTGGCGCTCCTTGAGCTGCTGGGCCGCGAAAGCGGGGTAGTCGTGCGTGCGCAGTGCCTCGAACACGGCATGCGTGGGGTGGAAACTCTGCACCCACATCTCGCAGGGGGCGCCGCCCTGGGCCGCCATGTAGGCCGCGTCGCGGCCGGCGCGCCCCCCGGCCTGCATGAGCAGGGCGAACAGCCGCTCGGCCGAGCGGAAGTCGCTGGAGAACAGCGCGCCGTCGGGCTGCACGGCGGCCACCAGGGTGATGCGGCGAAAGTCGTGGCCCTTGGCGATCATCTGCGTGCCCACCAGCACGTCCACCTCGCCCGAATGCACCTGGGCCAGCTGGCTCTCGAGCGCGCCCTTGGCCTTGGTGGTGTCGGCATCGATGCGCGCGATGCGCGCGGGCGAGCCGTCGGGCCGCAGCACCTCGGACAGCAGGCCGGCGAGCTGCTCCTCGAGCTGCTCGGTGCCCCGGCCCATGGACAGGATGTCAGGGCTGCCGCAGGTGGGGCAGTGGCGCGGCACGCGCACGGTGTAGCCGCAGTGGTGGCAGCGCAGGGTGCGATCGGTCTTGTGGAACACCTGGTGGGCGCTGCAGTGCGGGCAGTCGCTCTTCCAGCCGCAGTCGGCGCAGTGCAGCACGGGGGCATAGCCGCGGCGGTTGAGCAGCACCATGCATTGCTCGCCGCGCTGCACGCGCTCGGTGATGGCGGCCAGCAGCGGCGCGGTGAACACCGCGCGCTTGGGCTGCTGGTTCATATCCACCCGCCGCACGCGCGGCAGTTGCCCGGCGCCGATGCGGCTGGGCATGTGCAGGCGCCGGTAGCGGCCGCCCTCGGGGTCCTCGGGTGTGGGCGGGCGGCTGGCGTGCCAGCTTTCCAGCGACGGTGTGGCCGAGCCCAGCAACACCTTGGCGCCCTGCTCGCGCCCGCGCCACACGGCCAGGTCGCGTGCCGAATAGCGGGCCCCCTCCTGCTGCTTGTAGCTGGGATCGTGCTCCTCGTCCACCACGATCAGGCGCAGGCCCGGCATGCTGGCGAACACCGCCATGCGCGTGCCCAGCACGATGCGCGCCGCGCCGCTGTGGGCGGCCAGCCAGCTCTTGAGGCGCTGCGGGTTGGTCATGCCGCTGTGCAGCGAGACCACGGCCTGGGCGCCGAAACGCGGCGCGAAGCGGGCGGTGAAGCGCTCTTCGAGCTGGGGGGTGAGGTTGATCTCGGGCACCATCACCAGGGCCTGGGCGCTCGGATCGGCGTCCAGCACCTCCTGCGCGCAGCGCAGGTAGACCTCGGTCTTGCCGCTGCCGGTGCTGCCGAACAGCACGAACGGGCCTTTTTCGGCGGCGATCTGCGCGCGCGCGCTTTCCTGCTCGGGTGTCAGGGCCACGCTGGGCAGGGTCTGGCCGGTGTCGCCAGCGGGTGCTGCCGGGCGGCGCAGGCGCCGGGCCAGCTGCTCAGGGCCCAGGTCGCGCAACTGGGGCGGCAGGGCGGCCAGCGCCACCTCGCCCAGCGCGCGCTGGTAGTAGCGTGCCGCAAACCCGACCAGGCGGCGCCAGGGCGCGTCGAGCGGCGCCACGCCGGCCAGCACCCCAGCGATGGGGCGCATGGTCGCGCCTTCGGGCAACTCGCCGGTGGCCTCTTCCGCGTCCCAGACCACGCCCAGTACCTCGCGGGTGCCGAAGGGCACCCGCACCAGCGTCCCGGGGGGCAGCGGATCGGGGCTGGCATAGCTCAGCAGATCGCCCACGCCGCTGTGCGAGGGGGCGTGCAGGGCCACATGGACGGTGGTGGTGGATGGAGGCGGCAAGGTCGGTGGTTCAGGGGCAACCGGGAATCGTACGCCAATCCTCCTGGGGGCTCGGGCTGTCCGCGGTGTGGGGAGGTTGCGCGTGCTACTTCATGTTCTGTCGCGGTGTCAGCGCTAAGTCGCTGATCATGCTGCGTTTTTCAAGTCATCCCACAAATCTGTGGATAACTTTGTTGACATCCTGTCTTCACCGTGGCCCAGGCCGCATGGATACTGGGCTGGAACAAACTGCCTGTAAATCCAGCAGAGAGAAAAAATCCATATGAATCAATCATCTGAAGATTTTTGGAGGGCTTTTTTGTGTTAATCGCCGGCGGGTGCATTTTTGCTGCGCCGCATCACGTTTTGTGTGCATAAGTCGAGCCTGCCCGGTTCGTCAAGGGGAGAATGGCCACCATTTCTGTGCTAGCCGATCGAGTCGGTATGCAGTGTTTTCTATGATGTCGCCCGCAAGTGCTTGATTTTGCAAGGCTTTTGCGAGAAGTTCAGAATTTCTGTGGATAACTTTGTTGATATCCCCTGCGCGCAGCCCGCCAGCCCTTGAAAAACCGTGCTTCCGGTAGGTTGCCCGTCAAAAGTGCAATCGAAGGATTTCCATATGAATCAACCACTTGCGTCGCTGCGAAAATAAAGTGGCGCCCCAGAAACAGTACGATTGAATTTTTCAAGGATGCGCCGCCAGTGTGCACAACTCCGGCTATTTCCCGCCTGCTGAAGGGCTTCGAGGGGCTCTCTCGATGCCCTCCGACGAGATGGCTGGACTTTTTTTGGCCAGCGCACCCGGGTGCTGGCGCACGGGTGGGATGGATTGCCTGGCCGGAGATTCCGGCCCCGCCCTGCCAAGTCATCCCGGAAATCTGTGGATAACTTTGTTGACATCCTGTCTCCAGTGCGCCGCAAGCCGCATGGATGCTGGGCTGCAACAGAATGCCTGTCAAAATGGCAGGGTTAAAAAATCCATATGAATCAATCATCTGATGATTTTTGCCGCACCTTCTTGTGCTAGTGCCGCAGCATTGGCTTTTGCTGCGCCGCATCACCTTTTGTGTGCATAAGTGCAGTTCGCGCGGTTCGTCAAGAGGACATTGCCCGCCATTCCCGTGCCCGCGGTGTAGGACGATGTCCACTGATTCTTGTGGTTCACGCCGCAAGTGCTTGATCTGTCACGGTTTTTTCATGAAGTTCAGAATTTCTGTGGATAACTTTGTTGATATCCCCTGTGTTCTGGCTTCCAGCCCTTGAAAAACCGTGCTTCTGGTAGATTGCCCAGCAAAAGAGCAGCGCATGAATGCCTATACAAATCAATGGCTTGCATGCGGTCCGAAAAAAAGGGCCGTCCAATGGACGGCCCGATAGATTTTCTTGCAGATGCACCACTGGTGTGCACAACCCAGGCTATCTAGGAGCCCGGGAAGGCGCTTTTCAACCCAGGCTGCGCTGATTGCGTGAATGGCTGTGCACGGTTTCCACCAGCGCCGCCACGTGCTCGGGTGGCGTGAACTGGCTGATGCCGTGGCCCAGGTTGAAGATGTGCGTGGGGCCGGTGGTGCTGCGGTCGGTGTGCGGCGTGCCGAAGCTGTCCAGCACCCGGCGCGCCTGGGCTGCGATCTGCTCGGGCGGCGCAAACAGCACGTTCGGGTCGATATTGCCCTGCAGGGCCTTGCCCGGGCCGCCCACGGCACCACCCACCAGGGCCCGGGCGCGCGCCAGGTTCGCGGTCCAATCCAGGCCCAGCACCTCGCAGTCCAGGGGCTTCATGTCTTCCAGCCACAGGGCGCCGCCCTTGGTGAAGACCAGGCGCGGTACATCGGTGCCGTCCACGCTGGTGCGCTTGAGCTGGGCCAGCACCCGCGCCGTGTAGGCCAGGCTGAACTCCTGGAAGGCCCCGTCGGCCAGCACGCCGCCCCAGCTGTCGAAAATCATCACCGCCTGGGCGCCCGCGTCGATCTGGGCGTTCAGGTAGGCGGCCACGGCGTCGGCATTGGTGGCCAGGATGCGGTGCATCAGGTCCGGGCGCGCATACATCAGGCTCTTGACCAGGCGGTAGTCGTCACTGCCCTTGCCTTCCACCATGTAGCAGGCCAGCGTCCAGGGGCTGCCCGAAAAGCCGATCAGCGGCACCCGGCCGTTCAATGCCTTTCGAATGCTGGTCACGGCGTCGAACACATAGCGCAGCTTGTCCATGTCGGGCACGGCCAGTTCGGCCACCGCGGCCTCGTCGCCTACCACCTTGGCAAAGCGCGGGCCCTCGCCCTCGGCGAACGACAGGCCCAGGCCCATGGCATCGGGCACCGTGAGGATGTCGCTGAACAGAATGGCCGCATCGAGCGGAAAGCGCTCCAACGGCTGCAGCGTCACTTCGGTCGCGTAATCCACATTGGTGGCCAGACCCATGAAGCTGCCGGCCTGGGCGCGCGTGGCCTTGTACTCGGGCAGGTAGCGCCCCGCCTGGCGCATCAGCCACAGGGGCGTGTAGTCGGTGGCCTGGCGGCGGCAGGCGCGCAGGAAGGTGTCGTTGGAAAGGGGGGCGAAGCTCATGCCCCGATTGTCGCAGGGCCCGGAAACTGGACTGAATCGCCAGAGCAGATGGTTTGGGTGTGCTGCCTGCGCAGGTGTCGCGGATGTCTGCAACAAGGTCCGTCATGGACAGGGGCGCGGCCCTGCCAGCGCCACCGTGGATCCGGCTTTGCCGGTCCACCGGAGGCGTCCCCCTCAGGGGGAAGACGCGCAGCGGCTCAGGGGGAGCTATCTCTCGGCGATGTAGTGCGACATGCGCACCACCTCGCCCGGCGCGAGGAAGGCGCGCACCTCGGTCTCCAGCGTCTGGTCGGCCATGGTGGCGCGGGCGCGCTGGTGCAGGTAGTCGGCCCAGGATTCGACGATGAAGCGCTCCACATAGCGGGTGGGATCGCCCAGGTCCTTGTAGACGCGCCAGAAGGTGGCGCCATCGCGCCGGCGCGGGGCCTTCATGCGGCTGATGGTGTCCAGGAAGGCCGCGTCCGTGCCTTCGGCGATGCGGTAGCTCACCTCCACGGCCACCGGGCCTGCCTCGGGCAGGGGTTCGGCCTCGATGAAGAGTTCGTCCCAGGGCGTGGCCTGGGTCACCTCGTGCAGGGCGCCCATGCGCAGCGGCATGGGGCGCGCGAGCAGCAGGCCCACGGCCATGCAGGCCGCGGCGGCTACCAGCGTGGGCGCCAGGCCCACGATGTCCGAGGCTGCCCCCCAGATGGCCGAGCCCATGGCGAAGGCGCCCAGGGCCGTCACCATGTGCATGGCCACGGCGCGCGAGCGCACCCAGGGTGGCGCGCTGGCCTGGGTGGCGGTATTGAAGGTGGACATCGCCGACATCCAGGCCGCACCGCCAAACATCATCGCCAGATAGACCACGATGGCGGTGTGCGAGAACGCGGCCACCAGCATGGCGCCTGCGAACACCACGCAGGCCACGTTGACGATGACTTCCAGCCCGAAGCGCGCGCGCAGCTTGCCAATGACCAGGCCCACGGCCACGGCGCCCGTGCCCAGGCAGCCCATGAGCAGGCCAAAGCCCTGGGCGCCTGCACCCAGCTGGCGCTGGGCGATCACCGGCAGCAGCGCCCACAGGGCCGAGCCGGCCGCGCTGAAGGCCGTCACGCGCACCAGCTGCGCCAAAATCATGTGCGAATGCCAGGCAAAGCGCAGCCCGCTCAGGGTGCCGCCCCACAGGCGCTCGGCCGGCAGCCGGGTGGGCGCATGCGGGCGCGGCGGCCAGCGGCGAATGGACTCCCACATCACCATGGTGGTGACGGCTGCGATGGCGAACACCCAGCCTGCGCCCAGCTGGGCGAACACCAGGCCGGCCAGCGTGGGCCCCACGGCGCGCGCCGCGTTGTAGGCGATGCTCACGGCGGTGATGGCCTGCGGCCACTCGTCGCGCGGCACCGGGTCGATGACCGAGGAGTTCCAGGCCGGCGTGAGCACCGCCGTGCAGCAGCCGCAGACGAACACCAGGAACAGCACCGAGGCCGGCCCGCCCTTGCCCGCCAGCACCAGTACCGCCAACAGGCTGCAGGCGGCGATCTGCGCGATCAAGGCGCCGGAGATCAGCCGGCGCCGGTCGGTGGTGTCGGCCAGCACACCGGCCGGCAGCGCCAACAAAAACATGGGCATGAACACGGCTGTCTGCACCAGCGCGGCCAGGAAGGACGAGCCCGACAGCTCCACCATCAGCCAGGCCGCCGCCATGGTCTGCATGCCGCTGCCGATGAAGAAAACCCCGCCGCAGATCCACAGGCCCCGGAAAGCAGGTTGGCGCAGCGGACTCCAGAGCGAGGTGGATGAGGACATGGATGGCGTGGGGCGTGGTTCTATAGATAGAGAAGACAGACAGGGCGTGTGGCGACCCCTTGCCACAGGATAGCGGCAGCCGACGCATTGCGGTGCGCCAAAGCCCGTTTTTCCTGTACGGCGGCCAATGGAGTGTGGGAATGGGCCTGCTGTGGGCGTACCGCTACTCCGGGTGCCGCCCGCCGCGCAGCCGGTAGGTGCGCGGCACGTCGGTGCGGGTGGCCACCAGGGCCTCGGCCTGGCGCTGCATGTGGACCAGGCTGGCATCGAGTGTGTCGAGGGCACTGGCATCCAGCCCGGTGAGCAGGGCCTGGTTGAGCGCCTTGATCTGCGGGAACAGGGCGTCGTGCACCGCCTGGCCAGCCGGGGTGAGCGAGAGCACCGCCTGGCGCCGGTCCCCCGGCATGGCCTCGCGCGTGATGAGCTTCTTGCCCAGGAGCGAGGTGATGGCGCGCGAGGTGCGGGCCCGGTCCAGGCCCAGGCGCTCGGCCAGTTCAGCCGGGGGCATGCCGGGTCGCTCGGCCAGCCACATCAACAGGCCCCATTCGCGCCGCGTGATGCCATAGCCGCCCTCGCACAGGCGCACCACCAGGCTGCCGGCCACGGCCAGCAGGCGGTTGAGCCGGTACATCAGCAGGTGCCGGGCCGCCTCGGGGTCGGCCAGCCGCAGCGGGTCATCGGGTTCGGGCATCAGGGTAAACACGGGCATGGATTGTTTAGATCAATCGATTGTGGCCCTTCTAAAGTGCGCCATTCCTTCTATCGATATCCATTCGGGAGCCTTGCCATGTGGAAACCCCTCGCCTCCGTGTTCACCGCCGTGCTGGCGCTATCGGCCGCACTGGCCCAGGCGCAGGAGGCACCACTGCGCATCGTCGTCGGCTATGCGCCCGGCGGCTCCAGTGACCGCGTGGCCCGCATCGTGGCCGACAAGCTGCAGGCCAAGCTGGGCTCGCCCGTGATCGTGGAGAACCGCACCGGCGCCGGCGGCCGCCTCTCGGCCCAGGCCGTCAAGAGTGCGCCGGCCAACCAGCCTGCGCTGCTGCTGGCCAACCCGGCCGTGATGCTGGTGGCGCCCCTGGTTTTCCCCGACGCGGGCTATGACGCGGAGCGCGATTTCCGCCCGGTGAGCCATGTCAACAGCTACGAGTTCGGCGTGGCCGTCTCCGCCGCCGTGCCCGTGCGCGAGCTGCCGCACCTGATCGCCTGGCTGCGCGCCAACCCCGACAAGGCCAACTTCGGCGTGCCCGCCACGGGCAGCCTGCCGCACTTCTTCGGGCTCATGGTGGGCGATGCCGCCAAGGTCAGCGCCGAGGTGGTCGGCTACCGCGGCTCGGCCCCGCTGCTCAACGATTTGATCGGCGGCCAGGTGCCCGTGGCCTTCGACACCTTCGACACGCTGCTGCCCCAGCACGAGGCGGGCAAGATCCGCATCCTCGCGGTGTCCAGCGCCAAACGCAGCCCGCTCGATCCCAAGATCCCGACCTTCAAGGAAGGCGGCCTGGACCTGGCCGCCACCGGCTGGAACACCTTCTTTGCGCCCATGAGCATGCCCAAGGCCCAGGCCGAGCGCCTGGCCGGCCTGATCCACGAAGTGATGAAGGACCCCGACACGCGCCGCAAGTTCGAGGCCGCCAAGATGGAGCCCGTGGCCAGCAGCATGGTGCAGACCGAGGCCATGCTCAAGGCCTACCGCGCCCAGTGGGCACCCGTGGTGCAGCGCTCCGGCTTCAAGCCCTGAGGCAGCTTCATGAGCCATACACGTCCCAACATCGTCTTCATCGTCGCCGACGACCTGGGCTATGCCGACCTGGGCTGCTACGGCGGGCGCGAGGCCGCGTTCGGCCCCGTCTCGCCCGTGCTCGACGGCCTGGCCGCACAAGGCCTCAAGCTCACGCAGGGCTATTCGAACTCGCCGGTGTGCTCGCCCACGCGCTTCGGGCTGATGACGGCGCGCTACCAGTACCGCCTGCGCGGCGCGGCCGAGGAGCCCATCAACAGCAAGAGCCGGGGCAGCAGCACCCTGGGCCTGCCGCCCTCGCACCCCACGCTGCCCTCGCTGCTGCGTGCTGGCGGCTACCGCACGGCGCTCATGGGCAAGTGGCACCTGGGCTACCCGCCGGCCTTCGGGCCGCTGCAGTCGGGCTACGAGGAGTTCTTCGGCCCCATGTCGGGCGGGGTGGACTATTTCACGCACTGCAGCTCCGCTGGCCAGCACGACCTGTACCTGGGCGAGACCGAGCAGCAGGAGGACGGCTACCTCACCGACCTGATCACCGACCACGCGCTCGATTTCGTGGAGCGCATGGCGCCCGGTGCTCAGGCGGGCACGCCCTTCTTCCTGAGCCTGCACTACACGGCACCGCACTGGCCCTGGGAGACGCGCGACGACGCGGCGCTGGCCGAGGAGGTGCGCCAGAATCTGTTCCACCTGCACGGCGGCAACATCGAGGCCTACCGCCGCATGATCCACCACATGGACGAGGGCATCGGCCGCATCATGGCCGCCCTCGCCCGCCATGGCATCGATCGCGACACGCTGGTGGTCTTCACCAGCGACAACGGCGGCGAGCGCTTCTCGGACAACTGGCCCCTGGTGGGCGGCAAGATGGACCTGACCGAGGGCGGCATCCGCGTGCCCTGGATCGCCCATTGGCCCGCCGTGATCGCTCCGGGGGGCGAGAGCGTGCACAGCTGCATGACCATGGACTGGTCCGCAACGATGCTCGATGCGGCCGGCGTGCCGGCCGATGCCGACTACCCGCTCGATGGCGTCTCGCTCATGCCGTTGCTGCGCGATGCCGGGTGGGACTGCGAGCGCCCGCTGTTCTGGCGCATGAACCACCGCGGCCAGCGCGCCATGCGCCTGGGCGAGTGGAAGTACCTGCGCGTGGATGGCAACGACTACCTGTTCCACCTGGCCGACGACGAGCGCGAGCGCGCCAACCGCGCCGGAGTCGATCCCGAGCGCCTGGCCGCGATGCGCGCGGCATGGGAGGCGTGGAACGCCACCATGCCGGCCATCCCGGAGGACGCCACGGTCAGCCTTGGTTACTCAGTCAAGGACATGCCGCAGCGGTAGCTCTCTCTACTAGACAGTTGGCGCAGCCACATGTTCGCGCCGCTGCACGATCACGAAGCGGTCGGCCACGAAGGCCAGGTTGGTGTAGCTGGCGTTGGCGGCCGGGTTGCCGCCCGTGGCGTGGTAGTCCGAGAACGACGCCGACTGGTTCACGAACACCCCCTGCGTGAGGTTGATGGACAGGGCCACGCGCGTGCGCCGGCCCAGGGCGATGGCGGCGTCGATGTAGGCGCGGTCGGTGGAGTACACGCCCAGCGTCAGCGCGCCATGCGCGCGCAGCGTGGCCTCGGCCACCTGCAGGCTGGCGGCGCCCGAGTCGGTGGCCACCAGGTAGGACACGGGGCCGAAGCATTCCTGGCCGTAGATGGCGCTGTCGGCCTGCTCCAGCGCCACGATCACCGGCGTGTGGATCTGCGCGTTCGCGAACTCGGGGTGGGGCAGGGCACGCGAGGCCAGCACCAGGCGGCCCTGGCCGCTCGCCTGCTGCATGCGGGCCACGGTCTCGGGCGAGCCCACGGCGCCCAGCACCGAGGTGGCCACGCGCGGGTTCGAGGCCAGCTCGGTCACGGCGGCGGCCAGGTCCGCACCCACCTGCTCGAAGCTCTTGTGCCCTTCGTCGGTGGCGATGCCGCTACGCGGCACCAGGAGGTTCTGCGTGGTCGTGCACATCTGGCCGCTGTACAGCGACAGCGTGAACGCCAGGTTGCGCAGCAGGGCCGCGTACTGGTCGGTGGATTCGATGATCACCGTGTTCACGCCGGCCATCTCGGCATACACGCGCGCCTGGCGGGCGTTGTCGATGAGCCAGCGGCCGAACTGGTTGCTGCCCGTGAAGTCGATGCTGGCCACCGCGCTGTGCGTGGCCAGGGCCTGGGTGTCTTCGGCACGGGGGCTCAGTGCCAGGGTCACGGTGTTCGGGTCCAGCCCCTGCTCGGCCAGCACCTCGCGCAGGATGTTCACCGAGATCGCGGCCGGCAGCACGGCATTGGGGTGCGGCTTGACGATGACCGGGTTGCCCGTGGCCAGCGCGGCGAACAGGCCGGGGTAGGTGTTCCAGGTGGGGAAGGTGGCGCAGCCCACCACCAGCGCGACGCCGCGGCCTACGATCTCGTAATGCTTTTGCATCACCAGCGACGGGTTCTTGCCCTGGGGCTTGTCCCACAGCGCCTGGCCTGGCACGTCGGCCATGGCCTTCCAGGCGTAGGCGATGGCTTCGAGTGCACGGTCCTGCGCATGCGGGCCGCCGGCCTGGAAGGCCATCATCGGGCCCTGGCCGGTGGTCAGCATCACGGCGTGCGCGATCTCGTGGCTGCGGCGGTGTATGCGCACCAGCGCCTCCAGCAGCACGCCCGTGCGGCCCTGCGCGCCCAGTGCCTGCCAGGCGGGTTCGGCCGCCTGGGCCGCATCCAATAGGGCATGCACGTCGCAATCGGGGTAGCGCACGTCCAACGCCACGCCGTAGGGCGAGCGCTCGGTGGCCAGGCGGCCTTGCTCGCCGGGCTGCTGCAGCGCAAAGTCCTTGCCCAGCAGGGCGTTCACGGCCGCCTGGCCGTCGGCCTGGCCGGTCTCGCCATAGACCTTGGGCGAGGGCGATTCGGGGAAGGGCGTCCAGTGGCCACGGGTGGCCAGGGCGGCAAGGGCTCCCTCCAGGAGGGCACGGTGGGTTTCGAACAAGGGCATCAATTTGTCTCCGCTAGGGTTTGCCCTGATGGGTTTGACTTGCATCAGGATTCGGGAAAGTTTATTCTCTACCGAACGGTCGGTCAATAATGTTTGCGATCGCTCAACACCAGATTTCCCCACCTTGATAGGCAGGAGCATCCATGTCTGAACCCCTGGTCCTCGTGACGCAGTCGGGCGCCGTGCAAACGCTGGCGCTCAACCGGCCCGCCGCGCTCAACAGCTTCACGGCGGAGCTGCATGCCCAGCTGCTGGCGGCGCTGGAGGCAGCCGCAGCCAATGCCGAGGTGCGCTGCGTGGTGCTCACGGGCTCGGGCCGGGCCTTCTGCGCGGGGCAGGACCTGGCCGATCCCGCCGTGGCGCCCGATCTCACGCCGGGCGCCGCGCCCAAGGACCTGGGCGAGGTGATCGACAAGCTGTACGGCCCCCTGTGCCTGCGCATCCGCAGCATGCCCATCCCCGTGGTGGCCGCCGTCAACGGTGTGGCCGCCGGCGCGGGCGCCAACCTGGCGCTGGGTTGTGACCTGGTGCTGGCCGCGCGCTCGGCCAGCTTCATCCAGGCCTTCACCAAGATCGGCCTGGTGCCCGACACCGGCGGCACCTGGCTGCTGCCGCGCCTGGTCGGCCGCGCCCAGGCCCTGGGCCTGGCGCTGCTGGGCGACAAGCTGCCCGCCGCCGATGCCGAGCGCCTGGGCCTGATCTGGCGCTGCGTGGACGACGCGGCGCTGCAGGACGAAGCCCAGGCCCTGGCCCAGCGCCTGGCCGCCATGCCCGTGAAAGCGCTGGTCGCCACGCGCAATGCGATGGATGCCGCCGCGCAGATGGACTACGGTCAGGCCCTGGCCCGCGAGGCGGCCGCGCAGCGCACGCTGGGCGCCTCGGCCGACTACCGCGAGGGCGTCGAGGCCTTCATCGGCAAGCGCGCCCCTGTGTTCAAAGACCGCTGATCGAGTAGCCCGATGGATTCCTCCACCACCGCCATGGACCCCCAGGCCATCGCCGAGCATGTGCGCGCCGGCATGCTCGCCAACGACCGTGCCACGCAGGGCCTGGGCATCGCCATCACGGCCATTGCACCGGGCCGGGCCACGCTCGAGATGACCGTGCGTGCCGACATGCTCAACGGCTTTGCCATCTGCCACGGCGGCTTCATCACCACGCTGGCCGACTCGGCGTTCGCCTTCTCGTGCAATGCGCGCAACGAGATGACCGTGGCCTCGGGCCTGTCCATCGACTTCCTGGCACCCGCACGCGAGGGCGACCGCCTCACGGCCGTGGCCAGCGAGGTCTCGCTGGCCGGCCGCACCGGCGTGTACGACGTGAACGTGCACAACCAGCGCGGCGAGGCCATCGCCGTGTTCCGCGGCCGCTCGTACTGCATGAAGGGCAAGCCCACCGTGCCGCTGGACGCTGCCGCCCGCTGACCCCCTTACCCAGAACCCACAGGAGACATCCATGGCCGTGCGCCAACCTGCCCCAGGCGACCTGGAGCCCATCGAAACCGCCAGCCGCGACGAAGTCCAGGCCCTGCAGCTGCAGCGCCTGCGCTGGACGCTGCAGCACGCCTACGACAACGTGCCGCACTACCAACGCGCCTTCGATGCCAAGGGCGTGCACCCGTCGGACCTCAAGCAGCTGTCCGACCTCTCCAAGTTCCCCTTCACGGTCAAGAAAGACCTGCGCGACAACTACCCCTTCGGCATGTTCGCCGTGCCGCGCGAAAAGGTGGCCCGTATCCACGCCTCCTCGGGCACCACGGGCAAGCCCACGGTGGTGGGCTACACCTTGAAGGACATCGATACCTGGGCCGACCTGGTGGCACGCTCCATCCGCGCGGCCGGCGGGCGCGCGGGCGACCTGATCCACATCGCCTATGGCTACGGCCTGTTCACGGGCGGCCTGGGCGCGCACTACGGCGCCGAGCGCGCGGGCTGCACGGTGATCCCCATGTCGGGCGGCCAGACCGAAAAGCAGGTGCAGCTGATCCGCGACTTCGGGCCCAGCATCATCATGGTCACGCCCTCGTACATGCAGGTCATCAACGAGGAGTTCGTGCGCCAGGGGCTGGACCCGCGCGAGAGCTCGCTCAAGGTCGGCATCTTCGGTGCCGAGCCCTGGACCGAGGCCATGCGCCGCGAGATCGAGACCAAGGCCGGCATCGACGCGGTGGACATCTACGGCCTGTCCGAAGTGATGGGTCCGGGCGTGGCCAGCGAGTGCATCGAGAGCAAGGACGGCCCCGTGGTCTGGGAAGACCACTTCTACCCCGAGATCATCGACCCCGAAACGGGCGAGGTGCTGCCCGACGGCCAGGAGGGCGAACTCGTCTTCACCTCGCTGAGCAAGGAGGCGCTGCCCATGATCCGCTACCGCACGCGCGACCTCACGCGCCTCTTGCCGCCCACCTCGCGCGCCTTCCGCCGCATGGGCAAGATCGTGGGCCGCTCGGACGACATGCTCATCATCCGCGGCGTGAACGTGTTCCCCACGCAGATCGAAGAGATCGTGCTGCAGAACCAAAAACTCTCGGGCCAGTACCAGATCCTCGTGGCGCGCGACGGCAACCTCGACCAGGTGACCGTGCGCTGCGAGTTGCAGCCAGGCGTGGCCGATGGCGAGCGCCCGGACCTCACCGGTTGGGTGCAGCAGCGCATCAAGACCCTGGTGGGCATCACCTGCCAGGTCGAGGTGCTGGCCACCGATTCCATCGAACGCACGCTGGTGGGCAAGGCCCGCCGCGTGATCGACCAGCGCGCGCGCTGAAGCAGCCCCCCGAACGAAAGGACACCACCATGTACACCCAGGCCATGGACACCATGGGCAAGGAAGGCGGCGACGCCAAGGCCCTGCGCAGCGCCGAGGAGATGCAGCGCCAGGAGGCCTTCGATGCGCGCATCGACGCGGGCGAATTCATCGAGGCCAAGGACTGGATGCCCGACCACTACCGCAAGACCCTGCTGCGCCAGATCAGCCAGCATGCGCACTCGGAGATCGTCGGCATGCTGCCCGAGGGCAACTGGATATCGCGCGCGCCCACGCTCAAGCGCAAGGCCATCCTGCTGGCCAAGGTGCAGGACGAGGGCGGCCATGGCCTGTACCTGTACGCCGCGGCCGAGACCCTCGGGACCTCGCGCGACCAGATGCTGGATGCCCTGCACACCGGGCGAGCCAAGTACAGCTCCATCTTCAACTACCCCACGCTGACCTGGGCCGACATGGGCACCATCGGCTGGCTGGTCGATGGCGCGGCCATCATGAACCAGGTGCCGATCTGCCGCTGCTCCTACGCGCCGTATGCACGGGCCATGGTGCGTATCTGCCGGGAAGAGAGCTTCCACCAGCGCCAGGGCTACGACGCGCTGCTCACCATGATGCAGCAGGGCACCGACGCCCAGCGCGCCATGGTGCAGGACGCGGTGAACCGCTGGTGGTGGCCCTCCATCATGATGTTCGGCCCGCCCGACGACCAGTCGCCCAACTCTGCGCAGTCCATGCGCTGGGGCATCAAGCGCATCTCCAACGACACGCTGCGCCAGAAGTTCATCGACGCCACGGTGGAGCAGGCCCGCGTGCTCGGCGTGGCCCTGCCCGACCCCGACCTGAAGTGGAACGAAGAACGCCAGGCGCACGACTACGGCGCCATCGACTGGAGCGAGTTCTGGCGCGTGATCGGCGGCGACGGCCCCTGCAATGAAGAACGCCTGGGCGCGCGCGTCAAGGCCTGGGACGACGGCGCCTGGGTGCGCGAAGCCGCCCTGGCCCATGCCGCCAAGCACGCCCCGGTGCGCGCTGCCGCCTGATTCCACCGAGATCCGAGATTTCCCCATGACGACCCCATCCTCTCCCTCCACCCCCGCCGCCGATCCCGCGATGGCCACCGAATGGCCGCTGTGGGAAGTCTTCGTGCGCAGCAAGGCCGGCCTGGACCACAAGCACTGCGGCAGCCTGCACGCGGCCGACCCGCGCATGGCCATCCAGCTGGCGCGCGACGTCTACACCCGGCGCCAGGAAGGCACCAGCGTCTGGGTCGTGCGCTCCGACCAGATCGTGGCCAGCGACCCCGGCGAGAAGTCCATGTATTTCGACCCGGCGCAGGACAAGGTCTACCGCCACCCCACCTTCTACGTGCTGCCCGAGTCCGTGGACCACATGTGAGCGCCACTGCCATGCAAGCCACCAGCATCCACATCAGCCAGGACCCGGGCGTGCAGTACCTGCTGCGCATCGGCGATACCTGCCTCGTCCTGGCCCAGCGCCTGTCCGAATGGTGCGGCCACGGCCCTGTGCTCGAAGAAGACATCGCCCTGTCCAACATGGCGCTGGACCTCGTGGGCCAGGCGCGCGCCGTGCTCACCCGGGCCGGCCAGATCGAAGGCCGCGGCCACGACGAGGACCAGCTGGCCTTTCTGCGCGACGAGCGCGACTATGTCAACGTGACCCTGGTGGAGCTGCCGCGCGGTGACTTCGCCTTCACCATGGTGCGCAATGCCATGGTGGCCACTCTCTTCAAGCTGCTGTGGGAGCGCCTGGCCAGCTCCAGCGACACGGAGCTGGCCGCCATCGCCGGCAAGGCCCTCAAGGAGGCGCGCTACCACCAGCAGCATGCGGCCGACTGGGTCGTGCGCCTGGGCGACGGCACGGCCGAATCGCGCCGCCGCACCGAAGCGGCCCTCAAGGCCCTGTGGCGCTACACGCCCGAGCTCTTCGTGGTCGATGCGGTGGACGAATCCGCCCACGCCACGGGCCTGGGCCCGCGCTGGGCCGACCTCAAGGACGCCTGGACCGGCGAGATGGCACAGATCCTGGCCGCTGCCAGCCTGGCCACGCCCCAGGAGTCGGCGTTTCGCAGCACTGGCAAGCAGGGCGTGCACAGCGAGCACATGGGCTACATCCTGACCGAGATGCAGTACCTGCAGCGCAGCTTTCCCGGGGGCGTGTGGTGATGGTGGCCGAAGCCATCGACCTCCCGGACGCGGAGCAGGCACCCGACGCGCGCATTGCGCGCGCGTGGGAGGTGCTCGACAGCGTGCCCGACCCCGAGGTGCCCGCGGTCTCCGTGTGCGAGCTGGGCATCGTGCGCGACGTGCGCCTGGCGGGCGATGGCCTGGAGATCGTGCTCACCCCCACCTATTCGGGCTGCCCGGCCACCGAGGTGATCGAGCACGACGTGCTCGCCGCCATCGTGGCGGCCGGCCTCGGCCCGGCCCACGCCACGCTGCAGCGCGCCCCGGCCTGGACCACCGACTGGATCACCGAACGCGGCCGCGCGCGCCTGCTGGCCTACGGCATCGCGCCGCCGGGCCCGCTGCCGCCGGGCACCGAGGTGCCGCTGCGCTTCATGCCGCGCGCCAACGCGGCTGCCCCGGCGCTGGCCTGCCCGCGCTGCGGCAGCCTGCAGACCGAGCGGCTCTCGGCCTTCGGCTCCACGGCTTGCAAGGCGCTGTACCGCTGCATGGCCTGCCGCGAGCCCTTCGAGCACTTCAAGCCCTTGTGAAGCACCCTTCTTCGCCCCCACCCAAGACACCGACATGAGCGTCATCTTCCATCCCCTGCGCGTGCGCGCCATCGAGCCCGACACGGCCGAGGCCGTCATCGTCTCCTTCGACGTGCCGCCCGAGCTGCGCGAGGTCTTCGGCTTCACCCAGGGCCAGTACCTCACGCTGCGCACCGACATCGGCGGCCAGGACCTGCGCCGCTCGTACTCCATCTGCGCGGGCGTGGATGACGCCGAGCTGCGCGTGGGCGTGCGCAAGGTCAACGGCGGCGTGTTCTCCAACTGGATCAACGCGCAGCTGCAGGTGGGTGACACGCTGCAGGTCATGGCACCGCAAGGCCGCTTCTTCGTGCCCATCCAGGCCCAGGCGAGTCGCCACTACCTGGGCATCGCGGGCGGCAGCGGCATCACGCCCATCCTGTCCATCATGAAGACGGTGCTCGCACGCGAGCCCGGCAGCCGCTTCACGTTGATCTACGGCAACCGCACGCTGCAGTCCACCATGTTCAAGGAGGAGATCGAGGACCTCAAGAACCGCTACCTCACGCGCCTGGTACTGCACCACGTGTTCTCGGCCGAGCAGACCGACGCGCCGCTGAACATGGGCTTCGTGAACCGCGAGAAGCTCGCCGAGTTTCTGAAGGCCCTGATCCCCGCGCAGAAGATCGACGAGGCCTTCATCTGCGGCCCCTTCCAGATGAACGACGAGGCCGAGGCCGCACTGCTGGCCGGCGGCGTGCCGGCCGAGCGCATCCACGTGGAGCGCTTCGGCGTGGCCCTGCCGGCCGGTGGGCAGGTGGGTGCCGTGGTGCACGAGGCGCTGCCCGGCGACGCCAAGACCTCCCGCATCGCCATCGTGCGCGACGGCCTGCGGCGCGAATTCCCGTTCTCGGGCGAGCAGGCCAGCATCCTCGATGCGGCCTCGGCCGCCGGGCTGGAGGTGCCGTTCTCGTGCACCTCGGGCGTGTGCGGCACCTGCCGCGCCAAGTGCGTGCAGGGCGAGGTGCGCATGGAGCGCAACTTCGCGCTCGACAAGGCCGAGGTGGCCGCCGGCTTCGTGCTCACCTGCCAGTGCCGGCCCCTGACCGACAGCGTGGTGCTGTCGTTCGACGAACGTTGATGGTCGCGATGACGGCACCCACCGCTGCACGCGCTGCCGGGTCCCGCCAGGGATTCGGGCAGCGAGGGGCCACGGTGCCTGCGCATGCGGCAAGATGGCGGCCCTTCACTACCGGATGCAAAGGAAAACTGCCCATGGCCCGAGGACGCTCCCCCGGATACGACGACCAGCGCGAAATGATCCTCCGCCATGCCGCCGAGCTGTTTGCACGCCGCGGCTATCCGGCCACGTCGATGAACGAGGTGGCCGAGGCCTGCGGCCTGTCCAAGCCCACGCTGTACCACTACTTTCGCGACAAGTACAACCTGCTCGTGCACATCGCCGACGGCCATGTCTCGCGCCTGCAGGCGCTGGTGGAAGAAGTCGAAGCCAAGCAGCTCGCGCCCGAGGCACGGCTGCGCGAGCTGATCCACCGCTTCGTCGAGGAATACGCCGAGGCCCAGCACGCCCACCGCGTGCTGACCGAGGACGTGCGCTTCCTGCAAGCCGAGGACAGCGAGCGCATCCTGGGCAAGGAACGCGCCGTGGTGGCCGTTTTTGCAGAGGCGCTGGCGCAGATGCGGCCCGACACCGATGCCGCCGGCCTGACCAAGGCATTGACCATGCTGCTGTTCGGCATGATCAACTGGATGTTCACCTGGCTCAAGCCCGACGGCGAACTCGACTACGGGACCATGGCGCCCATCGTTGCGGACCTGTTCTTTGGTGGATTTCCTGCCGTCCGAATGCCCATTGAACTGGCCCAAAGGCCTGCGCGTCCATGACAATGGCCACGCACCTTCACCACCGCGTACCCGATACCGGCCGACAAGAGCCGGACCAGCGCTGAATCTTCCTTGCTTGCCTGCGCTGACAACACCATCCTTTCTTTTCCACAGGAGACAAACGCATGAAAAAGACCCGCTTCGCACAACTCGCGCTCGTGGCCGCAGCCGCCGCCATGGCCTGCGGCGCCGCCCTGGCCGACATCACCGTCGGTGTCACGGTGTCGGCCACCGGCCCGGCCGCCTCGCTGGGCATTCCCGAGAAGAACACCATCGCCCTGATGCCGCGCACCATCGGCGGCCAGAAGGTCAACTACATCGTGCTCGACGATGCCTCAGACACGACCACGGCCGTGGGAAACACGCGCAAGCTGATCAGCGAAAGCAAGGTCGACATCATCCTGGGATCGAGCACCACGCCCAACTCGCTGGCCATGATCGACGTGGTCGCCGAGGCGCAGACGCCCATGATCTCCATGGCCGCCTCGGCGCGCATCGTCGAGCCCATGGACGCCAAGAAGAAGTGGGTCTTCAAGACCCCGCAGAACGACATCATGATGTCGCTGGCCATCGTGGACCACATGGCCAACGCCGGCGTGAAGACCGTGGCCTTCATCGGCTTTGCCGACGCCTACGGCGAAGGCTGGTACCAGGAGTTCGGCAAGGCCGCCGCCATCAAGAAGATCCAGATCGTGGCCAACGAGCGCTATGCGCGCACCGACACCTCGGTGACCGGCCAGACGCTGAAGATGATCTCGGCCAAGCCTGACGCGGTGCTCATCGCCGGCTCCGGCACGCCGGCCGCATTGCCCCAGAAGGCGCTCAAGGAGCGCGGCTTTGCCGGCAAGGTCTACCAGACCCACGGCGTGGCCAATGCCGACTTCCTGCGCGTGGGCGGCAAGGACGTGGAAGGCACCTTCCTGCCCTCCGGCCCCGTGCTCGTGGCTTCGCAGCTGCCCGCCTCGCACCCGGTGAAGAAGTCGGCCAGCGCCTATGTGGCCGCCTATGAGGCCGCCCACGGCAAGGACAGCGTCTCCACCTTCGGCGCCCACGGCTGGGATGCCGGCGTGCTGATGGCCGCTGCCGTGCCCGTGGCGCTCAAGAAGGCCAAGCCCGGCACCGTGGAGTTCCGCACGGCCCTGCGCGATGCGCTCGAGCAGATCAAGGAAGTGCCCGGCGCGCACGGCATCTTCAACATGTCCGAGAACGACCACCTGGGCCTGGACCAGCGCGCCCGCGTGATGGTCAAGATCGAGAACGGCACCTGGAAATACCAACCGTAAGCCCCCCTGAGGCGCTGCGCGCCTTCCCCCCCGAGGGGGGACGCTCCCAGCGCGGCGGGGCGGCCCTTGCGCGGGAGCACTGGCCTGCGTCGTGCCAGTTGCGTGGGCTGCGCGCGCTTTTGGGTCGTTGAGAGACGGGCGCAGTGCGCCTGGCGCCGTGGCGCGGGGAGCGGTCCCCGGGCCTGCGGCGTGTCTGCCTTGTGAAAGAAAGCCGAATATGGATTTGCAGATCGCCCTGCTCTTGGGGCAGGACGGCATTGTCAACGGCGCCATCTATGGACTGATGGCGCTGGCGTTGGTGCTGGTTTTTTCCGTGACCCGGGTGATCTTCATCCCCCAGGGCGAGTTCGTGGCCTTCGGGGCGCTGACCATGGCCATGATGCAGGGCGGGCGCATTCCCGCCACGCTGTGGCTGCTGGTGGGCATGGCCGCGGTGGTGCTGGTGGTCGAGGTGGTGCGCTTTCAGCGCGGCAGCCCCGTGAACTGGCCTGCCACCGTGGTCTGGTGCCTGGTGCTGCCGCTGCTGGCCACAGCGCTGATCCTCGGGCTGCGCCCCACCTCGCTGGGCATGCAGGCGCTCACCACGCTGATCCTGATCACGCCCATGGGGCCGCTGCTGTACCGCCTGGCGTATCGCCCACTGGCCGATGCCACGGTGCTGATGCTGCTCATCGTCTCGGTGGCGCTGCATGGCGTGCTGGTGGGCCTGGGCCTGCTGTTCTTCGGCGCCGAAGGCTCGCGCACGCCACCGTTCTCGGAGGCGCGCTTCGACCTCGGCGGCATCCCCGTCTCGGGCCAGTCGCTGGTGGTGCTGGGTGTCACGCTGGCGCTGGTGATGCTGCTGTTCCTGTTCTTCGGCCGCTCCATGGTCGGCAAGGCGCTGCGCGCCACGGCCCTCAACCGCGTGGGGGCGCGCCTCATGGGCATTCCCACCGAGCTGTCGGGCGATGTGAGCTTTGCCCTGGCCGCGCTGATCGGCGCGGTCTCGGGCCTGTTGATCGCCCCGCTCACCACCGTGTACTACGACACGGGTTTCCTGATCGGCCTCAAGGGCTTCGTCGCGGCCATCGTCGGCGGCCTGGGCAGCTACCCCATGGCACTGCTCGGCGCGCTGATCGTGGGCCAGCTGGAGGCCTTTGCATCGTTCTGGGCCAGTGCCTACAAGGAGGTTCTCGTGTTCACCCTGATCGTGCCCGTGCTGTGGTGGCGTTCGCTCAACAGCCGCCATGTGGAGGATGAGGAATGACCGCGCCCGTCAAGACAGATATGGCTGCCGGCGCACACGATGCAGGCACCTCGCGCGGCATCGCCACGCGCACCCAGCTGACGCTCGCCGCCGTGGCGCTGCTGGCCCTGTGCTGGGGCTTCCTGCCCGACTTCACCGTGGTCGTGCTCAGCTACATCGGCCTGTACGCCATCGTCGCGGCGGGCCTGGTCATGCTCACCGGCGTGGGCGGCATGACCTCCTTCGGCCAGGCGGCCTTCGTGGGCGTCGGTGCCTATGCCACGGCCTGGATCTGCACGGCGCCCGCGTCGGTGCAGGCGCTCTCGGGCCTGGTCGGCATGGCCGGCCTGCCCTGGGTGGGCCTGGTGCTGGGCCTTACGATCACCTTCGCGCTGGCCTGGGGCCTGGGCTCGGTCACGCTCAAGCTCTCGGGCCACTACCTGCCGCTGTGCACCATCGCCTGGGGCCTGTCGCTGTACTACCTGTTCGGCAACATGGAATTCCTCGGCGGGCAGACCGGCATCACCGGCATCCCGCCGCTCGTCGTGGCCGGCGTCTCGCTGGCCTCGCCGCGCGCCATCGGCGTGCTGATCTGGGCGGTGCTGCTGGTGTCGCTGTGGCTGCTGCACAACCTGCTCGACTCGCGCGAGGGCCGCGCCATCCGCGCGCTCAAGGGCGGGCGGGTGATGGCCGAGTCCATGGGCGTGGACACGGCGCGTTACCGCATCAAGCTTTTCGTGCTGGCGGCGCTGCTGGCGGCGATCTCGGGCTGGCTGTATGCGCACCTGCAGCGCTTTGTCAGCCCCACGCCGTTCAACCTCAACATCGGCATCGAGTACCTGTTCATGGCCGTGGTCGGTGGTGCCGGCCACCTCTGGGGTGCGGTGCTGGGCGCCACGCTCATCACCCTGCTCAAGGAAAAGCTGCAGGACGTGCTGCCCTCGCTGCTGGGCACCAGCGGCAACTTCGAGGTCATCGTCTTCGGCCTGCTCATGGTCTTCGTGCTGCAGCGCTTTGCCGACGGCCTGTGGCCCACGCTGAACCGCCTGGGCGAGCGCTGGCTGCGCCGCGAGGCGCCGCGCACGGCAGGCCAGGCCACCGAACTGGCGCAGCGCACGCTGCCCACGGCCGGCACGGTGCTGCTGCAGGCACGCAACGTGACCAAGCGCTTCGGCGGCCTGGTCGCCAACAACAATGTCTCCATGGACGTGAAGGCCGGCGAGGTGCACGCGCTGATCGGGCCCAACGGCGCCGGCAAGAGCACCTTCTTCAACATGGTTTCGGGTGTGGACGACGCCACCGAGGGCGAGGTGCGCCTGGTGGACCAGGCCATGCTGCGCCGCCCCTCGCGCGCCTTCGCCCGCCTGGGCATGGCGCGCACCTTCCAGCACGTGCGCCTGCTGGGTCAGCGCAGTGTGGTCGAGAACGTCGCCCTGGGCGCGCACCAGCGTGCGCACCGCGGCTGGCTCGCCTCCATGCTGCGCCTGGACCGCGCCGAAGAGGCGGCCCTGCTGGCCGAGGCGCGCCGCCAGATCGAGCGCTGCGGCCTGGGGGTCCATGCCGATGCGCCCGCCGCCTCGCTGGCCCTGGGGCAGCAGCGCATCGTCGAGATCGCGCGTGCTTTGGCCGGCCAGCCGGCCATCCTGCTGCTCGACGAACCCGCCGCCGGCCTGCGCCACCTGGAAAAGAAGGCCCTGGCCGACCTGCTGCGCCAACTGCGCGCCGAGGGCCTGGGCATCCTGGTGGTGGAGCATGACATGGAGTTCGTGATGAACCTGGCCGACCGCATCACCGTGCTGGAGTTCGGCACCGTGATCGCCGAGGGCACGCCCGCGCAGGTGCAGAGCAACCAGCGCGTGCTCGATGCCTACCTGGGTGGCGCCGACGACGACCTGCCCGCCGCTGCCACTGAAGGAGCCACCGCATGACCGCCTTGCTGCAACTGCAGGACCTCTCTGTTTCGTACGGCCAGGTGGAAGCCGTCCACCAGGTCCGGCTCGACGTGAACGAGGGCGAGATCGTCACCGTGATCGGCCCCAACGGCGCCGGCAAGACCACCTTGCTGTGCGCAGCCATGGGGCTGCTGCCGGCCACCGGCTCCATCACCCTGGCCGGCGAGCGCATCGCCCGCCCCAGCGTGGAGGCCATGGTGGCGCGCGGCGTGGCCCTGGTGCCCGAAAAGCGCGAACTCTTCGGCGAGATGTCGGTGGAGGACAACCTGTTGCTGGGCGGCTTTTCGCGCTGGCGCAAGGGGCAGCGTGACCAGGCGCAACGCATGGAAGAAGTGTTCGGCATCTTCCCGCGCCTGCGCGAGCGCCGCCCGCAACTGGCCTCCACGCTCTCGGGCGGCGAGCGCCAGATGCTGGCCATCGGCCGTGCGCTGATGGCCCGCCCGCGCCTGCTGATGCTCGACGAGCCCTCGCTCGGCCTGGCCCCGCTGATCGTGCGCGAGGTGCTGCAGGTGGTGTCCTCGCTGCGTGCGCATGGCGTGTCGGTACTGCTCGTGGAGCAGAACGCGCGCGCCGCGCTGCGTGTGGCCGACCGGGCCTATGTGCTGGAGATGGGTGCGGTGGCGCTGACGGGCGCCGCACAGGATTTGCTCAACGACCGCCGCATCATCGACACCTACCTGGGCATGGGCGGGGCGGCGCACGCCCAGGCCGAGGCCGCGACCCATTGAGCCTGCAGAGGACCGCCGTGTAACGCAGCGACCGTCCCGTTTTCACCCTTTCGCAGGCCCTGGGGCTGCGGAAGGGTTTTTGCGTTGTGAAGATCCATAAATACGACAGGAGACAAAGCATGAAGACAGGCGTTCGGCCGGGGTTGGCGCGCAGGGAGTTTTTGCGTTCGGGTGGCGCATTGGCCGCGGGCCTGGCGGGCACGGCCTGGGCCCAGGACAGCGCGGGCGGGGCCGATGGCGAGATCGTGATCGGCCAGTCCTGCCAATTGAGCGGTCCACTGGCCGCGCTCACCACCGAGGTGCGCCAGGGCGCAAGCCTCTACTTCGACCACGTGAATGCCTCGGGCGGCGTGCGCGGCCGCAAGATCCGCGTGGTCGCCATCGACGACGCCTACGACCCCAAGAAGGCCGCCGAGAACACGAAGAAGCTGATCGACGAGGACAAGGTGCTGGCGCTGTTCCAGTACGCCGGCACGCCGCCCGCGCTGGCCGCCCTGCCGATTGCCGAGGAGCGCGGCGTGCCCTTCATCGCGCCGTTCACCGGCTCGGACGGCCTGCGCCAGCCTGGCAGCCGCTATGTCTTCAACATCAAGGCCGGCTATGCGGCCGAGCTCGACGCCACGGTCAAGCAACTGGCCTCGGTGGGCATCTCGCGCATCGCCGCGGTCTACCTCAACAACCCGTTCGGCACGGGCGGACTGGCCTCGGTCGAGAAGTCCGTGCAGGTCCACAAGGTGACCCTGGCGGTCAAGGCCCCGCTGGAGGTGGACGGCTCGAAGATGGCGGACGCCGTGGCCACCGTGGCCAAGGAGTCGCCCCAGGCCATCATCGTCATCAGCGCGGGCAAGCCCAGCGTGGATTTCGTCGATGCCTACCTGGCAGCCGGCCACCGCTCCACCTTCTACATGCTCTCGGTGATCAGCAATGCCCAGCTCGTGAAAGCACTGGGCGAGCGCGCGCGCGGCGTGGTGGTTTCGCAGGTCGTGCCCTCGCCCTGGAACCAGAGCATGCCGATCTCGCGCGAGTTCCAGACCCTGGCCAAGGCCAAGGGCATCACCGAGTACACCTTCAGCCAGATGGAGGGCTTCATCTCCGCCCGCTTCCTGGTCGAGGCACTGCAGCGTGCCGGCACCAAGCCCACCCGCGCCGGCCTGGTCCAGGCCATGGAGTCGATGAAGAACCTGAACCTGGGCGGCTATCCCGTGGAGCTGTCGGCCACGCAGCACAGCTCGGGCAAGTTCGTCGATCTGCTCATGATGGGCCGCGACGGCCGTTTCACGAAGTAGGAGCGACTCAAAAACTCTTCTGGCGTCGTTGCTGCGTCTTGTCGTACTAGAGCCTGTCCACGGCCTTTTACGGGGATGCGCATGCAGTCCACGGTGCGTCCGTCTAGGCGCGCGCCGCTGCCCATGCCGGTGGCATGGGCAAGGTGGGCAACGACGAGGGGCGGGGCGTGGGCTGCATGCCCTTCGGGTTGCCACCTCCGGCAGGCCCATGCGGCGTTGCCCATCCTTGATGGACATGCGTTCATCTGCGGTGGGCGCCTTGCCTGATCCTCCCGGAGGAGGCAACGCAACCCCGTAAAAGGCCGTGGACGGGCTCCGACTGCCTGCGACACAGCGCCTAGCCAGAACCGCTTCGCTGAGTTTGTGAGCCGCTCCGAGGCGGGAGACGCTGCTCAGGAGGTGAGCAGCGCGCCGTCCTCTGCGGCCTCCAGCAGCCGCGTGAGCAGCGGGTGCATGACCTTGCGCGCGTTGTAGATCAGGTGGAACTGCTCCTGCACGTCGGGCGTAGCGCCCACCTGCACCAGCCCATGGGTCTTTCGCAGGTGCGCGCCCACCGACACGGGCGCCGGCATCACACCCATGCCCGTGGCGGCAAAGGTGCTGAGCAGGGCGCTGTCCTCGAACTCGCCCGCAATGCGCGGGCGGATGCGCTCGCGCTCCAGCCAGTGGTCGATGCGCGCACGCATGGCGGCATGGTCGGTGGGCAGCAGCACGGGCACCACGGCCAGGCTCTGCGGAAACTGCCGCGCCGCCGCCTCGGCCCATACGGGTGGGGCGTACCAGGCCACGGCACTCGTGCCCAGCAGCTGGCTGGTGGTCTTGAGGGCCGGGTTGGGCGGTGCGGCGCGGTCGGCCAGCACCGCGTCGAGCTTGTGCAGCGCGAGCTCGCCGAGCAGCGGCTGGAACTCCCCCTCGTGGCACAGCAGGCGCAGGTGCGGTTCGTCGAGCACCGGCGTCAGCAGCCGGTGCATGGCCAGCTTGGCGATGCCGTCCGAGATGCCCAGGTTCAGCCGCAGCGTCTGGCCGCTGGCGGCTTCGCGCACGCGGTGGGTCAGCTGCTCACCGAGGGCAAAGATGTGGTCGGCCTCGTGCAGGGCGGCCACGCCGGCTTCGGTCAGCACCAGGCTGCGCCCCTCGGTGCGCAGCAGGCTGGTGCCCAGGGCCTGCTCGAGCAGGCGCACCTGGGCGCTGATGGTCTGCACGGCCATGTCCAGCCGCTCGGCGGCGCGCGCGATGCCGCCCTCCTTGGCGACCACCCAGAAGTAGTACAGATGGCGGTAGTTGAAGCTCTGGCTCATGGTCTGGGTTGTCCCACCGGTGGAAAGGGGTATTCGTAAAAAGTGTTTGGTTCGTAAAAACCAGATGAATGGTATCGAAAAGACAGGTTTTAAAGATGCAAAGGCATCCCTACAGTGCGGGCTTGCCTTGAATTTCCCAGGAGATACCTCATGCACGACACCGCCGTCCACACCCCCGCCACCCCGACCCCGGGCCTGCCACCCCTGCCGCGTTCGCGGCGCTGACGCCGCCGCTGCGCGAAGGAGAACGAGATCATGGAAACCATTGGAACCTGGTGGATGTGGGCGGGATTCGCCGTCTTCGTGGTCGTTGCCATCGGCATCGACCTGTTGGTGATGGAGCGCCAGGGCGCGCACAAGGTCACGACCAAGGAGGCCCTCAAGTGGAGCGCCCTGTGGTTCTCGCTGGCCTTCGTCTTCGTGGCCGGCCTGTGGTGGTACCTGGACGGCAGCCAGGGCCGCGAGGTGGCCAACACCGTGTCGATGCAGTTCATCACCGGCTACCTGGTGGAGAAAAGCCTGTCCATCGACAACATCTTCGTGTTCCTGATGCTGTTCAGCTACTTCGCGGTACCGGCACAGCACCAGAAGCGCGCGCTGATCATCGGCATCATCGGCGCCATCGTTCTGCGCACGCTGCTGATCCTGGCAGGCGCCTGGCTGCTGGCTTCGTTCCACTGGCTGCTCTATGTGTTCGGTGCCTTCCTGGTGTTCACGGGTGCCAAGATGTGGTTCGCTGCCGGCCAGGAGCCCGACATCGCGACCAACCCGGTGCTGCGCTTTTTGCGCAAGCGCATCCGCATCGCCGACGTGTTCGATGGCGAGAAGCTGACCACCACCATCAACGGCGTCAAGCACTACACGCCGCTGTTCGTGGTGCTCATCCTGATCGGCACCACGGACATCATCTTCGCGGTGGACAGCATCCCGGCCATCTTCGCGATCACCAGCGACCCGTTCATCGTGCTCACGGCCAACATCTTCGCCATCCTGGGCCTGCGTGCGCTGTACTTCCTGCTCGCCGACCTGGCCGACCGCTTCCACCTGCTGGCCTATGGCCTGGCCCTGGTGCTGGTGTTCATCGGCAGCAAGATGCTGCTCATCGACCTGGTGAAGATCCCGATCGGCTACGCTCTGCTGGTCACGGCGGGCCTGATCGCCGGCTCCATCGTCCTGTCGCTGCGCAGATCGGCCGGCAGCCCGCCCGCTGCACAGCCTCCCAAGCCCTGAAGGAAACCTGCCATGGACATGATCGAATCGGTGATGCTCACCCTGCTGGTGGCCCTGGCGGGCACGGCCCTGATGGCCTGGCGCCTGGGCAACGAGCGGCGCGACGTGGGCCTGCTCACCGCCTTGGCGGCGCTGTGGGGCCTGGCCACCGCCGCAGCCTTCAGCTGGTGACCGCAGGCCCATGCGGATGCTGAGCACCCTGCGCCGCAAGCTGCGCCACCTGGAACCCAGCGTGCGCGACCAGCTGGCACGCACGGCATTGGCCCGTGCCGTGCCCTGGATGGAGCAGCGCGCGCTGTTCCGCTTCCAGCGCGAGCCGCTGGCGCGCGGGGTGGCTGCCGGCCTGTTCTGCGGGCTCATCCCCGGCCCGCTGCAATTGGTGGGGGCGGTCGGCGCCTGTGCCTGGCTGCGCGGCAACGTGGTCGCCGGTGGCGTCACCACCTTCTACACCAACCCGCTGACCACCGTGCCCCTGTATGTGCTGGCCTTCCAGATGGGCTCGCTGGTGCTGCCTGGCGAGCAGTCGCTGCCGGCCTTCAACGCGGACGGCCCGGCCGGCGCCTTCAGCGTGCAGGCGCTGGCCGAGTGGATGCAGGCCCTGGGCACGCCATTGCTGGTCGGCCTGCCAGTGCTGGGCCTGGTGCTGGCAGTGCTGGGCTATGCAGTGGTGCAGGCCCTGTGGCTGGCCCCCGTACTGCAGCGCGGGCGCCGCCTGCAGCGTGCGCGGGCCCTGCGCGGCCCGCCGTGAGGCTAGCGGTTCAATCCAGCTTGACGCCGACCTTGGTGATCACACGGCCCCATTTTTCGCGCTCGGCGCGCGCATAGCTGCCCATCTGGGCCGGGGTGCCGGGCAGGGGCTCCACGCCCAGGGCCTGCAGGCGCGCCCGGGTGCGCGTGTCGGCCAGGGCGGTCTGCAGCGCCTTGCTGAACTGGGCCACGGCCTCGGGCGAGGTGCCCGTGGGGGCCACCAGCCCCTGCCATGCATAGCCCTCGAATCCCTGCAGCCCCTGCTCCTGGATGGTCGGCACATCGGGCATGGTCGCCACGCGCTGCGGGCTGGCCACACCGATGGCGCGCACCTTGTTCGTGGCGAGGAAGGGGTAGACCGTGGCGCTGTCGATCCACATCGCCGGCACCTGGCCGCCGATCACGTCCTGGATGGCCGGGGCCGCGCCGCGGTAGGGCACATGGGTGAGCTTGAGGCCGCTCTGCTCGCGGAACAGCTCTCCCACCAGGTGGTGCGGGCTGCCCGGCCCGGCGGAGGCCCAGTTCACGCCATCGGCGTTGCCCTTGGCCCAGGCCATGAACTCCTTGAGGTTCTTGGCGGGCACGTTGTTCGAGACCACCAGAAACATCGGAAAGCGCACCAGCAGGCCCACGGGCTGGAAGTCCTTCTCGGCGTTGTAGCTCAGCTTGCTGAACAAGAAGGGGTTGGCCGCCAGCGTGGCGAAGTCGGCCGAGAAGATCAGGTTGCCCAGGTCCTTGCTGCGCGCCGCATAGTCGGCCGCGATGTTGGTGCCCGCGCCGGGCTTGTTGTTGATGATGACGGGGCGACCCAGGCTGGCACCCATGGATTCGGCGATGGTGCGCGCCACGATGTCCGAGCCGCCGCCGGCCGCATAGCCGACCACCCATTCCAGGGGTTTGCCGTTGTCCTGTGCGTGCAGGGCGAGGGGCGTGAGTGCCAGTCCCGCGAGGGTGGCGAGGAAGTGTTTGCGCAGCATGGTGTTGTCTCCGGTGGTCAAGGGGTGGATGGTTTGGGCACAGCGGCGCCGCAGGCCCTGTCTGTGCAGGGCTTGCGCGGTGGCTGAATGGTGGGCGGTTGTGGGCGGCGTCAGGCCGCAGCGTGTACCGGGGCGACCGGTGTCACGGGCGCCATGTCCGCAGCGCTGGTGGGTGCTGTGCTGCCGCGCGCCAGCTTCAGCGCATGCAGCAGTGTGGCCTGGTCGCCGATGTGGTTGGCCAGCAGCAGGATCAGGCGGGCGTTCATCGCATGGCTCTCGGGCGGGGTCAGGCCGTTGTGGGCGGCGATCAGGGCCTCGTAGAAATCGTCGCAGGCCTGCAGGTGGGGCTGGGTGTCGAGCATGTTCCGGGCTCCTGGTTCAGGCGGTGGCGAGGTCGGCAGGGGCGGCTGCAGCCTGGTGGCTGCTGGCAATCGCTGTGGCCGTGGCCAGTGCGGCGCGCACGGCGGCTTCGCTCAGGCTGCGCCAGCGCGCGCACACATGCTGGTCGGGCCGCACCAGGTAGGCCGTGCCGGGCCGCGCGTCCAGGCGCTGCGTGAGCAGGCCCTGCGCGTCGACCACGTCGCTGCCCACCTGCAGCAGTTTCACCTGGGGCAGGGTCGTGGCCCAGGCCGGCGCGGGGCCGAACACCAGCAGGGTGAAATCCGGCCCCAGCGTGCGCAGCAGCCAGGCGCCCTGACTACCCTGCAGCACGGGTGCGTCGAGCAGCACGGCACCGGGCACCTGGGTGCCGGCGAAGCTGTCGCCATCCGGCGTGTTGAGCGGCGAGCCATGCAGCGTGGCCGGCACCGACAGGCGCCCGCTGTTGACGATGCGGCGGGCGAACGGGTGCGTGCGCGCCAGCTCCAGCGCGGCATCGCGGAACAGCCGGCTGACCTCGCTCTTGGGCGTGATGAAGTCGGTGGCGCGGGTCGAGTTGGCAATGTTCTCGTCGGCCGCGTACTCGCGCTCGGGGCCGTAGGTGGCCAGCAGTTCCGCGCCGGCGCGGCCGCGCAGCACCCAGTCGAGCTTCCAGGCCAGGTTCTCGGCGTCCTGCACGCCGCTGTTGGCGCCGCGCGCACCGAAGGGCGAGACGCCGTGGGCGCTGTCGCCCGCGAACACCACGCGGCCGTGCACGAAGCGGTCCATGCGCAGGCAGGCAAAGGTGTAGACACTGGCCCATTCGAGCTCGAACTGCGCATCGGGCCCGAGCAGTGCACGCACGCGCGGCAGGATGTTCTCGGGCTTTTTCTCTTCCTCCGGGTCGGCGTCCCAGCCCAGCTGGAAGTCGATGCGCCAGACATTGTCGGGCTGGCGGTGCAGCAGCACGCTCTGGTTGGGGTGGAAGGGCGGGTCGAACCAGAACCAGCGCTCGGTCGGGAAGTCCGTGCTGCCGGCCATCTTCACGTCGGCAATCAAAAAGCGGTCCTGGAAGATGCGGCCCTTGCTCTCCAGGCCCAGCAACTGGCGCATGGGCGAGCGCGAGCCGTCGCAGGCGGCGATCCACTGCGCGTCGATGCGGTAGTCGCCCTCGGGCGTCGCGATGGTCAGCAGTGCGCCGTCACCGCGCTGTGCCACGCCCGTGACCTTGTTGTGCCAGCGCAGCTCGATGTTGGGCAACTGCAGCGCCCGCTCCACCAGGTAGGCCTCGGCGTAGTACTGCTGCAGGTTGATGAAGGCCGGGCGCTCGTGGCCCTCTTCGGGCAGCAGGTTGAACTCGTACAGCGGCGCGCCGTGGAAGAACACCTTGCCCACGTTCCACGACACGCCCTTGTCCACCATGCGCTGGCCCACGCCCAGGCGGTCCCAGATCTCCAGGGTGCGCTTGGCAAAGCAGATGGCACGCGAGCCGGTGGACAGCCTGCAGTCGTTGTCCAGTACCACCACCCGCTGGCCGCGCTGGGCCAGATCGATGGCCAGCGACAGGCCCACGGGGCCTGCGCCCACCACCACGATGGGGTGCTGCACCGGGCTGGTTGCATCCTGGTCCGGGGAGCGCCGGTAGGCGAATTCGATGGCTTGCACCTGGGCGCCAGTTCCGTCGAAGGCGGGTGGCGCGGACGCTGTTGTTGTCATGCTTGTCTCCTCCGGGGCGCCTCAGCCTTCGAGCGACTTCCACATCTGGATGTCGCGCTCGGCGGTCCAGATGCGCGGGTCCGGGTACTGTGTGGCCTCGTCGTAGGCGCGCGTCACGTCGAACGGCATGCAGTGGTTGAAGATCACCCAGTGGCCGTACTTGGGTTGCAGCTTCGCGAACGTGGCCTCGTAGACCTTGCGCAGGTCCTCGCCTTGGGCGGCGCTGGCCTTGACGCTTTCGTACAGGTCGCTGATGAAGGCGCGCGTGCCGGCCAGGCCGGCCTGCACCTGCTCGGGCGTCTGCAGCGCCGCACCGCGTCCGGGCACCAGCTTCTCGGGCTTCAGGGCGGCCAGGTTATCGAGGGTCTGCGGCCAGTCCTGGAAGTAGGCATCGCCCGCATACGGCGTGGCATCGAACTCCACCAGATCGCCGGAGAACAGGATCTTTTCCGCAGGCAACCAGGCCACGGTGTCGCCCTTGGTGTGGCCGCGGCCCAGCTGCAGGATCTGCACCTCGAGCTTGCCCAGCCACAGGGTCATCTTCTTGTTGAAGGTCATGGTCGGCCATGTCAGACCGTCGGGCACGCTCTCCACGTTCTGGAACAGGCGCGGGAAGCGGCCGATCTCGCTGTCCTTGTCGAACTGGCCGCGCTCGACGATCAGGTCGCGCGTGTCCTCGCTGGCGATGATGTGCTCGGCCCCGTAGGCGCTGGCACCGAGCACGCGCACGGCGTGGTAGTGCGACAGCAGCACGTACTTGATGGGCTTGTCGGTCACTTCGCGGATGCGGCGGATCACGTCCTGCGCCATGACCGGCGTGGCCTGGGTGTCGATGACCATCACGGCGTCGTCGCCAATGATGATGCCGGTGTTGGGGTCGCCCTCGGCCGTGTAAGCGTAGGCATGGTCGGAGAGCTTGTCGAAGCTCACCTTCTTGACTTCCAGGTCGGCGGCGGAGGCGAAGGTCTTGGTGCTCATGGGTGGTACCGGTTGATTTGGTTTAGTGGAATGCATTCACCTAAACGGAATGTTTTGATCATAGGCAATAAATTCGTTAATGTCTAATTCATTTGTTTAAGTGGAAACCCCAGGGTGGCGAGGATCGCCGCGGGCTCGGTGGACAATGGCGCCATGGACGACCTTTCCCGTGACCTTGCTTCTGCCGACGACGAAGACAGCCCCCGTGCGCCGCGCGGCATCCAGAGTGTGGAGGTGGGCGGGCAACTGCTCAAGGTGCTGGCCCGCACCGGCCGGCGCATGGCCCTCAAGGACCTGGCGCGTGCCGCCGACATGACGCCCGCCAAGGCCCACCCCTACCTCGTGAGCTTTGGCAAGCTGGGCCTGATCGAGCAAGACGCCGTGAGTGGCCACTATGGCCTGGGGCCGCTGGCCATGCAACTGGGCTTGATCAGCCTGCAGCAGGTCGACCCGGTGCGGCTGGCGATTGCCGAGCTGCCGGCCCTGGCCCAGCGCATCGGCTACACCGTGTCGGCATCGGTCTGGGGCGACAGCGGGCCCACCATCATCCGGGTGGAAGAGGGGCCCACCGCCGTCTACGTGGCCATGCGCCATGGCACGACCGCATCGGTTCGGCACACGGCCACGGGCAAGGTGTTCGCGGCCTTCGGCCCGCGCGAGCGCACCCTTGCCGCCCTGGCCGCAGACGGCCATGCCGGGGCGCTCGACGACCCGGCCTTTGCCGCGGAACTGGACGCCGTGCGCACCCACCAGGTGGCCGAGGTCACCGACCAGTTGCTGCCCGGCATCAGCGCCCTGGCCACGCCGGTCTTCGACGGCTTCGGCCAGTTGGTGCTGTGCCTGGCCGTGATCGGCCCGAGCGCCACTCTGCGCACCGGGCCGGACAGTGCCGCGGCAGGGCATCTGCGCGAGACGGCGCGCAGCCTGTCGCAGCGGCTGGGCGCCGCACAGGGCGGCGAGCGCTAGGTTTTCGACAGCGCCTGGTCGATGTCCCAGAGGATGTCGTCCAGGTCCTCGATGCCCACCGACAGGCGCACCATGTCGGCGCTCACGCCGGCGCGGGTCAGCTCTTCGTCGTTGAGCTGCCGGTGCGTGGTCGAGGCTGGGTGGATCACCAGCGTCTTGGCGTCGCCGATGTTGGCCAGGTGGCTCAGGAACTCGCAGGCGTCGATGAACTTCTCGCCCGCCGCGGCGCCGCCCTGGATGCCGAAGGTCAGGATGCCCGAGGCGCCCGGCGTGCCGTCCACGGTGCGGAACTGCTTGTGCGCCAGGGCGTAATACGGCGAGTCGGCCAGGCCCGGGTAGTTGACCCAGGCCACCTTGGGGTGGCCCTGCAAAAACTTGGCCACGGCCAGCGTGTTGCGGCAGTGCTCGCGCATGCGCAGGTGCAGGGTCTCGGCGCCCTGCAGCAGCTGCCAGGCGTTCATGGGCGAGAGCACGCCGCCGAAGGTGCGGTTGATCTCCATGCGCGCCTTCATGGTGTAGCCGAAGTCGCCGAAGGTCTCGTAGAACTTCACGCCGTGGTAGGCACGGCTGGGCTCGACCATCTCGGGGAACTTACCGTTGTCCCACGGGAACTTGCCGCCCTCGACCACCACGCCGCCCATGGTCGTGCCATGGCCGCCGATGTACTTGGTGGCGCTGTGCACCACGATGTCGGCGCCAAAGGCCAGCGGGTTGCACAGGTAGGGGCTGGCCACCGTGTTGTCGATCACCAGGGGCACGCCGTGGGCGTGCGCCACGTCGGCCACGGCCGCGATGTCGAGCACATTGACCAGCGGGTTGCCGATGGTCTCGCCGTACACGGCGCGGGTCGTGGGGCGCATGGCGCGCGCGAAATTCTCCGGGTCGGCCGGGTCCACGAACGTGGTCTCGATCCCCAGGCGCGCAAAGCCCACGCCGAGCTGGCCCACCGTGCCACCGTAGAGCGTGCTGGCCGCCACGATGTGGTCACCCGTCTTGAGGATGGCCAGCAGCGCCGCCATCTGCGCGGCCATGCCGCTGGCGCAGGCCAGGGCGGCGCGGCCGTTCTCCAGGCTGGCGATGCGTTCCTCGAACACGGCCACCGTGGGGTTGCTGATGCGGCTGTAGACGTTGCCGAAGGTCTGCAGGTTGAACAGGCTGCTGGCGTGCTCGGCGCTGTCGAAGACGAAGCTCGTCGTCTGGTGGATGGGCGTGGCGCGTGCGCCGGTCACCGGGTCGGGAATGGCGCCCGCATGGATGGCGCGCGTGCCGAAGCCGTAGTCTCTGTCCTTTTCCATGGGCGGATGTCTCTCTGGTGTTCTTCTTGTTCAGTAGGGCAATTGCTGCGGGCGCTTGGCCGAGATCACGCGCGTGTTCACACCCGCCCAGTTGAGCCCGCCGAACAGGCGCGCATGCTCGATCTTCACGCAGCGGTCCATCACCACCGCCAGGCCCGCCGCACGGGCCCGCGCCGCCGCAGCCTCATGAACGACACCGAGCTGCAGCCACAGGCACTTCGCGCCGATGGCAATGGCTTCTTCGGCCAGCGGCGGGATGTCCTCGCTCTTGCGAAAACAGTCCACCATGTCGATGCGGTGGTCGGCCGCCGCGGCGGTGACGCTGGGGTAGCAGCGCTCGCCCAGGATCTCGCTCGCCATGGGGTTCACCGGCACGATGCGGTAGCCATGAGCCTGCATGTACTTGGCCGCAAAGAAACTGGGCCTGTGCCATTGCGGCGACAGGCCCACGACCGCGATGGTGCGGCAGCTTGCGAGGATATGGCGCAGTTCGCTGATGGTGCTCATGCCACCAGTGTAGGGCGCAGTGCCCTATGCCGGGTCTTTGTACTTGATGCTGCAGCCGTAGGGGCGCGTGGTGGATGCAGTGAGCGGTTTGCCGGCCAGCGCCTCTGCCAGCCCGGTTTTCACATAGTTGGTGGCGCGCTGGATATCGTCGACCTTGGACGAGGGAATGCTGTCGATGCCGCCCGCATAGATCAGCTGGCCCTGCGGGTTCACGATGTACATGTGCGGCGTGGTGCGCGCGCCGTAGGCGCGGCCGGCCGTGCCTTCCTCGTCCATGAGGATGGCGGTGGGTGCCGACTGGCGTTCCTTGAGCCAGCTGGTCAGCCTGGCGGGCTCCAGGTAGTCACCGCTGGCCTTTTCGGTGGAGTTGACCGCGAGCCACACGACGTCCTTGCCGGCCGCGTCCTTCTGCGTGGCGGGCATGTTGCCGCTGTCGTAGTGCTTGCGCACGAAGGGGCAGCCGGGGTTGGTCCATTCGAGCACCACATGCTTGCCCTTGAAGTCCGACAGGCGCACGGTCTTGCCCGTGGTGTCCTTGAGGGTGATATCGGGGGCCGGCTGGCCCACGGTGGCAGCGGCCTGCGCGCCAGCGGCGGCCAGCAGCAGGGGCAGGGCGATGAGGGTACGTCGAAGCAGCAACATGGACGGCATCTCCAGGTGAGGGACGGTGGTGGGGCAGTATGGGTGATGCGGCCCCGGATTTCCAGGCGGAGCCCCTGCCGACCGGCTGGTCTTACAGCGCCGCCACGGCGGCGCGCAGTTCCGCTTCGCCGAGGATCTCGGAGAACACCACGGGTGCCTTGCCCGGGGCGTGCAGCACATACACCGGCACGCCGCTGCGGCCCAGCTGGGCCAGGGCTGCGGTGATGGCCGGGTCGCGGCGCGTCCAGTCGGCGCGCAGCAGGGCCACGTTCTTGGCCGCGAAATCGGCCTGCACGCCGGCATCGGCCAGTGTGGTCTTCTTGTTGTACTGGCAGGTCACGCACCAGGCGGCGGTGAAGTCCACGAACACCGGGCGGCCGCTGGCCATGAGCTGCTCGGCCGCGCCCGGGGTCCAGGCCTGCCACTGCGGACCGGTGGTGCTGGTCGTGGCAGTGGACGTGGGCGCGGCAGCCACATTCGTGATGTGGGGCGCAAAGGTCCAGGCCAGCAGCGCCAGCGCCAGCACGGAGACCGGCGCCATGAAACGGCGCGCCGTGCCCGCGAGCGACAGCGCCCAGGCCACCATGCCCAGGGCTACCAGCAGGATCAGCAGCGCGCCCGCGCCGTCGATGCCGCTTTGCTGGCCCAGCACCCAGACCAGCCAGACCACGGTGGCCAGCATGGGGAAGGCCATGAACTTGCGCAGCGTGTCCATCCACGCGCCGGGGCGCGGCAGGGCGCGCGCCACCGCAGGCACGAAGGCGGCCGCCAGGTAGGGTAGGGCCAGGCCCAGGCCCAGCGCCGCGAACACGGCCAGCGCCTGCGGTCCCGGCAGCGTGGCCGTGAGGCCCAGCGAGGCGCCCATGAACGGGGCGGTGCAGGGCGAGGCCACGGCCACGGCGAGCACGCCGGTGAGGAAGGAGTCGGCCACCGGGTGGCGCGCCTGCAGGCTGGCCACCGAGGAGGGCAGGAAATGCCCGAACTCGAACACCCCCGCCAGGTTCAGCGCGATCAGCGTGAACAAGGCCGCCAGGCCCGCCACCACGGCCGGCGACTGCAGCTGGAAGCCCCAGCCGATGGCTTCGCCCGCGGCGCGCAGGCCCAGCATCAGAGCGCCGAGCGCCAGGAAGGACAGCACCACGCCCGCGGTGTAGGCAATGCCGCTGAGCCGGTGGGCGCGCCGGTCCTGGCCATGCTGGGCAAAGCCCACGACCTTGATGGCCAGCACCGGGAACACGCAGGGCATGAGGTTCAGGAGCAGACCGCCCAGCAGGGCGCCGAGCAGGGCTGCCGCCAGTGTGGCGGCGGGTGCCGGGGTGGTGGCTGGCGGGCCGGGCGGGGCAGCTGCCGCATTGGCCTTGAGCGCCGCCTCCAGCGCGGGCGATACCGCGGCCGCGGCAGCCACCGCGGGCCAGGCGCCCAGCACCTTGAGCTCGGCGCGGTAGCCCTGGCCATCGGCGGCCAGCACCACGGGCATGGGGTCGGGGCTGTTGCTGCGCTGGGCCGAGAGCGGGACCTCGGCGGTCCACACGGCGCCCTTCCAGGCCTGGGTCCAGGCGGCGGCGTTCTCGATGACCTCGGGCGTCTCGGGGAACAGCTCCAGCGTCTTGCCGCGCAGCGCCTCGGGCAGGCCCTGCACGCTCAGCTGCAGGGTACCGCCCTCGATGCGGGCCTGGCTGTCCTGGCCCGCCACGGGCCGGGGCTGGGCCGCCAGGGCCGCATCGAAGGCCGCGCCGTGCATGGCCGTCGTGCTGCGCGCGGGGATGGTCAGGGTGAAGTCGCCCTCTTCAGGAATGCATTCCTTGCGGCACACCAGCCAGGTGGCGTGCAGGCGCACCGTGGCATCGTTCGACAGGGCCTTGGGCGCGAAGGTGCTGGCCACGGTGACCGGCACGGGCAGCAGCACCGTGCCCTCGTAGCCGTAGTTGGCCAGGGTGCCGATGGGGATCTTTTTGGGCAGCGGCCAGGCGATCTCGCCCGCGTCCAGCCCGGCCGGCAGGGTCCAGGCCATCTCGATGGGCAGGCCCGAATCGCCGGGGTTCTTCCAGTAGGTGTGCCACTCGGGCTGGTGCGTGATCTGCAGGCCCAGCCACAGCGGCTGGCCGGGCTCGATGCCCTGCGGTGCGTGGGCGATCAGTTCGGCGCGCACATGGGGGGTGGTGACCACGGCGCTGGCGGCGCCGCTGCCCTTGGTAGGCAATTGGGCCCAGCTGCCTGCGCCGGCGAGCAGAAATGCTATGAAAAATATAGCTTTGACGAGCAGGGACGGCGGGCGGTGGGGCATGTTGCAGGGTGTGAGCGCTGGAACCGGCGATTGGTTCCAGCGCAATGGAGTGGCCCCTTATTGTGTCGCCAGGCTCATCTGCGCCTGGGGAGACCATTTTTCCGGCTGGGTTCCTGCCCGCGGCGCGGCCAGGAACAGGCGCTCCACGGGCAGCTTCTGCGCCAGCAGGTAGCTGCGCACGGCCTGGCCCCGCTGGGTGGCCAGTTCCTGCGCCATGGCCTCGGTGGCAGGCTGGTTGGCCAGCAGCAGGGCTTCCATCTCGGCCGTGGTCAGCTCGCGCGCCAGTCCCACCAGGTTGCGCGGCTTGGGGATGTCGGCGCGGCGGTACACCTCCTTGAGCAGGGCGGGGTATTCGGCGGCCTGCACCGGCGCCGTGTCGGCCGGGCTGGCGCGGCGCTTCTCGGCCAGCACCAGCTGCTGCAGGTGTTCGCGCTGGATGCCTTCGCGCTCGGCCTGCAGGCTGGCCAGGCCGGTCACGGTGATGCGCAGGTTGGGCCGGTCGGTCAGCGCCTTGACCACCTTGGCCAGGTTCTGCTGCGCCTCGGGGCTCAGCGTGGCGCTGCCCGGGGCAAACGGCACGCTGCTCAGCTCGTCGCCGCCGCCCAGCGCGCTGGCCAGCAGGCTGAAGGGCGAGGTCAAGGCCTTGCCGATCAGGTTGACGATGATCTTCCAGATCACCGGGCCGACGCGGAACTCGGGGTCGTTGAGCGAGCCGCTGAGCGGCAGGTCCAGGTCGATCACGCCCTGCCGGTCGGCCAGCAGGGCCACGGCCAGCTTCACGGGCAGGCTGTTGGGCGCGCCGGCCACGGCTTCGCCAAAGGTCAGCTGGTTGAGCACCAGCCGGTTGCTGGCCGTGAGCTGGCCGCTGGGCAGCACCTTGTAGGCCACGTCCACGCTGAGCTTGCCGCGTTCGATGCCGTGGCCCGCATACTTCACCGCGTAGGGCGACAGCGGTGGCAGCTCCAGGTCGCGCACCTTGCCCGCGATGTCCAGCGCCAGCGGCTTGGCCAGCGGGTTGAGCTTGCCGGTGATTTCCAGCGAGGCCGTGCCCTCGGCCTTGCCGCGCAGCTCCAGGTCGGCCAGCACCGGCTCGCCCCCGGGCGCTGCCGTGGAAAAGGCGCTGAGCTTGCCCGTGAGTTCCGACAGGTCGGCCGAGTAGTTGGGCTTGATGAAGAAGTCCGAGAACAGCACCTTGCCGTTGACCAGGCTCACCGGGCCGAACTGCACCACCGGTGCCAGCGGGTCCACTGGCGCTGTCGCCACGGCGGCGGACGGTGTGGATGCCGCGGGCACCGGCGTGGGTGGCACCGATTTGGCCGCACTGGCGGCGTTGGCTGCCTGGGCTTCGGCCGGCGTCTTGGCGATGTCGCCCAGGTTGATGCGGCCGGCCTCGTTGATGGTGATGCGTGCGAAGAAGTCGGCCAGGCTGGTTTCCTTGACCTCGAGCCGCGGTGCCGTGCCGGGGGCGGTGGCCAGGGCCAGGCCGCGCAGGTTCAGGCTCTTCCAGGCCAGCAGTTCCTCGCCCACCTGGGCTTCGGTCTTGGGGGTGGAAGCGGAGGTGCTGTTGGCCTTCAGGTCATCGACCACGGCGTCGCCCGACAGGCGCAGGCTGGGGCCCTTGTCGCCTTGCGCAAAGGCCACATCGCCGCGAAAGCCCACATCGGCGCGCAGCAGCTCGACGGACAGCTGGCTGGCCAGGTAGCCGTCCAGCGCATGCAACGGCAGGCGCGTGGCGCTGAGTTTGCCCTCCATGGCCAGCGGCTGCAGCGCCAGCGTGCCCTGGTAGTCGAGCTTGCCGGGCGTGCTGCCCTTGCCGGTGGCGACCTGGGCCGAGAGCTGCAGGGCTTCGGGCTTGCTGCCGTCGGTCGCTAGGTTCTTCGCCGTGATGCCCAGGGCCAACAGCTCCAGCGCCACGGGGCGGGCCTGGGCCCTGTCGGCCAGCGACACGGTGCCGCCCTGCAGCGCGAAGTCGGCCACGCGCAGCACCCAGGGGGCTGCGGCAGCAGGCGCGGTGGCAGCGCTTTCGTCTGCTGCCGCGGGCTGGGCCTTCATCCAACGCTCGAACATCCAGCGGCCATCGGCGTCGCGGTCCACAGTGACTTTAGGCTGCGTGACCACCAGGCTCTCCAGCGTGGCGGTGCGCTTGTCCAGGGGCAGTTGCAGGCCCTTGAGCTCCAGCCGGCCCAGGCTGGCCAGCTGTGACTTGCCCTGGCGCAGGGCCAGTTGCTCCAGCGCCAGCGGCCCGGCCGTGAGCGTGATGCCGGTGGCCGCCGGTGTGTCGGCCGCAGCCCACTGCACGCCGATGTCGCCCGTGAGTTGGCCCGCAACGGTGGGCTCCAGCACCTGGGCGAGGTAGGGTGCGGCCAAGGGCAAGGCCAGCGCATTCAGGCTGGCCTGCACCTGGGCCTTCTGGTCCGTAGCCTCGCCTTGGAAGGCCAGGCTGCCATCCTGCAGCTTCAGGCCGCCCTCGAACGTGACAGGGTGGGCCCAGGGCAGGGCCAGGTCCTTGGCGTCCAGCGTGAATTCGCGCGCCTCCAGGGCCGCGGCGGGGCGGGTGGACTGGTCAGCCCAGCGCAGCGTGCCGCCGCGCACGATCGTGTGGGCCACTTCCACGGTCCAGGGCCTGGCGGCAGCGGCCTTCCCGCTGGCCGGCGATGCGGGGCGAGAGGCTGCGCTGGCTGGCACTGCATCCGCTGGCGGTGTGGCCGGTGCCAGCTGCGCCAGGTTGACCTGGCCTGCGGCATCGCGGCGGGCGCTGAGCACCGGGGCGATGAGCTCCACCTGCGACAGCCGTACCACCTGGTCGAGCGGGCGCACGTCGGCCAGGTCGATCTTCAGGCGTTCATAGGCCAGCAGGTCCTGGCCAGCGCGGTCCGTCAGGCGCACATTGCTGGCCTGCACGCTGCCCGTGAGCTTCACGGCCATTGTCGGGGCCTGCTCGAAGGCCACCTTCAGGTTCACATCGAGCGTGGCGCCCTGCACTTTCACAGGCAGGCTGGCGGGCAGGTAGGCCAGGTAAGGGGCCAGGTCCACGCCTTCCCAGCGCACGGCGGCATCGGTCTTGCCGGTCTGGGCAAACGGCGTGCCTTGGGCGGACGAATCGAAGCGGCTGCCGTTGAGCGTGAAGGCCAGGTGGGGCTCCACCTTCACCTCGCGCTGCGAGGGCAGGGTGCTGATGAACGGCACCTTGAGCGCCAGGTCGCGCAGGCTGTGCTTTTTGCCCACGCTGCGGTCGTCGTAGTCGATGCTGCCGCCGGTGAGCGCCAGGTTGTACAGCGCCAGGCGGGCGGGGCCAGTGTCCGGCTGGGGTTCGGCGGGCGGGGCGGTGAGCTTGGCGATGACGTCGTCCACGTCGTAGCGGCCCTCGCCCAGGTGGGCGATGTGCAGCACGGGCGACTCCACGGTGAACTCGTCCACCACGGGCGCCAGGCGCAGCAGCGACTGCAGCTCGCCATCCACATGCACGCGGGCGATGGTGAGCTGCGGTGTGCCGCCATCGGCACCGGCCACGGCAATGTCGCGCAGCGTGAGCTCCAGCGACCAGGGCTGGAAATCGATGGCACCCACCGTCACCGCGCGGCCCAGTTGCTCACTGGCCGCGCGCTGCAGCGGGCCCTTGAGCAGGGGCGGCACGGCCAGCCAGGTCAGCAGCCACAGGGCCAGCAAGGCCGCCAGCGCAACGGCCGCGCGGCGGGCCCAGCGGTGCTGGCGCAGGGCAGCCAGGGAAGGGCGGGTCAGGGAAAGGCGCTTGGGAAAGGACATGGGGCAGCGGAAAACGGCAGGCGGTCAAGTGGCGGTGCCGCGAACGGGCGGCAGGCCGCCCAAGGTACCACCGCGCAGCGTGGCGCAGTGTATCCAGGGGTTGGGTTGATGTTTTTTGACGATTGACCCAGCGGTGAGGGCCCTGGCCTCAGGCAGCAAAGCCCAGCACCACGCGCCGCGTGGTGGCGCTTTTCTTCTCGATCTTGGTCACCACGATGGCGCCGATCTCCGCCGTATTGGCCACGTGCGTTCCGCCGCAGGGCTGCAGGTCGATCAGCGGGGCATCGCCTTCGCCGCCGATGCGGATGGTGCGGATGCGCCCCGAACCGCGCGGCGGCTGCACGCTCATGCTCTTGACCAGGGCCGGGTTGGCGTCAAGCTCCTCGTCGCTGATCGAGGCCACGGTGAGCGGGTGGGCGGCTGCGACCAGCGCGGCGATGCCGGCCGTCAGCGCATCCTTGTCGAGCGGGTCGGTCATGGAGAAATCCAGGCGCGCGTACTCGGGCGTGATGGAGCAGCCATTGACCAGTTGCGGTACCAGGTGGCACAGCAGGTGGGTGGTGGTGTGCAGGCGCATCAGGCGGTGGCGGCGCTCCCAGTCGATGCGCGCGGTGACGGGCGTGCCGGTGGCGAGCGCGGCCAGCTGCGCTTCCTGGCCCGGGTCCGGCACGTGCACGATGTCGGCGGTGGGTTGGCCGTCGGCGTCCTTGCCCTTGCGCGTGTCGGCAATGGTGATGGCTGTGCCATCGGCCAGCAGCAGGTTGCCGGCGTCGCCGGCCTGGCCGCCGCCCAGCGGGTAGAACACCGTGCGGTCGAGCACGATGCCGGCCTCGGTGATCGCGGTGATGCGGGCGCTGCATTCGCGCAGGTAGCCGTCTTCTCGGAACAGATCGTGGGTCATCCCCGCATGGTAGCGGCAGCGCCGTGCGGCTGCAGGGGGCGCTACCATCGGTGCACCATGAAACGCCGCACCGCCCTGATCGCCGCCCCTTTGGTCCTGGTCCCCGCCCTCGGCTGGGCCGATGAGCCCAAGGTCGCCGACCTGTCCGGCGCGCTGCGCTGGCTGGACAAGCTGGAGGCCACACCCCAGGCCCGCACCACGGGCGCCTGGCCGCTGGTGGCCGTGCTCGAGCACCTGTCGCAGAGCATCGAGATGAGCATGGACGGCTTCCCCAAGGAAAACAGCGCCCTGTTCCAGCGCACCCTGGGGGCTGCAGCATTCGGCTTCTTCGGCTGGCGCGGGCGCATGTCGCATGGCCTGGCCGAGCCCATCCCCGCGGCGCCGGCGCTCACCATGTCGGGCGACTGGAAGCCGGCGGCCCAGCGTTTGCGCGCTGCCATCGCGCGGTTCAACGCCCACGCCGGGGCGCTGCGCCCGCATTTCGCCTACGGCGCGCTGGACAAGGCCGACTTTGCGCGTGCCCACACCTTCCACATCGCGAACCACCAGGACGAGATCGTTCTGGGCTGACACCGCTACCATGGCGGGCATGACGCAGCCACCGGTGCCTCCCTCTTCCCCACCCGCCGCCACGCCCCCGCGCTGGTGGGCCGATCTCGGCACGCGCGATTTCGCGCAGCGCAAGGCCTCGGGCCTGGCGGCGCAGACCGTGGCCGTGCTGCCGGTGGCGGCCATCGAGCAGCACGGGCCGCACCTGCCGCTGTCGGTCGATGCCACGCTGCTGCAGGGCGTGATCGATGCCGCGCTGCCGCTGCTGCCGGCGGATCTGCCGGTGCTCTTTTTGCCGCCGCAGAACGTGGGCCTGAGCCCCGAGCACATCCGCTACCCCGGCACGCTCACGCTCTCGCCGGCCACCATCATCGCGCTGTGGACCGAGCTGGGCGAGTGCGTGGCGCGCGCCGGCGTGAAGAAGCTCTTGCTGTTCAACGGCCATGGCGGCCAGGTCAGCGTGATGGACATCGTGGCGCGCGAGCTGCGCACGCGCTGCGACCTCCTGGTCTACAGCGCCAGCTGGTTCAGCCTGCCGCTGCCCGATGCCGTGGCCGGCCAGTTCAGTGCACAGGAGCACCGCTTCGGCATCCATGCGGGCGAGATCGAGACCTCGATGATGCTGCACCTGGCGCCCGGTACCGTGCACATGGCGCATGCGCAGGATTTCCGCTCCACCTCGCAGGACCGCTCGGAGCAGTACGCCCTCCTGGGCAACGGCAAGAGCGCCAAGCTCGGTTGGCAGATGCAGGACTACCATCCGGCCGGCGCCGTGGGCAATGCCGCTGCCGCCACGGCCGACAAGGGCCGGCAGGTGGTCGATGCCGCCGCCACGCAGCTCGTGGCCCTGCTGCAGGAGATGGTGGCGCTGCCGCTGAGCACCCTGCGCGACCAGCCGGACGGCGCCGGCCCGCCCTGAGTCAGACCAGGTCCCGCAGTATTAGCGTGGCCTGGCGTTCGGCGCCCTCTGTGCCACGCAGCCGCAGGGACAGCGCAGTGCCAGGCGGCGCGGCCAGCCGTTCGCGCAGCCAGCCGGCATCACCGGCGCCCAGCCCATGCCCCTGCACTGCCAGCAGCGCGTCGCCCGGCCGCAGGCCGGCCTGGTCCGCGGGGCTGCCGGCCAGCACGTGCTGCACCTCGAAGTGCGCGCCATTCCAGCGCGCCAGCAGTCCGCTGCGCGGCCCGGCAAAGGGTTCGGAGAGGGCGGCCTGCGCCTCCAGGTACAGCGCGCCGCCAGCCACATCGATGGTGATGGCAAAACGCCGCCACAGCTCGCCGCCGAGGTTGCCCATCCAGGCATCGCTGCCGAACAGGCCATCGGTGGCCAGCGCCAGGTGCACCGGCACCTGCGGCAGCAACCAGGGGCCGAGGCCGAACTGCGGCAGCCGCGCCACGTCGGCCCAGGTGATGCCGCCCACGCTCACGCCGGTCGGCATGCGCACCGCAGGTTGCAGCGTGGCGCGCAGGCCCAGGCGTTCCACGGTGGGCCGGAACAGCGTGACCGCCCCGCTGTCGCCCGTGTCCAGCGAGAACCAGCCCGCATGCCCGGCGGCGCTGGCCTGCACCAGCATCTTGCCGCCCGGCAGCACCTGCAGGGGCAGCCGCACGGCACCGGGTGGCGCCGGCATGCGGCCCGGCAGGTCCAGCACGATCTCGCCGCGTGCGTAGTCCAGGCGCGTGGTGAAGGCGCGCCAGAGCGTGGCGCCCAGGATGCCGTCGTACGCGAATTCGGCCGGCAGCGGCACGACGAAGGCGATGCTGTGCCGCAGGCGCGCGCTGTCGCCCAGGGCGATCTCCTCCACCCGGGTCCAGGGCACGGGCTGGTCCGAGGCCTGTGCGCCGGAGCTGGGCACCCGCTCCTCGGACAGGGGCAGGCCGAGCATCTCGGCCGTGCGCGGCGCGAGCACGTTGTGGTCTGCCCCCGTGTCGAGCAGCAGGCGCAGCGGCCGGCCGTTGACCCGCGCCGCCACCGACACATGGGTGACATCGCGCTGCACCGGCAGGGTGGCGGATCCGCTGGCCAGGGCCTCGCCCTCGGGGCCGCGCCCCATCGACCCGCCACAGGCGGCAAGCAGGGGCACAGAGGTCAGCAGGCCTTGGCCCACGAAATGTCGGCGGCGCATGGCAACTCCCGCAAAGCGATGGAGTTGCTATTAAACAGTAAAAATTTATTGTTTTGCAATAAATTTTAGTTTCAGGCGTGCGTCAGCCAGTCCGCATGCTCCAGCGCCTGCAGGTGCGGCAAGGTGTTGAAGGTCTGCAGCATCAGGCGCTTGGGGGCAATGCTGAACTCCGTCACCGCGCTGTTGCGGATGCGCATGTTGAGCGCAATCGTCACCTCGGGCGCGGTGCCCAGCACCTGGCCCACGGCGGTCGAGATCGGGCCGCCGCTGCTCACCAGCAGCACGTTGTGGCCCACATGGTGCTGGCGCACGTGGTCGAGCGCGGCCCGCACGCCGGCGCTGAACTCGTTCCAGCTGGGCATGCCCTGCGGGCTGATGACGCCCGCCATCCACTGCGCGAGCGCGTCGCACAGCAGGCGGAAATGGTGGCGGTAGAGCTCGGGTGTATCGGGCTTGGGCAGGGGCTGGGGGTGGATGGCGGTGATCAGCGCATGGCTGTCGTATTCATTGAGGCCGGGCATCTGCAGCACCTCGGGGGTGGTCTGCAGGCCTTCGGCAATGCCTTCGAGCGTCTGCGTGTGGCGGCGCAGCGTGCCGGTGATCACGGCATCGAAGACCTGGCCGCGCTCGCGCCAGTGCTCGCCCAGGCGCACCGCCTGCTCGCGCCCGCGCGCGCTCAGCTGGTCATAGTCGTCTGCGCCAAACGAGGCCTGGCCGTGGCGCACGAGGTAAAGGGTTCCCATGCGCCGGATTGTGGGCAGGCACCGGCCTGGCCGTTTGTCTCCCAAGCGACCGGAGCCGTGGCGCCAGTAGCCTTGGAGACAGTGCCGTGGTGCGGCTCAGCCCGCCAGCACGCGGCTGAACACCGGCGCGTCGACATTGCCGCCCGTGAGCGCCAGCCCCACCGCCAGGCCGCGCAGGCTCTCGCGCTCCTGCAGCGCCGCGGCCAGGGCGGCGGCACCCGCGCCCTCGGCCACGTTGTGCGTGTCGGTGTAGATCGCGTGCATGGCGGCGGCCACCTGGGCATCGCTGACCTGCACGATGTGGTCGATGTGCGGCGCCAGGATGGCCAGCGCCTCGGCATCGGCCACGCGGCAGGCCATGCCGTCGGCCAGCTCGGTGGTCACGGGCGCCTCGACCACGCGGCCCGCGGCCAGCGAATCGGCATAGGTGGTGGCATGGCTGCTCACCACACCGACGATGCGCACGCCATGGCCAAGCGCCAGCTTGGCCGCAATGGCCGAACATGCGCCCGAACCCTGGCCAATGGGCACGTAGGCCACATCGAGCTGGGGCACCGCGCGCAGGAATTCCCACCAGTAGGTGCTCACGCCGCGCAGCAGGTCGGCATGGAAGCTTGGCACCATGTGCGCGCCGCGCTCGGCGGCCAGTTGCATGGCATGCTCGCGCGCCTCCTGGAAGTCGCTGCCATGCTCGATCAGCGTGACGCCCAGGGCGCGCATGGCGGCGTTCTTCTCCACCGAGTTGCCCCGGGGCACGACGATGGTGCAAGCCACGCCGTGGCGCCGCGCGGCCCAGCCCATGCTTTGGCCATGGTTGCCGCGCGTGGCGCTGACCACCTCGCGCGGCAGGGCACCGCGCGTTGCGAGCTGGTCGAAATAGGTCAGCCCGCCACGGATCTTGAAGGCACCCACGGGCGTGTGGTTCTCGTGCTTGAGCCAGCAGTCGGTGCCCAGGCGCTCGCTGAGCAGGCCCCAGCGGTACTGCGGCGTGGGCGCGAAGTCGCGGTACACGACCTCGGCCGCCGCCTCGATGTCGGCCAGGCCCGGCAGCCAGGGCAGGGGGGTGGAGGGCCGGGCACTCATGCGGCAGGCCTCTGTTCGGTGAGCAGGCGCACGGCCAAGAGGCCCAGCACTGTGCCCATCACATAGCGCTGGGCGCGCATCCAGCCCTGGCTGCGGTTCATGAACAGCGCCACGCGGGCTGCGAACAGCACCAGCAGGGCGTTGACCAGCCCACTGATGCTGATCTGCACGGCGCCCAGGCTCAGGCTCTGCAGCAGCCACTGGCCGCGTTCAGGGTGCAGGAACTGCGGAAAGAACGACAGGTAGAACATGGCCACCTTGGGATTGAGCAGGTTGGTCATGAAACCCATGAGGAAGAGCTTGCGCGGCGTGTCGTGCGGCAGGTCGCGCGCCTCGAAGGGCGCGGCGCCCCCCGGCTTCACGGCCTGCCAGGCCAGCCACAGCAGGTAGGCCGCACCCGCGATGCGGATGGCGTCGAAGGCCATGGGCACGGCCGCCAGCAGGGCCGTGAGGCCGAGCGAGGCCGCCAGCAGGTGCACGCCAAAACCCGCCAGCACACCGGCCAGCGAGAGCAGGCCGGCGCGCGGGCCCTGGGTGAGGCTGCGCGAGACGCAGTAGACCATGTTGGGCCCGGGCGTGAGCACGAGCAGCAGCGCGGCGAGCGCAAAGAGCATCAGTTCCTGGGGTGCGAGCATGGCGGCTTACTCCGTTGGCTTGGTGGACGAGGGTGGGCGGGATTGCAAGGCCAGCGCGCCGCGCGGGGTGAGCAACTGCGCATGGAGTTGGGGCGCAGGGCCTTCCGTGGGCGAGGCCAGGTCGCGCAGGCCCGCGGCATCGCAGGCCGCGCGCAGGGCGCGCGCATCGGGGTGCTGCAGTTGCAGGGATTGCAGCTGCACGCCGCTTTCGGGCAGGTGGTCGCAGGGGTGCACTGCGCCCCATTCGATCAGCGTGGGCAGGCAGCCGTCCCACAGCCGCTGGCCGTCGGGGCGCACGGTGATCTGCCACTGCAGCAGGCCCTGGGGCGTGGGGCGGCTGGCCGTGATGGCCCGGCCCCGGTCCACGCCCAGGGCAGCGAGTGCAGCCAGGCTGGCCGCCACGTCGGGCACCGAGGCCACCCAGTGGATGAGCTGCGGGCCGTGCTCGGCCACCTGCTGCTGCAGGGCGGCCTCGTCCATGTCGAACCAGCGCCGGTCGCTTTCGGGAATGCTCCTGGTGCCCTGCGGATTGATCGCGATGACCTCCAGGTAGGCGCGCGGATGGGCCGGGCTGGAGACATTGAGCAGGCGGTTGTGCGTGCCCATCAGCGGGTGCTCGCCACCTGCGGCGGGCGTGACGCCGAGCGTGCGCTCGCACCACTCCACGCCCGTGGCCAGGTCGCGCGCCAGCACCACCAGGTGGTCGATGCAGGCAGCGGTCTGTGCCGTCACAGCAGCACCTCGCCCTGCACGCAGGTCACCGAATGGCCGCCGATCCAGATGTCACTGCCCTCCTGGTGCACGTGTACCCGCCCGGCGCGGCCCAGGGCCGTGCCCTGGCTGGCGACATAGCTGGCGGGTGCCAGGCCTTCGCCGATCAGCCATTGCGCCAGGGCCGCGTTCAGGCTGCCGGTTACCGGGTCTTCGGCCAGGCCGGCATTGCCGGGGAAGAAGGCGCGCACCTCGAAGGCGATGTCCTCGCGCGCGGTGTCGGCGCCGATCACGCCGACCTTGCCGCGCGGGCCCACCACGCCGATATCCAGGCCCGCGAGGATGGCGCTGTCGGGCCGCAGTGCCAGCACCTGCTCGGCCGATTTCAGCATCACGCCGCGCCACTTGGGGCCGTTGTCGCACCAGGCGTGGTGCAGGATGTCGGCGCGGTCCACGCCCAGGCCGCGAGCGATCAGCGCCACGTCGGCCTCGTCCAGCGGGCCGCTGCGCAGGCGCTCGGGCGCGGCAAAGGCCAGGCGCTCGCCGTCCTGGCGCAGCGGCACCAGGCCGACGCCGCATTCCTGCACCACGCGGCCCGGCGTCTGCGGCTTGCCGCCCGCCCCCAGCCAGGCATGGCAACTGCCCAGCGTGGGGTGGCCGGCAAACGGCAGCTCGCGCCCGGGGCAGAAAATGCGCACGCGGTAGTCGGCCCCCGCTGCGCGGCCTTCGGGCGTGGGCGGCAGCAGGAAGGTGGCCTCGGACAGGTTGGTCCAGTTGGTGAACTCCTGCATGGCCTCGGTGGTGATGTCCTCGCCATCGAGCACCACGGCCAGCGGGTTGCCGCGGTAGGCCTGGTCGGTGAAGACGTCGACTTGCTGGAAGGGGCGCAGTTTCATGGGATGCCTGTGTCAGTGGGGATGGTGGAACAAAGAGCGGTCACTGGCCGGGCCACGCCTGGGGGCTGGCCTGGGCCTCTTTCCGTGGTGCCGGGCTGCAATCAGCCGCTGGCGTGAAGGGGAACGGGTCGGGGCTTCATCACAGCAGCACCGTGCCTTCGATGCAGGTGACGGAGCGTCCGCCCACCCACACCTGGTGGCCGTCCTGGCGGATCTGCACCCGCCCTGCGCGGCCCAGGCACTCGCCCTGCGAGACCTGGTAACTGTGCGGTGCCAGGCCTTCGGCAATGAGCCATTCGGCCAGGCTGGCGTTGAGGCTGCCGGTCACCGGGTCTTCGCGGTTGCCCATGGGGGCTGCAAAGGCGCGCACCACCACGCCGGGCCGGCTGGTGTCGCTGGCATGCGGGCCCACATGCACCACGCCCACCGACTGGCCCAGGTCCATGAGCCGCGCATGGTCGGGCTGCAGGCCGAGCACGGTGTCGGCGCTGTCGAGCAGCATGCCCAGCCACACGGGGCCGTTGTCGAGCAGCTGCGTGCCCAGGATCTGCGCCGGGCGCACGCCCAGGGCGCTGGCGATCAACGGCACCAGGGCCGGGCTGGGCGCACTGCGCTTGAGCGGTGGCGCGGCAAAGGCCAGGGTGTGGTCCTCGCGCCGGATGCGCACCAGGCCCAGCGCGCATTCCTGTACCACCAGGCCCTCCTGGCGTGGCGCATGGCCGGCCTGCAGCCAGGCATGGCAGGTGCCTAACGTGGGGTGGCCGGCAAACGGCAGCTCACCCTGCGGGCTGAAGATGCGCAGGCGGTAGTCGGCCCCCTGCGCGCGGCCGGCCTCGGTGGGCGGCAGCAGGAAGGTGGTTTCCGACAGGTTCATCCACGCGGCAAAGCGGCGCATGTCCGCATCGCCCAGGTCTTCGGCCTCCAGCACCACGGCCACGGGGTTGCCATCGCCGGGGTGGTCGCTGAAGACGTCGATCTGCTTGAAGGGGCGTGGCTGCATGGTGCGGTCTTGCGGGCGGATGGTCCTGTCAGGATAACGCCTGGTCGAGCACGCCGCGTGCGCCCGAGCGCGAGCTCACCGCCTGGTACCAGCGGTCCAGGTTCGGCCGGGCGGCCCTCTCCTGGGGCAGGCCCCACCAGCGGTGGATCTCGCAGCCCACCGGGATGTCGGCCATGGTGAAGCGCTCTCCCACCATGAAGGGCTGGTGCGCCAGGTGCGTGTCCAGCAGGTCCAGCAGCGGCTCGGTGGCGGCCACCGAGGCGGCGATCAGCGACTCGTTGCGCTGCGCGGCCGGTGTGCGCACCCACTGGATGAAGGCATCACGCCCCGCCGGGTTCAGCGTGGTCTGCTGCCAGTCCATCCACTGCTCGGCCGCAAAGCGCTCGGGCAGCTCCTCGGGGTAGAGGTCGCCCGGCGCATGGCGGGCACACAGGTAGCGCACGATGGGGTTCGACTCCCACAGCACCAGGCCCGTGTCTTCGTCCTCGACCAGCGGCACCAGGCCGTTGGGGTTCATGGCAAGGTAGCGGGCCTCGCGCACGATGCCGAACTGCCCGCCGGCATCGGTGCGCTGCAGGCTGATGCCAAGCTCCTGCGCGGCCCACACGACCTTGCGCACGTTGATCGACGACAGCCGTCCCCACAGGCGCAGCATGCCGCTCAGCCCTTGACCTGGTGGTCGCGGATGGCAGCGGCCAGCGCGGCGATGCCGGTGGCGATCTGCTCGGCCGAGGAGGTCACGAACGACAGGCGCAGCGTGCGGTGGTCGGCATCGTCGGCATAGAAGGCCGCACCGGGCACGAAGGCCACGTTGCGCTCCACGGCCTTGGGCAGCAGTTCGATGGCGCTCATGCCCTCGGGCAGGCGCACCCACAGGAACATGCCGCCGTCCGGCTTGTTCCACTCGACGGACAGGCCCTGCATCTCCTTGTCCAGCGCGGTCAGCATCGCATCGCGCTGCTGCTTGTACAGCGCGCGGATGGTGGGCACGTGCCGGTCCAGGAAGCCGCCCTTCATGACCTCGGCCACCATGCGCTGGTTGTAGCCGGGGGTGTGCAGGTCGGCCGCCTGCTTGGCCTGCAGCAACTTGGGGTAGACCGACTTGGGCGCCACCAGGAAGCCCAGGCGCAGGCCCGGGGCCAGCACCTTGGAGAACGAGCCCATGTAGATGCAGCCCTCGGGGTTGCGCGCGGTCAGCGGGGCGGGTGGTGGGCTGTCGAACCACAGGTCGCCGTAGGGGTTGTCCTCCACCAGCGGCAGGTTCAGCTCGGCGGCCTTGGCCACCAGCTCGGCACGGCGCGCATCGCTCATGGTGCGGCCCGTGGGGTTCTGGAAATTGGGCAGCACGTACAGGAAGCGTGCCTTGTCGGCACCCGTGCCGACCTTGGCCACCAGGTCGTCGATGAGCACGCCCTGGTCATCGCTGGCCACCGCCACCACCTTGGGTTCCATGGGCGTGAAGGCCTGGATGGCACCCAGGTAGGTCGGCGTTTCCACCAGCACGCGGCTGTCGGTGTCGATCAGCACCTTGGCGATCAGGTCCAGCCCCTGCTGCGAACCGGTGGTGATCAGCACTTGCTCCGGGTCCACTTCCCAGGGCAGGAAGGCGGCGATGGCCTCGCGCAGCGGGCCGAAGCCTTCGCTGGCCGCGTACTGCAGGGCCGAGGGGCCGTCGTTGGCCAGCACGGCGGCCGAGGCGGCGGCAAAGGCCTCGACCGGGAAGGTCTTGGGCGAGGGCAGGCCGCCGGCCAGGCTGATGATGCCGGGCTTCTCGGTGACCTTGAGGATTTCGCGGATCACCGAGGGGTTCATGCGCTCGGCGCGGCGTGCCAGCGTCCAGGGGTTGCTGGTGAGGGGCAGGTCGTTCAGTTTCACTCTCGTTCTCCTCCGGATGGTCCCCAAAAGACCACCCATGTTGCAAAGTCGTCGGTAAATTCTTCAAAGCGGTGGGGTTGGCCCGCCGGTACGAAAAACGCATCGCCAGGTGCAAAGCGGTGCCGCTCTTCGCCCTGGACGAATTGTCCCCGCCCGCTGTGGATGAAGTACAGCTCATCCTGTGCGTGCGGTTGCTGCGGGTCGTGCCCGCGCGGTGCATACAGTTCCGTGCGCATGCTGCCATGCGCGATCAGTTCGGCAAAACGCTCTCCCGCCGGGCCGGGAAGCCGCGCGAGGCCTTGTTCCACCGAGTATTTCATAGCACAAGAGCCCTTGCCGTTCAGTCCACGATGAACAGCGTGGCGCCCTTGGGCGCGGTCGAACGGTGCGCTTCGGCATTGTCCGCCACCTGGTAGCTCATGCCCGGCGTGAGGGTGAACTGCCGGCCATCTTCGAGTTCCGTGTGCAGCTCGCCCGCCAGGCACAGCAGCACGTGGCCCTTGCGGCACCAGTGGTCCGACACATAGCCCGGGGTGTACTCCACCTTGCGCACGCGCAGCTCACCGTACTGCAGCGTCTGCCAGAAGGCCTGGCCGGCCTGGGCGCTCTTTTGCACGCGCTCGACCGTGCTCCAGTCGGTGGCGGCGAAGGGAATATTGTTCATCTGCATGGCGGGTCAGCCTTTCAGGTGTGCAACGGGTTCGTCATGCGGTGGCGGCCTGGTGGACGGGCATTTTCTTGCCCACGAACACCGTGGCGATCACGGCCAGCGCGAACCCGGCCGTGGCCAGGTCCAGGCGTTCGCCCACCAGCGGCACGGCGAACAGCAGGCTCAGGAAGGGCTGGATCAGCTGGATCTGGCTGACCCGCACGGCGACCAGCGCCAGCGCACGGTACCAGGCGAAGAAGCCGATCCACATCGAGAACAGGGCCACATAGGCAAAGCCCAGCCAGCTCATGCTGCCGATGGACGAAGGCTCGGCCGGTGCGAACCACCAGGTCACGGGCAAGGTCAGTGGCAGGGCACAGGCCAGCACCCAGCAGATCACCTGTTCGGCGCCCAGGCTGGGCGTGAGCCGCGCACCGCCGATGTAGCCCAGGGCGCCCGTGGTCATGGAGATGATCAGGTAGATGTTGGCCGCGCCCAGGTAGAAGCCGCCTGCGCGCCAGGCCATGAAGGCCAGCACCAGGCCGCTGCCCAGCACGGCGCAGGCCCAGAACCCGGCCGAGGGGCGCTGCCGGTACCACAGGGCACCGAGCACCGCCGTGGACAGGGGCAGCAGCGCGGTGACCACGGCCCCGTGCGTGCTGGGCACATGGCGCAGCGCCAGCGCCAGGAACAGCGGAAAGCCGACGATGACGCCGAAGGCCGTGACACCCAGCACGGGCCACTGCGACCGCACGGGGACCCGCAGACGCCCCTGGGCGTGCTGCCAGCCCAGGTAGGCCAGCGACAGCAGCCCGGCCACGGCGGCCCGCCCGAAGGTGACGAACCAGGGGGACAGTTGCGGTGCATCGGTGGAGCCGACCGCCAGGCGCGTCATCGGCAGCGTGGCGGCAAACAGCGTGACGCCCACCAGGCCCCAGAGCAGGGCTTCGCGTTCCTGGCTGCGGTTCATAGCGTCACCATCCAGGCGGCCGTCACCACCAGCACCAGGGCCAGGGCGCGGTTGAACCACAGCAGGCGGCGGCCCTGTGCCAGCCACTGGCGCAGCAGGGAGCCCATCAGGGCATAGACGAAGTTGCTCGTGAAGGCGAACACCATCATCACCACGCAGATGATGGCCAGGCGTTCACCCGGGTTGGCCGAGGGCTGGCCCGCCGCATTCACCACCCAGCCCGCGCTGAGCGTGAGCGCCAGCATCCAGGCCTTGATGTTCACGAACTGCAGGCCCACGCCCTGCCAGAAGGTCACCGACAGGCGCGAGCTGTCCACGTCGGAGAGCTGGCCGGCGCGGCTGAGCTTCCAGGCCAGCCACAGCATGTAGGCCACGCCCAGCAGGGTCACAGCCATGCGCAGGGCTGGCACGCCGGTGATCAGGGCGCCCAGGCCCAGCCCGCTGACCAGCATCAGCAGCGTCCATCCGGTGGGCACGGCCAGGCAGAAGTTGAGCGCCCGGCGCAGCCCCAGGTTGGCCGCGAGCGCAGTGGACAGGGTGGTGTTGGGCCCCGGCGAAAAGCTCATCGCGGTGCAGAAGACCAGCAGGGCAGTGAGTTCGGCGGCGGTCATGGGTGGGGTTCTGGAATCGTGGGCTTGTCAGCGTCTGGCCTTCACTGTAATCTTCTGTGCCAGTACACAACCAGTACAGTACAACAGCGCAGTTGGTGATCTGTATTGGTTGCGATGACAGTACACGTGTTTTGCGAGGACGCCGCCATGTTGATGAAGACCAGCACCCAATCGCTGACCGAGCAGCTCTCGGCGCGCTTCGGCGAGCGCATCCGCAACCGGCTGCTGGCACCGGGCGCGCGCCTGCCCTCGGTGCGCCAGTGCGCGCTGCAGCACAGCGTGAGCCCCTCCACCGTGGTGGCGGCCTACGACCAGTTGCTGGCGCAGGGCCTGGTGGAGGCGCGCAAGAACCGCGGTTTCTTCGTGCGCGAGGTGGCGCCCGCGGGCGCCGAGGCGCCGGAGGCCGTGGACGTCGCGGCCATGGAGGCGGCGGGCGGCAACTGGACCACCGCCCACTGGTTCGCGGCGCGCGGCGCCGGGCGCGGTTCGCCGCCGGTGAACGCCACGGCGCTTATCCGGGGCATGTTCCACAAGATCAGCGACAAGCCCCAGCCCGGCATGGGCGTGCTGCCGCCGCAATGGCTCGAATCCACCTTCATGCCGGCCGCGGTGCGCAAGGTCACGAGCACCCGGGCGCTGCAGGAGTACTCGCTGCAGTACGGCGAGCCGCTGGGCGACAGCGGCCTGCGCCGCCTGCTGGTCAAGAAGCTGGCCCAACTGAGCGTGCACACCGCGCCCGAGAACATCATCACCACCGTGGGCGCCACGCATGCCCTCGACATCGTGAGCCGCACGCTGCTGCGCCCCGGCGACCCGGTGATGGTCGAGGAGCCCGGCTGGGCCGTGGAGTTCGCGCGCCTGTCGGCGCTGGGCATGCACATCCTGCCGGTGCCGCGCCGCGCCGATGGCCCGGATCTGGAGGTGATGGCGCGCTACTGCGAAGTGCACAAGCCCAAACTCTACGTGAGCGTCAGCGTGTTCCACAACCCCACGGGCTACTGCCTGTCGCCGGGCAGCGCGCACCGCATCCTGCAGTTGGCCAACCAGCACAACTTCCACATCGTCGAGGACGACACCTACAGCCACATCGCGCCCGAGCATGCGACGCGGCTCACGGCGCTCGACGGCCTGCAGCGCACCATCTACGTGAGCGGCTTTGCCAAGATCCTCGCGCCCAACTGGCGCATCGGCTTCCTGGCCGCGCCGCCGGCCCTGGTCGAGCGACTGCTCGACACCAAGCTGCTGGCCACGCTGACCACGCCCGCGCTGCTGGAGAAGGCGCTGGCACTGTGCATCGAACAGGGCCAGCTGCGCCGGCATGCCGAGCGCATCCGCACCCGGCTCGACGCGGCACGGGCGCGCAGCGTCAAGCTGGCACTGAGTGCGGGTTGTACCTTCGCGGCCGACCCGGTGGGCCTGTTCGGCTGGGTGGACACGGGGGTGGATACCGATGCGCTGTCGCAGCGCATGCTCGACGAGGGCTACCTGCTCGCGCCCGGCGCGCTGTTCCATGCCGAGCGAAAACCCAGCACCCTGATGCGCATCAACTTCGCGACCACGCAGGACGCGACTTTCTGGCGCACCTTCGAGCGCGTCGTCAAGCAAAGCCGGTGATGGGCGCACTGCCTACAATCGCCACCTGATCCCACTACCGCGAAGGAACCATGGACGTAAAAGGGCGCTGGGCCGCAATGACCGATGGCCTGCAGTCCATGGTGCAGTTCTTTCCTGGCGGGCATGAAGGACTGCTGACGACGGTCTCCGTCACCTGGAGCCTGTACATCGCGGTATTGGCGGTCTGGATCGTGCTGCAAAAGCGCCCCCCGGTTTCCACGCTCAGCTGGATCCTGTCGATGGCGCTGCTGCCCTTCGTGGGCTATGTGATCTATTACTTCTTCGGCCCGCAGCGGCTGCGCAAGCAGCGCATCAAGCGCATGCGCAGCCAGTCGGCGCTGTACGCCCATGCCGACTTCGCCAGCCTGCGCCAGACGGCCGCTGCCGCTCCCGAGGCCCTGCGGCAACTGGTGCTGCTGGGCGAGGCCAGTTGCGAGCTGCGCGTCTCCACCGCCACCCGGGTGGATCTGCTGGTCGACGGCGCCGAGACCTTCGATGCGATCTTCGACGCCATCCGCGCGGCGCGCCACCATGTGCACCTGGAGTACTACATCTTCGAGCCCGATGGCATCGGCACGGCCCTGCGCGACCTGCTGGCCGAGAGAGCGCGCCAGGGGGTGATCGTGCGGCTGCTGGTCGACGCCCTGGGCTCCAAGCGGCTGGGAAAGCGTTTCCTCGCGCCGCTGCTCGATGCGGGCGTGCAGGTGGCGTTCTTCCATGCCTCGCGCATCGGCCGGCGTGTGCGGCCCGTGATCAACTTCCGCACCCACCGCAAGATCGTGGTCTGCGACGGCGTCGTGGGGTTCACGGGCGGCATCAACGTCACCGACGAGGAAGACCAGCGCGCGCGGCGCGATGCCTACCACGACGTACACCTGCGCATCGAGGGCGGGGCCGTGCGCCTGTTGCAGATGACCTTCATGGAGGACTGGGTGTACACCACGGGCGAGGGCCCCGGTGCCGTGGCGCGCGAGAGCCGGCACCTGCTGCCCGCCACCGAGCCGGGCGACCACCCGGTGCAGATCCTCACCTCGGGACCGGACAACGCCAACGAGGCCATCCACCGCGTGTATGTGGCCGCCATCCACATGGCGGTGGACCGGGTCTGGCTCACCACGCCGTATTTCGTGCCCGGCGAGCCGGCGCTCATGGCGTTGACCAGCGCGGCGCTGCGCGGGGTGGACGTGCGCCTGCTGGTGCCCCGGCGCAGCGATTCCTTCGTGGTCAGCGCGGCGGCACGCTCCTACTTCGACGAGTTGATCGCCGCCGGCGTCAAGGTCTGGGAGTACACGGCCGGCATGCTGCATTCCAAGACCATGCTGGTGGACGACAACTGCGCCTTCATCGGCACGGCCAACTTCGACAACCGCAGCTTCCGGCTCAACTTCGAGGTCTGCGCGGTGGTCTACGGGTCGGCGCTGGCTTTGCCGCTGGCGCGCCAGTTCGAGGCAGACATGCGCAATGCCCGGGCTGTACCCACCCGCCGCCGCCAGGCCTTCGTGCCGCGCCTGTGCGATGCCACGGCGCGGCTGTTCTCGCCGCTGCTGTAGCCGCCGCCGATTACTCGGTTTCAGTGGACTAGCGCTGCACCTCGATGTCGGAGAGCACGCGCAGCAGGCCGCGGTTGACTTCCTCGAGGTCCATCTCCTGCGTCTCGCACAGGTGGCGGATGGCGCTGGCGTCGCCGGTCTCCAGCGCACAGGCCATCTGCAGGCTGGCGGCATAGGGGCCGGTGCGCAGCACGGTGGCGTCGTAGATGCGCTCGGACAACGGGATGCGGTGCAAGATGGTGCCCAGGGGCTCCTGCAGCAGCTCGTCGATCTGCGACAGCAGGCCGCACAGGTAGATCTCGCGGCGCAGGTCGTTCTCGATCCCGGCGTTGAGCAGCTGCGTCATGAGCTTGGCGCGCAGCACCATGGACTCGCGCACGGGCAGCATGTTGGGGTCGGTGCTGGCATGGGGCAACTGGTCGGACAGCCAGCGCTTGATGGAGCCGTAGCCCATCATCACCAGCCCGCGGCGCAGCGAGTCGATGCCGGTGCGCAGGCCCAGTGCCGCCGAGTTGGTGTAGACCATGAAGCGGTAGGCCAGCAGCGGGTCCTCGCCCATGATGTCCTCGAAGGTCTCGAGCGACTGCTCCGCGTCGATGGCCTTCTGCAGCTTGGCGATCACGGCATGCGAAGGTTGCTGGGGCGTGTGGCGCACGCTGTAGAGCACGTCCTCGGTGGGCCAGCCGGCCAGGGCCAGGGCATTGTGCTGGTCCAGGCAGTGCTCCATCAGGGCGCGGCTGGGAATGTTCTCGTACATCTGCCCGGCCAGGATGGGGCTCACGGCCCGGGGCGGCGTCCTGGCCGCCGGGCTGCCGGGCCGCGCGTTGGCCTGCAGGGTCGCGACCGCATCGGCCGGGGTCAGGCTCAGCAGGCTGTTGTCAAAGCACTGCGCCACGGCCGGCTCGGGCAGCTTGCCGATGTCGCCGCGCCATACCAGCTTCAAGCCGCGCTGGTGCGCGGCTTTCACCAGGGCATAGATGCCCGAGTCCTGCAGCCAGTCGCCACGCACCTCGATCCACGGCGCGCCCCGCGGGGCATGCTCGAGCATGTCGGCCAGCACCTGGTGGGTCTGGGGCGACAGCAGCAGGGGCGGCGAGCTGGCGGACCACAGCTCCTGCAGCGTGCGCAGCAGGTGGCCGGTATCGACCATGGCGCTGGGGGATTCGTTCTGGACGTAGAGCTGGATCGCAGCGAGTTTGCGGGCACGGTTCCACAGGGGGCGGTACCCCAGGATCAGGCTGCCGAGGACGGATTGGACCATGGGCTCTCAGGCGTTGTCTCGTTGGGGTCCGTCCCCCGGCCAGGGAGTGCGGCTCAGGGCAGGCCCGCTTAACTGATGAAATTGAACAGGGACAGCTTCTGGACCTGGGCATAGGACTTGAGTGCTGCCTCGTAGCCCACCTGCTGGTTCTGGAAGTCTGAAATGCCCTTGATCATATCCAGATCCTCGGCCCGCGAGCGGTCGCCCTCGAGCTGGATCGAGCGCTTTTCCTGGTCGCCCGTGATGCGGTCGGCACGGTTGAGCAGCTCGCCCGCATAGCTGCGCATGTTGCTCATGCGTTCGAGGCCGATGTCCACGTTGGTGAGGGCCTGCCCGACGGCCTGGGTGGCCGCGTTGCTGTTGGGGGCGCCACGGAGGTCACGGATCGCACTGTCCAGGGTGCTGAAGACACTGGCCGTGGGCTGCAGGGTGATGGCATCCCCGTTCGCCGGTGCGCCGGTGATGTCGAAGGCCAACCCCGGAACGCCGGTCACCGAGATGGTCACCGGCTTGTCCGTCGGGTAATCGGGCACCACCACGGGGGCGGATACCACGCCGGTGGTGGTGTTGGTGATGGTGTAGGTGGCGGTGCTGGTGCCGACGGTGGCACCGGGGCCCACCGCGCTGAAGGTGATCGAGTAGTTGTCCCCCGTCACCAGGGCCAGGTTCGTGGGCTTGACGCCCGTGGTCGTCAGCTGCTGGTTGTTGTTGATGGTCGCCGGGTTCACCTGCACGTTGTAGGCACCGTCGCGCTGCGGCTTGAACATGAAGGCGAACTCGCCATCCAGGGTGTTGGGAATCGAGGTTCCGGTGCTGCCCGATTGCCCGGGAAGCCCATCGAACAGGTAGTCCGGCGAGGTGGATTGCGGGCCCAGGAAGGGGGCCAGCGCGCTGCCCAGCGCGCCCAGCAGGGGGATGCCGTTGGTGTCCTTGCGGTTGGCCACCGTCTGCAACTGCTCGCGCAGGCTCTGCAACTGGTTGGCGATGGTGGCGCGGTCGTTGCTGGTCAGGGTCGCACTGCCGGCATTGACCATCAGTTCGCGCGCGTTCTGCACCAGATCGATGGCGTCGCCCAGCGCGGATTCGGACTGGGCCACGGCGTTGCGCTGGGTTTCCAGGGCGCGCTGCTCGGTCTGGATGCGGGTAAGGCGGGTCAGCGCCCGCTCTGCCTGCGCCGCCGAGACCGGGTCGTCGCTGGCGCGCACGACCCGCTTGCCCGAGGTCAGGTTCTCCTGCAGGTTGGACAGGTTGGTCTGGCGCGCGCCGAGATTGCGCAGCGCGTTGTCGTACATGTTGGCCGTGCCAAGCCGGTAAAGGGTGTTGCTCATGTCGTACTCCTGGACCAGTCCCCGAGGGGGATCATCTTAGTTTTCCACATCGCTGCGCGCCACCCACGGCCTGCGAAACCGGCGCGGCCGGGGCCAGTGGCCCCGCGCAAGGGCCAAGGCGCAAAGCGACTCAGGGGGGTCATCGTGTCAACCCTTGGATCAGCGTGTCGAAGACGCTTTGTGCAATCTGCAGCATTTTGGCGGAAGCCTGGTAAGCCTGCTGGTACTGGATCAGCTTGGCCGCTTCCTCGTCGAGGTTGACGCCCGATACGGCCGTGCGGTCACGCTCCAGGTTGGCCGCGATGGTGGTGGACAGCTCGGCGGCGAAGGTGGCGCTCTGCGTGCGCGTGCCGACCTGGGCCATCAGGCCGGCATAGCCATCGGCGAGCGTGGATTCGTCGAACATCTTCACGTCGCGCAGGTTCATCAGCGCAGTGGCATTGCCGGCATTGCGCGTGTAGGTGTCGCCGTACTGGGGGTCCAGCGCGTTGCCGACGCGCACGGTATCGCCGGTCTTGGGCGAGCCCTGCAGCTTGATTTCCCAGCCATCGATGGTGATGGTGGAGCCGGAGGTATAGGCCAGGCCCGCCGTGCCCGATGGGGGCGTGGTCGAGCCGGTCACGGCGTAGGTCGTGGGCGGCCCGGCCGTGAAGGTCAGCGTCACGCCGCCCGGGATGGGCGGGGTCACCAGGGTGTCGGTGGCCTTGAGGCCGGACAGCTGCAGCGTGCCGCCATTGGTGGTGCCCATGGCGGCGTTGATCGGGTTGGCTGCCGCCAGGTCGCGCGGCGAGTACACCAGGGCGTTGATGTTGGCCCCCGCCGTATTGAACGGCTGGAACAGCATGCGGTCGCCCGGCACGCCCGGCGTCGTGAGGTTGAAGGTCAGCCCGTCGATGTCCAGCGTCGCCAGGTTGGCGGCGTCGGTGAAGGGCGTGGCCTTGCCGTCGGACAGGCGCACCACCTGGCCGGCCGTGCCGGTGGTGAAGCGGATCTCGTAGTCGGAGGCCGCGAACTTGGTCGGGTCGCTGAAGGTCACGTTGCCCACGCCGGCGCCGTTGGTCAGGCCCGGCATGCTGGTGGGGATGCTGAACAGGTCCTTGCCCACCTGGCCGTCCAGCGTGAGGCCGAGCTTGTGCTGCTCGTTCATGGTCATGCCGATGGCCATGGCCATGCGCCCGAGCAGGTTGCGGCTTTCCGACAGGTCGGTGTTGTTGAAGCGCAGCAGCCCCGAGACGGAACCGCCACCGAGCATGTTCTCGTCCACCTCGATGGGCGGTGATCCCGGGCGGTTGAAGAACAGCTTGAGCTGGCCGCTGCCGGGGAACTGCGTGGCATCGTCCACGGACACCTGCGATGGCGTGGTGCCCAGCACCAGCGGCTGGCTGCCGCCCACGAACAGGCCGATCGTGCCGTCGTCCGCAGGAATCTGCGTGGTCTGCACGTACTGGTTCATTTCGCGGATCAGCTGGTCGCGGTTGTCGAGCAGGTCGTTGGGTGTCTGGCCATTGCCCTTGGCGCGCGCGATCTGCTCGTTCACGGCCGCGATCTGCCCCGCCAGGCTGTTGATGGCGGTGATGCTGCTTTGCAGCTGTTCCTTGACCGTGTACTCGACCTCGTCGACGCGTTCGGCCGCGGAGCGCATGCGCGAGGCGGTTTCGTCCATGCGCGTGAGCGCCAGCGTGCGGGCCGTGATGTCGGTGGGGGCGCTCACCACGTCCGAGAACGCGTTCATCATGTCGTTGATGGCGGCGCCCAGGCCCGTGGCACCGCCGCTGAACACCTCCTGCAGCTGGCGCAGGCGCTCGGCGCGCACGATGTCGCCGGCCTGCACGGAGCCTGCCGTGGCCGACTGGCGCGTGAGCAATTCGCTCTGGTTGCGCAGGATGGTCTGCACGTCCACGCCCTGGCCGATGTAGCCGCCGCCCGTGAACTGGCCCTGCACGGTCTGCAGCACCACGGTCTGGCGCGAATAGCCCGGCGTGTTGACGTTGGCAATGTTGTTGCCGGCAGTCTGCAGGGCGACCTGGTTGGCGAGCAGGGCGCGGGCGCCGACGTTGAGCAAGCTCATGGTTTACCTCGTGTTCTCAGGCCTGCGCACGTTGCGCACGCTGCACGCTGTTGATGGCGCCGCTGAGCTTCCTGGCGTACTCGGGGTCGGTGGCATAGCCTGCCTTCTGCAACGCGGAGGCATAGGCCATGGCCGAGCCGGACTGCGCCACGGACTCCGCCTTTTCATAGCGGGGGCTTTCCTTGATGAGGCGCGCGTAGTCGCGAAACGAATCCTCGTACGAGTCGTAGGCCCGGAATTTGGCCACCACCTTGCGCGGTGTGCCGTTGATGTACTCGGTGGTCGTGATCTCGGCGACCTTGCCGGTCCAGCCCTTGCCGGCCTTGATGCCGAACAGGTTGAAGGAGTTGCTGCCGTCGGCGTTCTTGATCTCGCTCTTGCCCCAGCCGGTCTCGTGGCCGGCCTGGCCGAGCATGAAGCTCGCGGGGATGCCACTCTCCTGCGAGACCTTCTCGGCCGTGCCGCTCAGGTGCTGCACAAAGCCGTCGCGGCCCTTGGGGGCCTGGCCCACGGCTTCGGTGCTGGTGGGGCTGGCGCTCACCTTGGCGGCTGCCGGGCGCTGGATCTGCGACAGGCTGACCGTGGAGGGCACGGAGAACGATGGATCGGGGCCGCCCATCTGGCGCGAGAGCTGGCGCGCGATGGCTTCGGACAGTCCGCCGGGCTGGCCGGCCATCTGCACCGACAGCTGCTGGTCCAGCAGGTCGGTGCCCAGGTCGCCCTGGGCGCCGTCCATCAGGCCGGATTTCATGGTGGCCTCGCGCATGCTTTTGATCAGCTCGCGCATGAACAGCGATTCGAACTGCTTGGCGGCCTCTTTCGTGGCCTGGGGATTGTTGGCGCCGGCTTCGTACTTGAGCGCGTTCAGCGAGCGAACGTCGGCCGCCAGCGCATTGGACGTGCTGGTGGTGGAGGACGAAGGCAGCGTGAGGGCCATGGTCAGATCACTTCGAGCTCGGCGTTCAGGGCGCCGGCGGCCTTGATGGCCTGCAGGATGGCCAGCAGGTCACCCGGCGTGGCGCCCAGCGTGTTCAGTGCGCGCACCACGTCGGCCAGCTGCGGCGAGGGCGGCATCTGGATGATGTTGCCCGGCTCCTGGTTGATCTTGATGTCGCTTTGCTGCGTGACCACGGTCTGCCCCTGCGACAGCGGATTGGGCTGGCTGATGACGGGGCGCGAACTGATGGTGATGGACAGGTTGCCGTGCGCGATGGCACAGGGCCCCAGGGTCACGGCCTGGTTGAGCACGATGGAGCCGGTGCGGGCGTTGATCACCACCTTGGCGGCGGGGGCCGACAGCTCGAACGGCAGCTCTTCCAGATCGGCGATGAAGCCCACGCGGGCACCGGGATCGCTGGGGGCGCGCACCTGCACCGTGCGGCCGTCCAGGGCCGTAGCCAGGCCGTTGCCCAGCCGGGTGTTGATGACCTGGGCCACGCGGCGGGCGGTCTGGAAATCCGAGGCATTGAGGCCCAGGCTGATGGTGTCACCCTCGTTGAGCGGGGTGGGAACGGAGCGCTCGACCTGCGCACCCAGGGGGATGCGGCCAGCGGCCAGGTGGTTGATCTGCACCTTGCTGCCGCCGGACGACGCGCCGGCACCGCCCACCACCAGGTTGCCCTGGGCCAGGGCGTAGATCTCGCCGTCGGCACCGCGCAGGGGCGTGACCATCAGCATGCCGCCCTTGAGCGACTTGGAGTTGCCCATGGAGGAGACGTTGACGTCGATCTGCTGGCCTGGCTGCGCAAAGGCGGGCAACTGGGCCGTGACGATCACGGCCGCCACGTTCTTGAGCTGCAGCTGCGAAGCCGTGCCAGGCGGCAGGCTGATGCCCATCTGCTGCAGGTAGTTGGACATGGCCTGCGTGGTGTAAGGCATCTGGGTGGTCTGGTCACCCGTGCCGTCCAGGCCCACGACCAAGCCGTAGCCGGTCAACTGGTTGGTACGCACGCCCTGCACCGCCGCGATTTCCTTGATGCGCAGCGCATGCGCCGGCCACGCGGCACACACCAGGGCCAGGGCCATGGCCGACAGCCACAGCGCGCGCAGGGGGTGTGCCAGGAAGGGGGAGGGCAAGGCTTTCATGGGCTTCATTGTGGGCGGTTGCCGCACAAGGGAATGCCCAAAAAGAGGCGAATTCACCCGCCTTTTGGCGAAGGCCTTGTTACAAGGACGGGTCCGCTGCCTCCAACCGCTGGCAGCGCTCTGCCCGCGATGTCACTCGCAGCTGTTGTTGATGAGGCCCTTCCAGGGCTTGCGCAGCATGAAGGGCAGCGTGTCCCAGGCGCTCCAGGTGCGGGGGTCGTCGAAATTCACCGTGGAGGCCGGCGCAATGATGGCGGTGATGAGCCAGACGCCGGAGTCGATCCCGTGCACCGTGAGATTGCCGCCCAGGATCACCTCGGTCTGCGCGCCGCCCAGGTTGTCGCTGGCGGCGGTGTAGGTGTCGATGGCCTGGATGCTGCCGGATGCGGGGTACACCTTGAAGATCGCCCCGGCGGTCATCAGCGGGTTGCGCACCAGGGGGAAGAACAGCCCGCCATCCCGGTGGAAGATCACATACACGTTCTGCAGCGTGCCCGGGGTGGTGCCCACGGTCGGCTTGCCGGCGTCGTATTTGAGGGTGAAGGCCAACTGGTCCAGCGCCGTGGCGTCGCAGGGCGAGAACTTGATGCCTGCCGGCAGGGTCTTGTTCTTGGAGGCGGTCTCGGCAGCCGAGCCCTTGGGCAATGCCAGGGACAAGGCCACGGAATAGGCGTAGGTGGTGGGCTGCGCCTGGGTGGCTGGCGAGAATGCAGCGGCCAGGGCCATGAAGCCGCATGCCAGGGAGCTGCGAGAAAAGGACATCGTGAAACCTCGGGTCTGAATGCACAAAGGGCGCTGCGCTGGCTGCCTGGTCCGCAGCCAACTCACAGGCGCCCGGTCACATTTTGTATCAGAACGGAGTCACGGTGTTGAAGAAGCGGCCCAGCCAGCCGGTCACCTGGGCTTCGTTCTGGGCGCCGCGGCCGCGCGACTCGACACGCACATTGGCGACCTGGGTGGAGGCGACGATGGAGCCGGGCTGCAGGGCACGTGGATCCACCGTGCCCGAGAAGCGCAGCACGTCCACGTTCTGGTTCACGCCGATCTGCTTTTCACCGGCCACGATCAGGTGGCCATTGGGCAGCACGTCGATGACGGTCGCGGTGATCGAGCCCTGGAAGGTGTTGGCGCTTTCCGTGCCGCCCTTGCCCTCGAAGGCATTTTCCGAATTGGCGCCCACGCCCAGCTTGTCGGTGAACTTCTGGCCGGTGAACGGCAGCGCCGTCACGCCGCTGCTGACCTTGGAGGTGCGGTCCACGGTGGAAGAGGACTTCTGGCTGGCCGTCACGTTCTCCACGATCTGGATGGTGACGTTGTCGCCCACCAGGCGTGCACGCCGGTCTTCGAACGAAGGGCGGTAGCTGGCGGTGTGGAACAGGCCTCCGGTGACCGGTGGCGGCGTGCGCGGCATGACCGCGGCCAGGGGCGGCGGCGTGGTGGGCAGGATGTCCACGGGCGGTGGTGGGGACATGCTGGCGCAGCCGGTGCTGAGCACGGCTGCGACCAGGCTGGGCCATGCAAGGAGGCGGGCGCGGGCGTCCTGGAAAGCGTGGAGGAAGGTCATGGGAAGAATCCTGGCAAGGGGCTTGTGGCCTGTCTGCGGTTTACATCTGGCTGAGCTTGGCCAGCATCTGGTCCGAGGTCTGGATGGCCTTGGAATTCATTTCGTAGGCGCGCTGGGTCTGGATCATGGTCACCAACTCCTGCACCACGTTCACGTTGGAGGTTTCGAGGTAGCCCTGCAGGATGGTGCCCAGGCCGTTGGTGCCGGGCGTGCCCTGCTGGGGCTGGCCCGAGGCGGCGGTCTCGATGAACAGGTTCTGGCCGCGTGGCTCCAGGCCGCCCGGGTTCACGAAGGTGGCCATGGCGATGTTGCCCAGTGGCTGGGGCGCGGTGTTGCCCGGCACCGTGGCCGTGACGGCACCTTCGGCGCTGATGGAGACGCTGGTGGCGTTGGGGGGCACGGTAATGCCGTTGGCGATGGGCAGGCCGCTGGACGTGACCAGGCGGCCCTGCGAGTCGAGCTGGAACGAGCCGTCGCGGGTGTAGCCGATGGTGCCGTCGGGCTGCGTGACCTCGAAGAAGCCATTGCCCTTGATGGCCACGTCCAGGTTGTTGTTGGACTGCTGCATGCTGCCCTGCATGAAGTTGCGGGCGGTGGCCACGGTGCGCACACCCAGGCCCAGGTGCAGGCCGGTGGGCAGCTGGCTTTGCTCGGTGGTCTGCGAGCCCACCTGGCGCAGGTTCTGGTAGATCAGGTCTTCGAACACCGCGTTGGCGCGCTTGTAGCCGGTGGTGGAGACATTGGCCAGGTTGTGGGAGATGACGTCCAGCTGGGTCTGCTGGGCCTCCATGCCGGTCTTGGCGATCCAGAGGGAATTGATCATGGCGTTTTCCTAGGGGCTGGTGGCGGTTCAGCCGTTGATGCTCAGCAACTGGCTGGCGGCTTTGTCATCGGCTTCCGCGGTCTGCAGCATCTTGATCTGCTGCTCGAATTGGCGCGAGGCGGCGATCATGCCGACCATGGTTTCCACGGCGTTCACGTTGGAGCCTTCGATCGCGCCCGACAGCAGGCGTGCATTGGGGTCGTTGGGAATCTGTTCGCCCGAGGCGGCGCGGAACAGCCCGTCGTCGCCACGCTTGAGCGGGTCTTCGGCGGTGGGCGTGGCCAGTTTCAGGCGCCCGATGGCCGCTGGTGGCTGGCCCGCGGTCTTGGCGGTGAGGGTGCCGTCGGCACCCAGCGACACTTCCGCGCCGGGCGGCACATCGATGGGGCCGCCGCCGTCCGAGAGCACGGGCAGCCCGGTGTTGGTCAGCAAGGCACCGGTGGGCGAAACCTCGAAGCCGCCATTGCGCGTGTAGGCTTCCAGGCCATCGAGGCCCTGCACGGCAAACCAGGCGTTGCCGACGGCCATGGCATCGAGGGCCCGGCCGGTGCGCTGCACGGGGCCCGGCTTGTCGACATGGCCCGAGGTGGCTTCGAGCGCAAACACGCGCGTGGTGGAGCCATCGCCTTGCAGCGGGACGGAGCGGAAAGTGGACATCTCCGCGCGAAAGCCGTTGGTGGACGCATTGGCCAGGTTGTTGGCCAGCACCGACTGCCGGTGGGCAGCGGCGTTGGCCCCTGTCATGGAGGTGTAGATGATGCGGTCCATGGCGGCTTCCGGTCAGGTGGTCAGGTGCGGGTCAGCGCAGGTTCACCAGGGTGGACATCACCTGGTCTTGCGTCTTGATGGTCTGCGCATTGGCCTGGTAGGTGCGCTGCGCGGTCATCATGTTCACGAGTTCGGCCGTGAGGTCCACGTTAGAGTCCTCCAGCGCGCCTGAGCGCAGTGCACCGAAGTTCCCGTCCGTGGCCGTTCCCATGACGGGCTGGCCTGATTCGAAGGTGGCCACCCAGTTGTTGCCGCCCACCGAGGCCAGGCCCTGCGTGTTGCGGAAGCTCGACAGCGCGATCTGGCCTTCGGCGCGCGTGACGCCGTTGGAGTAGCGCGTCATGATCATGCCGTTGTTCTCGACGTTGATGCCCGTGAGGTCACCCGCGGTATAGCCGTCCTGCGAGAGGTCGGACACCGAGAACTTGCGGCCGAACTGCGTCACGTCGTCCAGTTGCACGTCCACGTTGTAGGCCGGCAGGTTGTTCGGGTTGGGCGGCGTGGGGTTCACGTTCAGCGCCAGCGAGAAGCCGGTGGCTGGTGGCGTGGCGGCCGGGCCGGTGATCACGCCGTTGTTGTCGAAGGTGATCTGGCCGATGGCCGTGGCCACCACGGGGGGCACGGCCGTGGGGTCGTCGAGCGCGTCGTACACGTCCCAGGTGTTGTCCGTGGCGGTCTTCTGGAAGTACAGGTTGACCGGCTTGGCCACGCCCTGGCTGTCGAACACGTTGATCGAAGTGCCGTAGGTGGCGCGTGGCGTGGCCGGCACGGGCGGCGTGGCGGCCGGGTCGCCCGCGGCGTCCGTGGCACGCGCATCGAGGTTGAAGGCGGCGGTGATCTTGGTCGTCTGCCTGGCAGGAATCGGTTCGGAGGTCGGGAACACCATGGGAATCGGATCGGTGCCGGTGCGCAGCCCCGTGGTCGGGTCGATGGGGTAGCCCATGACCTTGGCGTTGTCGTTGGTGACCATGTTGCCCACCTTGTCCAGCTTGAAGTTGCCGGCCCGGGTGTAGGCGGAAGAACCGTCAGGCAGCTGCAGCGTGAAGAAGCCGTTGCCATTGATCGCCACGTCCAGGCTGTTGCCGGTGATGGTCAGGTTGCCCTGCGTGAACTGCTGGGCCACGGCAGCGGTTTCCACGCCGATGCCGGCATTGGAGCCGCCGGCCGAGCCGATGGCATTGGCCACCATCTCGGCGAATTCCGCACGCGATGCCTTGAAGCCCACGGTGTTGGAGTTGGCGATGTTGTGGCCGATGACGTCCAGGTTCTTGCTGGCGGCGTTCAGGCCGGAGAGGCCTTGCTGGAAACCCATGGTGTTCTCCTTGAGGGGGCGTGGTGTTCAGGTGTCTGGGGACGAAGGGGGAGGGCAGCGTCAGACCAGGGACTTGATCTGGCTGTAGTTGATGTTCTTGCCGTTGGCCAGCGTGAGCACGAGCTGGCCGTCGGTGGCTCCAGCGGCCGTGACCTTGGACAGGGTGAGCGGGGCGTATTCGAGCGTGGTGGCCCCGTTGACCGCCTTGACGCGGAACTGCAGCCCCTCGGTGCTGCCTTTGTAGGCGCTGGCATCCCATTCGAAATTGTGGCGGCCCGCGTCCTTGGGACCCAGGTCCAAGGTGTCGACCACCTGGCCGCCGGGGGTCACCACTTCCACCTCCACCTTGGTGGCTGGGTAGGCAATCTCGAATCCGGCCTTGCCCACCTTGTCGGCCACGTTCATGCCCGAACCCTCGGTCAACACATTGCGCCCGACCAGGGTCGTGCCCTGCATGACCTGCAGCGAGTTGAACTGGGCAGCCATGCTGGCCATGGTGGTGTTGAGCTGCTGGATGCCGGTGACGGTGTTGATCTGCGCGATCTGTGAGGTCATCTGGGCGTTGTCCAGCGGGTTCATCGGGTCCTGGTTGTTGAGCTGGGCAACCAGCAGCTTGAGGAACCGGTCCTGGGAGGCGGCAGGGTCGTTGGCCGCCGTCGCCTTGGCATTGGCGGTATCGGCGGTCGTGGCGGCATTGGTGGCGCTGAGGATCATGGCGAGGGTCTCCCGGGGTTACTGGCCCATCTGCAGGGTCTTGAGCAGAAGGGTCTTGGCGGTGTTCATCACTTCGACGTTGTTCTGGTACGAGCGCGACGCGGAAATCATGTTCACCATCTCTTCCACGGCATTCACGTTGGAATGGGTCACGTAGCCCTGTTCGTCGGCGGAGGGATGGCTGGGGTCGTGGATCTTGCGGCCGGGCACATTGCTTTCGGTGATGGCGCTCACGCGCACACCGTCCGAGCCCTGCTCGCCCATGTTGGTCGTGCGAAAGACCACCTGGCGGGCCTTGTAGGCATTGCCATCGGGGCCGGCCACCGCATCGACGTTGGCCAGATTGCTGGCCACGACGTTCAGGCGCTGGGACTGCGCGCTGATGGCGCTGCCCGAGACGTTGAAGATGGAGAACATGGACATGGTGGGGAGCCTCTTCTATCGCGGTAGGGCTGCTTACTGGCCCTGGATGGCGCTGAGCATGGTCTTGGCGTTGCCGTTGATGAAGCGCAGCGTGGCTTCGTAGCGCACGGCGTTGTCCACGAAGGCGGCGCGCTCACGGTCCAGGTCCACCGAGTTGTTGTCCAGGGCGGGCTGGGTCTGCAGCGAATAGGCCAGCTTGCCCTTGCCGCCCAACTCGGCCGAAGAGCCCGCGTCGGCGGTGGAAGCGGTGATGTGCCGCGGATCGGTGCCGATGGTGACCGTGGGCCGCTCGCTGGTGTAGCCGGAGCCGCCCAGCGTGGTGGTGGAAAGGCGGCGTGGCGATTCGGTGAACGAGGAGCGCTCGCCCGTGGCGTTGCTCAGCGCGTCGGAGAATTTGAAGTCGCGGGCGACGTAGCCGGGGGTGTCGGCGTTGGCGATGTTGCTGGCGATGGCACGCTGGCGCTCGGCACGCAGTATCAGTGCGTTGCCGTGGAAGTCCAGCCGGTTGGTCATCTTGTCAAGCATGTCTGCCTCACGTCCAGGTTGCGAAACTGCCAGCAAAAACGGTTTTCTGGCGTGGCTCGATTATGAAAACCGCCCGGATTTTCTAAAGCGCGAAGAGCCTGCGTTTGCGGCCGCAGTTCAGGGGTTCGGCGGCGGCCACAGGGCCTACAGTGATGGTCGTGAAATGGCCGTTGCACCGGATTGCAGGGCCCCGTTGACCCACCAGGAGCGCCCCATGGCACCCGCATTTCCCACCTTGTTGTCCACCGCCGGCCGTGCAGCGCTGGCCGCACTCGCATGCGCGCTGGCCAGCGGCGTGGCCCAGGCCCAGGCCGTGGCCGACCCGGCTGCCGACCTGCCCGCCCTGACCCAGCGCTGGCTGGACGATGCCATCACGCGCAACCAGCCTGCGGGCCTGCCGCTGCGCATGGAGGTGAGCATCGGTGCGCTGGACACCCGGCTGCGCCTGGCGCCCTGTGCCCGGGTCGAGCCCTACCTGCCGGCCGGATCGCGGCTGTGGGGCCGCACCCGCCTGGGCCTGCGTTGCGTGGAGGGGCAGGCCGCCTGGAACGTGTTCCTGCCGGTCACGGTCAAGGCCTGGGGGCCGGCATGGGTGCTGACGGGCAACGTGGCCTCCGGCGCGGTGCTGTCCGCCAGCGACGCCGCCGAGGCCGAGGTGGACTGGGCGGCGGATGCCGCCCCCATCGTGGCCAATCCCGACCAATGGGTCGGCCAGATCGCCTCACGCCCCCTGGTGGCTGGGCAGGCCCTGCGGCAGCCCATGGTGCGCGCGCCGAGCATCTTCAAGGCCGGGGCCCAGGTGCGGGTGGTGGCACAGGGACCCGGTTATGCGGTAACCTCGGCAGGGCAGGCACTCACCGCGGGCGCCGTAGGCCAGACTGTGCGAGTCCGCATGGACAATGGCCGCACGATCTCTGGTATTGTGGGTGAAAATGGGACGGTTGACGTTACCCTTTGATTCATCCCACCTGCATAAATAGCTAAAGTCCAGCGCCGAAGGGTCGAAAACATTGCTACGAGCTCCGTGTCATCGGAGCGCTGGAGAAGGCGATGAAGATAGGTCAACAACCGGAACTTCCGGGCGCACTGGCGCAAACGGGGCAGGCCAAGCAGGCCAAGGCCCCCGCTGCAGCCCCTGCGACACCCGAGGGAGTGGCCAAGGGCACTACGGCAGCCCAGGCCGCTGGCGTGCCTGTGACGGTTTCCACGGCAGCCCGTGCCCTGGACCCTGCTGGCCGCGCGGCCAGCGATTTCGACACGAAAAAGGTGGCAGCCGTGCGTGCAGCCATCGAAAAAGGTACTTTCACGGTCAGTGCCGGCGCGATTGCCGACAAGCTGCTGGCCAATGCCCAAGAGATTTTTTCCCGCTCGCGCGGCTAGCGTGACCCCTTTCTTCCAGGCGTCACCGGCCCGCATTCACCAGGACCCGCCGTGACCACGCCTTTGGAAGACGCCCTGCAGGCCGTTGAGCAGCACATCGAGATGGTGTCTGCCGCCCTGCTCAAGGCAGATGCCCCCACCCTCGAACAAGCAAGCACCGGGCTGCGCGACGCGGCAGCGCGGTTTTCGTATGCGCTGGACCTGTCGCGCCAGCAGGTGAGCAGCATCACCCCCGCCCTCAAGGCCCGCATGGACGCCATCGCCGCCACCCTGGTGGTGCACCGCGAAAGCCTGGCCCGCCTGGCCGCCATCACCGACCGCCAGACCGCCGTGCTCGTCCCCTCCCAGGACAGCTCCGCCAACGCCACCTACGGCAACGGCCTGGGCGGCAAGCAAAAAGCCGCCGGCATCGCCAAGATCTACCGCTCGGCCGGCTGATCGGCACGCCTACAGTCGCGGCAAGGCCGCACTGTATGGCCACAATTCTTCGTTTGTATTAGTACATAAACGCTGCGGCGCACAAGCTCCGGGAGCAGGCCGTGGATAGCGCGCTGCCCAAGCGAGGGCGGCCGTGCAAGGGCCGCCCCGCCGCACCGGCTGCGTCCCCCTTCCCGAATGGCGCAGCCATTCGAGAGAAGGGGTGAAGGCGCGTAAGCGCCTCAGGGGGTTGTACGCTTAATGACTGCGCATCTTCGCCCGCAGGCGTGCGATCGACTGGCTGTGCAGTTGGCAGACGCGGGATTCGGTGACGCCCAGCACGGCCGCGATCTCCTTGAGATTCATGTCGTGCTCGTAGTACATGCCCATGATGTGCTGTTCGCGCTCGGGCAATGACTCGATGGCCGTGACCAGCGCCGAGCGCAGGCGGTGGTCGCGCAGCATCTCGAGCGGGTTCGCCGCCTCGTCGCCCACGTGGCGGTCGAGAAAACCGTCATCGTCGTCATTGCTGTGCGTCATGTCCTCGAGGTACACGAGCTGCGTGCCGCGCACCCGGCCCAGCAGGTTCTGGTACTCGGGCAGCGGCATGCCCATCTCGGTGGCGATCTCCGATTCGAGCGGGCTGCGGCCCAGGCGCTGCTCCAGCCGGTTGACGGCCTGTTCGATGTCCTTCTGGCTCTTGCGCGAGCTGCGCGACATCCAGTCGCCTTCGCGCAGCTCATCGAGCATGGCCCCGCGGATGCGCTGGGTGGCGAAGGTCTCGAACTGCACCCCCTGGGCGGCTTCGTAGCGCGAGAGGGCTTCCGCCAGGCCCATCATGCCGACCTGGATCAGGTCGTCCAGCTCCACATTGGGAGGCAGCTTGGCGATCATGTGGTGCGCGATCCGCCGTACCAGGGGCACGTGCTGGCGAATCATCGCATCACGGTCAAGCTGGCCTTTGGCGGTGTACATCAGATCAGTGGCTCCGAACGAGGTGTGCAGTTGCCGGCGTACCGGCGAAATTGCTGGATGCAATTGCAGTGGCAGCTGCCATCGTTCCATTGATGGTGCCCGCGTTTTCCAGCAGTTGCAAGGCCAGGCGCTGCAGCTCCTGGGGATTCTGGGTGGAGACGGCCGTAGTGTGCACCTGGCCGCCCAGGTGGCGCTCGGCGCAGTCCTGCAATGTCTGCAATGCTGCAAGGGTCTTGCGGCGCTCGGCCGCGCCCGAACCGCGCACCAGTGCCGCCACGGTGCAGGCCAGGCCGGTGTGCTGGGCCATCTGCTTGAGGCTCTTGTAGGTGGTGAGCACGCCTGCGGCGGCACCCTCCATCACCATCAGCGGTGTGGTCCGGGTGTGGGTGAGCAACTGACCCAGCAAGGGGGGTGGTGCGTGCAGCACCAGGATGCTGTAGGCGCGCACGTAGGGCTGGATGTCCTGCAGCGGCGAGACATGTGCCGGCCGGTCGGCCCGGCTGATCTGCCACAGGCCGCGGGCCGCAGGGATCACCGCCAGGGAGGAGGCCGCAGCGCCCTGGTCCAGGCCGTCGTGCCAGGGGGCCCGGCGCAGCAGGTGGTACAGGCCCGGGGACTCGTCGGTCTCGTAGCCGGTGGCGTCGAGCACCACCACCGGGTAGCCCATGCGCTGCAGGCTGGCGCAGACCTGCCACAGGGTCTCGAGGCCGCTGCCGGCCTGTTCCTGGCTGGCCACGGCCAGCACGCGCAGTTCGGTTTGCGGGGTGAAGCTCTGCAGCCCCGCCGCCTGGTGAAAGCCGGTATCAAGCATCGACCAACCCCCTGTCCGTTACCAATTCGGGTGAATGCGAAAAGAAGAAATTCAGGTCGCTGGCCTTCGGGTCGAACGGCGACTTGACTGGTGCACGCATCGAGGTGCCGATAAGCTGGTGGGCGTCGGCGGCTTCCCAGTCCTCGGGCACGCGCTGGCCGTTGGTCACGCCGCGCAGCACCATCTGGTGGCGGATCAGCGCATCGATGGAGGGGCCGAGCTTCACGGCCTCGTCCACCTTGGACAGGATGGCCTGCTGCGAGCCGTTGGTCTTGAACGAGGTCAGCACATCATCCAGGGTGTCGCCATGGCAGCCGGCGTTGAGCACCAGCAGGCGGTTCACGTGGGGCAGGTCCAGCACGTCGAGCATGTCGCGCTTGCGTGGATCGCGCGGGGCCACGCCGGTGGTGTCGATGAGCACCATCTTCTTGCCGCTGAGCAGGCCCAGCAGGTCCTGCAGTGCCGCACGGTCGTGGGCCAGGTGGGCCACGATGCCCAGCATGCGGCCATAGGTGCGCAGCTGCTCGTGGGCGCCCACGCGGTAGGTGTCCAGGGTGATCAGGCCGACGCTGCCGGGGCCGTGGATGCGCGCGCACAGGGCCGCCAGCTTGGCGGTGGTGGTGGTCTTGCCGACGCCGGTGGAACCCACCATGGCAAAGATGCCGCCCTGCTCGTACAGGGGGGCGGCGCCCGCATCGGTCTTGAGGTTGCGTTCCAGCACTTCCATGAGCCAGCGCACGGCTTCCCCGGCCGACAGGTCCTCGGGCAGGCGCTCGAGCACGGCGCGGGCCAGGGCGGGCGAGTAGCCGGCCCGGATCATCTTCAGCATCAGGTTCGACTGGATCGGGTTCTGGCGCGCCTGGCCCAGCCAGGCCAATGTGTTGAACCGGTCCTCGATGAGTTCCTTCATCGAGTGCAGCTCGTTCATCAGGTTCTGCTGATTGTTGACCTGCGCGTTGGACAGGGCCGGTGCTTCCTGGTGGTGGTGGCGCTGCTGCGGCTTGCGGGGGGCCGGCTCGGGCAGGTCCATGGGGATGGAGCGCAGCGGGTTGTGGCGCGCCACCTGGGCGGCGGGGCGCTCGCGGGCGAGCTCCTCGGCGCGGTCGCGGCTGCGCTGCATCATGGGCACGGGGTCCGAGGGGCCGGCAATCGCCTCATGGCGGCGGCGCAGCATGCGCTCGCGCACATAGTCCTGGAAGGACAGGGTGCTCATGGCCAGCTGCTCGGTGTCTTCCTCGACCGGGTTGCGGTTCAGGGCGGACGACTGGGCGGCACGGGGCTGCGGCAACTGCTGCTGTTGCTGCTGGCGCTGGCTGGCCTGCACCAGGGACGAAGGGGCGCTGTGTGCCGGCTGCCTGGCGGCGGCTGCGCTGTTGTTGTCCAGCGACGAGAGCGTGTCTTCCGCCGTGGCCATCACCTCCACGCCGTTGGCCGTGGGGCGGTTGGACAGGATCAATGTGCCCTCGCCAAAGGCCATGCGTGCTTTGGCCAGTGCTTCACGGGACGTGGCAGCGTGAAAGCGTTTGATGTTCATGATGCACCTTTGAGGATGGGCCCAATGCGGATGGTGTGGGTCTCGGGAATTTCACTGTGGGCAAGGACCTGCAGACGGGGCGCCACGCGGCGCACCAGGCGGGAGATCGCATTGCGGATCTGGTCGGGCACGAGCAGGCAGGCGGGCAGGCCCATTTCCTCCTGGCGCAGGGCCACTTCGGCGGCCTTCTGGGTCAGGATGTCGGCCACTCCAGGGTCCAGGGCCGGGCTGGCGGTGTTGCCCAGGGCCTGCACCAGCAGGCGCTCCAGGCCGGGTTCGATGGCGATGACGTTGAGTTCGCGGGTCGGGCCGTAGATCTGCTGCACGATGGCCGGCGACAGGGCGATGCGCACGCGGCGCGCCAGTTCCACGGGGTCGGAGATGCCGCCGGCATGCTCGGCCAGGGTCTCGATGATGGTGCGGATATCGCGGATGTGCACAGACTCTTCCAGCAGCAGCTGGAGGACTTTCTGGAACGTGGCGATGGAGACCATTTTCGGGACGACTTCTTCGATGAGCTTGGGGGCCAGCTTGGCGACGTGTTCCACCAGTTGCTGGGTTTCCGTGCGGCTCAGCAACTTGGCTGCCTGCACTTGCATCAAGTGTGACAAATGCGTCGCCATCACGGTTTCCGAATCAACGACCGTAAAGCCGGCCATTTGCGCCGCTTCCTTCTGCCGGTCGTCGATCCAGTGCGCGGGCAGGCCGAAGGCCGGGTCGGTCGTGGGGGTGCCGATGAGCGGCGTGGTGATGCCGCCGGGGTTGATGGCCAGGAACATGCCGGGGAAGGCCTCGCCTTCGCCCACCACCACGCCGCGCAGCGTGATGCGGTAGCCGCTGGGCTTGAGTTCCAGGTTGTCGCGCACGTGCACGGCCGGGGGCAGGAAGCCCACTTCCTGCGCAAACTTGCGGCGCACGCCCTTGATGCGGGTCAGCAGGTCGCCCTGGCGGCTCTTGTCCACCAGCGTGATCAGGCGGTAGCCCAGCTCCAGGCCCAGCAGGTCCACGGGCTGCAGGTCGTCCCAGGTGGCTTCGCCGTCGGTGGCCACGGGGGGCGGTGGGGGTGCTTCCTCGGGGACCTGCTGGCGCTGGTACAGGGTCCAGGCCCAGTAGCCCAGGGCGCCGCCGGTCACCAGGAACACCAGGTGGGGCATGCCGGGGATCAGGCCGAGCAGAATCAGGATGCCGGCCGTGACGCCGAGCACGCGGGGCGACATGAACAGCTGCTGCACGATCTGGCGGCCCATGTCCTGTTCCTTGCCCACGCGCGAGATCACCATGGCAGCGGCCACCGAGATCAAGAGGCCTGGAATCTGGGCCACCAGGGCGTCACCGATGGCCAGCAGGATGTAGCTGTCGGCGGCCTGCTTGGCCGAGAGGTCGTGCTGCAGCACGCCGATGGCGAAGCCGCCGATGATGTTGATGAGCAGGATCAGGATGCCGGCGACGGCATCGCCGCGCACGAACTTGGAGGCACCGTCCATGGAGCCGAAGAAGTTGGCTTCCTCGGACACTTCGGCGCGGCGGCGCTTAGCTTCCTTCTCGTCGATCAGGCCGGCATTGAGGTCGGCGTCCACCGCCATCTGCTTGCCGGGCATGGCGTCCAGCGTGAAGCGGGCCGAGACTTCGGCGATGCGCTCGGCGCCCTTGGTCACCACCACGAAGTTGATCACCACCAGGATCGCAAACACGATCAGACCCACGGCGAAGTTGCCACCGATCAGGAAGTGGCCGAAGGCCTCGATCACGGCTCCTGCGGCACCGGGGCCGGTGTGGCCTTCCAGCAACACCACGCGGGTGGAGGCCACGTTCAGCGACAGGCGCATCAGCGTGGTGAGCAGCAGCACCGAGGGGAAGGCGGCAAAGTCCAGAGGCCGGATCATGTAGGCCGAGACCATCATCACCATCAGCGCCACGGCGATGTTCAGGGTGAAGAAGGTGTCCAGCATCCAGGGCGGGATGGGCAGCACCATCAGCGCCAGGATGGCCACCACCAGCAGCGGCGCCGACATGCCCTGCAGGGCGGAGCTGTTGGTGCCTGCCCATTGCCGAAGGGAGTTCAAGTTGTTCATGGCGCGGTGCCTTGCACGGTGGACGGGGAGGGCTTGTTCAGCGGATCGAGCTCAGGCGGGACATGGGGGTCGACCAGCGCATCGGGCATCTGCCCCTCGCCGCGCAGCGCGGCCTTGAGGCGGTACACATAGGCCAGCACCTGGGCCACCGCGGCGTACAGGGTGGCGGGAATGGCCTGGTCGATCTCGGCGTGGGCGTACAGGGCGCGGGCCAGCATGGGCGACTGCAGCACCGGCACGTCGTGGGCCTTGGCCAGGTCGCGGATGCGCATGGCGACCAGGTCGGTGCCGCGCGAAATCACCTGCGGGGCGGCCATGGTCTTGTCGTCGTACTTCAGCGCCACGGCGTAGTGGGTGGGGTTCATCACCACGAAGTCCGCCTTGGGAACGGCGGCCACACTGGCGCCATCGGCCATTTCGCGCTGCTTCTGGCGGATGCGGCCCTTGGTGTGCGGGTCGCCATCGGATTCCTTGTGCTCCTGCTTGACCTCCTCGTGCGACATCTTCAGGCGCGACTTGAAGAAGAAGGCCTGCAACGGCACGTCGATCAGCGCCGCCATGAAGACCACCAGCAGCATCAGGCTGACGCCGGAGACCAGCCATTCGGACATCTGGCGGATGGCCATGGGCGAAGGCTGCAGCACCAGCATGGCCACGCGCTCGATGCTGCCTGCCATGTAGTGCCAGGCCACGGCGGAGATGATGGCCGTCATCAGGACCATCTTGGCCACGTTGGCCATCTGCTGCTTGGAGAACAGGTTCGCCACCCCCGACAGGGGGTTCAGGCGGTTGAACTGGGGGCTGATGGGCTTCATGCTGAAGATCCAGCCGCCGGCGCCGATGGCGCTGAGCAGTGCGGCGCCACTGGTGAGCAGCGCAAAGACGGTGCTGGCGACCAGGCCCACGATGACCATGGTGCGCAGGCGGTCCAGCATGGTGGTGGGCGCCATCACCGTGTTGGAGTTGAACACCAGCTGGTGGCTCATCGCCTGCTGCAGGTGTTCCATGAGTGTCGGGGCCAGGACCAGCATGGCGCCACCGCCCGCGCCCAGGATGGCCAGGTGCGACAGGTCGCGCGAGCGCGCACCCTGTCCGTCCTCGCGCGCTTTCTGCAGCTTGCGTTCGGACGCCGGTAGGCTTTTTTCTTGGCTGGATTCCATGATGGCGTGACAACTTGTGTCCTGCCATTGTCGTGAGCGACCCGGAAATCAAAAGACGGATAAAGGGCGGCTGCAGGCCCCTTTTCCCTCGTACCTGTTCAGTGGCGCCGCGCGGCGCGGAGTGCGCGGGCATCGGCTGGCGCTGCTGCGCCGGGCCGGTAGAAAGCCGGGGTCAGAAGCCCAGGCTGGCCAGCAGGTCGTCCACCTGGGACTGGTCGGTCACGACGTCGGGGGTGTTGTCCGGGTCCACCACGGGGCCGGCGAGGTGTTCGCGCGGGGGCTCCACCAGCGCGGCGGGCACGTTGGCGGTGGGCGGAGCGGTCTGGATCAGCAGCTGGACCAGTTGCTCCTCGATGGTGGCAGCCAGGTTGACCACCCGGGCGATCACCTGGCCCGTGAGGTCGTGGAAATCCTGCGCCATCATGATTTCGGTCAGGTGCGTATCGGCTTCCCTGGTGACGCGTTCCACGTCGGTCAGGAAGTTCATGATCTCGCCCTTGGCCACGGCAGCAACGGGGTCTTTCACCAGGGAGGCCACCACGCGGCGCGTCTCGGCCGCGATGAAGTCATGCTGGGCCTTGGCCTGTTCGACCCGTGTGAGCACCTTTTCGGCCGCTTCGCCCGTCAGGCGGGCGATGTAGGACAGGCGGCTCTGGGCGTCCGGAAGCTCACCCATGGATCCGCGCAGCTTGTCGGCATAGCCCAGTTCGTTGAGCGAATCGTGCAGCTGGCGGGTCAGCAGACCGATCTTGTGGTGAACGTCGGCCGTGGGCTCACCCTGGGGGGCGTCAGGTGTTTCCATGGCGTCACATTCCCATTTTCTTGAGGATCAGCAGGACCTTTTCCTCCAGCGTGGCCTTGGTGAAGGGCTTGACGATGTAGCCGGCAGCTCCGCCCTGGGCGGCCGCGACGATGTCTTCCTTGCGGGCTTCGGCGGTCACCATCAGTACCGGAAGGTGCTTGAGCTTGTCGTCTTTCTTGATTTCCGCGAGAAGCTGGAAACCATTCATGTTGGGCATGTTGATGTCCGTCACCACGAAGTCAAACTTGCTGTTGCGCAGTTTGTTCAGGGCGGCGACGCCGTCCTCGGCCTCGTCGGCGTCGGCAAATCCGCTCTCCTTGAGCAGATTGCGGACGATGCGCCGCATGGTGGAGAAGTCGTCAACGATCAAGAAGCGAAGGGCTGTGGTCACGTGGGACCCTTTCGGTCGAAATAGGCTGGTTGTATTGTCAAGTGTGGCAGGTTTGGTGACAAGTCGTAACGATCACCTGCCAGTCGTTGGATTTTCGCGCTTTTCCGTCGGCACTTCTGGAGTGGTGGCCGCGGGAGTCCCCTTGCCCAGGAGGCGTTCTTCGGCCTCGCGGGTCAGCACCGTGATGGTAATACGGCGATTGGCGGGTGCGCGTGGATTCGTGGGTTCGAGCAGATCGCTGGCGGCCAGGCCCACCACGCGGCCCAGCTTGGCGTCGGGCATGCCGGCAGACACCAGCTCGCGGCGCGAGGCGTTGGCCCGGTCGGCCGACAGCTCCCAGTTGCTATAGCCGCGCTCGCTGTTGCCGTAGGGGACGGCATCGGTATGGCCGGCCAGGCTGATGCGGTTTTCCACCCCGCCCAGCGCGGCGCCGATCTCGCGCAGGATATCGCGCATATAGGGTTTCACCAGCGCGCTGCCGCTGTCGAACATGGGGCGGTTCTGGTCGTCCACGATCTGGATCTGCAGCCCGTCGGGTGTGACATCGATGCGGATCTGCGACTTGTACTCGTTCAGGCGCGGGTTTTCGGTGATCAGGGCGTCGATCTTGGCCTGTAGCGCCTTGATGCGCTCCTGGTCCTGCTTGGCGCGCTCGGCGCGTGCGTTGTCGATGCTGGCGCGGCGGTCCTTGTCGGGGTCGGAGTCGGAACGGCGCACCTGGCCGTGCACCTTGGACAGGTCGTTGCCGCCGCCCGGGATGACGCTGGAGCTGTTGCCGGCGCCGTCGCCGCCGGTCATGGCCACCTTGAGCGGCGAGGCGAAGTAGGCCGAAATACCCTGCAGCTCCCCCTTGGCGGTGGAGCCCAGCAGCCACATCAGCAGGAAGAAGGCCATCATGGCCGTCACGAAGTCGGCATAGGCGATCTTCCAGGCGCCGCCATGGACGGCATGGCCGCCCTTCTTGACGCGTTTGATGATGATCGGCTGGAGCTTCTTTTCTGCCATGGTGGTGGGTGCTTACTTCTTGCCCTTCACGTGTCCCTCAAGTTCCGCGAAGGTCGGCCTGTCAGTGGAGAACAACACCTTGCGGCCAAATTCGATGGCGGTGGCGGGGTTGTAGCCCTGCATGCTGGCCAGCAGCGTGGACTTGATGCACAGGAATTCCTTGGCGGCATCTTCGGTCTTTTGTTCCATCAGTCCGCCCAGGGGTTCCACGAAGCCGTAGGCCAGCAAGATGCCCAGGAAGGTGCCGACCAGGGCCGAGGCGATCATGCCGCCCAGCACCGACGGGGGCTGCCCCACCGAGCCCATGGTGTTCACAACCCCCAGCACGGCGGCCACGATGCCGAAGGCGGGCAGGGCGCCGGCCAGCCGGGCGATGGCCGCCACCGGGGCATGGGCCTCCTGGTGGTGGGTGTCGATCTCGTTGTCCATCAGGGCCTCGATCTCGTGGGAGTTGAGGTTGCCCGAGACCATCATGCGCAGGTAGTCGGTGGTGAATTCGATCACATGGTGGTCGCTGCCCACCGTGGGGTACTTCTTGAAGATCTCCGACTCATGGGGGGTTTCCACATCCTTTTCGATTGCCATCAGGCCTTCCTTGCGGGCCTTCTGCAGGATGTCGTAGAGCATGGCCAGCAGCTCCATGTAGCGCGCCTTGGTGTACTTGGAGCCCTTGAGGGCGGCCGGGACGGCCTTGAGCGTGGCCTTGAGCACCTTGGGCTGGTTGTTCACCACGAAGGCGCCCATGGCGCTGCCGCCAATGGTGATGAGCTCGAACGGCAGGGCCTTCAGGATCACCTGGATGTTCCCGCCGTGCACGATGTACACACCGAAGATGCAGACCATGCTGACGACGTAGCCAATGATGACGAACATGCTGATTCAGTTTGTTTTTGGCGGGCGCCAGGCGGGGCTGGGGCGGTTGCGGTGGAAACACGGCACCAAGCCGTATCGCTGGTTTCACTGTATCTGATTGTGCGCGAACCAGTCCCGCGAGCAAGCGGTAAAGCGCCCATCACTTCACCCGGTTGGGCGGGCTGCGTGGTTTTTCCGTCGGTTTTCCCGATTTCGGAAACTCCCGCAGTGTTTATGCTGCGCAATAGTAGGGCTTTCACACGGCAGTTTCGGCAAGACCCCATGGACACAGGTGATCTACATATGAAGACAGGCCAGGATACCCACGTGGCATTGGAGTGCCGACCATGAAGGCCGTGTTGCTGGCCGGGGGCCTGGGCACCCGCATCTCCGAAGAGTCGCATCTGCGCCCCAAGCCCATGATCGAGATCGGCGGGCGCCCCATCCTGTGGCACATCATGAAGACCTATGCCGCCCATGGGGTCAATGACTTCATCATCTGCCTGGGCTACAAGGGCTACATCATCAAGGAGTACTTCGCCAATTACTTCCTGCACATGTCGGACGTGACCTTCGACATGGCCGAGAACCGCATGGAAGTGCACCACCGCCATGCCGAGCCCTGGCGCGTGACGCTGGTGGACACCGGCGAGTCCACGCTGACGGGGGGGCGCCTCAAGCGCGTGCGCGAGTACCTGCCGCCGGGCGAGCCCTTCTGCTTCACCTATGGCGACGGGGTGGCCGACCTGGACATGGCCGCCCAGTTCGCCTTCCATGCCGCGCATGGCAAGCTGGCCACGGTGACGGCGGTGCTGCCCCCCGGCCGCTATGGCGCCCTGGTGCGCGATGGCGATGGCAAGGGCGAGGGCGTGAGCGGCTTCGTCGAGAAACCGCGCGGCGATGGTGGCTGGATCAATGGAGGGTTCTTCGTGCTGTCGCCCGAGGTGCTGGACCGCATCGAGGGCGATGCCACGCCCTGGGAGGCGGCGCCCATGGAGAGCCTGGCGCGCGATGGCGAGCTGATGGCGTTCGAACACCACGGCTTCTGGCAGCCCATGGACACGCTGCGCGAGAAGAACCTGCTCGAAGAGCTCTGGCAGAGCGGCCGCGCGCCCTGGAAGTGCTGGTGAGCATGGCATTGCCCGACCCCCACTTCTGGCGCGGCAAGCGCGTGCTGCTCACGGGGCACACGGGCTTCAAGGGCAGCTGGCTGGCCCTGTGGCTGCAGCGCCTGGGCGCGCAGGTCACCGGCATGGCCCTGCCGCCGGCCACCGAGCCCAGCCTGTTCGCACTGGCCGGCGTGGCGCAGGGCATGGACAGCCATCTCGGCGACGTGCGTGATGCGGCGGCCACGGCGGCCCTCATCTGGGCGGCCCGCCCGGACATCGTGCTGCACCTGGCGGCACAGGCGCTGGTGCGGCCCAGCTATGCCGCACCGCTCGATACCTATGCCACCAACGTCATGGGCACGGCCCATGTGCTCGATGCACTGCGCGGCCTGGCCGGCGTGCGCGTGGCGCTGGTGGTGACCACCGACAAGGTCTACCGCAACCGCGAATGGGTCTATCCCTACCGCGAAGACGATGCGCTGGGAGGGCACGACCCCTACAGCGCCAGCAAGGCCGCGGCGGAGATCGTGACCGCCAGCTACCGCGATGCCTTCCTGTCCGCGCAGGGGGTGGCCGTGGCCACCGCCCGTGCCGGCAACGTGATCGGCGGCGGCGACTGGGCACCGGAGCGCCTTCTGCCCGATGCCGCTGCCGCTTGGTCGGCCGGCCAGACCCTGGTGCTGCGCAATCCCCATGCCACGCGACCCTGGCAGCATGTGCTGGAACCGCTGGCCGCCTACCTGCGCCTGGCCCAGGTGCTGTGGGAACAGCCCGGGCATGCCGGCGCCTACAACTTCGGCCCGGCGCCCCAGGATGCGGCCACGGTGGGCCGCGTCATCGAGATGGCGCGGGCCGCCTACCCTGCGGCCCCCGTGCGCTACCAGAGCGATGCGAGGAACCCCCATGAGGCGGGCCTGCTGGCCCTGGACACTGCGCTGGCGCGCAATCGGCTGGAGATTGCCCCCTGCTGGGCCCTGCCCGAGGCCGTGGGCCGCACCATGGCCTGGTACCGGGACCACCACGCGGGCGCCGATGCCCGTGCCCTGTGCGTGGCCGACATCCAGGCGTATGAACAGGCCTGCCGTGGTGCCAGCAGAATCTCCCCGGAGGTTGTAGCGTGAGCCGTTTCACCGTGGAACCCACGCCGCTGGCAGGCCTGGTGGGCGTGCAGCGCCAGCCGCTCGCGGACAGCCGGGGTTTCCTGGCGCGCATGTTCTGCGCGCAGGAGCTGGCCCCTGCTGGCTGGACCTGGCCGATTGCCCAGATCAACCACACCCACACGGCGCGGCGTGGCACCGTGCGGGGGCTGCATTTCCAGCACCCCCCGGCGGCCGAGGCCAAGCTGGTCAGCTGCCTGCGGGGCGCGGTGTGGGACGTGGCGGTGGACCTCAGGGCCGGCTCGCCGACCTTTCTGCAATGGTTCGGCCGCGAGCTGTCGGCCACCAACCACCAGGCGCTGCTCATCCCGCCGGGCTTCGCCCACGGCTTCCAGGCGCTGGCCGACGATTGCGAGATGCTCTACCTGCACTCCGCCCCCCATGCGCCCGCCGCGGAAGGCGGGCTCGATGCGCTCGACCCGCGCCTGGCCATCGCCTGGCCGCTGCCCGTGGCCGAACGCTCGCCGCGCGATGCCGAACACCCCCTGCTGACGTCCGGTTTCACCGGGCTGCGGCTGCCCTGACCGAGTTGCTTCCATGAAATGCCGCCACTGCGCCGCTCCCGTGACCCTGCCCATGGCAGACCTGGGCACAGCCCCGCCCTCCAACGCCTACCTGCGCGAGCCCGCGCTGCATGCCCCTGAACGCTGGTACCCGCTCAGGGTGCTGGTGTGCGAGAACTGCTGGCTGGTGCAGACCGAGGACTTTGCCGCCGCCGACGCGTTGTTCGATGCCGAGTACGCCTATTTCAGCTCGTTCTCCAGCAGCTGGCTGGCCCATGCCCAGGCCTATGTGCAGGAGATGGCCCAGCGCCTGTCGCTGGGGGCCCACAGCCACGTGGTGGAGGTGGCCGCCAACGATGGCTACCTGCTGCAGTACGTGGCCGGGCGCGGCATTCCCTGCCTGGGCGTGGAGCCCACGGCCAGCACGGCAGCGGCGGCACGGGCGCGCGGCATCGAGGTCGTGGAGCAGTTCTTCGGCGTGGCGCTGGCCAGCGAGCTGGTGGCCCAGGGGCGCGCTGCCGATCTCACGGTGGCCAACAACGTGCTGGCCCATGTGCCCGACATCAACGACTTCGTCGCGGGCTTTGCCGTGCTGCTCAAACCCCAGGGCGTGGCCACCTTCGAGTTTCCCCACCTGCTGCAGCTGGTGCAGCAGTGCCAGTTCGACACCCTGTACCACGAGCACTTCTCGTACCTTTCGCTCACGGCGGTGCAGCGCATCTTTGCCGCCAACGGTCTTGCCGTGACCGATGTGCAGGAGCTGTCCACCCACGGCGGCAGCCTGCGCGTGTTCGCCCAGCGCAGCGACGCCGCGCCCACGGTCCACGGCCGGGTGGGCGAGCTGCTGGCCCGCGAAGCGGCGGCCGGTGTGCCGACGGCAGCGTTCTATGCGGGCCTGCAAGGCGAGGCGCTGCGCATCAAGCGCGAACTGCTGGCCTTCCTGCTCGATTGCCACGCGCGCGGCCTCAAGGTGGGCGCCTATGGCGCGGCGGCCAAGGGCAACACCCTGCTGAACTTTGCCGGCGTGCGGGCGGACCTGCTGCCCTACGTGGTGGACCGCAACCCCGCCAAGCAGGGCCAGTTCCTGCCCGGCAGCCGCATCCCGGTGGTCGATGAGGCGCACCTGCGCGCGCACCGCCCCGACCGCATACTGGTCCTGCCCTGGAACCTGCGTGAGGAGGTGGCGGCACAGCTGGACTATGTCCGCGCCTGGGGCGGGCAGCTGGTGGTGGCTGTTCCTCGAATGGAGACCTTGAAATGACCGCAGCTTCGCGAATACTTCTATCGCGCCCATCGATCACCGCACTCGAGGTGTCGTATGCGGAGGATGCCGCACGCAATGGCTGGGGCGAGCATTGCTACGACTACATTCGCCGGTTCGAGGCGTCCTTTGCCGCGCATGTCGGGGTGCGGCATGCCATCGCGACGTCCAGTTGCACGGGGGCACTGCACATGGGCCTTGCCGCCATGGGCATCGGACCCGGTGATGAGGTGATCCTGGCCGATACCAATTGGGTCGCCACGGTCGCACCGGTCATGCACCTGGGCGCCCGGCCGGTGCTGGTGGATATTCTGGAAGACACTTGGTGCCTCGACCCCGCTGCCGTGCGGGCGGCCATCACGCCCCGCACGCGGGCCATCATTGCCGTGCACCTGTATGGCAACGTCTGCGACATGGATGCGCTGCTCGCCATTTCGGCCGAGCATGGCATTCCACTCATCGAGGATGCGGCTGAAGCCATCGGCTCGCGCCACCAGGGGCGCAGGGCCGGCTCCATGGGCCTGTTTGGCGGTTTTTCGTTCCATGGCTCGAAGACGATGACCACGGGCGAGGGGGGAATGTTCGTCACCGATGACCCGGTGCTGTACGAGAAGGTCCTGACCTTGTCCAACCACGGCCGCGCGCGGGGACAGACCCGGCAGTTCTGGCCCGACGAGCTCGGATTCAAGTACAAGATGTCCAATGTCCAGGCCGCGCTGGGGTGTGCACAGCTGGAGCGCATCGAAGACCTCATCGCACGCAAGCGCGAGATCTTTCATGCCTACCAGCAGGCCCTGGAGGGGGTGCATGCGGTGCACATGAACCCCGAGCTGCCCGGTACCGTGATCGGCGCCTGGATGCCAACGGTCGTGCTGCCTGAGGGCGGGGCCTTGACGGCCGACATGCTGCTGCAGCGCTTTGTGGCCAGCAACATCGACGCCAGGCCCTTCTTCGCACCGCTTTCGACTTTGCCGTGGATGCCCGATGCCCGCAGTGGCCGCCATGCCCTGCGCATTGCCGAGCGCGCTGTCAACCTGCCCAGCTACCACGACATGGGCAGTGCGGACATCGCACGGGTCGCTGCCGTGATCCTCGAGGCGCTGCATGCCCGCTGAAGGCCTCCAGCCACGGGTTTTGAGCGGACGCTGGTTCGTGGTGTGGGGGTGCTCGGGCCATGCCCGGGTGTTGCTGGACCTGCTGGCCGAGCAGGGCGGCGCCGTGGCCGCATTTGTGGATGCGCGGCCCGTGCCGTCTCCGGTGGCGGGTGTCCCCGTGCTTCTGGGGGAGTCGGGCTTTGCCGACTGGATGCGCGCCGGGGGGCCGCCGTTAACCGGCACCTTGTCCGGTGTGATCGCCATCGGCCGGCAGGGCCCGGACCGACTTCATGTGCTGGGCCAGTTTCAGCGCCATGGCCTGGCGTTGCCGGCGCTGGTGCATGCCGGCGCCAGCGTCAGCCCTTCAGCCGTCCTGGGCCAGGGCTCCCAGGTGCTGGCGCAAGCCGTGGTTGCCGCCGGGGCGGTACTGGGGGATGCCTGCATCGTCAACCACCGTGCATCGGTGGACCATGAATGCCAGTTGGCCGACAGCGTGACCGTGGCACCGGGGGCGACCCTGTGCGGCAGCGTCCATGTCGGCCATGGTGTGTTCATCGGTGCCGGCGCCACGATCTTGCCGCGTGTCACCATTGGTGCCGGTGCCATGGTGGGGGCGGGCGCCGTCGTCACGCGCGATGTGCCGGCGGGCGCCGTCGTGGTGGGCAATCCGGCCCGTTCGATCCATGCGCCGTCACCGCCGTGACGCACGCCTATTCGCAGTCAGTGTCTCAACAGTCCAGCAGGAGCATTTCATTCATGCCGCACAACCAGATCCGAGGCCCCGTCGAGGTATTCCAGCAGGAGCGGGCAGACCGGCTTCAGCGCTACGCTGGGGACGCAGACTTCCAGTCCCTGTCTGCCGACTGGCTGCAGGCGTCGATGCAGCGCCAGTACGTATACAACTTCGAATGGCTCGGGCGGCCGATCATCCAGTACCCGCAGGACATGGTCGCCATGCAGGAACTGGTGTGGCGTGTGCGGCCGGATCTGATCATCGAAACGGGCATTGCCCACGGGGGCTCGCTGGTGCTCAGCGCCTCGATGCTGGCCATGCTGGACATGTGCGATGCCATCCAGGCGGGGGAAATACTGGACCCCAGGCAGTCGCGGCGCAAGGTACTCGGCGTGGATATCGACATCCGCGCGCACAACCGTGAAGCCATCGAGGCCCATCCCATGGCCAGTCGCATCGCCATGGTCCAGGGGTCATCCATCGCGCAGGAGGTCATTGACCAGGTCCGGGAATTCGCCAAGGGCTACCAGCGCGTCCTGGTGTGCCTGGACTCCATGCACACCCATGACCACGTGCTTGCAGAACTGCAGGCCTATGCCCCCCTGGTGTCAGAAGGCAGCTACTGCGTGGTGTTCGACACCTTTGTGGAGGACATGCCGCCGAAATTCTTCGCGGACCGCCCTTGGGACGTCGGGAACAATCCCAAGACGGCGGTGCGGGAATGGCTGGGGACCCATCCGGAGTTTGAAGTGGACCCGGAGTGGCCCGACAAACTGATGGTCACGGTGGCTCCCGAGGGCTTTCTGCGCAGAAAGTCGGCCACCTGACGGGGCACAGCGGCTGGATCGGCGGCGGATGCCGCCGCCGTGCTAGCTGTTGGCGGCCATGGCCTGCGTTGCATAGCGCAGGTAGGTCATCGCGAAATCGGTGTGTCCGTGGGCCAGCTCCACCTCTGCCAGGCAGGTGAGCGCGACGGGATCGTGGGGAACGGCGCAAAGCACGGTTTCTGCCAGTTCGGTCACGTTGTACCAGCGCCGGTTTTCCAGCTGGCCACTTTCCGTCACTGCATCCGTGGGGACCTCCCGGGCCCTGGCCAGGGAAGATTCGAGGCGCTCATGGGCTTCGTGAATGGTCACGCGATGCCCTGGCTTCAGACCTACTCCCGGCACGGGTGCCGCAGCCCACTCCGGCGGCATGGTTGCCAGGTAGCCTTGCATGACCTCGATCTGCGCTGCATGGTGCTCTTCGGTGTCTCCGGGGATTTCCTGCTGCGCCAACCACTGCAGCCACATGGTGCGCAAGGCTTCGGCAAACACATTGCAGAACACGTCTTCGCGCATGAGCACGGATTCCTCCAGTTCATTGCGCAGGTTCAATCGTGTTGCATTGAGCGCCGGGATGTCCTGGGCCAGGTGGACGGCAATGTCGACATAGGACGGCGGTGTCTGTGCCAGCCACTCCGGCCTTCCCAGGTGCAGCAGAATTCCCGCCGTGAGCCGGCTCTTGAAGCTGGTTCCGGCCAGGGCCACCAGAGGCACGCCCATCCAGAGGACGTCCATCGAGGTGGTGCCTCCGTTCAAAGGGAAGGGGTCCAGCGCGATGTCGATGCGGTGGTAGGTCAGGTACTGGTTGTTGGGGTTCAGGGCCACCAGCTCCAGCCTGTCCGTTTCCAGGCCCAGCCGGTTGCAGCGCTCCAGGTATTCGCGCGCGAAATCCGGGTTGTCGAAATTTTTGCCTTCGATGAGAAGCCTGGACCCTGGAACGCGGCGCAGTATCTCGGCCCAGGTGGACAGTACCGTGTCGGTGATCTTTCCCAGGTTGTTGCACGATCCGAAGGTGACGAAACCGTTGTCCACCGCGGGGCTGGGGCGAACCAGGTAGATGGGCTGGTAACGCCACAGGGGGTTGCGGCCCATCGGCCGGTAGACGCACAGCCGGGTGGGCAGGCGGTACAGGCGCTCGCTGTAATGTCCGTCCACCCCTGGCGGGTCCGTGATGTCGTCCGTGATCAGGTAGTCGATCGCGGAGAGCCCGGTGGTCCCCGGAAAACCGATCCACGTGGCCTGTATGGGCGCCGGCTTGCGCGCCATGGCCATCAGTCCGTTGTGGCCGGTGTGCCCGGCCAGGTCGATCAGGATGTCGATTTCGTGGCCCTGGATGATTTCCGCCTGTTTCTGGGCGTCCACCCCTGCAAGCCGGATGAAATGGTCCGCATGCCGTTCCACCCGCGCGGTGAGGTAATCGTCCTTGGGGAAAAGATAGAAGGCGTAGACCTCGCACTGGCGGCGGTCGAGCTGTGCCAGCACGCCCTCCATGAAGTACATCACCGAGTGCACCCGAAAGTCGGGGGAGAGAAAACCGATGCGCAGCTTTCTCCAGGGGTCGCGGTTGCGTTCTGCAAACGTGGGCCATGCCGGTTTCAGCGGGGGCTCAAAGACAGCGGCGTACTCCAGTGCTGCTTCGGTCAGGCTGGTGGCGTCGGAATCCGGGTCCGCCAGCATGAACAGAAGGCGGTTGGTGTGGTTGGACAGCTCGGTCGGTGTCAGCGCAATGGCCGCCACGGAGTCCTGCACGGACTGCTTCACCTGGCCCAGCTCACGCCGGTGGATCGCCTTCTGCGTGAGCGCTGCCGATTTTTCGTAGATGTCCGTGGCGAGCTCGGCGGCCTTCTCGGCTGCCCGAAAGCCCTTCTCATGCATGGTGATCAGGTAGCAGCACTGCGACAGCTTCAACCAGCAGACGGCTTTCTCGGGGCGAAGTTCGCAGACTTTCTCCAGAATGGGCAAGGCCTCTGCATTGCGCACCTGGTTGAGCAGCCCGTTGGCATAGTTGATCAGCAACTCGGCGTCGTCGGGCCACACCTGGGCGCCGCGGCGGTACACCTCGATGGATTCCTCGGGCTTGCCCTGGCATTCGAGCGAATAGCCCAGCAGGCGGGTGGCTGGCAGATCGCGAGAGTCCTTGCGCAAGCTTTGTTTGCACAGGCGCGTCAACAATGCCCAATCCTGGTTTTCGAGCGCCGTTTTCAAGCGGCCATCGATGGGGGATCTGTTCCTGCCGTAGTTTCTGCCTTGCACCATGAGTCCTTCTTGACCTTGCGGCTCGCGCAGTCTAACTGCCATTGCTAGGGGAGGCGGCGAAGAGCGTCGCCGGGGCCTCGCCCGTCGATTACTGCAACAGCTTGAGCACGCCCTGGGGAATCTGGTTGGCCTGGGCCACCATGGCCGTGCCGGCCTGCTGCAGGATCTGCGAGCGCGACAGGTTCGCGGTTTCCGCCGCAAAGTCGGCATCCAGAATGCGCGAACGCGATGCCGACAGGTTTTCGGACGTGATGTTCAGGGATGAGATCGCCGTTTCGAAGCGGGCCTGCAATGCGCCGAGCTTGGCGCGTTCACCGTTGATGAAAGCCAGAGCCGAATCCACGGTCTTGAGGGCTTCGGTCGCCTTCTTGAAGGTGGTCACGTCGAGATTGGCCACTTCCTGCAGGTCCGAAGCGCTATTGGCAGGAGTTGCGGTGCTGAAGGCGTTGGTCGTCGTGGCATTGGTGGAGAAAGATTTCTCGGAGTCCAGCACGACGTAGCCGCTCACCGTCGAGGCGTCCGCACCGGAGGCTGCCGCCAGGGTATCCGCACCGCCGGCGGAGGTTCCATCCGCCTGGAGCTTCTGGATGGTGACGGCGCCTGCATTGGCACCGGAGGTGGCACCCTTGTAAATACCGATGTCCTGGCCGGTCGCATTCGTCAGCACGATCCCGGTGCTGGTGGAGTTGAGCGACGCGGTGACCCCCGTCTTGGCGGACTGCTCATTGATCGCGGAAATGGCATTGGACAGGCCATCCGAGGTATTGATCGCGGAGATGTTGAACGAGACGGACTGGCCGAGCGCAGGCGCCGTGGGTGTGTTCTCCGAGCGCAACTCGAAGGTGTAGGATCCGACGGAGGCGAACGACAGGTCTACCTCGGTGCGGGCAGAAGCGGTCACACCCGTGTTCGCGGTCTGCAGGTTGATGTTGTCGGCCATCGCCTTGGACGTGTCGTTGGCGTTGATCGTGATGTTGCGAGAGCCCAGGGCACCGTTCACGGCCAGCGTACCGCCGGTCACGCCATTGGAGCCCCAGCTGGTGGCGCTGGCGCCGCTGCCGGCGCCGTTGGCCGAGGTGTTCTGGTTGTTGCCGTAAACACTGGTGCGCAGGTTGGCCGTGGCGGCGACAATGGTCTGGTTGGCGTTGGCACCGACCTGGAACTGCTGCGTACCAAACGTGCCGTTGAGCAGCTTGGCGCCGTTGAACTCGGTGGTCTGGGAAATCCGGTCCAGTTCGGCGACCAGCTGGCCCACTTCCTGGTTCAGGGCCTGGCGGTCACTGGGGCTGTTGGAGGCGTTGGCCGATTGCACAGCCAGCTCACGCACACGCTGCAGAATGTCGCCTGCGGCCTTCATCGCGCCTTCCGTGACCTGCGCCAGGGAGATACCGTCGTTGGCGTTGCGTGCCGCCTGGTTCAGGCCGCGGATCTGGCTGGTGAAACGCTCGGAGATGGCCAGGCCGGCAGCGTCGTCCTTGGCGCTGTTGATGCGCAGGCCCGACGACAGGCGCTGGATGGAGGTGTTGAGCGAGGTTTGACTCATGCCCAGGTTGCGCTGGGCCGTCAACGAAGCGACGTTGGTGTTGATCGTGGCTGCCATGGAATGCTCCTTGAGGCTTGAGTGGACATTTGTGCCTGAGGGGGACTACCACCGTCCGGCAGGCGATACGGGAACGATGAGGAATTGTGGCCAAGGACCCTCCCTGGCGTTGGCCCGATAAAGAGCCGAAAAGCCTGCCAACTTGCACTTTTGGGCCTAAAGTTTCCTGAGGCGGCGTCGAAAAGACTCACAACGGAAGGCAAATGCGCTCTCCGCCGTTCACCAGAAGGCCATGTCGGCACTGTGGACCGTATAGCCGGGTGCCTTGCCTGGCACCAGGTTGGCGGCAACGCCATTTCAGTCAGTTCTTTTCAGGAGATTTGCCATGGCATCCACCATCAACACCAACGTCGCCTCCCTGACGGCCCAGCGCAATCTGGGCATGAGCCAAACTTCGCTCAACACCTCCATCCAGCGCCTGTCGTCGGGCCTGCGCATCAACAGCGCCAAGGACGACGCCGCCGGCCTGGCCATTTCCGAGCGTTTCACCAGCCAGATCCGTGGTCTCAACCAGGCGGTTCGCAATGCGAACGACGGTATCTCCCTGGCGCAAACGGCTGAAGGCGCCCTGAAGGCTTCTGGCGACATCCTGCAGCGTGTGCGTGAACTGGCAGTGCAATCGGCCAACGCCTCCAACAGCGCCGGCGACCGCCAGGCCCTGCAACAGGAAGTGGGCCAACTGGTCAGCGAACTGGACCGCATCTCGCAAACCACCGAGTTCAACGGTGCCAAGCTGCTCAACGGCTCGTTCGGTACGCAGCAGTTCCAGGTCGGTGCCAACGCCAACCAGACCATCGTCGCTGCCACGGCCAACCTGCGCACCAGTGTTTACGGCAACAACCAGAACACCTCGGCCAACGGTGCCGGCAGCGGTGCCAGTGCCACCAGCTGGGGCTCCAATGGTGTCACCGCCGGTACGTTGGCCGTGAACGGCGCCCTGGGTTCCAAGAACATCACCATCGCCGCCAACGACACCGCCAAGGCGATGGCCGACAACATCAACCTGCAGACCGCGAACACGGGTGTCACGGCCTCGGCACGGACCGAAGTGCAACTGTCTTTCTCGTCCGTTGGTGCCTACACGTTCGAGCTGCGTGGTGACAATGCCCCCACTTCGCCAGCCCTGGGCCAGTCCGTCTCTTTCAACGTGACGGCGCTCAACACGGCCGATGGCCTGTCGAACGCGGTGTCCGCCATCAATGAGCAGTCTTCCAAGACGGGTATCACGGCTTCGCTGAATGCCACCAACGATGGCGTGATCCTGACCAGCGCCACCGGCCAGGACATCGGCATTGCCAAGGGTGCCACTTCCGGCGCGAACGCGGGTGCGGTGAACATCCAGAAGCTGCAGGCGGATGGCACGGCGATTGGCGCTGTCGACACCCTGGCGGCAGCCTCCGGTGCGGACGCCTCGACGGTCAGCGGCTACGTGGTGCTGGATTCCGACAAGTCCTTCTCGACGGTCGCCACCACGACCAACGCCTTCAGCACGGCAACGCCTGCCAACTCGGCTTCCGACCTGCAGGAAGTGGCGAACCTGGACGTGACCACGTTCAAGAAGGCCACCGAAGCCCTGAAGACGGTGGACTCCGGCCTGGCCTACATCAACGGCGAACGCGCCAAGCTCGGTGCCTTGCAATCGCGCTTTGAAACCTCGATCGCCAACCTGCAAGTGACGTCGGAGAACTTGTCTTCTTCCCGCTCGCGCATTCTGGACGCTGACTTCGCGGCAGAAACCGCCAACCTGTCGCGCTCGCAGATCCTGCAGCAGGCTGGTACGGCCATGGTGGCCCAGGCCAACCAGTTGCCACAAGGTGTGCTGGCCCTGCTGCGTTAAGCGCACAATGGCTGGCAGGGTCTGAGAAGACCCTGGTGCATCGGCGGCGACAGTTTTCCTGTCGCCGCCTTTTCACCTTGAGGCCCTCCTGTACCGACCGCAAGCACAGGTGCAGGGGACTTCTGGAAACAGCGCGTACCAGGAGCGCTGGAATTGGCGGGTTTCCTGGTGTGAATAAGGACGTTACTGGCGCGGGATTGGCTCCATAATTTCCTTTGGACAGTTCAGGAGGTTTGTATGGCAACCATTTCATCCCCAGGGGTCGGTACCAATGGACTTGATGTCAAGAGCATCATCTCCCAGTTGGTCACGCTGGAAAAAAAGCCCCTCGATACGCTGAAGTTGCAGGCGGCCACGGTCAACACCAAGATCTCCGCCTACGGCCAGATCAAGTCGCTGGTCTCCACGCTGGCCGATGCGGCCGGCAAGCTCACCAGCGTGACCGGCTGGAACGGGGTCACCACGACCTCCTCGGATTCCAAATTCGTGTCGGCCACCGCGATCGGCGGCACCTTGCCCACCACCTTCAGCGTGGAAGTGCAGGGCCTTGCCAAGGCGCAGGCCACCGCGTCGGCCGCACTCCTGCCGGTGGGCGGTGCCCTGGGTGCCGGCACCCTGCGCCTGGAGCTCGGCAAGTGGAGTGTGGCTCCTGCCTCCTTCACGCCCGGCAGCGGCCAGCCTGTCGATATCTCCATCAGCGCCAGCGACAAGCTGACGGATGTGGCGAGCAAGATCAATGGAAGCACGGCCGGGGTGACGGCCTCGATACTGTCCGATGCTTCGGGTGAGCGCCTGCTGCTGCGCAGCAAGAGCACGGGCGAGGAGTTCGGCTTCCGCCTGAGCGTCATGGAAGGGGGCGATACCGACATCGCCAGCGCCGGCAATACCGATGCCACGGGTCTGTCCCGTCTGGTCGCGGGCAGCACGACGACGCAGGCGGCGCTCAACGCCAAGGCCACGGTCAATGGCATCGCGGTGTCGTCCGCCACGAATACCTTCGCCACCACGATATCGGGGGTGACCTTCAAGGCCGAGCAGATCACGACCGCTCCCATCGACATCACGGTCGGCAAGGACACCGCGGCCGTCAAGACCAACGTCGACGAATTCGTCAAGGCCTACAACGCCATCAACCAGTTGATGCAGGATGCCACCAAGTACGACGCGAAAACCAATGCGGCCGGCTTGTTGCAAGGCGACTCGACGGCCATTGCCTTGCAAAATACCCTGCGCAATGCCATCCAGTCGGTCACCTCGGGAGGCGGCGCTTTCAAGCGCCTGGCCGACATCGGCCTGACCCAGCAGCTCGGTGGTGACCTTGCTCTGGACTCCACCAAGTTCAACAAGGCCTTGACGGAAAATCCGGACGACCTGAAGAACCTGTTCCGCAACACCGGCAGCGGCTCTGCAGAGGGCATTGCCGTGAAGATCAAGGCCGTCACCACCAACCTGCTGTCCGCCGATGGGTTCTTCAAGTCCAAGGACGATACGCTGCAGCTGTCGCTCAAGCGCAATGCCAAGGACCAGGCCACGGTGAATGACAAGGTGGATGCGTTCGAGAAGCGCATCACCGCCCGCTACAACGCGCTGGACAAGCAGATGGCTTCGCTCAATGGCTTGAATGCCTACATCGCGCAGCAGGTGACCGCCTGGAACAAGTCGACCTGACGGAAAGCCTTCAGTTTTTTCGGCGCCAGCCGATAAATAAAGCATCACACCGTAAGGACCACCCCATGTTCAGCGCCCACAACCCCCGTGCAGCCAACGCCTACCAGCGCATCAATGTGGAAACCAGCATGCACACGATTGACCAGCACCAGCTGGTCAGCCTGCTGTATGAGGGTGCTCTGGGGGCCATCGCCACGGCGCGCGGCGCCATGGCGCGTGGTGACATCGTCGGCAAGTGCAATGCCGTCTCCAAGGCGGTGCGCATCATCGAAGAAGGCCTGAGCACGGCGCTGGACACGGTCGATGGTGGTGAACTGGCGCAGAACCTGGGTGCCCTGTACGACTACTGCGTGCGCCGGCTGATCCTGGCCAATGCCCGCAACGACGACGCCATGATGCAGGAAGTGATGCGCCTGATCGAGCCGGTTGCGCTCGGTTGGAACGAGATCAAGAAGAACAACAACGGCATGGCCCCATCGGCCGATGCCACCGCTTCGGGCCAGCCTGTGCTGGTGGAGGCATGAACCATGTCCCACATGCTGATTGATTACTACAAAGCCATTGAAGACAGCAGCGCCAAGATGCTGGAGGCCGCCAAGCTCAAGGATTGGGATGGCGTGGTGCGCTACGAGGGCGCCTGCGCCGTGCTGATCGAGCAACTGCGCTTCAAGTCCCAGGAGCACGAGCTGCTGCCCGAGCACCGCCGCGAGAAGACCCGCATCATGCAGCGCATCCTGCGCAACGATGCACAGATCCGCTGCCTGGCAGAGCCCTGGCTGGCGCAGTTCGAGCACCTGTTCGAAGGCCAGCCGCAGATGATGCACTGAACGGGGTATAGGCAAGGAGGGCGCTGCCGGCGACCTCCTTTCGTCTGTCCTGCTTCCCTCCGGGAAGAAAAAAGCCACCGCACGTCGCAAGACGGCCGGTGGCTTTTTGCTGCCAGCGGCAGAGCGAGCTTGGTGGGGAGTGCCGCTGCAGGATTAATGACCCTGTCGAGGCGGCAAATGATGCTGGGCTAGTGGAATTGAATCGAAATCAGAAGCAGATATGGGTGTATCGGTTACCCGTGGCGCATGAAACGGGCGCGCCCCAGGCCAGCGCCCCCGTGCAAGGGCCGCCCCGCCGCGCTGGGGGCGTCCCCCTCCCAGATTGCGAAGCAATATGAGAGAGGGGCTGAGGGCCGCGGCTCCAAGCCTGCCTGCGCAGGCTTGGACGTGCCCGAAGAGTGGCCGCCTCTGGCGGACACACCGAGACGCGAAGCGCCTCAGGGGGTCTTCACACCTGCATGTTCATGATGTCGGTATACGCCTGCACCATGCGGTTGCGCACATGCAGCGTAGCCTGGAAGCCGATCTGGGCCTTCTGGATGGCCACCATGGTCTCCTCCAGGCTGACCGAGGGGTTCTCCAGCTGGACTTCCTTTTGCAGGTCGGACGACTTGTTCTGCGCGGCACTCACGGACTGCAGGGCGCCCTTGAGCGCGCCCGAGAAGCCCACGTCGTTGCCCTCGGCCTGCGGCATGGCGGCACGGCGCGCCATGCCGGCACCCGTCATGGGGGTGGTGGAGCTGGGTATGCGGAGGTCCATGGCAGTGTCCATTGGGGGCTAGGGGATGCTGTGATAGTAGCCAGGCGCCCGGGGTGCATCATGGGGAATAGATGGTCAAAGGCGCGGCTTATCGGCAGAACATGGCCGGTACTTGAGCCGAATAATCGAACCCACGCCAAGGTCCGTTGCCGGGCCCCACCTATTGGAAAGCACGATGTCTGCAGTTGCCGAAGTCCCACTCGCTCCGCTCGCACCTCCCGCAGCCAGCCCCAGTCCCAACTGGCTGCAGCGGTTGACCAGCCTCGACCGGGCCCAGCGCATGCGCCTGGGTGTGGGGGTGGCGCTGCTCGTGGCCATGGCGGTCGCCGCCATCGTGCTGGGCCGCCAGCCTGACTACCGCGTCCTGTTTGCCAACCTGAACGACAAGGATGGCGGCGCCATCGTGGCCCAGCTGACCACGATGAATGTTCCCTACAAGTACGCCGAAGGCGGCGGTGCGATCCTCATTCCCGCCGAGAAGGTGCACGACGTGCGCCTGCGCCTGGCCACCCAGGGCCTGCCCCGCGGCTCCGTGACCGGCTTCGAGCTGATGGAGAGCAACCGCTTCGGCATGACCCAGTTCCAGGAACGCCTGAACTTCCAGCGCGGCCTGGAGGGCGAGCTGACCCGCTCCATCCAGGCCCTGTCCTCGGTGCAGAGCGCCCGCGTGCACCTGGCGCTGCCCAACCAGAACGGTTTCTTCCGAGAGCAGCAAAAGCCTTCGGCCTCGGTGCTGATCAGCCTGCACCCCGGCCGCATCCTGGACCGGGCCCAGCTCGCCGGCATCGTGCACCTGGTGGCCTCCAGCGTGCCCGAACTGGCGCCCTCGGCCGTCAGCGTGCTCGACGACACGGGCAAGCTGCTCTCGCAGTCGCCCGACGGCACCTCGGCGAATGCGGTCGATGCGCAGCAACTGCTCTACGTGCAACAGATCGAGCAGCAGCTCACGCGCCGCATCCAGGAGATCCTGGAGCCCGTGGTCGGCCGCAACAACGTCAAGGCCCAGGTCTCGGCCGAGCTGGACTTCAGCCGCACCGAGTCCACGTCCGAGCAGTTCCGCCCCAACCAGACCCCCGACGCCAAGGCTGTGCGCAGCCAGCAGATGCTGGAAACCTCCGGCTCCGCCCAGAAAACCGCGACCGGTGTGCCGGGTGCCGTTGCCAATCAACCACCCGCACCCTCGGCTGCACCCATCAACGGCGCCAATCCTGCACCCCAGGCCGGCGCCCAGCAGGGCACCGAAGAGTCGTCGAGCAAGCGCGAGTCCACCACCAACTACGAAGTGGACAAGACCGTGCGGGTCACGCGTGGCAACAACTGGGCCATCAAGCGCCTGAATGCCGCCGTGGTGGTCAACTACCATTCAATCGAAGAAAAGGGCAAGACCGTCACCAAGGCGCTCACCCCCGAGCAACTGGAGCAGATGAAGGCGCTGGTGCGTGAAACCATTGGTTTCAATGGCGAGCGGGGCGATTCCGTGAACCTCATGAACACGCCGTTCCAGGTGGAAGCCGCCGCGTCGAACGATGTGCCGCTGTGGAAGCAGCCAGAGGTCATCGATGTGGCCAAGAGCTTTGCCTGGCCGGTGGGTGCCCTGCTGTTCGCTGCCATGGTGCTGCTGGGCCTGGTGCGTCCGGCGCTCAAGGGTGCAGACCCCAAGGCGGCCAGGGCTGGCGACCTGCCGAGGGCGGGCGGACAGCTGGATGCCATCGAGGCAGAGCAGCCCGATCGTCCGGCTTTGCCGTCCCCGGGCAAGAAGGAAGAGAATGTGGTCGCCACGCCAGAGCAATTGCGTCTGGAAGAGGCCCGCGTACTGGCCAAGGAAAACCCCGTGGCCGTCGCCAATATTCTCAAATCCTGGGTGAACGGCGAAAATGCCTGACCCCGTCGCCTCTTCACATGCTTGGATAGCCCATGGATGAACAAGGTCTCAACGACGCCGCCATCATGCTGATGTCCCTCGGCGAGGAGGAGGCGGCCGAGGTGTTCAAGCACCTCTCGCCCAAAGAGGTTCAGAAGCTGGGTGAGACCATCGCGCGCATGAAATCGGTGTCGCGCGAAAAGGTGGACAGCGTCATCAACCGCTTTGCCGACGCCGCCGCGGCCCAGAGCCTGCTGGTGTCTGACACCGGCAACTACGTGCGCGCCGTGCTCAAGCGCGCCCTGGGCGACGACAAGGCCTCGCTGCTGATCGACCGCATCCTGCAGGGCGGCGACGTTTCCGGCATCGAAAGCCTCAAGTGGATGGACCCGCTGTCGGTGGCCGAGCTGCTGCGCAACGAGCACCCCCAGATCGTCGCGGCCATCCTGGTGCACCTGGACAGCGAGCAGGCGTCGGGCATCCTGATGCACCTGACCGACCGCCAGCGCAGCGAAATCCTGCTGCGCGTGGCCACGCTCGAAGGCATCCAGCCCACGGCGCTCAAGGACCTCAACGAAGTGCTGTTCAAGGTGCTGGCCGGGGGCGACAAGATCCGCAAGAGCTCGCTGGGCGGCGTCAAGGCGGCGGCCGAGATCATCAACCTGCTGGGCTCCAACATGGATGCCGTGGTGATCGAGTCCATCCGCGGCTACGACCCCGATCTGGCACAGAAGATCATGGACAAGATGTTCGTCTTCGAAGACGTGCTCAAGCTCGACAACACCGCCATCCAGGCCGTGCTCAAGGAAGTGGCGTCGGAGACGCTCATCGTCGCGCTCAAGGGCGCCGTGCCCGAGCTGCGCGAAAAATTCCTGTCCAACATGTCCTCGCGTGCCGCCGAGGCGCTGCGCGAAGACCTCGAATCGCGCGGCCCGATGCGGCTTTCCGAAGTGGAAGCGCAGCAAAAGGAAATCCTCAAGACGATCCGCCGCCTGTCCGACGAAGGCCAGATCGTGATCGGTGGTGGTGGCGACGATGCCTTCGTCTAACAGCCAGCGCTCGTATTCACGTTTCATCCCCAGCGAAGAGGTGGGGGTGGTCACGCAATGGAAGTTCGGCGCCGTGGACGGCTCCGAGCCGGTGGAGCCCGAACCCGAGGTGCTGCCCGAGCCGGAGCCCCCGCCGCCCGATCCGGCCGAGGTGGAGGCTGCGCAACTGGCATTGGTGCAGCAGGCCTGCGATGCGGCTTTTTCCCAGGGCCTGGCACAGGGCCAGTCCGACACTGCGCTCGAATGGCAGCAGCGCATGGACGACTACGTGGCCGGCCAGGCGCAGGAGATGTCCCAGAGCATTGCCGGCGTCGTGCGCTCCCTCGAGGAATCGCTGGCCGCCCTGCAGCAGCGCATGGCCCAGGACGTGCTGGCGCTGGCCTGCGACATCGCCCGCGAAGTCGTGCGCCGGGAGCTGTCGGTCAGCCCCGACGTGCTCGAGCCCGTGGTCCGCGAGGCCGTGGGCATGCTGGTGGCCGAGGGGCGGCCTGCCCTGGTGCGCCTGAACCCTGCGGACATGGGCGCCGTGGAGCAGCCGCTGCGCGACGAGATGGGTGCTGGCATCCAATGGGTGGCCGATGCGTCCGTGCCCGCCGGCGGATGCCTGGTCGAGTCGGGTGGCACGGTGGTCGATGGCAGCGTGGACAAGCGCTGGGAGCGTGCCATCGCCTCGCTGGGGCTGGAATCGCCCTGGCAGGAGAGCGGCGATGAGCGTTGATGCCCCCGCCTCCAATGCCTGGACGCAATTCATGGACGATGCGCGCGAGCGCGTGCGCCACCGTGCGCCGCTGGAGACGCGCGGCACCCTGACCCGGCTGACCGGCCTGGTGCTGGAGGCTGCCGGCATCCGCGTGCCCGTGGGTTCGCAGTGCATGGTGCAGATGCCGGGCCATGCCCCGGTGCTGGCCGAGGTGGTCGGGTTCTCGGCCGACCGGGCCTTTCTGATGCCTGCGGGCGACATCCACGGCCTGTCCAGCGGCGCCAGCGTGGTGCCCGCCGCCCCTTATGTCGCCAGCCCGCGCCTGGGCGAAGCCTCCCGGCCCTCCCCGAAGGCGGGCGTGCTGCGCCTGCCCATGGGCGACGGTCTGCTGGGGCGGGTGGTCGATCCGCAGGGCCTGCCCCTGGACCATGGGGGGCCGGTGCAGGACGTGGTCTCCGAGCCCATGGACCGCCGCCAGATCAATGCCATGGACCGCGACCCGGTGCGCCTGCCGCTGGACACCGGCGTGCGCGCCATCAATTCGCTGCTCACCGTGGGCCGCGGCCAGCGCCTGGGCCTGTTTGCCGGCTCGGGCGTCGGCAAGAGCGTGCTGCTGGGCATGATGGCCCGCTACACGGCGGCCGACGTGATCGTGGTGGGGCTCATCGGCGAGCGGGGCCGCGAGGTCAAAGAGTTCGTCGAGGACATCCTGGGCGAAGATGGCCGTGCGCGTTCCGTCGTGGTGGCCGCACCAGCCGACGCGCCGCCGCTGCTGCGCATGCAGGGTGCGGCCTACGCCACCGCCGTGGCCGAGCATTTTCGCGACAAGGGCAAGCATGTGCTGCTGCTCATGGACTCGCTGACCCGCTATGCCATGGCCCAGCGCGAGATCGCGCTGGCCATCGGCGAGCCACCGGCCACCAAGGGCTACCCGCCATCGTGCTTTGCCAAGCTGCCCGCATTGGTCGAGCGCAGCGGCAACGGCCTGCATGGCGTGGGCTCCATCACTGCCTTCTACACCGTGCTCTCTGAGGGCGACGACCAGCAGGACCCGATTGCCGACGCTGCGCGCGCCATCCTGGACGGGCACATCGTGCTGTCGCGCTCGCTGGCCGAGTCCGGGCATTTCCCGGCCATCGACATCGAGCAATCGGCGTCGCGCGTGATGCACAACGTGGTCTCGCGCGGCCACTTTGACGTCGCACGGCGTTTTCGCGCCGTCTACTCGCGCTACCAGAAGAGCCGCGACCTGGTACAGGTGGGGGCCTACATGAGCGGATCCGACCCCGCGCTGGACGAAGCCATCCGCCTGCAACCGCAGATGGCCGCCTTCCTGCAGCAGGACATGTTCGAGGCGTCCACCATGGACCAGAGCGTGAACGCCATGGCGTCCGTGCTCGACCAGTAAGCATCCGAAGGCTGCGCCATGTCCGTCCTCAGTGCCCTCATCGTCGCCGTGGAGATCGCCTCGCGCAAGCGGGACGAGGCACGCCACGTGCTGCAGGAAGCCCTGGCCGTGCAGCAGGCGGCCCAGGCGCAGCTCAACCAGCTGCAGGACTATGCGCGCGAGACGGAGCAGCGCTGGGGCATGCAGGAGGACACCCGCGTGCAGCCCGAGGTGATGTACCACCACTACCAGTTCATGGACCGGCTGGGGCATGCGGCGGGCCTGCAGACCGGCGTGGTGGGTGACCAGGCGGCACGGGTCGAGAACGCACGGCACGGCCTGATGGACGCCGAGCGCCGCCTGGCCAGCCTGCGCAAGGTGGTCGAGCAGCGGCGCCGCGAGCTGGAGCAGGCCCAGGCCCGCATGGAGCAGAAGCAAACCGATGAACGTGCGGCGATGCAGTACAGCCGCAGGGTTCAGGACCGATAGGGCAGGAGAATTGACCATGGAACAGGCACGCATATCCACCAACCAGGGAACGCAGTCTTCCCAGCAGACCACCCGCACACGTGCCCATGCGCAGCAAAAGGGCGCCACGGACGATGCTGCCGGGGCTGCGGCACAGCCAGACAGTTTCCTGGCGTTGCTGGCCGCGCAGGACCCGGAGTTCGCCGAGGGCGGGGACCCGCTGGGGGCTGCCGATGCCTCTGGCACCCTGGCCACCGTCGATCCCTCCACCCTGGTCGGCTGGCAGGCGCTGGTCGCGGGCGACAGTGCTGCCCAGCAACTCAGGGGGCAGGGCGGCGACACGGCGGGCGCGGAGGGCATGACCACTGCCGGCCTGCTGGGGCAGACCGGCGTGGCGCGGGGCACCAGCATGCTGGCTGATTCGGCAGGCGCTGCCCAGGCCCTTGCCGGGCAGCTGCTGGCGGGCCAGGGCCTGCCAGCCGCCGACGGACTGGTGTCGCAAACCGCGGCGCTGGATGGCGGTTTCCAGGATGCTTCGCAGCCGGCCACGGCCACACTGGGCTTTGGGCGCCAGTTCTCGCGCATGCACAGCGCAGCCCTGCAGCGTGGTGCCAGCGATGCGGGCCTGGGCGCAGCGGGTAGCGTGGGTGCCGTGTCGGCACGCGCTGCGGGCGATGATGCCAGGCAGGTGGCCGCATCCACGGGCGATCTGTCGACGGTGTCCAGCGCGGTGGCCAGTACGGTGCGCGAGTTCGGCCCCGGCCTGCACCGCGGTTCGGGCGAGGGCGGTACCCCCGGGGCGGACGCCGCCTTGCTGGTCAATCCGGATCCCTCGGCTGCCGTGGCGGTTCCCGGTGCGCGCAGTGCGGATGCGGGCGGCGGCGAATCATCCCGGCATGGCGGCTCGGGCGGCCTGGGCGAAGGCGGCACCGAGCCCTCCTTCGCGGTGGACAGTGCATCGGGCACCCCCGGCTTCGAGGAACTGGCGCAGACCGGCGCTGAAGAGCTGCTGGCCGAGCAGGTCACCTACTGGGCCAACCAGAAGACCCAGAATGCCGAGCTCACCCTGAACCGCGACGGCCAGCCCCTGGCCGTGAGCGTGGCCCTGTCCGGCAACGAGGCCCATGTCACCTTCCGCAGCGACCAGGAGCACACCCGCGAGATGCTGGACCAGAGCATGGCGCAGCTCAGCGAACTGCTGCGCGGCGAGGGCCTGGTCCTGTCGGGCATGACCGTGAGCACCTCGGCAGGCCAGGGCGCCATGGCGGGCGATGGCGAGCAGCAGCGCAACCGCTCGGGCGAGGGGCAGCAGGCCCAGGTGCTGGTGGCGGGCCCCACGGATGTCAGCCAGCGGCTGGCGGGCAGCGGTACGCGCAACAGCGCCGTAGACGTCTTCGTGTAACGCCGCTGCAGCCAGGGCGGGCTGCAGCGGCAATCGCCATGCCAGGCTGGCACGGCGATTGCCGACGTCAACACCCTGTTCGTGGGTGTATTCTGGCTATTATTGGGAGGGCAGCTGCGCCACAATAGGAAGCGCCTGCTGGCGCAATGCCGTTCCCGGCGCGATGCCACCACCGAATCCCACCTAAGGACCCTGCCACGTGTCTGCCAACGCTGCCGCTCCGGCCAAGGAGAAGCCCAAAAGCAAGAAGATGCTGATCATCGTGATCGCGCTGGTGCTCGTGCTGGGCATCGCAGGTGCTGCGGCCTTCTTCGTGCTGGGCAAGAAAAAGCCGGCCGAGGACGAGGAGGGTGCCGCCGCGGAGCCGGCCCACCAGACCGCCAAGGTACCCCCCACGTTCCTGCCGTTCGAGAACATGGTGGTCAACCTGGCCGACCCGGGCGGCGACCGGTTTGCCCAGATCGGCATCACCGTCGAGGTCACCGACGCCAAGACGGCCGAACAGATCAAGCTCTACCTGCCATCCATCCGCAGCAGCGTGCTGCTGCTGGTCTCGCAACGCACCTCCGGGGAGCTGCTGGCCCGCGAGGGCAAGGAAAAGCTCGCCAAGGACATCCTGCGCGAAGTCTCGCGCCCGCTCGGCTTCACCGTGCCGCGCGACCGCCCCAAGCGTGCCGCATCGGCCGAGGAGGACGAGGAAGAGGACCGCCCGGTGCGCAAGCCGCCGAGGAATCCGGTACAAGGCATTCTTTTCTCCAGCTTCATCATCCAGTGACGCAAGGACAATCCTGCCATGAGTGATTCATTCCTATCGCAGGAAGAGGTTGATGCCCTTCTGGAAGGCGTCACTGGCGAGAGCCAGAAGTCCGTCGAGGAAGTGGCCGAGTCGGGGTCCGTACGCAACTACGACATCTCGAGCCAGGAGCGCATCGTCCGCGGCCGCATGCCGACGATGGAAATCGTCAACGAGCGGTTTGCGCGCAATTTCCGCATCGGCCTGTTCAACTTCATCCGCCGCAGCCCCGAGATTTCGGTGGGCACCGTGTCGGTGCAGCGCTACAGCGCCTTCCTGCGCGAACTGGCCGTTCCGACCAACTTCAACATCGTCGCCATCCGCCCGCTGCGCGGCAGCGGCCTGATCGTCTGCGAGCCATCCCTGGTGTTCGGCATCATCGACACGCTGTACGGCGGGGTGGGAAAGTTCCAGACCCGCATCGAAGGGCGTGATTTCTCGCCCACCGAGCAGCGCGTGATCAACCGGCTGGTCGATGTGATCTGCGCCGAGTACAAGAAGGCCTGGCAGGGCATCTACCCGCTGGAGCTCGACTACCAGCGCTCGGAGATGCAGCCGCAGTTCGCCAACATCGCCACGCCCAGCGAGATCGTGGTGTCCACCGCATTCCAGCTGGAAATTGGCGACCTGTCTGGCGCCATCCACATCTGCATGCCCTACGCCACGCTGGAGCCCATCCGGGACGTGCTGTACTCCTCGACGCAGGGCGATTCCATCGAGGTGGACCGGCGCTGGGTGCGGGTGCTCACACGCGAGATCCAGGCGGCCGAGGTGGTGCTGGTGGCCGAGCTGGCCAAGGCCGATGCCACGGTGGAGCAACTGCTGGCGATGAAGCCCGGTGATTTCATCGAGCTCGACCGGGAGCCGCGCATCCGCGCCTCCATCGGGGGGGTTCCCATCTTCGAGTGCCAGTATGGGACCCACAATTCGAAATATGCCATCCGTATCGAAGAGTGTTTGCGCAATTCGGACATGAGCTGGCTGGGAGAAAAAGATGTCAACTGAAGAAGACAACAAGGACGGCGCGGCCGAGGACCCGTTTGCAGGCTGGGCCGAGGCGCTCGAGGAGCAAAAGAGCGCGGACGACAAGCCCGGCGATGCGGAGCAGGGTGGCCCCCTGTCCGGCGAGGCGGTGCGCCCGTCCTCGTCGAGCAACAGCGATGGCACCGTCAACGACATCAACATGGTGCTGGACATTCCTGTCCAGCTGTCGGTGGAGCTGGGGCGCACCAAGGTGCCGATCAAGTACATCCTGCAACTGGCGCAGGGCTCGGTGGTCGAACTCGATGCGCTGGCCGGCGAACCCATGGACGTGCTCGTCAACGGTTACCTGATCGCCCAGGGCGAGGTGGTGGTGGTGAACGACAAGTTCGGTATCCGCCTGACCGATGTGGTGACGCCCTCGGAGCGACTGCGGCGCGTGAGCCGTGGCTGATGGGGGCAACGCCATGGGGATGACCCAGACGCTGGTCATCGTCGTCCTGTTCGTGGGGGCCATGGCCTGCCTGCCCTGGCTCATCAAGCGCCTGCAGCAGCACCATGCCGCCGGCGGCCTGCCGGCCGGTGCCGCATCGCGCGTGCTGTCCGCAGTGGCCGTGGGGCCCCAGCAGCGCGTGGTCACTGTCGAGGTCGGCCCCGAAGGCGCGCGCACCTGGCTGGTGCTCGGTGTCACGGCGCAGCAGGTCAGTTGCCTGCATGTGCTGGCGGCGCCCGCCACCGCCGCCGCTGCGTCGGCCGCTTTGCCTGCGGTGGTGCCCGATGCGTCCGCCTTCGCGCGCGAAATGGCGGCCGCCGAGGCGCGCAAGGAACCGCATGTCTGAGCCTGCGCGCCCCGCATCGCCGCCACGTGGCACGGCGTGGATGACCGCGCTGGCGGCCCTCGCCCTCCTGGCCTGGCAGGTGCCGGCACTGGCGCAGACGGCCGGCGCCACGCCCCCGGCTCCAGGTTCGCTGCCCGTGCTGATCGGCTCCGGCAGCGGTGGATCGAGCTACTCCGTGCCGATCCAGACGCTGCTGTTCTTCACGGCACTGTCCTTCCTGCCGGCCATCCTGCTGTTGATGACGGGTTTCACGCGCATCGTCATCGTGCTGTCGCTGCTGCGCCAGGCGCTGGGCACGCAATCGGCGCCGCCCAACCAGGTGATCATCGGCCTGTCGCTGTTCCTGACCTTCTTCGTCATGGGGCCGACGTTCGACCGCGTGCACCAGGAAGCCTACGTGCCCTACACCACCAATGCCATCACGTTCGAGCAGGCGGTGGAGCGGGCCGAGGTGCCCATGCGCGAGTTCATGCTCAAGCAGACCCGGCAGTCGGACTTTGCGCTGTTCGCACGCCTGGCGCGGCTGGCCCCCGAGGTGACGGCCGAGACCGCGCCGTTTCGCGTGCTGGTGCCGGCCTTCGTGACCAGCGAGCTCAAGTCCGCATTCCAGATCGGGTTCATGATCTTCATCCCCTTCCTGGTGATCGACATGGTGGTCTCCAGCATCCTCATGTCGCTGGGCATGATGATGCTCTCACCGGTGCTCGTGGCGCTGCCGTTCAAGCTCATGCTGTTCGTGCTGGCCGATGGCTGGAACCTGCTGATTGGCTCGCTGGCCGCCAGTTTTGCCACCTAGACCCAGGAGAAATGCCATGACTTCGCAGATGGTCCTCACCATGGGGCGCGACGCCCTGACGCTGCTGTTGATGATCGCCATGCCCGTGCTCGGGGTGGTGATGGCCGTGGGCCTGGTGGTCAGCATCTTCCAGGCCGTGACGCAGATCCATGAGGCGACGCTGGCCTTCGTGCCCAAGCTGATCGCCGCGATGGTGGTGTTCGCGATCGCCGGGCCCTGGATGATCAGCACCCTGGTGGACTACATCCGCCGCACCATCGAGTCGATTCCCTCCGTCGTGGGTTAGCCCCCGGTGCTGGCGTGATCACCTTCACCGAGGCCCAGCTGGTGGCCTGGATATCACCCATCCTGTGGCCATTCATCCGGGTGCTGGCAATGTTCTCCGTGGCGCCGGTGTTTTCCATGCGCGCGATTCCCATGCGCGTGAAGATCGGGCTGGCCTTCTTCGTGGCCGTGTCTGCCCAGGCCGTGCTGCCCGTCCAGCCAGTGATCGACATCAATGGGCGCGAGGCGCTGGGTGCCGTCGCCCAGCAGGTGGCCGTGGGCCTGGCCATCGGTTTTTCGGTGCGCCTGGTGTTCGCCTCGGTGGAGCTGGCGGGTGAAATGATCGGCCTGCAGATGGGCCTGAACTTCGCATCGTTCTTCGACCCCGCCAGCAATGGCCAGGTGAGTGCCGTGGCGCGCTTCTTCGGGCACATGTCCACGCTGTTGTTCATTGTCATCAATGGCCACCTGATGGTCATCATGGCCGTGGTCAAGAGCTTCGACCGCTTTCCCGTGAACGGCAACTTCCTGCAGGCCATCGGCCAGATGCGCCTGTACGAGCTGGGCAGCTCGCTGTTTTCCAGCGCCCTGTGGATCGCCCTGCCCATGATCGCGCTGCTGCTGTTCGTCAACCTGGCGATGGGCATCATCTCGCGCGTGGCGCCGCAGATGAACATCTATGCGGTGGGCTTCCCGGTCACGCTCACCGTGGGCCTGCTGGGCATCGCCGCCACCCTGCCCATGCTGGAGCAGCCCATCCTCACGCTGATGCAGCAGTCCATCGACCTGTTCTCCAGCCAGCGGTAGCGGCCGCTGCTGCCAAGAGGCTCCGCCGGTAACGCAGGCATGCCACAAGCCAGTGCCACCGTGGAACTGGCTTTGTCAGGCCAGGGGTGGCGTCTCCCTTCAGGGGGTCATACCAACTCATTGCGGATGGCGTAGACCGTGAGTTCGGCGTTGTTGGAGAGCTTGAGCTTTTCGAGCACGCGCGAGCGGTAGACGCTCACGGTCTTGGGACTGAGCATCAGCTCCTCGGCGATGTCGGCCAGGCGCCGGCCCGAGGCGATCTTGATCAGCGTCTGCAATTCGCGCTCGGACAGCGTGGCGTGGGGGCTCTCCAGCACCGGCTGGGCCAGGCTTTCGGCCAGCATCTGCGCCACCTCGGCCGTCAGGTACTTGCGGCCCTGCATCACCACGCGCACCGCGTTGATCAGCTCCACCGGGTCGGATGCCTTGTTGGCATAGCCCTGGGCACCGGCCTTCAGGCAGCGCAGTGCGTACTGGTCTTCGGGGTACATCGATACCACCAGCACCTTGATGGTGGAGTGCGTTTCGCGCAGGGTGGCCAGCACCTCCAGGCCGCCGCGGCCGGGCATGTTCAGGTCCAGCAGCAGCACGTCGCAGGGGGCCGTGCGCAGCACCTCGCGCAGCTCGGCGTAGCCGCCGGCCTCCCCGGTCACCTTGATGTCGGTGGCCTCGGTGAGGGTGTCGCGGATGCCGCGTCTGAGCACGGCATGGTCATCGCACAAAACGACGTTGATCACCAGACATCTCCTGGGTTGGCGGGCTGGTCCGATGGGGCGGCCAGCGGTATCGACAGTGTGAGGCAGGTTCCCTTGCCCGGCTGGGTGCTGACATCGAGCCAGCCCCCCACGGTGCGGGCCCGCTCGTGCAGGCCCTTGATCCCGAAGGCCTTGGGCTTGTCCGCCAACTGCGCGACGTCGAAGCCACAGCCATCATCGGCGATCTCCACGGTCAGCACCCCCTCATGGTCGGACAGGTCGATATGCACCTTGCCGGCCTGGGCGTATTTGGCGATGTTGGTCAGCGCCTCCTGTGCGGTGCGGTAGGCCACCAGCCGGATGTCGCTGGGCACGTCGATCGCCTCGCCGCTGGCCGTGACCTGTGTGCGCACCGCGCACCGGCGCTCGAAACCCGCGGCCAGCCACTGCACGGCCGCCACCAGCCCCTGCTCCAGGATCGGCGGGCGCAGGTTCATCATGATGCGCTGGCTGGCACCGATGGCGTGTTGCAACATGTCCGAGGCGCTGGCGAGGTGGCCCTGCGTCGCCGGGTCCTGTGCATGCCGGCCGATCCAGGCCAGGTCCACGCGCACGGCGGTCAGCGAGCCGCCGATGTCGTCGTGGATCTCGCGCGCGATGGAAGCGCGCTCCTGTTCGATGGAGGTCTGCAGGTGCTCGGTGAGTTCCGCCAGGCGCTGCTGGGAGGCTGCCAGTTCGGCCACGGCGCGCTCGCGGTCCTGGCGCGCCTGGTGCACCTCGATGGCCCGGGTGACCACGTGCGGCAGGCGGGAAATGTCGTCCTTGAGCAGGTAGTCGGAGAAACCCAGGCGCATGGCATCCACGGCGGCGGCCTCGCCAATGGCCCCGGATAACAACACAAATGGTACAGGTGTTGCTAATTTAGCCACATGCTCCCACGCATCGAGCGCAGTGAATCCTTGCAGTCTGTAGTCCGCAAGGATCAAATCGAAGGACTCGTGGGTGGTGCGATCGCAGAAATCCTGCAGGGTGTCGACCTGCTGGAGCGTGCAATGCAGCTTGGCACGCTGCAAAGTGAGCTTGGCCAGAACATGGTCTGCCAGCGAATCCTCCAGGTGCAGGAGGCGTAAGGGCTGGCCTGCTACTGTCATGACCATATGAGCGCTATCATAGGATACAAATTGGAACAAACAAGGGTGTTTGTCCCGGTAGGGTGGGTGAGAAGGCTATCGTCCAATAGAACGCAATGTCGGGGTTTTTGCAAGGGTTGGCGGGGTCTGCCAGCGCGGGTTGCCTGTTACAGGGGCCCTGACCCTGGTCTGCTTGTTGCTATGGAGAAACAATGCAATCTACGCTATCAACGTCAACTGGGCCGGCAGTTCAGGTTCCGGTCATGGTGGCAGCAGAACTGCAGGATTCCCTGCTGGTCGTCATGCACGATCTGCACCGCCTGGAAGGCTTGTTGAACCATGCCACGGACAACCTGCTGGAGCGCTTTGGCGAGGCCAATGCGGTACTGAACGATGCCTTCGTGGCGGATTCGCCCGAGCTGGCGGCCGCGCGTGATGCCCTGCGCAGTGCCGTCACCGAACTGCAGTTCCAGGACATGGCGTCGCAGCTCATCTGGCATACCACCAAGGTGCTGCAGGGCTGTGCGTTCCGGCTGGCCTCCGAGGCCATGGGGCACGACGAGGGCGAGGAGGCGGCGCCGTTTGCCGAAATGGCGCCGGACCGGCCCAATCCCGTCACGCAAAGCGAGATGGATGCCGGTTCCATTGATCTATTTTGAAGTTGGCATCGCTGGTTCACCTATATATTCAAGTCAGTTGGAGTCCTAAATGCAATCGATACTTGCCGTAGATGATTCACCGTCCATGCGGAAAATGGTGTCCTTCACCCTCACCGGTGCGGGTTACCACGTGGTGGAGGCGGTGGATGGGCAAGATGCCCTGGAAAAGGCCGAGAGCCACGACATCCACCTGGTGCTGGCCGACCAGAACATGCCCCGGCTCGATGGCATAGGCCTCACGCGCAAGCTGCGCGAGCACCCCAAGTTCAAGACCATCCCCATCCTGATCCTGACCACCGAATCGAGTGACCAGATGAAGCAGGCGGGACGCTCGGCCGGTGCCACCGGTTGGCTGGTCAAGCCGTTCGATCCCAACCGCTTGATCGAAGTCATCCAGAAGGTGATCCGTTGAAACGGGTGCACGGGCGCCACCACGTATAAAGGAGCCGACTATGGCTGAAAGCTATCAAGAGGGATCAGGGGCCGGCGGTGCTGACTTTGACCTGAGCCAGTTCTACCAGATCTTTTTTGAAGAAGCTGGCGAAAACCTGGACCAGATGGAGCAGATGCTGCTCGACCTGGACCTGAGCGCCGCGAACGACGAAGAGCTCAATGGCATCTTCCGCTGCGCGCATTCGATCAAGGGCGGGGCCGCCACGTTCGGCTTCTCCGACGTGGCCGAGCTGACGCACCAGATGGAGTCGCTGCTCGACCGGCTGCGCCGCCACGAGCTGCAACCCATCCCGCAGATGGTCGACGTGCTGCTGGAATCGGCCGATGCCTCGCGCAGCCTGCTGGCGCGCCACCAGGCGGGCGGGCAGGGCGAGGCCGTGTCCACCACCTCCCTGGTCAAGCGCATCAGCGAACTGGCGGCAGGCGTCGTCCCCGAGGACGCTCCTGCTGGTGCTGCTGCCCCTGCCCCTGCTGCGGCGCCGGCCCCGGTGGCCGCCGCGCCCGCACCGGCTCCCAAGGCCCACGTGCCCGGGCAGCCGCGCAAGCTGCAGATCCACATCGGCCCGCTGGACAAGACCGAGCAGGCCGACACCATCAAGGAGCTGTTCCGCGACATCCCCGGCCTGGGCTCCATCAGCGACCTGCCCAGCGTGCAGGCGGGCATGCGGGTGTTCGCGGTGGAAACCACCTCGTCCACCGACGACCTGCTGGACCTGTTCGCCTTCCATGTCTCCAAGGAGCATGTGCGCTTCGTCGATGGCGAGGAAGAAGCCGCTGCCGTGGCCGAGGTCGATCCCGACCAGGCCATCCACGAGGGCGAGCCTCCTGCGGGCGGTGCGGACGTGTCCTACGGCTTCTTCTCGGATGCCCCTGGCGCACCCAGCGCGGTGCCTGCCGCCAACGCGGCTGCCAAGCCCTCGGCGAAGGCTGTGGCGGCTGCCGAGCCCAAGGCTGCGGCCCAGGCCCAGATGGAATCCACGACCATCCGCGTGGCCGTGAACAAGGTCGACCAGCTCATCAACCTGGTGGGCGAGCTCGTGATCACCCAGGCCATGCTGGCCCAGAACAGCCGCGGGCTGGATGCCGGCGCCTACCAGCAGCTGCTGGCCGGCCTGGCCGACCTGGACCGCAATACGCGGGACCTGCAGGAATCGGTGATGTCGATCCGCATGATCCCCATGTCCATCGTCTTCAGCCGCTTCCCGCGCATGCTGCGCGACCTCGCCAACAAGCTGGGCAAGAAGGTCGAGCTGGTCACGCTGGGTGAAGCCACCGAACTGGACAAGGGCCTGGTCGAGAAGATCACCGACCCGCTGACCCACCTGGTGCGCAACAGCTGCGACCACGGCATCGAGATGCCCGCCGAGCGGCTGGCCAAGGGCAAGCCCGAGCTGGGCACCATCACCCTGTCGGCATCGCACCAGGGCGGCTCCATCGTCATCGAGGTGCGTGACGACGGCCGTGGCCTGTCGCGCGAGAAGATTCTGCGCAAGGCGCAGGAGCGGGGCCTCGATGTGTCCGACCAGATGAGCGATGCCGAGGTGTGGCAGCTGATCTTCGCGCCCGGCTTCTCCACTGCCGAAGAAGTGACCGACGTGTCGGGACGCGGCGTGGGCATGGATGTGGTCAAGCGCAACATCGCCGCCCTGAACGGCTCGGTCGAAGTGGACTCCGCCGAAGGCTACGGCATGAAGGTGTCGGTGCGCCTGCCGCTCACCCTGGCCATCATGGATGGCATGTCGGTGGGCGTGGGCGAAGAGGTCTACATCCTGCCACTGTCCTCGGTGGTGGAGTCCTTCCAGGTCAACTCCGACGATGTCAGCACCGTGGCCCAGGGCTCGCAGCTGGTCAAGGTGCGCGACGAGTACATGCCCGTCATCGCGCTGGAGAAGATCTTCCAGGTGCCGCGCTTCGACCTCAACAAGTCGAGCAACATCATGGTGGTGGTGGAGGCCGACGGCAGCCGCGTGGCATTGCTGGTCGACGAGCTCCTGGGCCAGCACCAGGTGGTGGTGAAGAACCTGGAGACCAATTACCGCAAGGTGCCCAATGTCTCGGGCGCCACCATCCTCGGCGACGGCACGGTGGCACTGATTCTGGACACGGGCGGCCTGGTGCGCCGGGCCCGCCACTGATTCGGGCGCGATGCGTTCATGGAGTGCACCTGCACTGCTAACAAGGAGAACTCACCATGAGTGTGATGGGTAAGACGGCCGACAGCGCGCCAACCGGTGCGCGCGAATACCTGACCTTCCGGCTTGACCAGGAAGAGTACGGCATCGACATCCTGAAGGTTCAGGAAATCCGCGGCTACGAGCCGCCCACCCGCATTGCCAATGCGCCCGAGTTCATCAAGGGCGTGACCAACTTGCGCGGCACCATCGTGCCCATCGTGGACATGCGCCTGAAGTTCAACTGCGCGCAGGCGGACTACAACAGCTTCACGGTGGTCATCATCCTGAACCTGCGCAACCGCGTGGTGGGCATCGTGGTGGACTCGGTCAGCGACGTGATGGAGCTCACGCCCGAGAGCATCCGTTCGGCGCCTGACATCGAAAGCGCCATCGACAACAGCTGCATCCTGGGGCTGGGGTCGGTGGGCGAGCGCATGCTGATCCTGCTGGACATCGAGAAACTGATGTCCAGCCTGGACATGGGATTGGTGACGGCAGCGGAGTAAGAACGCCCACACGTTCTCAGCCAGGTGGATGGCCGCAAGCCAAACTGCAGACAAGGGTCTGCAGGCCTTTTGGAGCGAAATGGACTTCCGAGCGGATGATCAAAATGATGCCCCAGACCACCAGTGTTTCCTCGGCCGGCGCGCGTGTTGCAGCCGCCGCAGCTGCTGCCAGCGCGCCTGCACCCTCGGGCCCGCTGGCGCAGGGGCGTGAGTTCGTATGGACCAATGCCGACTTTGCGCGCGTGCAGTCGCTGATCTACCAGCGTGCCGGCATCAGCCTGCACGATGGCAAGCACGCCATGGTCTACAGCCGGCTCTCGCGCCGGCTGCGCGACACGGGTTACAACAGCTTCCATGACTACCTGAGCTGGCTGGAGAAGCACGACGGCCCCGAGTGGCAGGAGTTCATCAACGCCCTGACGACCAACCTCACGGCCTTCTTCCGCGAGCAGCACCACTTCGAGATCTTCGCCACGCTGCTGCGCAGCAAGCCGGCCAACACGCCCTGGAAGGTGTGGTGCAACGCGGCCTCCACCGGCGAGGAGCCGTATTCCATCGTCATGACGGCCTTCGAGGCCTTGGGGGCCAATGCCTCCTTCAAGCTCACGGCCAGTGACATCGACTCGAAGGTGCTCGCCACGGCGGGCCAGGGCGTCTACCGGCTCGACAACCTCAAGGGCCTGGGTCCGGAGCGGCTGCAGAAGTTCTTTCTGAAAGGCAAGGGCGGCAACGATGGCATGGTGCGGGCCAAGCCCGAGCTGCGCCGGGCCATCGAATTCATGAGCGTGAACCTCATCCGCGACGACTGGCCGTTCAAGGAGCCTTTCGACGTGGTGTTCTGCCGCAACGTGATGATCTATTTCGATGCGCCCACGCAGCGCAAGGTACTGGAGCGCATCCACCGCGTGCTCAAACCCGGTGGCATGCTGTTTGTGGGGCATGCGGAGAATTTCAGCGAGTCCCGCGATCTCTTCACCCTGCGTGGCAAGACGGTCTATGAACGCCGGTGATCCGCCCCTTTGTTCGCCCATAGGAACTTGTTCCAAGCAGCTCCCATGACCAATAACCAATCCGGCCTCACGTCAAACACCTTCACGCCTGGTGCCGCCGCTGCTGCTGCGCCGGAGCGCCGGCGGGCGCCGCGCATCGCGCCGTTGAGCGCGGACATCTATTCGACCAGCACGGCGCCCCGCGAATCGTCGCTCAACGAGCTCAAGGCCCGCTCCAGGAAGCCCGGTGAGGCCTCCTTCTTCTACCTGGACCACCACTTCCAGCACAATGCCGTGAAGGTGCTGCCCGGCGAGTATTTCGTGGCCGACGAAAGCATGGTCATCATGACGGTGCTGGGCTCGTGCATTGCGGCCTGCCTGTGGGACAGCCGGGCCCACATCGGCGGCATGAACCACTTCATGCTGCCCGACGGTGACTTGGCGGATGCCTCGGGCCGCTACGGTTCGTACGCGATGGAGTTGCTCATCAACGAGATGCTCAAGCTCGGGGCCCGGCGTGAAACCATGCAGGCCAAGATTTTTGGCGGGGCGCAGGTGATGCACAATTTCACCACCATGAACGTGGGTGAACGCAACACCACTTTCGTGCTCAACTACCTGCACACGGAGCGCATTCCCATCGTGTCCGAGGACGTCCTGGACATCTATCCCCGCAAGGTGGTGTTCTTCCCGGTGACGGGCAAGGCCATGGTCAAGCGCCTGGCCCATGCCCACCCCGAGACCCTGGTGGAACAGGAAGTGCGTGGAAATGCCGCGACCGTGGCCAAGAGCACCTCGGGTGGTTCTGTGGATCTGTTTTGATTGAAGATGACGAAGAAAGCCTGAGCGAACAATGAGCAGGAAAATCCGGGTGATCGTGGTGGACGATTCGGCACTGGTCCGCAGTCTGCTGTCGGAGATCATCAACCGGCAGCGGGACATGGAGTGCATCGGCACGGCCAACGACCCCTTGGTGGCGCGCGAGATGATCCGGGAGATGAACCCGGACGTGATCACCCTGGACGTGGAAATGCCCCGCATGGATGGCATCGACTTTCTGGGCCGGCTGATGCGCCTGCGGCCCATGCCGGTGGTGATGATCTCCACGCTGACCGAGCGCGGTGCCGAAGTGACCATGAAGGCCCTCGAGCTGGGGGCCATCGATTTCGTGGCCAAGCCCCGGGTGGGCCTGGCCAGCGGGCTCAACGACCTGGCCAGCCAGATCGTGGACAAGATCCGCGTGGCCGCGGTGGCCCAGGTGCGCCGCGTTGCACCGCGCGAGGCTTCGTCAGCGCCCCATGCGTCCGGTACCGGCACGGCGGCCCCGGCGGCACCGACCACCTTGCTGGGCCGTCTGTCCACCGAAAAGCTGATCTGCATCGGTGCCTCCACCGGGGGCACGGAAGCCATCAAGGAGGTGCTGGTGCACATGCCCGCCGATTCGCCGGGCATCGTGATCACGCAGCACATGCCCCCGGGCTTCACCACCAGCTTCGCAGCGCGGCTCAACGGCCTGTGCCAGATCACGGTCAAGGAAGCCGTGAACGGCGAGCGCATCCTGCCCGGCCATGCCTATATCGCACCGGGTGGGACGCAGTTCCATGTGGCGCGCAGTGGCGCCAACTACGTGGCCGTGGTCGACGATGGCCCGCCGGTCAATCGCCACAAGCCCTCGGTGGAGGTGCTGTTCAAGTCGGCAGCCGCCGTTGTGGGGCGCAACGCGTTCGGCATCATGCTCACCGGCATGGGCAACGATGGTGCTGCCGCCATGCGCGAAATGAAGGATGCCGGCAGCTACAACTACGTGCAGGACGAGGCCACCTGCATCGTCTTCGGCATGCCGCGCGAGGCCATCGCCCATGGCGCGGCCGACGAAGTGCTGCCGCTGGGCCAGATTGCGCCCGCGCTGGTGGCGCGCCTGCGTGGTGCGACCGACCGGCTCCACCACCGGATCTGACCTGGGCGCGGCCTTGGCGCCGATCGATGGGGCCCCGCCCCACCGATGCGTTCCGATCGGTCAGGCCGACAGCGCCGTCCAGCGTTCCAGCGCCGCCATCAATTCCTCATCGATCTCGCTGGCGCGTGCCGTGAGCTTGGCGGCGCGTGCGCCATCGGTGGCGTAGACGCTGCCATCGGCCAACACGGCCTGGACCTCGGCCTGCTCCTTCTCCAGCGCCTCGATGCGCTCGGGCAGCGTGTCGAGTTCGCGCTGCTCCTTGTACGACAGCTTCTTGCGCGAGGTCTGCTCGGTCTTGGACGGGGCTGCGGTGGGGGCGGCTTCCTTGGCGGCCATGGCCTTGGTGCCCGCCGCGGGTGCGGCGGCCGCGGCGGCAGCACGGCTGCGGCGCGATTGCAGCAGCCAGTCCTGCACGCCGCCTTCGTACTCGCGCCACAGGCCATTGCCTTCGGAGGCGATGGTGCTGGTCACCACGTTGTCCAGGAAGGTGCGGTCATGGCTCACGAGGAACACCGTGCCGTCGTAGTTCTCGAGCAGTTCTTCGAGCAGGTCCAGCGTGTCGATGTCCAGGTCGTTGGTCGGTTCGTCGAGCACCAGCACATTGGCCGGTCGCGCGAACAGGCGCGCCAGCAGCAGGCGGTTGCGTTCACCGCCCGAGAGCGAGCGCACAGGGGAATGCGCGCGCGCCGGCGAGAACAAAAAGTCGCTCAGGTAGCTCTTGACGTGCTTGCGCTGGTTGCCGATCTCGATCCACTCGCTGCCGGGGCTGATGAAGTCCTCCAGCGTCGCATCCAGGTTCACCGCATGGCGCATCTGGTCGAAGTAGGCCACCTGCAGGTTGGCGCCCTGGCGGATCTCGCCCGTGTCCGGCGCCAGCTCGCCCAGGATCATCTTCAGCAGCGTGGTCTTGCCCGCGCCATTGGGGCCGATCAGGCCCACCTTGTCACCGCGCAGGATGGTGCCGGTGAAGTTGCTGACGATGGTCCGGTCGCCAAACGACTTGCTCACGTTGGTGAGCTCGGCCACGATCTTGCCCTGGTAGCCATTGCCGCTGCCCGTGGCCACGTCCATGCGCACGCTGCCCACCACGTCACGGCGCGCCTCGCGGCGTGCACGCAAATCCTGCAGGCGCGTGATGCGGCTCTGGCTGCGGGTGCGCCGCGCTTCCACGCCGCGGCGAATCCAAACCTCTTCCTGCGCCAGCAGCTTGTCGGCCTTGGCCGAGATCACGGCCTCCTGCGCGAGTTGGTCTTCCTTCTGGATCTGGTACTGGGCAAAGTTGCCGGGGTAGGAGCGCAGCTGGCCACGGTCCAGTTCCACGATGCGCGTGGCGACCCGGTCCAGGAAGGCCCGGTCGTGGGTGATGGTGACCACGCTGCCCGGGAAGTCGAGCAGCAGGTCCTCCAGCCATTCGATGGAATCGAGGTCCAGGTGGTTGGTGGGTTCGTCGAGCAGCAGCACGTCGGGGCGCGCCACCAGCGCCTGGGCCAGGGCCACGCGCTTCTTGGTGCCGCCCGACAGGGTGCCGACGATGGCTTCCGGGTCCAGGTGCAGGCGCTGCAGGGTTTCTTCCACGCGCTGCTCCCAGTTCCAGGCGTCATAGGCCTCGATCTGCGATTGCAGTGCGTCCAGGTCCAGCCCTTCCGCACCCGAGAGGTACTGGTCGCGCACGGCGATCACGGCCTGCAGGCCTTCGGACGCCGCCTTGAAGATGCTGGCTTCAGGGTCCAGCGAAGGCTCCTGCGCCACGAAGGCGATGCGGGTGCCTTGCTGCACCTGCAGCGATCCATCATCGGGCTTGGCCATGCCGCCCAGGATCTTGAGCATGGACGATTTGCCGGCGCCGTTGCGCCCGATCAGTCCCACGCGCTCGTTTGCCTCCAGGGAGAAGCCGGCGTGGTCCAGCAGTGCAACGTGCCCAAATGCGAGTTGGGCGTCCAGTAGAGTGATAAGTGCCATAGGGGGAGGATTATCGAGGGCGCGCGCACTTTGCATGTGTCGAAGGGCTGACGGGGCGTTTTGCGGCACCAGGACAGGGCCAGCGGGCGGGTCGCCAGCACGCCGATCTGGGGTGGTGGTGTGCCCTCCAAGATCCGCCTCAATATAGAGGGGGTGGGTCCATGGCCTGGTTCGGCAGCAGGACTTGCGGGCGGGCGGCTGCTTGCCAGGGCGGGAGCATCGAGAAAGTGCGCCTGCTCTTTCGTCGGGCCCCAAACTCGTGCTATAGTCGAGGGCTTCGCTGCACGGAGGTCCTTCTTTGGAGGTTCTGGGTAGATGGAGAAGGAAGTTTGCAAAAACTTCGGTAGTTTTAGAAAAGTCGCTGATTTCTCGGTATACAATCTAGGGCTGCGCTGACAAGAGCTGACTGC